>DATHAO010000054.1:0-32472 GCA_035296625.1 Acidimicrobiales bacterium | reverse complement strand
GGTCACCACCAGGCCGTCGACGATGGCAGCCACCGTGCGCCGACCCATCACGTCGGTGGCGTCTCGGGTGCCCTGGTAGGGGTACGTGCTCACCGCGCCGTTCTACCACCCGGGCGGACGCGGCTCGGGCACCGCGAGCACCCAGCGTCGCCAGGGGACGCCGGCCGGGAGACCGTCGCCTCCGTGCCGGCGACGTTACCCCGGACCCGGTCCGGTGCTCGCAAACCGTTCCGGAGGTCGGCGGGAGCCCCCGTACACTGGGCCGCCATGTCCACCGAGCCCGCCGCCGCCCAGCCCGACCTGTTCGACAAGGTCGTCAACCTGTGCAAGCGCCGCGGCTTCGTGTATCCGTCGGCCGAGATCTACGGCGGCTTCCGCTCGACCTACGACTACGGCCCACTCGGCGTCCTGCTCCTGCGCAACGTGAAGGACGCCTGGTGGCGCTCGATGGTCCAGCTGCGCCACGACATCGTCGGGCTCGACGCCGCCATCCTGTCGCCCCCGGCGGTGTGGGAAGCGTCCGGGCACCTGCAGAACTTCACCGATCCGCTCGTCGACTGCCGCAACTGCCGCGAGCGCTTCCGCCTCGACCAGCTCGACGACCCCGACCTGTGCCCGGCGTGCGGCCGGCGGGGAACCTTCACGGAGGCCCGGCAGTTCAACCTCATGTTCATGACCTACGCCGGCCCGGTCGAGGGCGCCGGCCACGAGGTCTACCTGCGACCCGAGACGGCCCAGGGCATGTTCGTCAACTTCAAGAACGTGCTCGAGACATCGCGCAAGCGCCCGCCGTTCGGCATCGCCCAGATCGGCAAGTCGTTCCGCAACGAGATCACGCCGGGGAACTTCGTGTTCCGCACCCGTGAGTTCGAGCAGATGGAGATGGAGTTCTTCGTCCCGCCGGCCGACACCCAGCACTGGTACGAGTACTGGTGCGACGAGCGGCTCGGCTGGTACCGGTCGCTCGGCATGCCCGACCACCTGCTTCGGCTCCGGCGGCACGACGCCGAGGAGCTGTCGCACTACTCCTCGGCCACTTCCGACGTCGAGTTCCTGTTCCCCTGGGGCTGGGACGAGCTCGAGGGCATCGCCAACCGCGGCGACTACGACCTGACCCAGCACGCCAAGCACTCTGGCGAGCGCCTCGAGTTCTTCGACCAGGCCGCGAACGAGCGCTACACGCCGCACGTCATCGAGCCGGCCGCGGGCGCCACGCGCACGGCCATGGCCTTCCTCATGGCCGCCTACGACGAGGAGGAGGTCGAACGCGAAGGCCAGGGCAAGGGCGAGACCCGCGTCGTGCTGCGCTTCCACCCCCGCATCGCCCCCTACAAGGTCGCAGTGCTGCCGCTCTCGAAGAAGGCCGAGCTGCAGGAGCCGGCCCGCGAGGTGCTGTCACTCGTCCAGCCCCATTGGATGTGCGACTACGACGAGACCCAGGCCATCGGCCGCCGCTACCGCCGGCAGGACGAGCTGGGCACGCCGTTGTGCGTCACCGTCGACTTCGAGACACTCGATGATCGGGCGGTCACGATCCGCGACCGCGACACGATGGCCCAGGACCGGGTGCCGATCGACGGCCTCGTCGAGCACCTGCGCGCCCGCCTCGACGTCGACTGAGCCGGCGACCCGGCCGGACCCCGGCCCCGGCGCCGCTTACCGGCCGGCCCGCCCCGGTCCGGGGATGGCATCGGGCGGAACCGGGCCGGAGGGCGACAAGGCGTCGGTCGACGCCGGGCAGGCCTGACCTCGCACCGTTTGGCGTCCCTCACCCGCGTCATCGCGGTGTGCGGGACGCCAGAACGGGCGTCGGCGGGCGCCGGTGGACGGTCAGTCGCGGTCGCTGGGGCGCCACGAGCGCGAGCGTTTGAGGCCGCCGGCCTGGCGCTTGGCGTCGAGGCGCCGCTCGCGTGCGCCGCGTGACGGCCGCGTCGGCCGTCGGGGCGGCGGAACGTAAGCCGCCGCATCGATGGCCTCGGCCAGCCGGTCCCGGGCCACCGTGCGGTTGCGCCACTGCGACCGGGCCTCCTCGGCATGCGCCCGGAGCGTGTCACCGAGCTGGCGGCGCACCCGGTCGGCACCCGGGCCCACGAGCGCGGTGAGGTCGGCGACGATCTCCACCGCCGACGCCGTGACGTTGCGGTGCTGGCCTCCCGGGCCGGACCCGCGCGCGAACCGCTCGTCGAGGGCGGCGGCCGGCAGGTGCAGGCCCCGCCGCGTCGTCAGGTCGTCAGCGGCCACGTCGACAGCCTGCCCGCCCGGCGGTCCTTCGCGCGGGTTTCGGCCGGCGCGGGCGGGTGCTGTCGCCTGCGGTGCCGGGCTACCCCCGGCGGGGTACCCGCCCTATTCGTGGTCCGGCGAGACTCGCCCGGCGCCTTGTTCGTCGTGCGGGGGCAGACGGCCGGCGCCTTGTCGGTGATCCGACGGCAGACGCCCGCCGCCGGGCGGGTCCTGTCGCCTGCGGTGCCGGCCTACCGCCGCCGGGGAAACCAGACGCCCGGCGCCGGGCGGGTCCTGTCGCCTGCGGTGCCGGCCTACCGCCGCCGGGGGAGCCCGCCCCGGCAGCGGTCGGCATCCTCGGCGCCACCCACCCGGCGCCTCGTTTCGCCGTCCGGCGAGTCTCGCCCGGGCGACTCGTTCCCGGTCCGGTGAGTCCCGCCCGGGGCCTTGTTCGGGTCTGACGAGACCCCTGGGCGCTTGGTCCGGGTCTGGGGAGACCCGGCTGGCGTCTTCGTCGCCGGTCGTGTGCCCCGCCCGTGCGGGCGACCCGGCCTGGCGCTGGCGTGGGTCGGGGGACCGGGGCTTGCGGGGTCATCGGGGGGCGGGGCGGCGGGTGTGGTGGGTCAGGTGACCTTGGCGGCGACGACCGTGCCCTGGGTGCTGAACTGGACGTAGCCGCTGCGACGGGGCCCGTTGACATCGATGGTGATCGTCACCGGGCGGTCGTGGTCGCCGGTGCCGCCGTCACTGCCGCCGTCGGTGGAGGTGCCCGACGACGATGAGCAGAGCAGGCCGCCGTCAGGGCCACAATCGCCACGGCCGCCGAACGTGGTCGCCCGGACCCGAGCCGACCGCTCCCACGCCCTGCCTGCCACCGCTCGTTCGGTCCCGCCCGCCCTGATCGCGCGGGAAGCTCGGCGGCGCCACGCCGGGCGGACGAGAGGGCGGGTCGCGTCACCTGTCGAGCCGGTCCCGTCAGGGTTGGAGGAGGAAGCCGAGCCGACGGGTAGCGAGGCGCAACCCGAACACACCCATGGCGGCCAGGTAGGCGGCGTGGCCGATCAGCGACCACGACACGTCGCCGAGGACGAGTGCCCGCTCGATGGCGACGCCCTGGTAGAGCGGGCTGATCCGGACGAACCAGGCGAGCGCTCCCGGGTACTCGCTCAGCGGGAAGAACGTGGCCGAGAACAGGAACAGCGGGGTGATGGCGAGCCCCACGTACGCGAAGTCGGTGAAGCTGCGCATGTAGGTGGTGAGGCCGAGGCCGGCGCCCGCGAACGCGAAGCCGATGAGGGCGGCGGCGGGCAGGGCCAGCAGCGCCCACCAGGACTCGACCAGGTCGAGGGCGATCATCGTCAGCAGGAAGCCCGCGACGTAGATCGTGCCCCGCAGAAGCGCCCAGGCCAGCTCGCCCCGGGCGATGTCGGCGACGCCGAGCGGTGTGGCCAGCATGCCGTCGAAGGTCTTCGCGTACTTGTACTTGAAGAAGAAGTTGAACGTGGTGTCGAACACCGTGCCGTTCATGGCCGAGGTGGCGAGCATGGCCGGTGCCACGAACAGTTCGTAGGACACAGGGTGGCCACCGGGCCCCGGCAGGTCGCCGACCAGCTCGCCGACGCCGATGCCGATGGAGAACAGGTAGAAGATCGGCTCGAGGAACCCGGTGAGGAATGCCGGCCACATGCGGGCGTACGAACGGACGTTGCGTTCGACCACCCGAAGGGTGCGCTTCGTGCCGACCAGGGCGATAGCGGTCACGCCGCCAACCGCCGGCCGAACGTGCGGGCGCCCCACCAGGCGCCGGCCGCGATGCAGGCGGCGAGGAACGCCACGTGGCCGGCGACGGCGGCCAGGCCGAGCGAGCCGGTGGTGGCGCCGCGCGCCAGCTCGACGGCGTGCCACAGCGGGGTCACCCACGCCAGCGGACGGATGCCGGCCGGCAGCTGCTCGACGGCGAAGAACGTGCCGGAGAACAGGAACATCGGCATCACGACGATGCGCATGATGATCGGGAACGGTAGGTCGCTGTCCTGCGAGGCCGAGTAGGCGGCCAGCGGGGCGGCGAAGGCGAGGGCGCCGGCGACCGCGGCGGGCACGGCGAACACGCCCCACGCCGACGGCACGCCCCCCAGGAGCGCCGCCACCACCAGGAACGCCGTGGCGTTCATCGCGAGGCGGACGGCCATCCACACGAGGTAGCCGCCGTAGACGTCACTCGGGGCGAGCGGGGTGGCGCTGGCTGCGTGGTAGGTCTTCGTCCACTTCACGCCACTCATCACCGGCCACAGGGCGTCGGCCGCCGCCGACTGCATGGCCGCCGCGGCCAGGATGCCCGGGGCGACGAAGACGAGGTAGCTGAGGCCGGCGACGTCGCCGCTGTTCTCGTCGACCAGACCGCCGAGGCCCAGGCCCATCGCCCCGAGGAACAGCAGCGGGGTCAGCAGGCCGCTGACGAGCGAGCCCTTCCACGTGCGGACCCAGACCCGGGCCTCGCGCTCGGTCTGGCGGAGCAACGGGCGGGAGACGACGAGGTCGGCGATGCGGTCGCGCGTGCGGTGCGGTGGCGTGTCGGTCGCGGTCGCGGCTGCCCCCGGGGTGGCCGCGGCCTCCCTTCCCGACGTCGTGAAGTCCGTGGCGTCCGCGCCGTCGCCCGTGGGGGGGCCGAACCCGTCCGGGGCGGCAGCAGCAGCGGGGTCGTAGTCCACCGGGCGTCAGTCGAGCAGCGTGCGGCCGGTCAGGCTCAGGAACACGTCCTCGAGGGAGCTGCGCCGCACCAGCACCGAGTCCGGCACCGCGCCAGCGGACTCGCCGACGGAGGCGGCCGTGCGGTCGCCGTCGTCGGTGTAGACGAGGAGCCGGTCGGCCAACGGCTCGATGCGGGCGCCGTCCTGCGTGAGGCGATCGCCCGCCGTGGCCTGCTCCCCGGGCTCGGCGAAGCGCAGCTCGACCACCTCACGCGTGCAGTATCGGGCGACCAGCGCCCGCGGCGAGCCCTCGGCGACGATGCGGCCACCGTCCATGATCACCAGGCGATCGCAGAGTTGCTCGGCCTCGTCCATGTAGTGGGTGGTGAGCACCAGCGTGACGCCCTCGCGCTTGAGACTGTAGAGCCGCTCCCAGAGGAGGTGGCGGGCCTGGGGGTCGAGCCCCGTGGTCGGCTCGTCGAGCAGGAGCAGCTCGGGCCGGTTCACGAGGGAGCGCGCGATCGTGAGACGGCGCTTCATGCCGCCGGAGAGCGGGTCGACCCGCGAGTCGCGCCGGTCGTCGAGGCGAGCGAAGTGGAGCAGGTCGACGGCTCGGGCCCGCACCTCGGCGAGGGGGAGCCCGAAGTAGCGGCCGTAGATGACCAGGTTGTCCCACACGGTCAGCTCGGAGTCGAGGTTGTCCTCCTGCGGGACGACGCCGAGGCGGGCCCGGATGTCGGCGCCCTGGCGGCTCGGGTCCATACCCAGGACGCTTAGCTTGCCGTCGGTCACCGGGGAGACGCAGGCGATCATGCGCATCGTGGTGGTCTTGCCCGCGCCGTTCGGCCCGAGGAAGCCGAAGACCTCGCCCCGGTGGACCTCGAAGTCGATGCCGTCGACCGCGACGTCGTCGCCGAACCGCTTGGTCAGGGCCTTCGCCTGGACCAGCGGAGCGTCAGCGGCGCCGTCGGGGGAGTCGGTGGACATCGTTGACCGACGCTACCGGCGGGGTGTGACACTCGGCCCGGCCATTCCGGCGAGCGGTCCTTGCGGGTCACTGGCCGAATGTGGCCGGCCCCTTTGCGTGCTAAGGTGACTGCGGAGCGGAGTGAAATTTGACCGGGGGAGCGCTCGCAACGCCGCAGGACTCCTCGCAGGACGACAGCCGGGCATCGTCTGGAGGCTCCTGTGGCCGATCGGCGTCCAACGCAAGTGAACCGGGCGGCGTCAGGCGACGGTGAGACCGTTGTCACGCTGCGCGTCGCCATGAAGACGATGCGTGGATGCTTGTGCGAACTTGACGTGACGAACCGGGACCGTTGTGATTCACCCACTACGTCACGTGCTCAGGATGCGGTACAAATTGTCGTCGTGGATCACCGGTCGATGCTGGGGTCGGCGCGGGCCCGCTCCGCCACCGGGTGGCTCGCGGGGCCCCTTGGCGGGCCCCGGCACCGGCGCGCGCGCCATGGTGCCCGGTGCGGCCGGCACGCCGGCCCGGGTCGTCTCCTCGGGAGCTATGGGAGTGTCGAGCTCCGTGGGCGCCGGAGATGAACGCCGTCCTCCTCGCCGCTCTCGTTGTCGCGTCCGGTGTCGGAGCCGCCGTCTGCGTGCGAGCATTCGGGGTGACCGTGGCGCGGTCGCGATGGCCGCTGGCGGCGGTGCTGGCCGGCCTCGCGGCATTGGCCGCCGCGGTGGCGGCCGCTGCGGACGGAACCCTCGGTAGCCGGGCGGGCGCCTGGACCGGGGTGGCCGTGGCCGTCGCAGCGTCGGGTCTCGTCGCCGCGGCGGTGATCGATGCCTGTGAGCTGCGCATTCCCGCCCGGCTCGCCGGGGGCGCGGCCGGGATCTCGTTCGTGGCCTTGGCGGTCGATGCGTGGCGCTCGTCGGCATGGACAGGGCTGGCCACAGCCGTCGCCGGGACCGCTGTCGTCGCCGCCGTGTTTGCGGCGCTCTGGCTGGTCGGCGCGATGGGCTTCGGTGATGTCCGCCTGGCGACGGCGACGCTCACGGCGTCGCTGACCCTGGCCGGCACGCTCACGTTCCTCTGGACGACATTCGCGGCGGCTGGCGTCACTGCGGTCGTCGTTCGGCGCCGGAGGCGGGCAGCCTCGGCGTCTCCTCGTGGTCCTGCTGGCACGCCATTGCCCCAGCGGCTCGCTGCCTTCCTCACCACCTCGCCCGCCGGCGTCCGCCCGGCGCCGCTGCCCGCCTCGCCCACCTCGGAGCGTGGGGCGATCAGCCCGTCCCTCCCGTTCGCCCCCGCCATCGCCATCGGCTGGCTCGTCGCCGTGGTCCTCACATGACGCCGTCCTCGTTGCCGTCCCGCCGTCATGCGCCTCGCCGCCGGCCCGCCTTACTGCTGGCCGTGCTCGCCGTGTTGTCCGTCGCCGCCTGCTCGGGTGACGATGATGACGAGGCCTCGTCCGAGACCACGGCAGGGGGCTCCACGACAGCAGCGCCCACCACCGCTGCCTCCGATGAGGAACCCCCTGGCACCGACCCCGAAGCCGTGGAGCCATACATCCAAGACCTCCTGTCCCGCTACGACGAGGTCGTCAGCCAGATCACCGCTGATGCGGCCGTTGCTGCCAACGTCGAAGGTCCCCTGTACGAGGATCTTCGATCCATCATGGCTCCTACCTCCGACATGACCGACCCCATCGTCCAGGCACTCCAAGACAGGGGCGAGCAGGGCGTGACACAGCGTGCTCACGGCGACAGCGTTCTTCCCGTCCAACGTTCCGTCGATGGTGACGTCCAAACCGTGTCTCCGACCGAGGTGACATTCCCCTTGTGTGCTCGTTTCAACTACGAGTTCGTTCGCAGCGATGGACAGGTATTCCAGGTCTTCGAGGGACGCTCCGAACGGAGCCAAGGATCTGCGGTTCGCGTCGACGGGCATTGGCTCATCAATCGCCTCGACGGGAACGAAGAAGCCGTGGGCTGTGAGGAAGCAGCATGAACCGGCGAACCATCTGCATCCTCGCGACCGCATTCGTCATTGCATCATGCGGGATCGCGCTGGCTCCACCAGCGAATGCGCAGCAAGGTGACTGCAATCTCGATCCCACCACGCTCACCTGCACGGTCGAGATCCCGGTCGAACGGCCCGGCAACACGGGGCAGCGACCCGACGGAGAGACCGGCAGTCGTCCGAGCGGTCCGAGCGGTCCCTATGTACCTCCACCGGATCCGGGCTCCGGGGGCCAGGGCGCGAACAACTGCGTCTGGCAGACGATCGAGGGTCCTGCGGCGGCCTCATACCGACAGGCGATGAACGTCGGTCCGGGTCAGGGAGTGCAGATCTGCGCAGGTGGCGACGGAACCGGAGGGCTCGGCTACCGGCTCGCTCCCCCCGACGCTCCCGCTCGGGCCGCCGCTCCCCCGGCGCCCGAGGTCGTTGCTGCGACGCTGTTGGCACGAGTGGCGGCACAGATGCACGCGCCCGAGGTCGTCGCCGATCCGCCGGTCGGGACCGCCTCGGTCGTGTCGTTGCCGGTGTTCGTGCAGGTGACGAACTGGGCCGGAACGATCGCGGACTCGGACTGCGTGCTCGGTGTGTGCGTCGAGATCACGGCCGTGCCCACGCTCACGTTCGATTCCGGCGAGCCGGGCACCTCGGCCGTGGAGTGCGCACCGCCCGGCACCCGCTTCGACCCGGCGGGCCCCGATCCGGTGGTGCAGGCCTCGGCGGCCGGCGCGTGCGCGCACGTCTACACCATGCGCTCCGGAGCGGCCGGGAGACCGGGCGAGTGGCCCGGCCAGGTGATCGTCACCTGGGACGTGAGTTGGGCAGCCACAGGTGCCGCCGAAGCCGCCGGCACGTTCCCGCCCCAGTCACTGTCGACGCCGGTGCCGCGGGCGGTCAACGAGGTCCAGACGGTGGTCGTGGGCTAGGCGCCGCACGGCGGCCGCTACCCACCGCACCAGCGTCAAATCGACTACACGACGAAATAGGCAATCGAACGGGCAGGACTTGTCAACGACGGATCACGGCACGACGGAAGAGGCACGAGCGATGAGCGACGGGAACGGGCGCTCCGAGCGGAGCCGGGGCACGGTGGCCACCACCGGTCCCCGGTTGGCTCGCGTGCGCCGGGCCGCGCTGCCGACGTCGACCAACCCCGAGGGCCTCCCGGCCCGCCGCCAGTGGGCCCGCGTCGCCGCCGGCGCCGCGCTTGCCCTGCTCGGCGGCTGGATCTTCGCCTCGCTGTACGTCTCGGCGGGCGAGCGCGTCGAGGTTCTCGCGGTCGCGGAGCAGGTCGACCGGTTCGAGACGATCGAGGCGGACGACCTCCGCACGGTCCGGGTGGCCGCCGACCCCGGCGTCGAGACGATCGACGCCGATCAGGCCGACGAGCTCGTCGGGCGTGCTGCCGCCACCGATCTCCTCCCCGGCTCCCTGCTGTCACCGGCCCAGGTCGTCCCCGCGGACACTCGCCTGGTGTCCGACAACGAGGCCGTCGTCGGCGCCGAGCTCGGTCCCCGCGATGCTCCCGAGGGGCTGGTCGGCGGCGTCGACCTGTTCATCGTGATCCGGCCCGAGGACACGGTCACTGGCGGCGGCGAGGAGGTCCGCGTCGAGGGCTGGCTCCGCGACGTCGGCGATGCCGACGAGAACACCGGCGATCGTCAGGTCTCCCTCGTCGTACCCCGGACGCAGGCCGCCGACGTGTCGTCCGCGGCCGCCGACGAGCGCCTGTCGCTGGTGGCGTTGGGCGGCTGATCGGGTGCCCGTCATCACGCTCGTCTCCGCCAAGGGGTCACCGGGAGTCACCACCGCCGCGGCGTGCCTGACGGCTGCCGCCACGATCGAGGGCGCTGCTCTGCTCGTCGAGCTCGACCCGTCCGGTGGCGACGTGCAGATCTACACCGGCTCGAGCGACGAGCCTGGCCTCGTCCGGTCCGCCGGCGAGCTGCGGCGCGACGTGTCGTCGGCCGCGATCGGACGGCACACCTCGGTCACCCCGGCCGACGTCCCCGTGCTGCTTGCCCCGACGGCGGGGCTCATGGCCGCCTCGGTCATCGGCTCGGTCCTCGACCGGTGGGATCCGGCCCTCGCCCAGCACGGCGGCCTCGTGTTCGTCGACGCCGGTCGTTGGGACGCCGGCCAGCCCACCGCCCGCCGCGTCGCCCTCGGCGACCTGGTCGCCGTCGTGTGCCGGCCCAGCGTGGCCAGCGTCGAGCACACCCGGCACATGGTGGACCGGCTCCGCGAGGTCGCCCGGCGGCCCGTGGTCGCCCTGGTCGTGGGCATGAAGCCGTACGCCCCGGCCGAAGTCGCCGCCCAACTCGAGCTGCCACTCGGCAGCGCCATCGCCTGGGACCCCCGCGGCACCGCCGCGCTGTGGGCCAAGGGCGTCACCCGCAGCTGGGGCCGCACGTGGCTCGCCTCGTCGGCCGCCCGCAGCCTCGACATGCTGGTCGACCACGTCGGCCGGGCACCGGCCCGGGCGACCGTCGGTCCGGTCACGGCCCGGCGTCCGACGGCCCCTGCGCCCGCAGCCGGACGCGAGATCGCCGGCGTGCCCGCCGGGCTGCCGGCCGCGTCCCGATCACGGGTGCAGGAGCGCGTGCTCGCCCGAGCTGCCCGCGATGCCGCCGCGGCCGACCGGGCGGCGCGCACAGCGGAGGAACGTCGTGACGCCTCGCCGGCCGGAGCCGAGCTCTCGCCGTCCGTGGGTGCCGTCGAGGCGCATCCCACCCCCGCTCCGATCCGGCCACGCCCCGTCGTTCGGGCGGACGAGCGCCCGGCCGCCCGTGGGGCCGGCCCCTCG
Source organism: Acidimicrobiales bacterium (assembly GCA_035296625.1). Taxonomy (GTDB): domain Bacteria; phylum Actinomycetota; class Acidimicrobiia; order Acidimicrobiales; family VFJN01; genus DATCLS01. The sequence goes on along the minus strand of DATHAO010000054.1, from coordinate 21,785 downwards.
GCCGGCCCTCCTGTAGGCCGCTGGCCCCGCCCGCCCGCTCCGGGCAGCGGCGTCGACACCGGTGAGCACCGTGCCGTGCCGGGTGGGGCGGGCGACCGGGTCGACACGGGTTCGCATCGCGCGGTGCCGGCTGGTCCGGGCGACAGAGTCGACACCGGTGCGCATCGTGCCGTCGCCGCTGGTCCGGCGGGTCCGGTAGCTGTCGATGCCCGCCATGCGATGCCGGATGACCGGGTCGACACGGGTCCTCATCGTGCGGTGCCGGCTGGTCCGGCTGACCGCATCGGCGCCGGAGCCGAGCCGGTGGTGCCGGGTGCGCGCGACGATCGCGGCGAACCCGGGAGCCATCGTGTGCTGCCGCCGTTGCCGCCGCCGCCCCCGCCGCCCCCGGCCGGGGTGAACGACGCGACGGGCGGTCAGGTCCCCGCGGATGGCCGACCGACCCAGCCGCCGCCTCCGGCGCCCTACGCGCCCCCTCCGTCGCCGGACCGCGACGAGGCAGGTCCCGCCACGGGCCCCACTGCCCCGGCGGACCGGGCGCGCGCCCCGGGGCGCGGCACGCCCGCCGCGGGCAACGGTGCTCCGGCCAAGGGGGGCGCCGTACCGGCGCCCGCCGTGGCCCACGGGAACGGTGGCCGACCCGGCACCGAGGGGGGTCGGCGATGAGCGACAAGCTGGACGTACGCCTCCGCCGCATCGTCGCCGCCGAGATCGGCGAGCAGGCCGCCCGCCGCGAGCAGGAGGGGCTGCCGGCGCTCGACTACCTCGACCGCCGCCACCTGGCCCGGTCGATCCTCCGGCGCGAGCTCGACGACCAGTGGCGCGCCGCCCAGCAGCGCGGCGAGATGACACTCACGCCCGAGGAGGAGGACCGGCTCATCGAGTCGGTCCTCACCACCGTGTTCTCGCAACTCCCGGGCCTCGACAGCTACCTCGCCCGCCCCGAGGTCACCGACATCTTCGCCGTGGGCTGCGACAACGTGCGCATCCGCACGATCGAGGGCGAGGAGCACCAGGTCGACCCGATCGCCGCCACCGACGAGGACCTCATCATCCAGATCCAGGCCCTCGCCCGGAAGGGGGGCCGCCTCGGCCTCGACGGCGACGGCACCCAGATCGAGAAGGAGTTCTCCCCCGCCCGCCCGCTGCTGGACCTGCAGCTCTCCGACGGCTCCCGCCTCGCCGCCGCCGCCTGGGTGTCGGCGCGCCCGGTCGTGTCGATCCGCCGCCACCCGCTCGTCGACGCCGACCAGTCGGTGCTCGTCTCGGCCTGGAAGATGTACGACGAAGGCATCGCCAGCCTGTTGCGGGCGGCGATGCGGGCACGGCTCAACATCCTGATCGCCGGCGGCATGGGCCGGGGCAAGACGACGCTCATGCGGGCGCTGCTCCACGAGTGCCCCCCCGACGAGCGCATCGTCGTGCTCGAGCAGGAGCCCGAGCTGCAGATCGGCATCGACGCCGAGCGGCACAGCCACGTCGTCGAGTTGGTCGAACGCCCGTCCAACATGGAGGGCCAGGGCGCGGTCACGCTCGCCGACCTGACCCACGCCGTGAAGCGCCACGCGCCGGACCGCATCGTGGTCGGCGAGGTCCGCGGCCCCGAGGTCATGTTCATGCTCGAGGCCGCCTGCGACGGCATCGCCGGCACCCTCTGCACCCTGCACGCCCAGTCGTCGCGCCAGACGTTCGAGAAGCTGGTCAACTACGCCCGCCGCAACGGGGCCAGCTTCGAGCGGGGTGACGTGCTGCAGACCGCCGCGTTCGCCCTCGACCTCATCGTCTACCTCGACCTCACGCCCGACCGCCGCCGGGTCATCTCCGAGATCGTGCAGGTGGTCGACTACGACGTCGAGCACAGGCAGATCATCACGAACGACTGGTTCGTGCCGGGCCCCGACAAGGCGGCGATCCGCAACCCGAACTGCCCGATCCCGATCGACATGCTCGACCGGCTCGTCGACGCCGGATACGACCCCGACCTGCACACGGAGATCTGGTGACGGCTCTCGCCGCGTTCTCCGGGCTCCTCCTCGTCGCCGGGCTGGCACTGGCGGTCACCGGCCTGCGCCGGCGCGTGCCGAGGTCGAAGCGTGTGCGCCCCCGCGCCCGCCGCCGCTGGGACGTGCCGGCGCCCGAGCGCGCGGCGTTGATCGGCACGGCGGGGCTCGTCACGCTCATCGTGACCCGCTGGCCGGTCGCCGCCGTGGGCGTGGGCATCGCCGCCGCCTACGCCTCGAAGCCCACACCCTCGCGCCCCGACGACGGCGCCAAGGCCGACGCCCTCACGGCCTGGGTCGAGATGCTGCGCGACGCCACGGGCACGCCTCGGGGCATCGAGGGCGTGCTCACCGCCACGGCCCACGGGGCGCCGGCCCTGATCCGTCCCCACGTCGTGCGCCTGTCCCGCCGGCTGGCCTACGAGCCGCTCGACGACGCTCTCGACGACCTGGCCGATGACCTCGACCATCCGCTCGGCGACCTCGTCGTCACGTCCCTGCGGCTGGCCGCCCGGTCGGGTGGGCGGCAGATCCGCAGCGTGCTCGACGACCTGGCCGCCGCCGCCCGGGAGGAGGCCCGCATGCACCGCCGCATCGAGGTCGCCCGCGAACGACCCCGGTCGGACATGCGTTCCGTCATCATGATCATGGCGGTCTTCGTCGGCATCCTCGTCCTCGCAGCGGGCAAGTACCTCGAGCCCTACGACACGCCCGTCGGCCAGGCCGTGCTCTTCGCCGTAGCGCTCACCTGGGCCGCGGGCATCGCGGCCATGGTTCGCATGGGCCGCACCCATCCCGTCGAGCGCTTCCTCGCCCGGAGGCTCGACCGGTGACGGGCGTCCTGCTCGCCGGCCTGCTCGTGGGCGGCGGCCTGTTCCTGGCGTGGACCGGTCTGCGCCCGGCACCCGAGCCGTTGGGCGCGGCGATCGCCCGGCTGGAGCGCCGTCCGATCGTCGTCGCCCCCGAACTCGAGGCCGACCGGGACACGCGCTTCGGCGGCTTCCTGCTTCGCCACCTGCCCCTCCTCGCCCGGCTGATCGAACAGACCCGCACCGACCTGCGCATCGTCGGGCGCATGCCCGAGGAGCAGGCCGCCCGCGTCGGCTCCTACGTCCTGCTCGCCTTGCTGATCGGCCCGTGGACCGCCTTCGTGCTGTGGGCCGTGGGCGCCGACCTGCCCCCGACCGTGCCCGGTCTCGTCGCCGTGCTCGGGTGCTGCTGGGGCGCGGTAATCCCGTTCGTGACGCTGCGCCAGCAGGCGGCCGGCCGCCGCAAGGCGTTCGCTCACGCCCTTTCGGCCTACTGCAACGTGGCGGTCATGAGCCTGGCCGCCGGCCGCGGCGTGGAGCAGGCGCTCGAGACCGCCTCCGGTGCGGGCCAGGGCTGGGCGTTCGCCGAGCTGCGCGGCGCCCTGACGTCCGGTTACGTGCGGGGTGCGCCCCCGTGGGAGGCGCTCGCCGCGCTCGGCACCGAGTTGGGGATCAGCGACCTCACCGAGCTGGCCAGCACGATCTCCATGGCGGGCGAAGAGGGCGCCGCCGTCCGCGAGACCGTCAGCGCCAAGGCCCGCACGATCCGCGAGCGCATCACGGCCGAGACCGAGCAGTCGGCCGCCGCGGTGACCGAGCGGATGAGCCTGCCCTCGGTGTTGCTCGTGCTCGGCTTCCTCGCCTTCCTCGGCTACCCGGCCCTGACCGTCCTCTTCAGCATCGGCAACTGACGCGATGCGCCGCCGCCCCGCCTCCCGCCGCCCGCCTCTCCCCGCAACCGACCGCCCACCACAGACACACACCGACTCCTACCACCGCCAAGGAGACGACCCCTATGCGTGAGACCACCCAGATGATCCGGATGTGGTGCGAGGTGCTCGCGGGCGCCTGGCGCGACCGCCGGGACGAGCACGGCGGTGTCACCGACGACACCGCGATGATGGGCCTGATGGCCGTGGCGGCCGTGGCCGTCGGCGGGCTCGTCTACGCCCTCGTGACCGGCGCGGTCGGCAACATCGACCTCGGCTTCTGACGCGATCCCGTCGAGCCGACCGAGGTGACCCACGAGGGGTGATCGCCCGTGACGCGGCGATGCCGCGGGGATCGGGGAGCGCTGGCCGCAACCGTGGCCGTGCTCCCGGCCGTCCTCGCGCTCTTCCTGGCCGTGGTCCAGATCAGCCTGTGGTTCTACGGGCGATCGGTGGCCACGACGGCAGCGCGCCACGGCCTCGATGCCGTGCGGGTCGAGACGGGTACGACGGGCGACGGCGTCGCCACGGCCGACCAGTTCATCGGCCAGGTGGGCGGCATCCGGGATGCGAGCGTGGACGCGACGCGCACGACGACCGACGCCGAGGTCACCGTGCGGGGCGACGCCATCACGGTGCTGCCGTTCTTCGACGTACCGATCACCGTGACCATCGACGGTCCGGTGGAGAGGTTCGTCGAGTGACGGCCCGGCGGTGTCGCCCGGTGCGGCTGTCGGGGGAGGAGCGCGGCTCGGCGCAGGTCGAGCTCGTGATCCTGGCGATTGTGTCGTTCTTGTTCGTCGCCATGATTATCTTCGCCGGTCGCCTGAACGTGGGGTCGGCCTCGGCCGAGGCAGCCGCCCGCTCGGCGGCGCGCACCATCAGCGTCGCGCGTGACCCGCAGTCTGCGGTGGCCGACGCCCGCGCCGACGCGGAGTCGACGGTCCGAGTCGGCTCGTCCATGTGCGCGTCGATGCGCTTCGAGCCCGAGATCAGTGCCGCCGAGGTCCGTGTCACGATCACGTGCCAGGTCGACCTGTCCGAGGCGACGCTGCTGCGGGTCCCGGGCTCGATGCAGGTGACCGCCACCGCCCGCGAGGTCATCGACCAGTACCGCGAGACGGGTCCCGGGGCCGCGGGGGTCGTGCAGTGAGCCACGCCCGGCGGCACGACGAGAGAGGCTTCGTGACCGTGTGGACGGTGGCGCTGGCCTTCGCCTGCGTGTCGCTCGTCGGTCTCGTCCACGACGCCGGCCGGGCGCTGCGGGCCCGCAGCGACGCCTTCGGCAGCGCCGCCGCCGCCGCCCGTGCCGGCGCCCAGCAGATCGACCGCGCCGCCGCGGTCACCGGCACCATCCGACTCGATCCCGACGCCGCCCGCTCCGCCGCCATCGCCTACCTCGCCGACCGTGACGTGTCCGGCGACGTGACGGTCGTCGACATGGATGTCACCGTGACCGTGACCGACACCACCAGCTTGCAGATCCTCCCTGGCTCCGTCAGCGTCGACGCCACTGCCACGGCCCATGCCGTGCAAGGACCGACCGCACCATGATCAGACACGACGCCCGTCCCGCCCGCCGCCTCGAGACCGCCGGCGACGTCGCCCGCGGCCTGGGCGCCCTCGCCACGCTGTTCGGCCTCGTCGCCGGCGTCCCCCTGGCGCTGCTGCGCTGGGGCGACTGGCCGATCACCGGCCTGCCCACCCGCGAGCAGATCACCGACCTGCCCACCACGCTCGTTTCCGACGGCACGGTCGTCGCCATCCTCACCGTGGCGCTGTGGCTGTGCTGGGCAGTGTTCGTGCTGGCCGTCGGCGCCGAGGTGGTCGTCCAGGTGCGGGGACGGCGGCGCGGCGCGCTGCCGGTGCCCTCGCCGTTCCAGCGTCTCGCCGGCCACCTCGTCGGCACGGTGATGCTGACGTTCGGGACGCTCGCCTCGCTCTCTGCGCCGGGCCTGCCGACCGTGCATGCCGCCAGCGCCGGCCCCGCCCGCGCCCCGGCCGCTCGTTCCGAGGTCTCCTCCGTCAGCGGTGAGCGGCCGGTCGAGCCGTCGATGCCGTTGCTGTTCCGGGGCGTCCCCGACGCCGAGACTCGGGCGGCGCTCACCTCCACCGGCGGCGCCGGCGGCGCCGTCGCAGCCGCGCCGGAGCTCCAGCCGGTCGCGACGAGCCAGGCCGTCCCCGCCCCCGCCCCTCCGCCGACGATCACGGTCGGCCGCGGCGACAGCCCCTGGGCGCTGGCCGAGTCTCACCTCGGTGACGGCATGCGCTGGCGCGAGCTGTGGGAGGCGAACCGCACCCGCACCCAGCCCGATGGCAGTGTGTGGGCAAACCCGGACGATGCCATCCGGCCCGGGTGGGAGCTCGTGCTTCCCGGCGGCGACGGAGTGACGGTCGCGCCGGCCGCCGGCCCCGTCGCGCCGCCGGCCGAGACCGTCACGGTTCAGCCCGGCGACCACTTCTGGGGCCTGGCCGAGGACCAGCTGGCCGACACATGGGGCCGCGCCCCGAGCGACGCCGAGGTGGCGGACTACTGGGACGACACGCTCGCCACCAACCGCGACCGCCTGGCTCCGCCCCGCGACTCCGACGACATCTACCCTGGCGAGCAGTTCACGCTCCCGGCCACGCCGGCGGACCCGCTGGCTCCGCCGCCCGCTCCGGCGCCGACGACGCCGCCCACCTCCCCCGGCCCATCGCCTGCGCCCGACGGCGGCGGTGGCGGCCCGCCGTCGTCCGAAGCGGCCGATGCTCCCTCAGCGTCCGCCCCGGCCGACGAGGCGGCACCCGAGGCGTCGGCTCCGGCCGACACGCGCGAGTCGGCGGCGCCGAGCGACGCGACCACCGCGCCCGCGCCCACCACCGCCGTGCCCGGGAGCGTGCCCGAGACGGTGCCCGAGATGGCGCCCGGCTCTCCGTCGGTCCCCGCGGACGCGTCCGGCGCACCCGCCTCCGGGGCGGTGGCGCCCACCCGCGACGTCGACGAGGCCGCCGGCCGCCCGGGCGCTCCGGCGCTCCCGGCCCCGTCCGCCAGGGACGGCGAGGTCGCCGCGCCCGAGGCCCCGGTGACGACCGGGCCTCCGGCCGCCACGACGCCGGAGGCCCCGGCGGAGGCCGCCCCCGATGCGGGCTCGACCACCACGGCGCCGGCCGCCGAGCCCGGCGCCCCGGCCGCCGGCGACCAGGCGCCGTCCGCCCCGACCACCGAGGAGCAGGCCCCTCCCGAAACTGGTGACGCCACCGCACCCGAGGCCGGCACGACTCCGTCCGACGGCGCCCCCGAGGCCACCCCCGCCCCCGGCGACGGTGCGGCCACGACGACCACCGTGGCCGCCGACGAGCCCGGCGGGCCCGCCGCCGCCCCGGCCTCCGGTGACGAGGGCGACCAGCCCGGCACGGTCGCCACGTCGCCGCCGGCCGACCAGACCGCCCCGGACGCCCCGGCCACCGGCGAGTCGGACGACGAGACCGACCGGTTGGTGCCCATCGGCCTGATCGGCGGGGGCCTGGCGCTGGCCGGGCTCGTGCTGGTGCTCGACCGCCGCCGGCGGGCGCAGTTGCGCCACCGCCGGGCCGGACGCCGCGTCCCCATGCCCGACCCCGATCTGGCGGTGCTCGAGCAGCAGCTCCGCACTGGCGCCGACACCGAGGGCGCCCGCCTGGTCGACGGCGCGCTCCGGGCCGCCGCCGCCGGGTCGGGCGTCGGCGGGCCCCCTCCGATCCGCTGGGTCGAGGCGACCACGGAGAACGTCGTGCTCGTCCTCGCGGAGCCGGCCCCGGCCCCCACCGGTTTCGTCGCCGAGAACCCGACCCGCTGGCGATCCGTCGCCGCGCCGGACGAGCTGGTGGCGCTCGGCTCGCAGGCGGCGTCGCCTGCCCCCGCCCTCGTGCCGGTGGGCACCACCCTCGCCGGGGCCGAGGTGTTGGTCGATCTCGAGGCCAGCGGCGTGGTCACCGTCGACGGCCCGGTCGAGCGCACGATCCCCTTCCTGCGCTCGCTGGCCGTGGCCGCCGCCACCGCCCCCTGGACCGAGCAGCCCCGCGTCCTGCTCGTCGGCCTCAGCGGCGAGCTGACCGCCCTGCCCTGGGTCGAGACGGCCGAGTCGTTGGGCGTCGCGCTCGTCGATGCCGAGAACCGGGCGTCCGAAGTGATCAGCGCCCTGCGCTCGCTGCAGTGCCCGAGCACGGCCATGGCGCGGGCCGCGGGGGCGACCCCCGACGCCTGGGAGCCGCTGGTCGTCATCAGCGCCCGGGCCCCCGACGTCGAGCGCTACCGCGTCGCCGCCCTCGCCGCCCGTCCCGGCTACGCCGTGGGCGTCGTCTGCCCTCCCGGCGCCGTTGCGCACGGTCGCGCGCTGCGCATCGACGACGACGGCTGGCTGCACATCGACGGCGTCGACCCGTCGGTCCGGGCCCGCCAGCTCGACGAGCACGACACCCAGGCCGTGGCGGACCTGCTGGATGTGGCCGCGGATCTCGACGACGTGGCGGCCGCCGACGTGGTCGAGCCGGAGGTCCGCACGCCGGTCCGCACGTCCGACCCCGACACGGATGCCGACCTGCCGACGGATCCCGCCCTCGCTCCCGACGCCGAGGAGGCGGACGGCGGTGCGCCCCCCGTCGCCGTCGTCCCGCCGTCCGCTCCGGCGCCCTCGCCGGCGGCTCCGGTGCCCCCGGCTTCCGCGCCGCCGGCTCCGGCGCCCGAGCCGCCCCCGCCGTCCGCTCCGGTGCCCCCGCCGTCCCCGCCGTCCGCTCCGGTGCCCCCGCCGCCCCGGCCGTCTGCTCTGCCGCCTCTGGTGCCCCAGCCGCCGGCGCCGCACGCGCCGTCCCCGCCGTCCGCTCCGGTGTCCCCGCCGCCCGTCCCACCGCCCGACCCCGCGGTGCCGCCCGACCCGGAGAGGGGCCCGTCCGGGCCCTCGGGGCCGCCGTCGGCGCCCCCCGACCGGGACGTCGCCGCAGAGCCACCCGCGACCGCCGCCGCCCCGACCGACGAGGAGGGGCCGATCCACGCCGCCCCGGCGGACACAGAGGACTCGTTCCGCCCTGCCGGCCCGACGGTCGACGGGGATTCGACCGCTCCCGCTGGCGACGCCCCGGCCGAGGAGGACGAGGACGACCTGTCCGAGGACGACCGGGACGACGACGAACCGACCAGCCCGCTCGGCGAGCTGCTGGCCGAGGTGGACGTGCTGGTCCGGGTGCTGGGCGACGTCGAGGCCGTCCGCCACACCGACCAGGGCGCCCAGCGTCTCGTTCCCGGGCGCCAGAAGGCCCTCGAGGCCATCACGTACCTCGCCCTGCGCGAGGTGCCGGTCGACCGCGAGGACCTCGAGATCGTGCTGTTCCCGACCGGCGCCAACGCCACCAAGACGTTCCACAACACGGTGGCCGCCGCCCGCAAGACGCTGGGCGACGACCTGTTCCCGGCGCCCAGCGGCGGACGCTACGAGCTCTCGCCCCGCGTCGTGACCGATTACGGCCTGTTCCACGAGCTCGTCGCCATCGCCGAGGACGTCGAGGACGCCGAGGACGCCGCCGACGTGCTCTCCGAGGCCCTCACGCTGGTGGGCGGCGAGCCCTTCACCGGCGCGGGCCGGGGCTACGCGTGGGTGGCGCCGCACCGGGGCATGATCGTGGCCCAGGTGGTGGACGTCGCCGAGGAGGTCGCCGAGGTGCGGCTCGCGACCGGCGACTGGCGGGCCGCCGAGTGGGCCGCTCGCCGGGGCCTCGAGGCGTTCCCGCTCGACGAGCGCATGTACCGGCTGCTCATGCGGGCCGCCCACGCCGCCGGCAACATCCCGGGGGTCCAGCGGGTGTTCCGCGAGCTGTGCGAAGCCGTGGCGGATCCCGACGACGGCGCGGAGCCCGAGGACACGATCCACCCCGAGACCGTGGCGCTGCTCGAGCGCCTGACCGGGGGCGGCGGCGGCCGGGGGTTGGTGAGCGCGTGATACCGCGAAGGGGTCGCAGCCGATCGCGCGCGCTTGCGTTTTGTGCGCGGGAGGATCGCATCAGATGGGCGTGAGGTCGATCGCACCGCGCCGGGTCGCGCCCGGGGAGGACGGGCAGGTCGAGGCCGGCGACCCCCCCGCGGGCCGGTCCCGCCTCTCGCGGGCGTTGTTCGGCCCGGGCAATGGGCGCAACGGCGCCAACGGCCGCGACGCCCGCAAGGCGGCCCGTGCCAGCAACGACCCCCGGCGCACGATCCCCGCCCGGCCGAACGCCCAGCTCGCGGCCCGCGTCGGCCTGTGGTTCCTCGTGGCGCTCGGGGCCTTCGGCGGCTGCGTCGGCCTGCTGCGGCCGAGCGCGAAGCCCGCGGCGCGGGTTGCGGACGACGCCGCCTCGGCCAGCGTCCCGGCCGACACGGCGGGCTTCGCCGAGGTGGCCGTCACCACCTGGGTCGAGGCCGCCGGCGAGGACGACGAGGAGGCGCTGAACGCCCTGTTCGCCGTCAACCCGTCGACCAACGCCGGCGACGCGGGCCAGCGCCGGGTGAGCGGTGGCACGCACGTGGTCGACGCCCGCCGCGTCGACGACGGCTACTGGGCCGTCACCGTCGCCACGCCGGTCGAGGAGCAGGTCGACGACACGTGGCGGTCCGGCGGCATCTGGTACCTCGAGGTCGGCGTCGCCGAGACGGACGGCCGCCTGATCGCCGTGACCGAGCCGGCCCTCGTCCCGGCTCCCGCCGAGCCTGACGATCCGCCGCGCCCCTCCGGCGGCGGCATGGGCGTGCCCTCGCCCGACGACGAGGACATGGCGACGACCGTCGAGGGCTTCCTCTCCGCTCTCGTGGCGGGCGACGGCGACGTCTCGCGCTACGTGGCTCCCGACGTCACCATCGCACCCGTCACACCCGCCCCCTTCGAGCAGGTCACCCTGCAGCGGTGGGCGGTCTCCGACCTGGGCGACGGAACGGCGCGCGTCCGTGTCGCCGCCCGCGGTGCGTCGGCCAACGGCGTGCCGCGCACCGTTTCCTACGAGCTCGGCCTGGCGGAGCGCGCCGGCCGATGGGAGGTGACCTCGCTGTCCGGAGCGCCGACCATCGACGACGATGCCGGCGCGAGCTCCGGCGCCTCGCCATCCACGTCCTCCACCTCCGCACCGGCGGACGCGACGACGACCGTCTCGATCGCCTCAGAGCCCGGTGCCTGATCCCGCCCCCGCCCCCGCCGCCGCCGCACCGACGCACCGCGACGGCTCCCCGCCACCCCGTCAAGGAGCTACGCCGTGATCGACCTCGTCAACAACCTCATCGCCGAAGCCCAGGACATGCTGACCGCCGCGGTCGTGCTGGTCGCCATCGGCATGATCATCGCCACGTGGGCCCGCACGAGGGCCATCGTGCCGACGATCGGCGCCATCGTGTTCGGCGCCGTGGTCGTGTGGGCCGTGTTCAACATCGACTTCCTGCAGGAGCAGGTCGGCGAGGACATCGTCGAGGAGTCCGGCCAGCCGGCCGAGGCCTCCGGGTTGGCCTGACCCGTGGCCGATGAGACGGGCGTGGCGCAGATCCACTGCGCCACCTACACCCACGCGCGCCGGCACCCCATGGTGCTGGGCCGCATCGCGGGGTGGACACCGCCGTTCCAGCTGAGCCTCACCCAGATCGGGGTGCTGCTCGTCAGCTGCTGGGTGATGGTCCAGACGTGGCACCTGTGGGCGACGAAGCTCCCGACGACCCTGGCCCTGATCGTGGTGGCCGGCATCCCCATCGGGCTGACGTGGGCCGTGCGCCGCGTGCGGGTCGAGGGGCGCAGCCTGCCCCGGGCCGCGCTCGGCTGGGTGATGCTGTGGTGTGTGCCGCCGAAGGGCGCCCTGCGGGGTCGCCCGAACACCGAGAAGCGCGCGGTGCCGCTGGCCGCAGTGCGCATGAACGTCGCGGCCGAACCCCTGGACGACGCGTGAAGCCCCCGGCCCGCGCCATCGTCGGGAACCTCATCTGGTCCACCGATGGCGGCGTGTGGGCGTTGTGGCGGGTGACGCCGTTCGCGCACGCTCACACCTCCGCCGCCGCCAAGGTCGCCGTTCACGCGCGCCTGCGCGGCCTGGTCATCGGCCTGCCGCCCGAGTCGATGCTGCTGTCGGTGTGCGAGCGCCTCGACGCCTGGGACGTCGTGGCGAACATGCTCGAGGACGTCGACGTCGACCGTTTCCCGGCGTGGGCCGAGGTTTGCCGCGAGACGGCTGAGCACCTCACAGACACGCCGCTGCATCGGCGGTTGTACTACGTGGCCACGTCGCTGGATGGCGGCAGCCGCCAGGGCTCCTGGCGCGACGCCCTGCGCTCCGCCGCCGAGGACGTGGCGTCGAGCTTCGGCCTGTCGCCCATGGCCGTGTCGGAGCGTGAGCTCGGCCTGCGGCGGAGCCAGGCGCGCGCGCTCGAGGTGCGCCTCGGCGCCCACGTCGACATGGAGCGGGCGACGGCCGGCGAGATCCGCTGGCTGTACGCCCGCACGCTGCGCCGCGGGGCGGACGAGCCGGTCCTCGACGAGAGCTGGGAGCCGCCGGCGCGCCCCGCCGGCGGCGAGGCCCGCATCAGCGTGCTGGCCCCGCTCAGCGACGCGGTGGTGAAGGAGGGCGGTTACCGCGACGACCCGGACCGCCCCCGTCACCGCCGCTACCTGCGCATCGACTCGGGCAACACGACGAGCTACCAGACATGTCTGGCCATGGCCGACATGCCGCACGAGTTCTCGTTTCCCGGCGGGGGAGGCGAGTGGCTGTTCCACGTCGACGACGTGGGCTTTCCGATCGACTGGTGCGTGCGGGTCAGGTCCATCCCCAACGCCGAGTCCCAGATGAAGGTGCGCCGCCAGCACCGCCAGCTCATCGGCCAGGTCGACGAGTACGACGGCGAGATGACCGGCGCCCCGCCGTCGCTCGCCGAGGCGATCGCCGCGGTCGACGGCCAGCGCTCGAAGCTGGCCGCCAACCCGACCGAGCCCGAGATCCAGGCGACGATGATCTTCTCGATCGCCGCAGACGACCTGCCGGAGCTCGAGGACCGGGCCGAGGCCGTCACCGCGCTGTTCGAGCCTCATGAGTACGGCATCTTCCGGCCGACCGGTGGGCAGGCGGCGCTCGTGCGCTCGATGATGCCCGGCACCAGCGCGGCCCCGGTGTGTCGCGACTACACGCAGTTCCTGCTGCCGGGCGACCTGGCGGCCGGCGCGCCGTTCTGCGGTCCCGAAGTCGGCGACCCCCACGGCCTGCTCCTCGGTGTGGCCCTCGACGGCGGCGGCGGCAGCCCGGTGCTGCTCGACCCCACCTACGGACCCCGCGTGGGGCGGACCGCCTCGCTCGCGGCCGTCGGCGCGCTCGGTTCGGGCAAGTCGTTCTTCCTCAAGCGGCTGTGCTGGGACACGATCGCCCGCGGCGGCCAGATCGTGACGATCGACCGCACCGCGATCGGCGAGTACGCCTCGTTCGCCCACGTGGTGCCGGGCAACGCCCAAGTCGTGCGCCTCTCGACCGACACCGACGTGTGCCTCGACCCGCTGCGCACGTTCACCGGCGACGACCGGGCCACGGTGACGCTCGGCTTCCTGTCGCTGCTGGGCGGGTGCTCGGCGCACTCCGACGAGGGCGCGGCCCTGGCCGAGGCCGTGCACGCCGTGGTGGACCGGCCCGATGCCCGCCTCAGCGACGTGCTCGACGAGCTGCACCGGATGGGCGAGGACACCGAGCGGCCCGACGAGTCCGCCCGCAGCCTGGCGCGGCGCCTGGCGCACTACCGGCGCCTCGGCGTCGGTCGCCTGGCGTTCGGCGACGGCCAGCCGGTGTCGCTCGACGCCGACTGCATCGTGTTCTGGGCGCCCAACCTGGCGCTGCCCGACCGCGACACGCTCGTCAACGAGCACCTGTCCCGCCAGATGCTGCCCGAGCAGATCCTCGGCCACGCCCTTCTCTACCTCGTGGCGGCCGTGGGCCGGCAGGTCGTGTTCCGCGACCCGACCCGCTTCGGCGCCGCGCTCTACGACGAGGCGTGGGCGCTGCTCGCCTCGCCGCACGGCCAGCGGCTGCTGCTCGAGGGCGTGCGCGACGGCCGCAAGCACAACGGCGCGATCTGGCTGGCGTCGCAGCACCCGAACGACCTGGGGACCGGCGAGCTGGTCGACCTCGTCGGCTCGCGGTTCGTGTTCCGCCAGTCGGGCGGCGCCATCCACTCGGCGCTGCGCTTCCTGGCCGTCGACGGCAGCGAGGAGGCAGAGCACGTCCTCGCTCAGGGCCTGGGCACCGGCCAGTGCCTCTACAGGGACGTGCGTGACCGGGTGGGCCTGATCCAGGTGCTGGAGCCGGTGCTCGAGGAGCTGCGAGTCGCGTTCGACACGACCCCGCAGACGGATCCCGTGGCCCACGGCACCGCCCGCGCCGTGGCCAAGGCCCTGCGCGCGGGGGCCGTCGTCGGCCCGGCCGCGGCCGACGCGGTGGATGTCCCGGCCGCGGCCCTCGCCCCGCCGGATCCCGCCCTCCCGGCCCCCGACCCGGCGTTGCCGGCGGCGGACCCGGTCGCCTCGTCGGCCCTCGACCCGGTGATGCTGCCTCCGGAGCCCGCCTTGCCCCCGGCGTCGGAGCCCGTCGCATCGGCCCCCGACGCAGTCCTCCCGTCCGCGGAGCCCGCCCTGCCGTCCACGCCGCAGCGGGGGCTCTCGGACGCCGCGCCCGAACCCGTTGCCCGTGAGCCCAAGGCCGAGCCGTTGGGGGCGCTGGCGGGGCGGGAGACCGACGCCGAGGCGATCGACGACGGCGCGGTCGTGGGCCTCGACGCCATCGGCGACGACGACCTGGACCTCGATCGTGTCGAGGAGCTCGACGACCTCCACCTCGATCGCGACGAGGAGGTCGACGAGGTCGACGAACTCGTCCTCCTCGACGACGAGATGGACGACCTCGATGAGGTCGACCTCGACGGCGAGGACGGGGCAGCGGACGGGAGCGGTCGGCAGATCGCCGCCGTCCCCGCCGCACCCGGGGACCCGGCGGCCGCCCCGCCGCGCGACCGGCGCTCCGCCGCAGCCGCCGCCGCTCGGGAGCGGGCCCGGCGCCGTCGCCGGACGCCGCTGGGCGACGCCCTCGGCCGCAGGAACCGCTGATGGGCGACGCCGGCGTGCCGCCGGGGCCGGGCGGCGGGCGAGGGGTCCGTCGCCCGGCGCGTCGTGGCGCGCCCGCGCATGGCTCGACCGCCCCGAGCGGGCTCGCCGGCGGCTCGACCGTCCTCCGGAGGCTGGCCGACCGCTCGGGCGGCCCGACCGCGTTCGGCCGTCGCCCGGCGCGGCGTGGCGCAACGGCCGAGCGGTCGCCGCACGGGCGGGTGGGCCGGACCCTCTGGTGGATCAGCCCGGTGCTGGTCGTCGCCCTCACGATCCTCGGCTCGGCGCGGGTCGCCGCCGCGCAGACGCCCCTGGAGCCGCCGGGGTCCACGACCACCACGGTTCCGGTCACGCGGCCGTCGACGCCGGCCAACGACCCGCTCGACCCCGACGACCTCGACGACGCCGAACGCGACCGCGAGGCGACGGACAACCTGCTCGGCAACGGCCCAGTGCAGAACGAGTGCCAGCCCACCGACGGCTCGGCCGCCGCCGCCCCGGCCGGCTCGATCGTGCCGGACGACTGCTGGGGCCCGTTCGCCAGCTCGCACTACGACATCGGCTGCGATGAGGGCGCCTGGAACAACATCGGACGCAAGGTCTATTGCACGTTCACGGACCTGGCGTTCCAGGGTGCCCGCAGCGCCACGGCCACGTCCCTGTGGCTGGTCGAGTGGGCCTACTCGTTCGGCGTCTACGAGCGCCTGGGCGGTCCGGCGATCACGATCGCGGACACGTACCAGTCCAACCTGATCGGCCCGCTGGGCCTCACCGAGCTGGCGTGGTTCTACGCCGTCGTGTGGACGGGTCTCGGCGTGCTGCGGGGCCGCTTCGCGATGGCCGGCGGCGAGTTCGCGGCGTCCATCGTGATGGCCGGGCTGGCCGGCATCCTGCTCGCCAACCCGGCCGGCTACATGCAGGGGGCGTTCGACACGATGGGCACCATCTCCGGGGCGCTGCTGTCCACCGGCACGGGGCAACCACCACCGGACGACGCCCTCGATGCCGACGCCGTGCTCCAGCCGCTGCAGGCCCACCTGCACCGCGCCTTCGTCGAGGACCCCTACGACCATCTCAACTGGGGCGACACCGACATGCCGCCGCAGTGCCGGGCGATGCGGGACCGCATCCTGGCCTTCGGGCCGTGGGGCAACAGCGACGGTCCCCGGGACGCCATGGAGCAGGCCGGCTGCCAGGCCCAGGCCGACTTCAACCACGACCCCACGGGCCAGCGGCTGTTCGGGGCCGTGCTGACGATGACCGCTGCGCTCGTCATGGTCGTGCTCGTGGGGCTCGTATCACTGACGATCGTCGTGGCGCAGATCATGGCGGTCGTCCTGTTCGCCGTCGCACCGTTCGCCGCGCTCGGCGCGATCCTCACCGGGGGCGCCCGCAAGCTCGCGCTCGCCTGGATCGCGGGCATCATCCGGGTGATCCTCGTCGTGATCGGGATGAGCTTCGTGCTGTCGCTCCTGTTGCTCACGATCGAGGCGCTGCTGTCCGCCGGCGCCGACGCCGACCTCATCGAGCGGTTCGCCCTCGTCAACATCGTGGTCATCGCCATGTTCGCCGCCCGACGCCGGGTGCTGTCCGCCGGCGCCGACTTGGCCGCCAACATCGGCGGCCGCCTGTCCCCCCAGGCCATGCAGGACGACGGCAGCTGGCTGGCGGCCGGGGCCGCCGGCGGCCTCACCGGCTTCGCCCTGGCCGGGGGCTCGTCGCGTACCCGCACGATCGCCAGCAACACCGTCTCGACCCGCATGGGCCAGCAGCGGTCGTTCAACACGACGCTGGCCGCCGAGGCCCGGGGCTTGCGCCCGATCCCGCGCGAGACCACGAGCATCGTCTTCGACGAGCGCGGCCGACCCCGACGCGAGCGGTCCGTGTCGATCGGCGGTGCCCAGCCCATGACCCGCCGGGCGCGGGTCGCCCGGAACCGGATCGAGCAGCTCAGCACCCGCCAGGTGCAGCGCCAGATACGCAGCGAGTCCTCCGGTCCCACCGTCCGGGACCGCCTCGGTGGCCTGCGCCGGCGGGCCCGGGGCGACCGCCGGCGGCCCGGGGACGGCGAGGCCTGATCCGTGGCGGCCCCCGGCGTCGTCGCCACGGCCCAGCGCGTCCGTCGGGCCGTCGTCGCGACGGCGCTGCGGCGTCGCCGGTCCGAGCGGACTCGCCGCGAGCGCCAGCGCAGCCGCGCCCGCACGCGGCTGATCGCCTACGGCGTGGCGGTGTTGGTCGCCGCGGTGGTCCTACCCATGACCGCGATCATCGTGGCGATCGGTGGCACGCGGGATCCCCGGGGCTCGATGAGCGGCATGTCGGCGGCGGCCCTGGCCGACGTCCCGCCGGAGGCCCTGGTTGCGTACCGCGACGCGGCGGCGACGTGGCAGGTCGACTGGGCGATCCTGGCCGCCATCGGGAAGGTCGAGTGCAACCACGGCCGGGCCGACCTCAACGGCTGCAACCCGCCCGAGACCATGAACCACGCGGGCGCCCGGGGGTACATGCAGTTCATCGGGAGCACGTGGCGGCACAGCCTCGGCCAGCACGAGATGGAGCCGCGCACCTCACCCCAGGCCGCGGACGGACAGGGCTTCGCGACCGACGGCGACGCCGACGGCGACGCGGATCCGTGGTCGTGGCCGGATGCCACCCACTCGGCCGCCCGATACCTGGCCACGCTGAACGTGAGCGCCGATCCCGAGGGGGCGTTGCTGGGCTACAACCGCTCGCGGGAGTACGTGGCCGACGTCCTGTCGATGGCGGAGAGCTACCGGGCGGCCCAGGCCGCCGGTCCCAGCAGCTACTCCGGCACGGCGGGCGACGTGCCCCTCACCACCGTCGAGGGCATCACCGTGCACTCCGAGATCGCGGACCAGGTCGGTTCCCTCGTGCGGGCCGCCCGGTCCGACGGCCTGTCGCTCGGCGGCGGTGGGTACCGCGACCCGGCCCAGCAGATCCGCCTGCGGCGTGCCCACTGCGGGTCGAGCTCGTACGCCATCTACGAGATGCCCTCGTCGCAGTGCTCGCCGCCGACCGCCCGCCCGGGCAGCTCGAACCACGAGCGAGGCCTGGCCATCGACTTCACCTGCAACGGGCGGTCGGTGGGCCGGTCGAGCCCGTGCTTCAGCTGGCTCTCGTCGCACGCCGCCGAGTACGGCCTGCACAACCTGCCGAGCGAACCGTGGCACTGGAGCGTCGACGGGACGTAGGTCCGCGCGCCCGACCCCCCGCCCGCGCCGGCGGCCGTCGGCCGAGACCGCCGGACCCACGGTAACGCCCCGTGACCGGGCCACTCTGGAGCGCCGGGCCGCCACGCTCGTCCGCCGGCGTCCCTGACCCGGGAGGCGGCTCGCCGAGATCGAAACGCGGCCGGCAGAGGGGAGCCTGCCGGCCGCGTTCGACACGGACGAGGAGGGACGAGGTGGTCAGCTCTTCGTGCTGTACAGGCGCATCGTGAGCGGGGCGAAAGCGGCGACCAGCACCACGCAGGCCAGCAGCACCCAGCCGATCTCGCCCGGCACCTCGCCGTCCATGAGCCCCCGCACGGCCGCCACAAGGTGGGTGATGGGATTCACGTCGACGAAGCGCTGCAGCCACGGGGGCATCGTGTCGGGGTCGACGAAGATGTTGCTGGCAAAGGTCAGCGGGAACAGGATCATCATGCTGACGCCCATGACCGACTTCTCGGTGCGCAGCACGAAGCCGAGCGTGGTCCAGATCCACGAGAGGCTGAACGAGAAGGTGAGCAGCAGCAGCACGGCCCCGGCCACGCCGAGCAGGCCGCCGCCGGGCCGGAAGCCGAGAGCCAGGCCCAGCAGCACGACGACCGTCGACGCGATCGTGTAGCGCACCGCGTCGCCGAGCAGGGCGCCGACCACGGCCGCGGGACGCCACGTGGGCAGCGAGCGGAACCGGTCGAACACACCCTTCTCGATGTCGATGTTCAGCCCGATGCCGGTGTACATCGTGATCATGACGACGGTCTGCACCAGGATGCCCGGAAGGAAGAACTGCAGGTAGTCGTGGGTGGAGCCGGCCAGGGCGCCGCCGAAGAGATACGTGAAGAGCAGCGTGAGCATGACGGGGAACGCCGTCACGTCGAACAGCTGCTCGGGCACGTGCTTGATCTTCAGCAGCGCCCGCCAGCCGTGGGTCAGCGAGGCCGACAGGGCGCTGGGTCGCGGCGGTCGGGGCGTCCGCGCCAGCGCCGAGCGCAGCGTGTCCGCGGGCAGCGGCGTGGCTGCGGCGCGGTGACCGACCCGTTCCGCCGGGGCGGGCGCGTCGTCGGGGGCGGTGACGGGGGCCGGGGCGGGGGCGATGGTGGTCATGCTGCGTCCTCGATGTCGGAGCCGTCGTCGTCGGACTCGGTCTCTGCGGGGTGATCGGTCAGGGCGAGGAAGACCTCGTCGAGGCTGGGCTGGCCCAGCGCGAACTCCGCGACGGCGACGCCCGAGGCGGCCAGCTCGGCCAGGGCGTGCGCGACGCGGGTCGGGTCGGCGGTCCGGGCCGACAGGGCGGCCGGGTCGGACTCCTGGTGGATCGGCACGCCGAGCGAGAAGGCCAGCAGCCCCTCGGCCTCGGCCCGTTGATCGGGGTCGCGCAGGCGCACGTGCAGGGCGCCGGAGCCGACCGAGGCCTTCAGCTGGCCCGGCGTGCCCTCCGCGATGACCGTGCCGCGGTCGATCACCGCGATGCGGTCGGCGAGCCGGTCGGCCTCGTCGAGGTACTGGGTCGTCAACAGCACGGTGGTGCCGGACGCGACCAGCGCCCGCACGATGTCCCACACCTGGTTGCGGCTGCGGGGGTCGAGGCCGGTCGTCGGCTCGTCGAGGAACAGCAGGTCGGGGGTGACGACGATGCTGGCCGCGATGTCGAGCCGGCGGCGCATGCCGCCGGAATACGTCTTGACCTGCCGGCGGGCCGCGTCGACCAGGTCGAACGCCTCGAGCAGGTCGGCCGCCCGGGCCTTGGCCCCCCTCCGGTCGTGGCCGAGCAGGCGGCCCAGCATCACGAGGTTCTCGTGGCCGGTGAGGTCCTCGTCGACCGAGGCGAACTGCCCGGTCAGGCTCACGCGGCTGCGTACGGCTTCGGCCTCGTCGACCACGTCGTGGCCGAGCACCCGCGCCGAGCCGCCGTCGGGGCGCAGCAGCGTCGCGAGCATGCGGATCGTCGTGGTCTTGCCGGCACCGTTCGGTCCCAGCACGCCATAGACCCCGCCGCTGGGGACCGCCAGGTCGAGCTCGTCGACGGCCCGGGTCTCGCCGAAGACCTTCACCAGGCCGGACGCCTCGATCGCCAGATCGGCGCGGGGCACGGGCGGGGCCGCGCCGGTGGTGCCGGCCGGGCGGAGGTGCTCGTTGGGCACGGTGGTCGTGGTCATGGCGGAGTCGCTCCCGTTCGTCGGTCCTCGCAGTGTCAGACGGGAGGGCGTGCCGGAAGTCATCGGTGCCCGGTGCGCGGACCACGGTCGTGCGGTACCACGCCCGGTCCACACGCTGCGACCCAGCGCGCGATCGGGCCGCTCATTCAGCGTTATCGGGCGATGCCATTTGGGCGAGCAGGCCGGACGTGTCCATCAGCGGAGTCGGGTGGAGATCACGCGGCGCCGGAGGTCCGGCGCCCGGGTGCGGACTCTCGTCCCGGGCGCGCACCTCGGGCGAGCCGGCGCGCCGCGGCCCCCGCGGGTCGAGGCGGGAAAGGGCGCGGTGCTACGGTTGCTCGGTCAGGTCTCGACGGGGAGAGAGAGCGACACCCAGTGACTGATTCCGTGACTAGCACCTCCGCGTCCTCAACGCGCCCAGACGCCGCCGGAAGCATCGTCATCATCGGTGCCGGCCCGGCCGGCCTCACGGCGGCCCGCGAGCTCACGAAGGCGGGGGTCACCTCCACGGTCCTCGAGGCCGACTCCGTCGTGGGCGGCATCAGCCGTACCGTCGTCCGCGACGGCTGGCGCTTCGACATCGGTGGTCACCGCTTCTTCACGAAGGTGCGGCGCGTCGACGACTTCTGGCACGAGGTGCTCGGGGCGGACGAATTCCTCAGTCGGCCCCGCTCGAGTCGCATCTATTACGACGGCAAGTTCTACGACTATCCCATCAAGCCGCTGAACGCCCTGCGCAACCTCGGCCCCATCGAGGCCGTGCGCTGCGTGACCTCGTACCTGTGGGTGCGGGTGCGGCCGCCGAAGGACCAGTCCTCGCTCGAGGGCTACATCGCCGCGAACTACGGCTGGCGCCTCTACCAGCACTTCTTCAAGACCTACAACGAGAAGGTCTGGGCCGTCCCGGCGTCGGAGATCTCGGCCGACTGGGGCGCGCAGCGCATCAAGGGCATGTCGCTCTGGAACGCCGTGTGGGAGCCGCTCCGGGCCCGCTTCGCCGGCCGGCGCGACAAGTCCAAGCAGGTCACCAGCCTGATCGAGCAGTTCCAGTACCCCAAGTTCGGGCCCGGCATGATGTGGGAGCGCTGCCGCGACCTCGTCGAGGCCGACGGCACGAAGGTCATCATGGAGACGCCGGTCACGCGGATCCGTCACCAGGACGGCCGGGCCGTCAGCGTCGTGGCCGAGGCCGAGGGTGTCACCACCGAGTACCCCGCCGACCACGTCGTGTCGTCGATGCCGTTCTCGACCCTGCTCCGGTCGATGGATCCGCCGGTGCCCGCCGAGGTGCAGAAGGCGGCCGACGATCTGTCGTTCCGCGACTTCCTCACCGTGGCGCTCGTCGTCCCCGCCGACAAGGTGGCCTGGACCGACAACTGGATCTACATCCATGCCCCAGACGTGAAGACCATGCGGGTGCAGAACTTCGGTTCCTGGTCGCCGTACCTCGTCAAGGACGGGCGCAACGTGCTCGGCCTCGAGTACACGGTCCACGAGGGCGACGAGTGGTGGACGGCCGACGACGCCGACCTCATCGAGAAGGGCAAGGCGGAGCTCGAGAGGCTGGGCCT
>DATHAO010000053.1:0-47415 GCA_035296625.1 Acidimicrobiales bacterium | reverse complement strand
GAACGGCACGGTGAAGCCCACGTAGCCCAGGTAGAGCATCGGCGGGTGGAACGCCATGAGCACGTGGTTCTGCAGCAGCGGGTTGGGACCGGGGCCGTCGTAGCCCGCAGGCGGGTTGAAGCTTGTGAACGGGTTGGCCGGCCCGGCCAGCAGGAAAAAGAAGAACGCGGTGACGGTCAGCATCACGAGCAGCGCCCAGCCGACGAGCGGGTCCGAGAGCCGGTCGCGGAAGCGGCGCACCACCACGGCCATGTAGCCGCACAGCACGAGCACCCACAGCAGGATCGAACCCTCGAGCGCCGCCCACAGCGTGGCCACGTTGAACAACGGCGGCGTCGTGCTCGACCCGTTGCGGGCCACATACTCGACCGTGAAGTCGCGCGTGATGAGCGCCCGCTCCATGGCGGCGATCGCGACGATCGTGCCGAGCAGGCACATGAGCGCGTACGAGCGGCCCAGCACGAGCAGGTGGGCCTTGCGCTGGCGAAGGGCCACGCCGAGCGTGACCACCCCGCCCAGGGCCGAGGCCAGGCCGAGCAGCACGCCGGCGGTTCCGAGAGCGGCGTTCACGTCAGCCGGTCCCCCCGGCCTCGGCCTCGCGGACGCGCTCGTCGTAGTCGTCCTTGGACTCGTACGACTCGTCGTGCTTCACCATGATGCGGTCGCTGTCGAACACGGCGTCCTGCGCGTCCCACGCACCCTCGAGCACGACCGGGATGCCCGGGCGGAACAGCTGGGGCGGGTCGCCGACGTGGCGCACGTCGACGGCGACGCCGTTGTACGCGACCTCGAACTCGACGGTGTCGCCGTCGTTGACCGGCTCGCCCACCACCGTGCCCTGCAAGCGAAAGCGCCTTGTGCCGAGGTCGTCGCGCTGGGCGACCGCCTCGTCCGCGTTGCGGAAGTAGAGCGTGGCCTCGGACAGGCCCTTCGACACGAACACGCCGATCGCCACCACCACGAGGCCGAGGACGAGCAGCGGTAGCCAGCGCCGCCGGCCGCGCGGGCGGGCCCCGCGCCGGGGGGCATCGGTGCCCTCCTCGGTCGGCTCGCCGAGGTGGCCGTGGCCGTCGAGGTCGTCGGCCGGGCCGGTGCGGGGGGTCAGCTCCACCGTCGCTCCCCGGGGGGCACCTGCCGGGACAGCCGGCGGCCCCGGCGCAGGAGCGCGACGGCGTAGCCGCCGATAAGCACGACGGCCCCGCCCCAGCCGGCGGCGACGTAGCCGGCATGGGTCATGGCGATCGTGAGGGCGGTCACGCCGTCACCTCCGTGGCAGCCGGCGCGGCGGGGGCCGGCGCGGCGCCCGTGCCGGACGAGGCGGGGGGGCTCGCAGCGGGGCCCGTGTCCTCACCGGGGCCCGTGTCCTCACCGGGGCCCGTGCCCGTGCCGGGGCCCGTGCCCGTGTCGGGGGCCGTGCCGGCGACGGCGGCCCGGCCCTCGGCCCGGCGGTCGGCGAGGGCCTGGTCGAGGTCGAGGCGGCCGGCCTGGTGCTCGAGCCACCCGACCCGGAACCGATGCACGAGCAGCCAGACGAAAACGAGCGCCATGGCGAGGAATCCGCACATGAGGGCGACGAGAAGGTCACCGTCGATCTGGGGGTCGAGGGTCGTCACGGTGGCCCGCTGGTGCAGCGAGCGCCACCACTCGACCGACCGGCTCACCAGGATGGCGTTCGGCACGAGCAGCAGGCCGAGGATCGCCACCCGGGGCGAGCGGGCGTCGGGGTCGAGGTCGAGCCGGCGCAGCGCCAGGTAGCCGGTGAGCAACACGGCGAGCAGGGCCGTGGAGGTGAGCCGGGCGTCCCAGGTCCAGTAGGTGCCCCACGTCGGCCGGCCCCACAGCGATCCCGTGGCCAGCGTGAGGATCACGAGCACGAGGGCCAGCTCGGCACCGGCGCCGGCGAGCACGTCCCAGCCGGCGGTGCGCTTCCGCAGCCACATGATCGAGGCCACGGTCGTGATCACGCAGCCCACGTAGGTGAACACGGCCGCCGGCACGTGGACGTACATGAGGCGGACCGAGTCCTGCATCTCGACGTCCGCCGGGCTCCACACGAGCCCGTAGAGCGCGGCGAGCGCCACGGCGGCGAGCGCGAGGCCGCCGAGGACACGGGTGGCGGGGGAACCGGTGCCGGTGGGGGCATCGGGGGATGCGGTGGGGGTCTCGGGGGAGACGATTGTCACTGGCCCTCCAGGAGCGCGCCGTAGGCGAGCGCCCCGGCGACGGAGTAGAGAACGGCGAACGCGGCCAGCAGGCCGCACCACGGCCAGCCGTCGGCGGGAACCCCGTCGAGGGCGGCCTCGAAGGCCCGGGTGGCGCCGATGAGCACGGGCGCCAGGGCGGGCAGTAGGAGCAGGGGGAGCATCGTCTCGCGCACTCGCAGCCCGGCGACGAGTGCGCCATAGAGGGTACCGGCGCCGGCGACGGCCGCCGTGGCGGCCAGGCACGTGGCCACCAGCAGGAGCGGGCCGGCCGGCTCGGCGTCGTAGAGCACGACGACGCCCGCGCCGAGCAGCACCTCGAGCGCCAGCAGCTGCGCGGCGACGGCCGCCGCCTTGCCGAGGAACACGCCGCCCGGCTCGAGACCGGACATCCGCAGCCCCTCGCGCACGCCGTCGGCCTCGTCGATGGCCGCGCTGCGGCCCAGGGCGAGCAGGCCCGAGAACAGCACGGCCACCCAGTAGAGGCCGGCCGTCGCGCGGTCGAGCACACCCCGGTCGGGGTCCAGGGCGAACGCGAACAGCATGAGCACGAGCACGGCGAACGGCCCCACCTGGCTGATCGCCACCCGGCTGCGCAGCTCGATGCGCAGGTCGCGCCGGGCCACGAGCACGGCGTCACGCCACATGCGAGGGCTCCACACCCGGCGCCGCCACAGGAGAAACCTCCGCACCAGGCGCCGCCGGCGAGGCCTCCACATCCGGCGTCGCCACCGACGCGGGCGACGGCGCGCCCTCGGTGCCGGGCCGCCCGGCGGGCGGGACCGGCTCCACGGGCGGCACGGGCACCGGTTCAGCCCCGGGCACCGGGGCGCCGGCCAGGTCGGGCGCCCGGTCGGCAGCGGCGCTCACGTCCGCCCCGCCCACGTCCGCCGGTTCCACGTCCACCCTGTCCGCGTCCGCACCGCCCACGTCCGCCCCGGCACCGGTCGCGCCGGGGGTGATCGTGCGGCCGGCGACGAGGTCGACAACGCGGTGGGCGAGCGCCTGGGCCCGGTCGAGCTCGTGGGAGGCCATCAGCACGGTGGCGCCCTGCCCGACGGCCTGGACCACCAGGGCGTCGAGCTGGTCCCGCGCGCCCGCGTCGAGCCCGGCGTGCGGCTCGTCGAGCAGCCACAGCTCGGGGCGCCGGGCCAACAGGCAGGCGAGCGAGGTGCGCCGGCGCTGGCCGGCCGACAGTTCGGCGACCGGCACGTCGCGCAGGCGGCCGTCGAGGCCGGTGAGGGCGAGAGCGGCCTCGACGTCGGCCGGCTCGGTCCGGGCGGCCCGTCCCCAGAACCGCACGTTCTCGCCCACGGTGAGGTCGTCGTGCAGCCCGGTGACGTGACCGAGCAGGCCGACGCGGCGCCGGATCGCTCGCGGGTGACGCCGCAGGTCGCGCCCGAGCACCACGGCCTCGCCACGCACGACCGGCACGAGCCCTGCGCAGGCGCGCAACAGCGTCGTCTTGCCTGCACCGTTCGGACCGCGGAGGAGGACGATCTCGCCGCGCGCCACGTCGAGGTCGATCCCGGCGAGCGCAGGGAATCGTCCGAGCAGCGCGACGGCAGCGCTGAGGTGGACGACCGGCTTCATGAACCTGCGCAAGGGTAATGACGGCCAGGTCGGAGCACCAAGGCGCGGGTCGGGTCGGTGTACCGCGGAGCCCCGCTACTCACGGAAAGGCACAGAAATAGCACGTACCGCGGTCGAGCACGTCCCGCCGGATGGCTAGCTTGGCCCCGATGCGGTTGGCCCGGGTACTCGGCGCTATCGGACGCAGTTGCATCTGCGCCGGCGTCCTGACGTTGCTCTTCGTGGTCTACCAGCTCTGGGGCACCGGGCTCCGCGAGGCCCAGGCGCAGAACCGCCTCGAGAACCAGTTCGAGGAGATGCTCGGCGGGGCCCTCGCCACCGACACCACCGCCGCGCCCGACGACCCGGCGACCACGACGTCGACCACCATCGGCCCGCCCCCGCCGCCTCCCGAGGGCGGCGACGCCATGGCGCAGCTGCGCATCCCCAAGATCGGCCTCGACAAGATCGTCGTCGAGGGCGTCACCCTCGACGACCTCAAGCACGGGCCGGGCCACTACGCCGACACGCCGTTCCCCGGCCAGCAGGGCAACGCCGCGATCGCCGGCCACCGCACCACCTATGGGGCGCCGTTCAATCGGATCGACGAGCTCGCCCCCGGCGACGAGATCCTCGTCACGACGCTGCAGGGGGCGTTCCGCTACGAGGTCAGCGAGCAGCAGATCGTCTCGCCGTCGCAGGTGGAGGTGCTCGAGGACTTCGCCGACAACCGGCTCACGCTGACCGCCTGCCACCCGAAGTACTCGGCCAGCCAGCGCATCGTCGTCGTGGCGAAGCTGGTGGGCCCGGCGGCGCCCGGGCCCCCGCCGTCCACGGCGGCCGGCCCGGCCGAGATCCCCGGCGACGCCGCCGGCTCGGACGGCGGCGACAGCGCGGCCGCCGCCGAGGCGGACACGATCGACGGCGCGGGACTGTCCGGCGAGGGCGCCCCGGCGTGGCCGGCCGTCCTGCTCTTCGTGTCTGGAGGGTTCATCTGGGTGGCGGGCTGGGTTCTCGGTCTCGTGTGGCGCAAGTGGCCGGCGTACATCGTGATGGTGCCCGCCTTCGGCGTCGTGCTCTTCCACTTCTTCGAGAGCTTCTCGCGCCTCCTGCCCGCCAACTATTGACCGGGCGGGCTATCGACCGGGCGGGGCCGCTCAGCGTCCGTGGAAGGCCGGGCGGCGGCGCTCGTGGAAGGCGGTGACGCCCTCCTGGGCGTCGGCGCTGGCCCACGCCCGGCCGACCGAGTCCTGCACGGCGGCGTCGTGGTCGGCGGCGGGCTCGAGCGCGTGCAGCGCCACCTTGTGGGCCTGGATCGTCAGCGGTGCCAGCGTGGCGATGTCCGCCGCCCATGCCCGGGCGTCCTCGAGCGTACCGAGCCGCTGGACGAGACCGAGGCGGTGGGCCTCGTCACCCCGGACGACCTCGGCGGCGAGCAGCATCGCCCGGGCCGGACCATGCCCGGCGAGCGACGCCAGCATCTGCACGGTCCGCACGTCGACCGCCAGGCCCAGCTTGGCGGCAGGGATGCCGAAGCTGGCCGTGGGCGTGGCCAGCCGTAGGTCGCAGGCCACGGCCAGCTGCGTTCCGGCGCCGAGCGCCGCGCCCTCGACGGCGGCGAGCGTCACGAACGGGGCGTGGCGCAGGCGTTCGAGCAGCGTGGCGAGGCCGGCCTTGAAGACCGGGTCCTCGACGCCGCCGAGGTCGGCACCGGCGCAGAAGTGCCCAGCCGCGCCGGTGAGCACGAGCACCCGGGTGTCCTGGGGCACGGCCTCGACGGCGGCGAGCAGCTCCTCGACCGCAGCCCGGTCGAGGGCGTTGCGCCGCTCCGGCCGATCGATCGTCACGGTGACGAGGGGCCGGAGCGTCTCGACTTGGATCACGCGGGAAAGCTACCGGCGGGGGATCTCCCCGATGGCCCGGGGGCCCCCTACGCCCTACGTTGGCCAGGCTGGCCGCGGTCGGGACGGCGGCCCCGCAGACGGACACAAGGACGGAACCATGAACGCACCCGCGGCCGGGTGGCAGCCAGACCCCACCAGGCGTCACGAGTACCGGTACTGGGACGGGTCCCAGTGGACCGACGACGTGTCCGACCGCGGCGTCACCTCGATCGACGCCGTCTCGGGCGGCGGCTCGGGCGCGTACGGGCCCGGCGACGCCACCGTCGCCCAGGACCCGGCGACCGAGATCATGCCGGGCGGCCCGCCCCCCGGGCCCTCCCACGGGGCCGGACCGTCCTACGGGGGCGGAGGCACCTACCCGAGCGGCGACCGCTACCCGCCAGGCGGCACCAGCGAGGTGCCCAGCAGCGGCGGCGGCTACGGCAGCGGGCCCTACGCCGCGCAGGGCCCCGGTCAGCCCTACGGCTACCCGCAGTACCCGCCCGGCCCGGGTGGGCCCGGCTCCGGCGGCCAGTACGCCCCGCGCAGCCCGGGCAGGAAGGGCCGCTCGCCGGCCCTGATCGCCGCCATCGTGGTGGCCGTCGTGCTCCTCCTCGGCGGGGCGGCCTACGCGCTCACGAGCGGCGGCGGTGACGACGACGACGCAGCGACCGGCGACGAGACGACGACCACCACGGCCGCCACCGACACCACCGACACGACGGCCGGCAGCAACACCACCGACACGACGGCCGGAACCGACACGACCCAGGACACGTCCGGCACCACGGGCGACAACGAGGGCACCCTCAGCGACGATGAGTTGATCGAGTCGATGGCGGACGGCATCCAGGCCGCGAGCCCGAACTTCGACGACGAGGAGGCCGCCTGCGTGGCCGAGGGCCTCGTCGACCTGCTCGGCGTCGACCGGATCCGCGACCTGCGGGCGGGCGGCTCCAACCCCTTCGGCTCGCTGTCGAGCGAGGACCAGTCCGCCATCCTCGACGTGATGACCGACTGCGCCCCCGAGGACGTGCCGGGCGCCGGCGGGTAGCCCGGCGCCCACGCCCGCCGCCCGCGGCTCGGCCCGGGCGGCGGTCGGCGCGCCACACCCCGTTTGCTCGCCGAGGACCGTCGAGGTCGCGGGGAGCCTGACAGGTCCCCACGCTGCCGGATCTCACGGACGGGGCGCCCTCCCGCCGGCGGTAGGGTCGCCGACCGTGACCTCCCCCGACCCGGTCCGGCCCGGCACGCCAGGCGCATCGGGCGCCGACCCGGTCGTGACCCGCCGCCGGCGCATCGCCCGTCTGGCGGGCGCCGGTCGGCGCGGGGGCTACCTGCTCTTCGGCCTCGCCATCGTGGCGTTCGTGATCGGCGTGGTCACCGACTTCCCACGGCCCCTGGTCACGGTCGTCGTCGCCTCGCTGGTGGTCGGGTCGGTCCTGCTCGC
Organism: Acidimicrobiales bacterium; assembly: GCA_035296625.1. Classification (GTDB taxonomy): domain Bacteria; phylum Actinomycetota; class Acidimicrobiia; order Acidimicrobiales; family VFJN01; genus DATCLS01. The sequence continues at coordinate 40,309 of DATHAO010000053.1, read as the reverse complement.
CCCGTCCATCGTGTTGGGCTACGCCGTGCGCGCCGCGGACCGCGACGATCGCGAGCGCGGCGTGGGGTAGTGCAACCACACACGGTATTACCCTGGGGTAACGTTCCGTGGGTACGGCACCTGACATCCCGCCACCCGATCGGAGCCGCGTGAGCCCTCGTCTCCCTGCCGCCCGCCGGCGGCGCCAGCTCCTCGAGGTCGCGCTCCAGATCTTCGCCGAGCGCGGCTTCCACGACACGTCGATGAACGACGTGGCGGAGGCGGCCGGCGTGACGAAGCCCGTGCTGTACCAGCATTTCCGGTCGAAGCGCGAGCTGTTCGGCGAGATATTGACCGACGTCGGCAACGAGCTGCAGGACACGATCACGAAGGCCGTGGCCACCGCGCAGACGTCGCACCAGATGGTCGAGCTGGGCTTCGCCGCGTACTTCCGCCACGTCGACGCCCACCGCGACGCGTTCGACCTCTTCTACGGCCACGGCTTCGCCCGCGAGGACGAGTTCGCCGGCCTCGTGGAGCAGGTGGAGAACACGCTCGCAGAGCTGGTGGCCGGGTTCATCGAGATCGAGGGCCTCGCGCCCGAGCAACGCCGGCTGCTGGGCCACGGCATCGTCGGGATGATCCACGGGGCGAGCACGCACTGGCTCAAGCACGCCGGTGAGAGCGATCCCGATGTGATCGCGCGCCAGCTGGCGGATCTGGCGTGGCGTGGCCTCCGTGGGGTCAGCCCGGCGCCCGACGGCGCGTCCTAGCGCTCGAGGACCGCCCGCTGGTCCTAGCGGCGTGCGGTGTGGTCGTGGAAGCCCCGCCCGGTCTTGCGCCCCAGCAGGCCCGCCTCGACCATGCGGTTGAGCAGTGGCGGCGGGGCGTAGAGCGGCTCCTTGAACTCGGCGTAGAGCGACTCGGCCACCGCCATCGTGGTGTCGAGGCCGATGAGGTCGGCCAGTGCCAGCGGGCCCATCGGGTGGGCGCAGCCCTCGACCATGCCCGTGTCGATGTCGTCGGCGGTGGCGAAGCCCGACTCGAGCATGCGGATCGCCGAGAGGATGTACGGGATCAGCAGCGCGTTCACGATGAACCCCGCGCGGTCCTGCGAGCGGATCACGTGCTTGCCGAGGACGTCGGCGGCGAAGGAGGCCGCCGCCTCGGTGGTCGCCGGGCTCGTCACGAGGGACGACACCAGCTCGACCAGCGGCAGGACCGGCACGGGGTTGAAGAAGTGCAGGCCGACGACCTGCTGGGGCCGGCGGGTGGCCATGCCCAGCTTCATTATCGGGATCGACGACGTGTTCGACGCCAGGATCGCGTCGGTGGCGGCCACCACCTGGTCGAGACGGCGGAACACGTCGGTCTTGACCTGCTCGTCCTCGGTGACCGCCTCGACCACGAGCTGGCGGTCGGCCAGCAGATCGAGGTCGTCGGCGAAGCTCAGGCGGGCCCGGGCCGCCTCGGCGTCGTCGTCGGTGAGCTTGCCCCGGCGAACGGCGTTGGCGATCGAGCGCTCGACGCGGTCGCGCCCGGCCTTCACCGCCGCCTCGGTGGCGTCGACGACGGCCACGTCGAGCCCCTGGCGGGCGCAGACCTCGGCGATGCCCGAGCCCATGAGCCCGCACCCGACCACGCCGACCCGCTCGATCGATTCCTCTGCGTGCACGCTGCCACCCTTCACGGTTTGGTTCGACGCCAAAGTACCGCAGGGTGGCGGTGCGCCCCACCCGTCTCCTTCTGGCGTCTCTCAGACCCGCCGGGGCGGTGAGAGACGCGACAACGGGTGGGAGGGACGGCCCGCCGCTCAGTCCTCGGCGAGCAGGCGGTACAGCTGCTTGCGCGCGTCCTGGACGATGGCCGTCGCCCGCTCGACCTGCTCGGGCGTGCCGCCCATAGCCAGCTGCCTGGCGGCCAGGCCGAGCTGGCCCATGGCGTCGCGCAGCTCGCCGAACGCCGGGCCGCGGCCCGTGCGTTCCCACGGCGGGCCGCCGGCGTCCTCGACGCGGCGTTCGGCCTCGGCCCGCCCCTCGTCGGTGACCTCATAGACCCGCTTGCCGTCGCTCTCGGACGAGCGCACCAGGCCCTCGTCCTCGAGCAGCTGAAGCGTGGGGTACACCGACCCCGGGCTGGGCCGCCATGCCCCGCCGCTGCGCTCATCGAGCCGGCTCATCAGCTCGTAGCCGTGGCCCGGTTCCTCGGCCAGCAGGGCGAGGAGGGCGGTGCGGATGTCGCCTCGCTGGCGCCGGCCCTCGCCGGGACCGAACGGACCCCAACGGCCGCGGCGCCCGGGCTGGAACTCGTCTCGCATGTGGCGTTCTCCTCTCCACGCCCTGCGGGCGAACGGGGGACCGGCGTCGAAGTCTGGATGCTGTCTCACGATGGTGCCTCCCGGCTTGGTGATCGTTCTGTCGTGTTCGGTCACGATATATCGCGATGGTTCGTTCGCCAACCTCCGGACGACGGAGGTGACCGTCGCCGTGGCCGCTACGGGTCCCGACGGTCCACGGGGGGGCACCGCTTGTTCTGGCAGCGCTGGCTCCTTGTTCTGGCAGCGCTGGCTCCGCCCGGGCGAACGAGCGCTGCCAGAAAGGCGATCGTGCGGCCGCCACCGCCGGCGTCCCCGCCCCTGGGAGGTCGGGCTACCGCCGGCACGGCGGTGGGTGACCACGACGCCGCCGCGCTCGTGCTCGTCCCCAGCGTCCTGTGAGCCCGGCGTCAGGGCCGGGCGGCGGGCCAGTCGTCGGCCCGGACGGCGGCCTCGGTCCCCCCGTCCGGTGTGAGCACGGCGCCGCAGAAGAACCCGGCGTCCGGGGAGAGCAGGAAGGCGGCGATGGCGGCGATTTCGTCCGCCCGGCCCGGCCGCCCCAGCGGCACCGGGTAGATGTCCGCGATCGAGGCGACGAAGTCCCACCCGCCGGCGGTGAGCGGCGTGTCGACGAAGCCCGGTGAGATGGCGTTCAGGCGCACCCCGGCCCCCGCCCACCCCGGCGCCACGGCCAGGCGGCGAACCCACCGGGCGAGCGCCAGCTTGGCGGCCCCGTAGGCGGCGATGCCGTCGCGGGCGGCCGACCGGGCACCGGCCTCGTCGCCCGCCAGGCACCGCTCGACCAGGTCGAGGGGCAGGCCGGGTTGGGTGGTGCTGGAGTTGGAGGCGATGGCCACGGCGGCGGCCCCGCGCGGCCCCGCGCCAGCCCGGCCTACGCCAGCCGGGCCTACGCCAGCCGGCCCCTCGCCAGCCGGCCCCGCGCCGGGCGAGCCGGCTCCGTCGCCGGGCTCGGCCGCCGCCCGGGCCAGGAACGGCCGCAGCCCGGCGAGCGTGGCCACCGCGCCGAAGTAGTCGACCGACACGACGGCCGGCCCATCGTCGCCGGTGATGCCCGCGGCCGCCACCAGGCCGTCGAGCCGGCCGCCACAGCGGTCCCCCACGCGCTCGACCGCCGCCGCCCGCCCGCCGGCCGTGCCCAGGTCGGCCACCACCTCGGCGTCGCGCCGGTCGATGCCGATAACGGCGTGGCCACCGGCCTCGAGCCACGCCCTGGTCGCCCGCCCGATGCCGCTGGCGCTACCGGTGATGGCGATGGTGCCCACGTCGCTCCTCCCCCGGCGCCGGTACGGGTGCGGCGCCCCCGGGGCGGCACGCTAGGCCGGACGCGACGACGCCACCCGTCCCGGAGGCGGGTGGCGTCGTCGCGTCTGCGCCCGAGACGCTGCGGGCGTCTACTCGATTACTCGATGCGCTGGCCGGAGATGGCCCGGGCGATGACGAGCTGCTGGATCTGCTCGGTGCCCTCGAAGATGTCGTAGGTCTGCTGCAGGCGTTCGGCGGTTCCGGCTGCGGGCAGACACTGGGCTTCCCGTCCGTGTCGTCCGTCTCGTACCAGCAGGTCTCGGCAAGTTCTAGTACCGAAGTGGTACCGCGCGCGTCGGATCCGACGTCAAGGAGACACGGGACGCGGTTAGCGCGCGTAGAGCGAAGCCGTCTCGCTCAGCACCCTCGACGGTGGAGGTGGCACCCTGGCCCGGCGAGAGGTGGTGAACAGCTACTGGGGGCCTCGGCGCGGGTGTTCGCCAGTGACGGCTGACGGCCGCCGCCACTACTCCTCAAGTACTGAACGGCGTCTACACAGTTGAGTTGACAGCGTATACCCCCGTACTGTTTGCATGTAGACATGAGCGAGGACATCGCAGAAGACACCAGCGAGGGCTCCGACGACGTCGCGCCCACCTTCGCCGAGGTCACGGTCAAGGGACCCGGCGTCTCCATCACCCGCCGGGTTGACGAAGCCACGATGGCAAGCGTGATTGCGCTTCTGTTCGGGGCGGCGCCCGCAGCCCCGGCTGGACGCTACGGCGCCGGCGGACGCGGCACGCAGCAGGACGTCACCGGCAACGCCGCCAACAGCCGGAGCCAGCCCGAGTGGGACGCCAGGATGACGCTCGGCGAGTTCCTCGACGAGTCGGGCGCGAAGACCTTCCCGCAGAAGATCGGCGCCACGGGCTACTACCTCACTCACATCAAGGGGGCAAAGGACTTCAGCCGCGATGAGGTCAAGACCGCACTGCTCGCTGCTCGCGAGGACATGCCCGGCAACTATGCCCGGGACTGGGGCCACGCCACCAGCATGAGCCTTATCGCGCCCGAGGCCGACGACGCCAGCCGGTTCTACATCCCACGTACAGGGCGCACGGCCGTTGAGTCGTGCTTCCAGGAGGCCCCGAAGCGGCGCACACGGCGGACCGCGAAGAAGACGGCGGCCAACTCGTGGGACGCTGAGTGACGGACGAGTCGATTGGCGTCCGCACCCAGCGGATGTCGATGGTCGACCAGGCACTCGTCCTCGCTTCTATCGCTTCCGGCCGTTCGGAGGACGGCACGTTCAGCGGGCGCGCCCTCGCGCAGCTGTTCTACGACACGTCGCTACCTGCGCCAGCCAAGATTGGCAACGTCATCGCGGCGCTCGGCCGCGCCGGGCGCGCGACGCCTGCGAAGGCGCACGGCGCATGGTCGCTCACGCCGCTCGGGCGCCAGCGAGTCGCCGAGCTGGTTGGTGACGATGCACCCGCCCTGTTGGCTGAGTCGTTGCCGGCGGGTGCCGACCTCGCTCATTCACGGCACCCACTCATCCCGTCGTCGCTCGCCCCGCCGCAGCTGCTGCGCCGTCGCGGACTTCACAAGGTCGTCACCGTCGGCCACGAACGTCTTCGGTATGACGCGCTTCCCTGACAACGATGAGGATCCGGACGGGCCCGACCCTGTCGCGGCGGCGCTCGAAGTCACTGGTGACGCGCTGGCAGGCCACGGCCTGCGCTTCATGCTCGCGTCGCAGCGGGCGCTGGTCGATGACCTCTGGGGGAACGTCGCCGCCCACATGTGGGCCAGCAACTACGGGATCGCCTTCTTCGAGGACCGGCGTGGCCGAGGCATGAACTACAACCTCGTCACTGAAGTGGGCGCCATGCTGATGGCCGGGCGTCGGTGCTTGCTCCTGAAGGATTCCTCGATCGAACGGATGCCGACCGACCTTGTTGGGTTCATCTACAAGTCCATCGACCTAGACGACCGCACCACGATCACCCATGCAGTGCATGAGTGGGCACGAGCCGATCTGGCGCTGGGGAAGTGCTCGGAGTGCCCCCACGACTGACGCCGTACACGAGTTCGGCAGGCGGGATCGCGTCACACGGCATTGTGCGACCGTCATCGGGAGACGGCGAGCGCATGCAGCCACTCTTGAGCGCGGTGTGCACCGGGTGCAGATCCACGCAGGTCGAGCGAGGCCGAGGTGGGGGACGTTCCCACCGGCGAAGCTCCGCCCCTGAAGTTCTGATTGAGGATGTAGGTGGGCGCAACAGTTGGTCTTGCGGGTTCGCTCACGAAGCGCCTGCCGTGGGCGTTGGCTGGCTGGCTTACGAACGAGGAGCGTCCCGCCGGGGGCTTGACACAATGAGGACTTGTTCAGAGACAGCAGAAGGCGTCCCAGGGCGACAGCACCCGAGGATGGGCCCAGTCGCACAGATCCCCTCAGCGTTCACCTCCTCGTCCCGCCGGACGCCGCGTGCCTGCTCTCGTAACACGCATTGACGTGTTCGTGCACCCGAGCGTTCGCCTCCCCGTCCTCCAAGGCCTGCTGCGCCTGCCGTGACACCGCTTGGCCGCTGTCTCGTCGGCTCGGCTGGCGCTCGTTGCATCGACCACCAGGGGGAGCAGCACTGATGGGCCATCGAGCGCGTGGTGCGCTTGGGGATGGCGCTGGCAGAGTTGGGCTGCGTACCCAGTGGCGCTGCTAAACGTCCGCCAGCGGCTGGCTACCGGAGCGACACCGGCTGCACATTCTGCTCGGGTGCATTTTCGACCGGCTGGCCGTCGCCCAGCCCGACTGATGCCCGACAACCGACCGCACCCATCGCCACCGCCCGCCTCGGACCAGCTCCAGCACTGCACCCTCCCGCTCGCCTCGACCTCCAATCACGACCGTCCCCCAACCGCCCGGACGTCCGCGACATTGTCCCCCGCCCTGCTCCACCCGTCGTCTCCGACCCCGAGATCCGGCGCGCACACCCTTGCAGGTGCCCCTGCGGGGCACCTGCCGGAAGTCACGTACGTACGCAACCCGACCGGTCCGGCAAGTCGTACACGCCGATCGGTCATCAAAATCACGTCGCGACGCGAAGCCTCAGCCGCGGCCTTGTAGAGACAGGACGGGCCGTACGTCGAGGAGCGCCTATGACGACCCACGAGACCGGCACCATCACCAGCGAACCGACCATGGCGCCGAGCAGCCTGACCGGACTCCCGCTCATGTTGACCGTCGGCGAGGCGGCGGCGGTGCTCAGGATCAGCAGAACGAGCGCCTACAAACTTGCGCACGAATGGAGGGCGAGCCGGGGAGCCACGGGGCTGCCGACCGTCCGCCTGGGCAGCCGTGTGATGGTGCGCCGCGTCGACCTCGCCGCGATCGTTGGGCTCGGGTCAGATGGATGACCGACGGCTACTGCGGGAGGAGGTGAGCGTGGCGGAGCTCGTCGATGGCATCCTCCGGCACACCTACGACGTCCAGGTGCACGATCGACGACCCGCCCGGGCCCTCGATGATGTCCACCACCCGGGCCAGGAACGGCTCCACCGGGTCGCCCGCGACGATGAGGGCGCCGGGGCGCACCCGGTCGGGCTCCGTGGCGTCGTCGAGGAAGGCCCACACGAAGCCCGTGTCGTCGATCTGGTTCACGTCGGCCGGCAGGGTGACGGCGACGTCGTCGTGATCGGTCACAGCTCCCTCCTGACGTGATGCGGGTTGACCTTGACCTCGCCCAGCACGTCGATCAAGCGCTGAGCTGCCGCTTCAGTGTACGAGGTGAGCACGACGCTGTAATGGGGCGCACTGAACGTGGCAAGCAGGCCGAAGCCGTTCTCGACGACACGCCCCACCTGCACGGCGGCGTAGCTCCGGCGGGTCCGGAGGCGCGGGCCCGACAGGATAGCGTCGACGTCCCACCCGGCGACGGTGACTTCCGCCGAGACTGCGACGAACGGGCGGCCTGCACTCGAGTACCGGCGTCTCGTGGCATCGGCATTGCGCAACAGGCCATCCACCGTCAGCGGCCAGCCGCGGACAATCAGGTGGGCATCCGGGTCGAGCACCTCACCGGCGCGGACGTGACCCTCTATGGGTGTGAGGTCGCTCATCGGTTATCCGTCGAGGCGGGCGGCCAGGGACGTGGCGACGCCGGCCTGGCCCTGCTCGATCTCCTGGGCGTAGATCCGGAGCAGGGTGTCGGGCGAGTGGCCGAGGCGGGCGGCGACGGTCACCGGGTCGTGACCGTCGCGGAGTGCGGTGCTGGCGGCCCAGTGGCGGAGGTCGTGGAGCACAAAGCCGCCCGTTCGGCCGACGGGGACGCCGGCGCGCTTGCCCGCCCGCACGAAGACCTCGTAGAGCCAGCGGGGCGAGGGCGGGTCCGCGGCGCCCGGTCCGGCGAGCATCCACTGCGTCGGCGCGCCGACGATCGCGTCGGCCTCCGCGTGCCATGCCTCGATCGCGGCGACCGTCGCCGCGTCGAGGGTAACGGTGCGCTCACGGCCGGACTTGGTCCGGTCCCGCAGCACCGTCTGGCCGCCGAGGCCGTGACGCTGGCGGCCGACGCGCAGGGTGTCACCCGCCAGGTCGTGCCACGCCAGGGCGACGATCTCCGCCTCCCGGGCACCCGTGAGCGCCGCCAGCCGCAGCGCCAAGCCGGCACGGAGGCTCTCCTCGGCCGCCGCCGCCAGCAGCGCGACGACCTGCTCTGGCTCCGGACGAACGGAACGGCGACCGTTGCGGACTCGCGGTGCCGCGTCGACGACCGGGTTGGAGCGCAGCATTCGGCGGGACACGCCCCACGACGCCGCGGCCTTGAGGGTCGATACCCGGCCTCGGATCGCGCCCGCGCCCACACCACGGCGGCGCATCTGGGCCAGCCACGCGTCGACCCTGAGGGGGTCGAGGTCGACGAGGCGGACCGTGCCGATGTCCTCGACGATGCGGGCGGCCCGGCTGCGGTGGTCCCGTACCGTCGTCGGCTGCCACTCGCCGGCCCGGGCGTCATGCCACATCGTGAGCAGGTCGGCCACTGTCGCTCCGAGGTGGGACGCAGACCTGCCGAGCAGCTCGCCCTCCCACGCGGCGACTTCGGCGTTGACCGCCTTCTTGGTGCCGCGGAACGTCTTGGCCACCTGCTTGCCGTCGACGAAGACGCGGGCCAGCCACACCCCTGGCCGTCGCTCCGTCATCGTCGCCACAGCGGCGACTCTAGTACCGGACTAGTACCGGACTGGTGATGCGACGAACGAGGTGCCGATCCGGTGACCCGTTCAGCCGTCCACTGCGGTACGAAAATGCAGCTAGCGGCTACTCGATCCGCAGACCCGAGATCGCCCGGGCGATCACCAGCTGCTGGATCTGCTCGGTGCCCTCGAAGATGTCGTAGATCTTCGCATCGCGGTGCATCCGCTCGACCGGGTACTCACGCGTGTAGCCGTAGCCGCCCAGGATCTGGATGGCCCGCTCGGTCGTCCACACGGCGACGCGGCCGGCCTTGAGCTTGGACATCGAGCCCTCGGCGTTGGTGTAGCCGCCGTTGCGGGCGAGCCAGGCGGCCCGGTGCACGAGCAGCCGGGCGGCGTCGATCTCGGTGGCCATGTCGGCCAGCATGAAGGCGATCGCCTGGTTCTGGATGATCGGCTTGCCGAAGGCGACGCGCTCCTGGGCGTAGCCGAGCGCGTACTCGTAGGCAGCCCGAGCGATGCCGAGCGCCTGGGCGGCGACGGCGGGCCTGGTGGCCTCGAAGGTCGCCATGGCCGGCTGCTTGGCGCCGGTCTTCTGCTGGTCGCGAGCCTTGGCGAGCTTCTCGTCGAGCTTCTCCTTGCCGCCGAGCAGAAGGGAGCCGGGGACGCGCACGTCGTCGAGGACGACCTCGGCGGTGTGCGAGGCGCGGATGCCATGCTTCTTGTACTTCTGGCCCTGCGACAGTCCGGCCGTGCCCGGCGGGATGACGAAGCTTGCCTGGCCCCGGCTCCGCAGGGTCGAATCGACCGTGGCCACGACAACGTGCACGTCGGCGATGCCGCCGTTGGTGGCCCACGCCTTCGTACCGTTGAGGACCCACTCGTCGGTGGCCTGGTCGTAGACCGCCCGGGTCTTGAGGGAGCTGACGTCGGAGCCGGCGTCGGGCTCGGACACGCAGAACGCGCCGAGCTGGATCTTGTCGGCGGAGCCGAAGCACTGGGGCACCCACTCCATCACCTGCTCGGGGGTGCCGCTGCCGGCGATGCCGGCGGCGGCCAGGCCCGAGCCGAAGATGGCGAGGCCGATGCCGGCGTCACCCCAGAACAGCTCCTCCAGGGCGACCGGGAGCGTGAGGCCCGTGGAATCGCCGAGGCTCGCCTGGGCGAAGAAGTCGAAGGAGTACAGGCCGATCTTGGCCGCCTCCTCGACGATGGGCCACGGGAACTGCTCCTTCTCGTCCCACTCCTCGGCGGCCGGCCGTACGACCGACTCGGCGAAGTCGTGGACCCACTTCTGGATCTGCTGCTGGTCCTCGTTGAGGGTCAAGGAGAACTCGCTCATGGGGGCTGCCTCGAGATCGAATCCGCTGGTCGGTTCACGCACGACCGGTGTAGTTACCAGCCAGTAACAAGTTGAGCACATGTTAGCGGGATCGCCACTCGTTCGCGGCGCGGCCGCGATCGCCATGAGGCCCCCTACGGGTGGTGTACGGCCTCGTCCCGCAAGCCCGCTGGTCACCTTGCCCAGCCCTCAGCGGGCGTCGTGGAAGATGATTCCGAGCGTCACCCGTTCGCCGCTGTGCACGGTGCTCACGCCGTGGCGGACCGTGACCCGGTGGTCGCCGCGGGCGCCGGCCACGGGCCGGTGGCGGTTCGGGAAGACGACGCCGTGGCCGAGCGGGACCGTGACGGCCTCGCCCCGGGACTGGGCCCGGGGCCGCTGCTCGACGAACAGGTTCTCGCCGCCGGTGAAGTCCCGGCCCGGTGCGGTGAGCGCCACGGCCAGTTGCAGCGGGAACGCCACCTCGCCGTAGATGTCCTGGTGGAGGGCGTTCCAGTCGCCCGGCCCGTAGCGCAGGACGAGCGGCGTCGGCCGCTCCTGTCCCGCCGCGCGGCACCGCTCACGCAACTCGGCCAGCGTGGCCGGGAACCGGTCCGCGCCGGTGAGCCGGTCCGCCCAGCGGTTGGCCAGCTCGGCGAGCGGCGGGTAGGCGTGCTGGCGCAGGACGGCGACGACCGGCGGCAGCGGGTCGCGGTAGTAGCGGTAGACGCCACGGCCGAACCGCAGCGGCGCCATGTCCACCGTCGAGCGGAACAGCGAGTCGTCGTCGAACCCGTCTCGGAGGTGGCGGGCGGTGGCCTCGTCCAGCAGCGGCGTGGGCGTCACGGCGTACCCGTCCTGGTCGACGGCGTCGGTCAGCGCAGCCCAGTCGAGGCCCCGGATCCGCGCCGCGACCTCGTCGGCCGCCGTGCTCTCGCTCGTGCTCGTCATCGTGGCCCTCCTCGCCGACTGTCCTGACCCGTCCGCACGTGTGCCCGTTCCGGGGAGCGATGCGGCTGCCCGGCAACCGGTCCGCTCCCCGGAACCCGGCCGGGCTCACCGTGCCGTCCCGAGATGGTTGGCGCCGGCCCGCCAGCGGGCGTACGCCTCGGGCAGGCAGACGGAGCACGGTCGGTACCCCGCGGCCACGGCGGTCGCTGCGTCGGCGAAGAAGACCCGGTGCCGGGCGTAGGTGCCTTGCGCGCCCCACCGCAGGGCGACCCGGCAATCGAGCCGCCCGTAGATCCGGTTCCGCCGGTGCCCGCCCGGCGTTCCCGGCACGGCCGACCGGTGCTCTCTTCCGTCCGACCGGACCAGCACGTACGTCCGCCCGCCGGTCGCCTCCCTCTCGACGCTGCCCTGCATTCCCCTACAACGCCTCACCGGCGCGAGCCGTGAGACGGCCGGGCGCCGGACGCTGGAGGCTGGGGGCGGGCGCCGGCGGCGTCCATGCGGCGGATCCGATGGTCCCGCGCACGGATCCGCCGCAGGAACGGTCCCGCGCAAGACGCGAGCGGGCACCGCCGCGTCAGGCGGGGCGGACGGTGGTGCCGGCGGGCGTGTCCTCGACGACGTAGCCGGCGGCGGTGATCTCGTCGCGCAGCGCGTCGGCGGCCGCCCAGTCGCGCCCAGCGCGGGCCTCGTCGCGGCGGCGGGCGAGGGCGAGCAGCTCGGCGGGGACCTCGGCCGCGGGGGCGCCGATCACGAGGCCGAGCGCCCCGGTCAGCTCGATGACCGCCGCGGCGAGCGGGGCGGCGGCCGCCACGTCGCCGGCGTCGAGCGCCACGTTCGCCCGGCGCACCAGGTCGAACACGAGGCCGGTGGCCGCCGGGGTCTGGAGGTCGTCGTCCATCAGCTCGCGGAACCGGGCCACGGCCTCGGCGTCGGGCTCGACGGCCGCACCGGGCCCGGCCGGCACCTCGGACGCCACCCGGCGGGCGAGCGCGTCGAGCCGGTCGAGCGCGCCCTCGGCGTCGCGCAAGTTGTCGCCGTCGACGTCGATGGGCGACCGGTAGTGCGACCGCAGCACGAGCAGCCGATACGCCCGCCCGTCGTACTGCTCGGCCAGGTCGAGCAGGTTCGACACGTTGCCGAGCGACTTGGACATCTTCGTGCCCTCGACCTCGACGAAGCCGTTGTGCAGCCAGTAGCGCGCGAACGCCTTGCCCTCGGCGACGGCCTGCGCCCGCTCGTTCTCGTGGTGCGGGAACGCGAGGTCCTGCCCGCCGCCGTGGATGTCGAAGCCCTCGCCCAGCAGGTCGAGCGCCATCACGACGCACTCGGTGTGCCAGCCCGGCCGCCCATGGCCCCACGGCGACGGCCACGCCGGCTCGCCCGGCTTGGCCTTCTTCCACAGCGCGAAGTCGACCGGTGACCGCTTCTCGTCGGCCGCCTCGACCCGGGCGCCGGCCCGCAGGGTGTCCAGCGGCTGGCGCGCCAGCAGGCCGTAGTCCTCGACACGCTCGGCGGCGAAGTAGACACCGTCGCTCGTCTCGTAGGCGGACCCGGAGTCGACCAGGCGGCCGATCAGCTCGACCATCCGCTCGACGTACGCGGTGGCGTGCGGGTCGTGGTCGGGCCGGGCGACGCCGATGCCGTCCATCGCCCGGTACCAGACGGCCTCGCACCGCTCGGTGATCTCGTGCCAGTCGCGCCGCTCGCGCTCGGCCCGCTGGATGATCTTGTCGTCGATGTCGGTGATGTTCGACACGTAGGTGACGTCGAACCCGGACCACATCAGATAGCGCCGCAGCACGTCGAACACGAGCGAGAACCGCCCGTGCCCCAGGTGCGGCGGCCCGTAGACGGTCGGCCCGCACACGTACATCGACACCTTGCCGGGCTCACGTGGCTCGAAGGGGACGATGCCCCCCTTGGCGGTGTCGTACAGGCGCAGCACGGCTGGTCAGGGTACTGCGGGCCGCCGCGGCGGCCGAACGGGTTCGGGGCGCCGCGTGCTCAGGTCAAGGCGAGCGGGAGGGGGTCCGGGTCGACATAGCCGAGGCGGACCAGCATCGGCCGCATGATCTCGTGCATGACGCGCTGTTCGGTGGGCGTCATGCTGGTCCGCCAGCCGCCGGGCCGGGCCGAGCGGATGTGCTTGCCATCGCCCTTCTGCGCCGGGTCGACCCGCCCGTAGTCGTGCGCGGCAGCCACCGCGGCGAGCGCCTCTGGCGTGGCCCCGAGCGGCACGGCGGCGGCGATGCGGGCCAGCTCGGGCACGGGGTCGGCGACGAGGTCCTCGTAGCGGACGCGCACCTTGCGGTCGTCCGGGTGGGCAGCGAACACCCGCTGCACCACGTCGGTACGGAACGCCCACACGGCCGACTGCCAGCGTACTAGCGCCACCCGGCCCTCCTCCGTGGCCGGGAACGCCCCCTCGTCGAGCGCCCACGACCCCGACCGGTAGGCCGACAGCCACGAGTCGACGACGTCGCGCCCGTCCCGCAGCAGGAACACAAGCCGCGAGCGGGGGAACAGCGAGACGAGGTGGTCGGCGACGTGCGAGCCCGGCTCCTTGACCACCACCAGCGGCTGGCCGTCGACCCCCGGGCCGGCGTGTCCGGCATCGCCGCCTCCGGACCCGGGCCCGGGCCTGGCCCCCGGGGACGCCACCCCCGCCACTCCAGCGCCCGACGCCGACCGGACGGCCAGCGACGAGCCACCCGTCAGGTGGTCGTGCACCTCCGCGTCGAAGCGCGCCGCGATCAACCGGCGCAGCGCCGGCTCCCAGGCGTCGCGGTAGCGGTCGCTGAAGAAGTAGCTGGCCTTGTCGTGCTTCAGGCGGTCGAGCGTGGTGAGGTCGGGCGGGTGCTCGGCCGCGGCCCAGGCCAGCGAGATCGGCCGCCACACGCCGAGGTGGTGGCCGAGGTGCGGGTCGTCGATCGGGACCACCCCGTCGAGCCCGGCGAGCATGCGCAGCAACCAGGTGCTGCCCGAGCGCGAGGACCCGAAGATCCAGGTGAGCCGGTCCTCGCTCTGCTCGAGCGAGAAGTGGTCCGGACGATGCGGATCGGGCACGGCCAGCTCCCCGGGGAGGGACAGGTCCGGTGGCGGTACCCACCTCCTGCGAGCATGAAACCGCACCCGGCAACCCCTTTCGGGAGGGTCGAGCGGGCCCAGTACCCTGGTACGTCGTGAGCACGATCCCCGAGAGGCCCAGCGTGGAGGGCCTCGAAGACAAGTGGCGCGCCCGGTGGGCCGCCGACGGCACCTACCGCTTCGACCGCACCAAGACCCGCGACCACGTCTTCTCGATCGACGCGCCGCCCCCCACGGTGTCGGGCACGCTGCATCCGGGGCACGTCTGCTCGTACACCCAGACCGACACGATCGCCCGCTACCAGCGCATGCGCGGGCGCGAGGTCTTCTACCCGATGGGGTGGGACGACAACGGACTCAACGTCGAACGCCGCGTCCAGCTGCTCACCGGCACCCGCTGCGACCCCTCCCTGCCCTACGACAGCGACTTCCGGCCGCCCGAGAAGGTGTCCAAGAAGGACAAGCCGATCCCGGTCAGCCGGCCGAACTTCATCGAGCTGTGCGCCGAGGTCGTCGAGCAGCTCGAGCAGAGCTACTTCGACCTGTGGTCCGACGTCGGCCTGTCTGTCGACTGGGAGCACAACTACCGCACGGTCGGCCCCGAGGCGACACGCGCCAGCCAGCGGAGCTTCCTGCGCCTCGTCCGGCGCGACCTGGCCTACCGGTCCGAGGCCCCGACCCTGTGGGACGTCGACTTTTGCTCGGCGGTCGCCCAGGCCGAGCTGCAGGACCGCGAGATTCCCGGCGCCTACCACAAGCTGCGCTTCGAGCGGCCCGGTGGCGAACCGCTGTGGGTCGACACGACGCGCCCCGAGCTGCTCCCCGCCTGCGTCGCCCTCGTCGCCCACCCCGACGACGAGCGCTACCGCCCGCTGTTCGGCCGGACGGCCCGCACCCCCCTGTTCCGCGTCGAGGTGCCGATCGTCGCCCACGGGCTGGCCGCGCCCGACAAGGGCACCGGCATCGCCATGATCTGCACATTCGGCGACACCACCGACGTGACCTGGTGGCGCGAGCTCGACCTCGACCTCCGCCCGGTCGTCCAGCGTGACGGCCGCCTCCGACCCGTCACGTGGGGCGAGCCGGGGTGGGAGTCGGCCGACCCGGCGCTCGCCCAGCGCCACTACGACCGGCTGGCCGGCCAGACGGTCAAGCAGGCCCAGGCCCGCATCGTCGAGCAGCTGGCCGGGTCGGGCGACATGCAGGGCGAGCCCCGCCCCGTCACGCACCCCGTCAAGTTCTGGGAGAACGGCACCCGGCCCCTCGAGATCGTCACGTCCAACCAGTGGCTGATCCGCTATCCCGACAAGGAGGCGATGCTCACCCGCGGCAAGGAGCTCGCCTGGTGGCCCGACTTCATGCGGGTCCGCTACGAGAACTGGGTCAACGGCCTGCAGGGCGACTGGAACATCACCCGCCAGCGCTTCTACGGCGTGCCGTTCCCGGCCTGGTACCCGGTCGACGCCGAGGGACGGGTCGACCACCTGTCGCCGATCCTGGCCGACGAGGAGGCGCTGCCGGTCGACCCCACGACCCAGGCCGCCCCCGGCTACGCCGACGACCAGCGCAACCAGCCGGGCGGCTTCGTCGCCGACCCCGACGTGATGGACACGTGGGCGACGTCGTCGCTCTCGCCCCAGATCGCCACCGGCTGGGTCGACGATCCCGACCTGTTCGGGCGGACCTTCCCGATGGACCTGCGCCCGCAGGCCCACGACATCATCCGCACCTGGCTCTTCTACACGGTGGTCCGCTCCCACTACGAGCACGACGTGCTGCCGTGGGTCAACGCCGCGATCTCGGGCTTCATCGTGGACCCCGACCGCAAGAAGCTGTCGAAGTCGGCGTCCAACGCCCCCGACGACCCGGTCCACCTCATCGAGCGCTACGGCGCCGACGGCGTGCGCTACTGGGCCGCCAGCGGCCGGCCGGGCATGGACGTCGCCTTCGACGAGAAGCAGCTCAAGATCGGTCGCAAGCTGGCGATCAAGCTGCTCAACGCCTCGAAGTTCGCGCTCGGCCTCGAGTCGACGACGACCGGCCCGGTCACCGACCCGCTCGACCGGTCGATGCTGGCTGCGCTCGGCGACGTGGTCGACGAGTCCACCCTGGCGTTCGACCGGTTCGACTACGCCCGGGCGCTCGAGCGCACCGAGACGGCGTTCTGGTCGTTCTGCGACGACTACCTCGAGCTCGTGAAGAACCGGGCCTACGGAGCGGCCGGCGAGGCCGGTCAGGCGTCGGCCCGCACGGCGCTGGGCCTGGCCCTGCAGACCCAGCTCAAGCTGTTCGCTCCCATCCTGCCCTTCGTCACCGAAGAGGTGTGGTCGTGGTGGCAGGAGGGGTCGATCCACCGTTCGGCCTGGCCCGACGCCGCGGCCCTGCGGGTCGCGGCGGCCGGTCCCGACGTCGACGCCGCCGACGGCGACGATCCCGACGCCAGCGTGCTGACGGTGGCGGCCGAGGTGCTGGGCGCCGTCCGCAAGGCCAAGAGCGAGGCCCGGCGCTCGATGCGCACCGAGGTCGTGCGCGCCACGGTCACCGACACGCCCGACCGCCTCGCCCTGCTGGCCCTCGCGGCCGACGACGTGCGCAGCGCCGGCCGCGTCGCCGAGCTGGTCACGGTCGAGGGCGACGCCCTGGCCGTCGCCGTCGAGCTGGCCCCCGAGCCGTAGGTCCCGGTCGGGGACGAACCCGACAAGGTCGTTCTGGCAGCGCTCCGTCGCGATCGGCGAAGCCGCTGCCAGAACGGTCCCGGCGAAGCGAGCGCTGCGAGAGCGGTCCCGGCGTACGGGCGCCGGCCGGGCTCAGTCCCGCTGGCGGCGGGCCGGGCCCGAGCCCTTGATCCGGGAACCGGGCGGGTCGCCCGGGCGGGCCTCGTGCACCGGGGCCCGCTCCAGGTCCTCGTCCGGCGGGCCGAGCGGCGCGCCGAACACCGACCGGTTCGCCGCGGCCGCAGCGGCCGCCGCGGCCGCCCGGGCCTCGGGTGAGCCCGGGGCCGGAGGCGGCGGCGGCTTCGGGGCCTCGTGCACCGGGGCCGGCTCGGCGCGGCCCTCGCCGTCGATGTCGTCGGGGTCGAGCAGGTCCGCCTCGACGTGCTCGTGCGACGACCCCGGCTCGCGCCGCACCCAGATGCTGCGCTGCGGGAACGGCATCTCGATGCCCTCCCGGTAGAAGGCGTCGGCGAGCCGGCGGCGCAGCTCCCGCATGACGCCGAACTGGGCGGCGGGCCGGGTCTTCACCACGACGCGGATCACGATCGCGTCGGGTCCGAGCTGCTCGATGCCCCACACCTCGGGCTCGGCGAGGATCTTGCCCGACCACGCCTCGTCGGCCCACAGCCGGTCGGCCACGCGCTTGATGACCTCCTGGGCCTCGTCGATATCGGTGCCGTAGGCCACGCTCACGTCGAGCAGGGCCCGGGCCCACTGCTGCGACTTGTTGCCCACCCGCGCGATCGTGCCGTTGGGGATGTGCCAGACGGTGCCGTTGACGTCGCGCAGCCGGGTCGTGCGCAGGCTCACCTCCTCGACCGTGCCGCTGGCCTCGCCGGCGTCGATGATGTCGCCCACGCCGTACTGATCCTCGATGAGCATGAACATGCCCGAGAGGAAGTCCTTGACCAGGCTCTGGGCGCCGAAGCCGATGGCGACGCCGGCGATGCCGGCCCCGGCGATCAGCGGGCCGAGGTAGACGCCCAGCTCACCGAGCACCATCACGAGCGCAATCGACCAGATGCCGATCGTGGCCACCGACCGGAGCACCTGGGCGAGCGTCTGGGCCCGAGCCGCCGAGCGCAGCGAGAGCGAGCCGGTGGTGACCACCGCCCCCGGGGCCCGGCGTTTGAGGCGGCGGAGCGTCTCCTGCGCTTCGGGGTCGCCGATACGGGCCGTGAACCGCTTGATGGCCCGGCGCACCAACACGTTGGCGAACCAGGCCACGACGAGGATCACCGCGATCTTCGCCGGCTGGCCCAGCACGTCGGTGGTCTGCGCCCACGCCTTGGAGTCGGTCAGCTCGAGCATGCGCTGGCAGGCCCAGGTGGGATCGTCGCCGCAGGCCTCGCGCACCTCGTCGGCCGTCTGCATCAGGGGCACGGGCTCCCACCGTACCGAGGCCGGCTCCCCCGCTTGTCACGCGCGCTGGTCACGCCGGCTCGTGGCAAAGGGGCCAGGCCGCCGTATCGTTCACCTTTCCACTTGAGCGCACCACACTCAGGTTTCCTCCCTGCGGGAATGCCCGTACCGTCTCGACCGTTGATAATCTCAATGAATCCAGTGAAGCGAGGAGCCCGCCTCCATGGCTGATCTCGACACCCTCACCCTCCCGGTCCTGCCCCTGAGCGACGACGTCGTGCTTCCCCGCATGGTCGTCACGCTGGCGCTCGAGACCGACGAGGCTCGCTCGGCCGCCGACGCCGCCGAGCGATCGGGTGACACCCTTCTTCTGGTGCCCCGCCGTTCCGGCGGGCGCTACGCCCGCGTGGGCACGACGGCCCGCATCGAGAACCGGGGAAACCTGCCGGGCGGCGTCCCGGCCCTCATCATCCGCGCCACGGGCCGGGCCGAGGTCGGCACCGGCGTGGTCGGTGAGACCTCGGCGCTCTGGGTGCACGCCGTCCCGGTCGAGGACACCGCTCCCACCGACGACACCCCCGAGCTGGCCGTCCAGCTCCGGGCCGCCCTGCGGGCGCTGTTCGAGGCCGTCGGCGGTCGCCGCCTGGCGGAGGTGCTGCGCGGCGCCGAAGACCCCTCGGCGCTGGCCGACCTCGTCGGCTGGTGGCCCGACCTCGCGGTCGAGCGCAAGATCGCGCTGCTCGAGACCGCGGACGTCGACGAGCGCCTCCGGATGGTGCTGGCCTGGGTCAAGGAGGCCCTGGCCGAGCACGAGCTGTCCGAGAAGATCCGCAACGACGTCTCGGAGGGCATGGAGCAGCGCCAGCGCGAGTTCCTGCTCCGCCAGCAGATGGACGCCATCCGCAAGGAGCTCAACGAGGACGGCGACGAGGACCTCCCGCAGAGCTACCGCGACAAGCTGACCGCCCTGCACGACGCCGGGGCCCTCACCGAGGACGCCCACAAGGCGATCGCCCGCGAGGTCGACCGCCTCGAGCGCACGCCCGAGCAGAACACCGAGCACGGCTGGATCCGCAACTGGCTCGACACCGTGTTCGAGCTGCCGTGGGGCGAGCGGTCGACCGACGACCTCGACATCGAGGGCGCCCGCCGCATCCTCGACGAGGACCACACCGGCCTCGACGAGGTCAAGGAGCGCATCGTCGAGCTGCTCGCCGTGCGCAAGCTGCTGGCCGAGCGGGCGGCGGAGGCCGCCGAGGCCGACGCCGAGGCCGTCGACCACCGGGGTCGCAAGCCTGGCGCCATCGTGTCGCTCGCCGGGCCCCCCGGCGTCGGCAAGACGTCGCTCGGCGCCTCGATCGCCCGGGCCCTCGGGCGCAGCTTCACGCGGGTGTCGCTCGGCGGCGTCCGTGACGAGGCCGAGATCCGGGGCCACCGGCGCACCTACGTCGGCGCCCAGCCGGGGCGCATCGTCCGGGCCCTCACCGAGGCCGGCACGATGAACCCCGTCGTCCTGCTCGACGAGGTGGACAAGCTCGGTGCCGACTGGCGGGGCGACCCCTCCTCGGCACTGCTCGAGGTGCTCGACCCCGAGCAGAACCACACGTTCCGCGACCACTACCTCGAGATCGACCTCGACCTGTCCGACGTGCTCTTCCTGGCCACGGCGAACGTGCTCGAGAACATCCCCGGGCCGCTGCTCGACCGGATGGAGGTCATCCGCCTCGACGGCTACACCGAGGACGAGAAGGTGGCGATCGCCCGTGACCACCTGTTCGGCCGCCAGCGGGTCCGCAACGGCCTGCGCGAGGCCGAGGTCGACGTGACCGACGCCGCCCTGCACGAGATCGTGAGCGGCTACACGCGCGAGGCCGGCGTCCGCACGCTCGAGCGTCAGCTCGGCAAGGCCCTGCGCAAGGCGGCGACCGCCGTCGCCCGGGGCGAGGCGACGCCGATCACGATCGACGAGGACGCCGTGCGCACCTACCTCGGGCGGCGCCGTTTCCACGACGAGGCGGCCGAGCGGACCTCGACCCCCGGCGTGGCCACCGGACTGGCCGTCACGGGCGTGGGCGGCGACGTGCTCTTCGTCGAGGCCACCTCGATGCCGGGCACGACCGACCTCACCGTCACCGGCCAGCTCGGCGACGTCATGAAGGAGTCGGCGCAGATCGCCCTCTCCTACGTGCGCAGCCGGGCCGAGGCCCTGGGCATCGCCCCCGACGCCTTCGAGCGCCATTTCCACGTGCACTTCCCCGCCGGGGCGGTGCCGAAGGATGGGCCCTCGGCCGGCATCACCATGACGACCGCCCTCGTCAGCCTGCTGCGGGGCACGCCGGTCCGCTCGACCGTGGCCATGACCGGCGAGGTCACGCTGCAGGGCAAGGTGCTGCCCATCGGTGGCGTCAAGCAGAAGGTGCTGGCCGCGCACCGGATCGGCCTGCGCGAGGTGATCCTTCCCGCCCGCAACGAGCCGGACATCGACGACGTGCCCGAGCCCGTGCGCGACGAGATGACGTTCCACTTCGTGGACAACGTCGCCATGGTCATCGACCTGGCCCTGGAGCCGGCGACCGCCGACGCCGGCACCCAGGCGGCCTGACCCGTCCTCGGGCCGCCGCCGGGGGCGGTCACCCGACCCCGCCGCCACCACCGCCACGGGCGCCGGGCTCCTGACGAGTCCGGCGCCCGTGGCGCGCCCGGGCCCGTGACGTCGAGCAGGCTCGACGCCGCCCGGCGCCGGAAAAGAGGCATTCGGGCGGCGCCGTCTAGGCTCCGCACGCATGACGATCGAGGCCGAGAAGGCGACGTCCGTCGCCTACGAGGCACCCACGCCGCCGCCGTCGACGCCGCCCGTCTCACTGCCCCCCGACGGGGTGGGCTACCGGCTGAAGCGCAAGCTGCTGGGTGCCCCGTTGCACTCCGAGGAGCTCGAGAACGAGCGCCTCGGCAAGCCCACGGCTCTCGCCGTGTTCGCCTCGGACAACCTGTCCTCCTCGGCGTACGCCACCGAGGAGATCCTGCACGTGCTCGTGCCGGCGGTGGGCCTGGCGGCCTTCTCGCTCGTGGTGCCGATCACGGTCGCGATGCTGGTCGTGCTGCTGCTGCTCATCGTCTCGTACCGCGAGACGATCAAGGAGTACCCCTCGGCCGGCGGTGCGTACTTGGTCACCCGCGACAACTTCGGCATCGTGCCCGCCCAGGTGGCGGGCGCCTCGCTGCTCATCGGCTACATCCTCACCGTCGCCGTGTCGGTGTCGGCCGGCAGCGCCGCGCTGGCCTCGACGATCGAGGGCCTGGCGCCGTTCCGGGTGCCGCTGTCCCTCTTCTTCATCGCCCTGATCGCCTACGGGAACCTCCGCGGCGTGCGCGAGTCCGGCAAGATCTTCGCCGCGCCCACGTACTTCTTCATGGTCAACATGGGCGTCCTGCTCGTGTGGGGCGTCATCGCCTACACCGCCGGTGACCTGCCGGTGCTGGGCGACCGCGTCGAGGGCATGGTCAAGGTCGGCTCGGGTGGCGACGGTGTGCTGATGGGCGCCTCGATCTTCGTGGTGCTCAAGGCGTTCGCCTCGGGCGGTGCGGCCGTCACGGGCGTCGAGGCGATCTCCAACGGCGTGCCCGCCTTCCGCAAGCCGGCGTGGAGGAACGCCCGCGACACGCTGCTGATCATGGGCGGCGGCCTCGGCGTCATGTTCCTCGGACTGTCGTTCCTCGCCTCGAAGATCAAGGTCATCCCGTTCGAGGAGGGCACGCCCACAGTGCTCGCCCAGATCGGCGAGGCCGTCTACGGCAACGGGGCGATCGGTGAGGCGCTCTCCAGCACGCTCAACGTGGCCACCATGCTCATCCTCGTGCTGGCGGCCAACACCGGCTTCGCCGACTTCCCCCGCCTGGCCAGCCTGCAGGCCGGCGACAGCTTCCTGCCCCGTCAGCTCACCAAGCGCGGCCACCGCCTCGTCTTCTCGAACGGCATCATCGCGCTCGGCGGCGTGGCCGCCGTGCTGGTCGTGGCGACCGGTGCCGAGGTGAACAAGCTGATCCCGCTCTACGCCATCTCGGTGTTCACCGGCTTCACCCTGTCGCAGGCCGGCATGACGAAGCACCACCTGCGCAAGCGCGAGAAGGGCTTCGTGCGGGGGATCCTCGCCAACGGCATCGGCGCCGTCCTGTCGGGCCTGATCGTGCTGATCGTGGTGGCGACCCGGTTCGCGGACGCCTGGATCATCCTGCCGCTCATGCCGCTGTTCGTGATCGTGCTGCTGCGGCTGAACCACCAGTACGAGGTCGAGTCCAAGCTCCTCGAGGCCGGCGTGCCGGCGGCGGCGAAGGCGCCGATCCTGCGGCGCCACGTCGTGCTCGTGTTCGTCGACAAGCTCGACATGGCCACGGCCCGGGCCATCCAGTACGCCCGCACCCTCACCCCCGACGAGCTGCGGGCCGTGCACTTCGTCGTCGACGAGGACGCGGCCGACGAGCTGGCCGCCGAGTGGCGACGCCTGGGCCTCGCCCGCGTGCCGCTCGAGCTGGTCAACTGCCCCGACCGGCGCATGCTGCGCGCGGCGGTCGAGCACGTGGCGCACGAGCTGGCCGACGGCGACACCGAGGTGTCGGTGCTGCTCCCCGACCGCAAGTACCGGGGCGTGTGGCATCGCATCCTGCACGACCGCACCGCCGACTCGTTCCAGACCCAGCTGTCGCGGCTGCCCCACGCCAACGTCACGACGGTGCCGTTCCACTTCGACGCCCGCACGGCCGAGGACACGCTCGCCCTCATCAAGACGCTGAAGAAGGGGCGCACGACGGCGACGACCGAGGCCGTGCCGCCGGATCGGGTCCCCGTGGACGACGTCGACTCCATCACGCCGATCGCGGACGTGCGCTGGCGCGACCGCGTGCGTGTGCGGGGCCGGATCCACTCCATGCGGGTGGCACCCCAGCGCGACGTGGCCACGCTCGAGTGCGTCGTGGACGACGGCACCGGCACGCTGCTCATCGTGTTCCTGGGCCGCCGCGAGCTGGCGGGCCTGAGCGTGGGCAGCCGGCTGGAGGTCCTGGGCACGGTGGGCATCCACCAGAACCGCCTCGCCGTGCTGAACCCCCACTACCAGTTGCTCGGCGCGCACGCCTGATCGATCTTCGCGGGATCCTTACAGCGCCGCCCGGGTGCTTCACGGCTTCCTTACAGGGGCGTCCATAGCGTCGTTCGTGGTGACCGACACACGAACGCCCAGCTCGGAGCATGCGGGCGAGACGATCGACGTCGTCTCGACGTTCGAGGCGCCCGAGCCACTCCCCGCCCACCCACCCGTCGAACTGCCGCGGCCCCGGCTCGGCTACCGGGTGAAGCGGAAGCTGCTGGGCAGGCCGATGGACACCGAGGACCTCGAGCACGAGCGCCTCGGCAAGCCCACGGCGCTCGCCGTCTTCGCCTCCGACAACCTCTCGTCCTCGGCGTACGCCACGGAGGAGATCCTCCACGTCCTCGTGCCGGCGATCGGCCTGGCGGCGTTCTCGCTCGTCGTGCCGATCACGATCGCCATGCTCGTGGTGCTCGGCTTCCTGATCCTCAGCTACCGCGAGACGATCAAGGAGTACCCCTCGGCCGGCGGCGCCTATCTGGTCACCAAGGACAACTTCGGCATCGTGCCCGCCCAGGTGGCGGGCGCATCGCTGCTCGTCGACTACGTCCTCACCGTGGCGGTGTCGACCTCCGCCGGCACCGCGGCGCTCGTCTCGGCCTTCGAGGGCCTCGAGCCGTTCCGGGTACCGATCGCGCTCGGGTTCATCGCCATCGTGGCGTTCGGCAACCTGCGCGGCGTGCGCGAGTCCGGCAAGGTCTTCGCCGTCCCCACGTACTTCTTCATGATCAACATGTTCGTGCTGCTCGGACTCGGCATCGCGAGGTTCGTCGCCGGCGACCTCCACGTCGTGGGCCGCCAGCTCGACGGCATGGTCGAGTTCGGCGCCGGGGGCGACGGCCTCCTCATGGGGGCGGCCCTGTTCGTGGTCCTGCACGCGTTCGCCTCAGGTGGCGCCGCGGTGACCGGCGTCGAGGCAATCTCCAACGGCGTGCCCGCGTTCCGCAAGCCCGAGTGGCGCAACGCCCGCCAGACGCTGGTGATCATGGGCACCGGGCTCGGCATCATGTTCCTGGGCCTGTCCTTCCTCGCCTCCAAGGTCGAGGTCGCCCCGTACGAGAGCGGCACCCCCACCGTCATCGCCCAGGTCGGCGAGGCCGTCTACGGCGGCGGCGTGCTCGGCGACGTGCTGTTCTACTCGCTCCAGGTCGGCACGCTGCTGATCCTCGTGCTCGCCGCCAACACCGGCTTCGCTGACTTCCCCCGCCTGGCCAGCTTCCAGGCCGGCGACCGCTTCCTGCCCCGCCAGCTGACCAAGCGCGGCCACCGCCTCGTCTACTCCAACGGCATCATCGCCCTCGCCGCGGCGGCCGCCCTGCTGGTCGTGGTCACCGGCGCCGAAGTCACCCGCCTGATCCCGCTCTACGCCATCGGCGTGTTCACCGGCTTCACGCTGTCGCAGTCCGGCATGACCCGCCACCACCTGCGCAAGCGCGAGGAGGGCTACCGCAAGGGCGTCGCCATCAACGGCTTTGGTGCCGTGCTGTCGGCGGTCGTGGCGCTCATCATCGCCGTGACGAAGTTCGCCGACGGCGCCTGGGTGATCCTCATCGCCCTGCCCATGCTCGTCCTGCTGTTCCTGCGGGTGCACCACCAGTACGAGGGCGAGCGCCAGTTGCTGGAGGGCGACGTGCCCGCCGCCGCCAAGGCGCCGATCCTGCGCCGCCACGTCGTGCTCGTCTTCGTCGACAAGCTCGACATGGCCACGGCCCGGGCCATCCAGTACGCCCGCACGCTCACCCCCGACGAGCTGCGGGCCGTGCACTTCGCCGTCGACCCCGACGTGGCCGAGGAGCTGGGCCGCGCCTGGACGGACACGGGCTTGTCGCGGATCACGCTCGACCTGGTCGCATGCCCCGATCGGCGCCTGACGGGCGCAGCGGTCGAGCTCGTGGCCCGCGACCTCGCCGACGGCGAGACCGAGGTGTCGGTCCTGCTCCCCGACCGCAAGTACACCGGCCTGTGGAACCGCGTCCTCCATGACCAGACGGCCGACGCCATCGAGCGCGCCGTGTCCCAGCTCGCCCACGCCAACGTCACCACCGTGCCCTTCCACTTCGGGCCCGGGGGCGACCAGCGGGGCATCCGCCGCCGGGTCATCGCCCGTCCCCGGACGGGAGGCCGGCCTGCCGAGGGCGCGGCCGTGGTCGCCGCGGCCGCCGGTCTCGACACGGGGACAGGCGCCCGCCGCGACGCGGCCGGCCACGACGGCGGTGGGCGCGGCGGCGACGCCGGGGCCGCGGCGGAGCCCGCGGTGACAGCGATCGGCGAGGCGCGCTGGCGTCGACGGGTCGCGGTCCAGGGACGCGTGACGACGCTGCGGGTCCGCCCGACCGGGGGCGGCGCCCTGCTCGAGTGCGTGCTCGAGGACGACACCGGCGCCCTCACGCTCGTGTTCCACGGCCGGCGCCACATAGGCGGCGTCGAGCTCGGGTCGCGCCTGCGGGCCGAGGGCACGATCGCCGTGCACCGGGGCACGCTCGGCATGTTCAACCCGATCTACACGCTGCTCCTCGAGCATCGGTGACCCATCCGGCGCCGGAGGTGGGGGCGGCGGGGGCATGATCGTGGGGTGGCGAGTCCCCTCGTGGTCCGGCGGCCGTTCGGCCTGCTCATCGGCGCCGCGCTCGTGGTGGTGTGCACGCTCGCCCTCGTGCCCGTGCGCGACGCGGTCACCGTGGCCACCCCGGCGCTCGTGCTCGTGGCCCCCGGCATCGTCGCCGGTCTCGTCGGCGGCCGGCTCGACGGCGTCGCCACGGCCGTCCTGGCGGCGCTGGCGTTCGACATCGTCTTCGTCGAGCCCTACGGCTCGCTCGACGTGCATCTCGTCGACGACGTCGTGGCGCTCGTCGCGTTCGGCGCGGTGGCCCTGACCGTCGCCACGCTCGTGGCGCTGGCCGCCGACCGCCGCAGGTCCGCCGAGCAGCGCGCCGAGGAGATCCTCGCCCTGTCCGAGGACCGTGAGCGCATCCACCGCGAGCAGCGACGCCTCGTGTTCGAGAAGACGGCGCTCGAGCAGGCGGACGACGCCCGGCGCGCACTGCTGCGCTCGGTCTCCCACGACCTGCGCACGCCGCTCGCCGCCATCCGGGCCATCACCTCCGACCTACGGGCCGACGCCGACTACGACGAGCGCACCCGCCACGAGCTGCTCGACGTGGTCGGCGACGAGGCCGAGCGCCTCGACCGCCTCGTCGCCAACCTGCTCAGCCTCAGCCGCATCGAGGCCGGGGCGCTGGTGCCCGACATCCAGGCCGTCGACCTCGACGAGCTCGTGACGGACCGGGTGCGGCGCCTGTCGCGACTGCTGCGCGACGTGACCGTGGCGACCCACCTGCCCCCCGGGCTGCCGCTCGTCGACGCCGACTACGTGCTCGTCGACCAGGTCGTCACGAACCTGCTCGAGAACGCGACCCGCCACACGCCGCCCCGCAGCACGATCCGCATCGACGCCCGGGGCGGCGAGGGCGTGGTGGCCGTGTCAATCAGCGACGAGGGCCCGGGCGTGCCGCCGGCCGAGCGGTCGCTGATCTTCGAGCCGTTTCGCACGGGCAGCAGTGCGCAGCGCTCGTCCGGCATCGGCCTCGCCATCTGCCGGGCCGTCGTCGAGGACCTGGGCGGCACGATCTCCGTCGGCGACGCGCCGGCCGGGGGGGCCCGGTTCACGTTCACGCTGCCGATCCACCGGCCCACGCCCCTGCCGGGGGCCGGCGAGGTCGACGAGGTGGCGTCGTGAGCGTGGGCGACGGGCGACGGGTCCTGGTCGTCGACGACGAGCGACCGATCCTGCGGGCCCTGAGCGCGGCGCTCACCGCCCGCGGCTACGCCCCCGAGGTGGCGCTCACCGGCGCCGAGGCGCTGGAGCGGGCGGCTCTCGACGACCCGGCGGCCGTCATCCTCGATCTGGGCCTACCCGACCTCGACGGCATCGAGGTGCTTCGCCGCATCCGCGGCTGGTCGGACGTGCCGGTGATCGTGCTGACCGCCGAGGGCGCCGAGGATCGCAAGGTCAAGGCCCTCGACGACGGCGCCGACGACTACGTCACGAAGCCTTTCTCGACGCCCGAGCTGCTGGCGCGGCTCGGGGTGGCGCTGCGCCACCGCCCGGCCTCCGGCGGTGCCCACGACGATCCGTCCGGGCCCGGCCCGGTGCTCGAGGTGGGCGACGTGCGGGTCGACATCCCGCACCACGTGGCCGAGGTGGCGGGCCGGCGGCTCGAGCTGACGCCCAAGGAGTTCGGGCTCCTCGCCCTGCTCGCCCGCCACGCCGGCCGCGTGCTGACCCACCGCATGATCCTGCAGGCGGTCTGGGGCCCCGAGTACGGCACCGAGAGCGAATACCTGCGGGTCTACGCCAGCCAGCTGCGCAAGAAGATGGCCGAGGACCCGGCCCGCCCGCGCCTCGTCACCGAGCCCGGCGTCGGCTACCGCCTCATCGACCGCGACACCCCGACCTCGTAGCGGCGCCGCGGCCTCCGCTGTCGATCCGGCGGGCCGCCGTTCGTATGGAGGGTGAGAGGCCGGCACGGGTGCCGGTCCGACTGCCACGGAGGGATAGCCATGAAGCAGTACCTGCTCAGCGTCTACCAGCCCGCCGGGGACCCGCCCCCGCCCGAGGTGCTGGACGAGATCAACCGGGACCTCGAGGCCTTTCACGAGGAGCTGCGGGCGGCCGGCGCGTGGGTCTTCGCCGGGGGACTGCACGACCCGAGCACGGCCACGGTCGTGCGGCTCCAGGACGACGAGGTGCTTACGATCGACGGCCCGTACACCGAGGGCAAGGAGCACCTCGGCGGGGTGTGCATCGTCGCGGCGCCCGACCTCGACGCCGCGCTCGAGTGGGGCCGCAAGGCCACCCGCGCGACCACGCTCCCGATCGAGGTGCGGCCTTTCCAGGGCGAGGCCGAGGGCTGAGATGGGTGGGCCGGCCCTCCCGGTCGCAGAGGTCGAGCGCGTCTTCCGCGAGGAGCACGGCCGCGCCGTCGCCGTCCTGGTGCGCGTGTTCGGTGACATCGACGTCGCCGAGGACGCCGTCCAGGACGCGTTCGCCGCGGCGGTCCAGCGGTGGCCGTCCAGTGGACCGCCACCGAGCCCCGCGGGGTGGATCATCACCACAGCCCGAAATCGCGCCATCGACCGCCTCCGGCGGGAGGCGTCCCGGGAGGACCGGCACGCCCAGGCCGCCCTGCTGCACGCCCGCAGCGAACCGACCGAGGAGGGAGCCGTGCGCGACGACCGCTTGCGTCTTATCTTCACCTGCTGCCACCCGGCGCTCGCCACAGGGGCGCAGGTCGCGCTGACGCTCCGGCTGCTGGGCGGGCTCACGACCGCGGAGATCGCGCGCGCCTTCCTGGTCCCGGAGCCCACCATGGCCCAGCGGCTGGTGCGGGCGAAGGGCAAGATCCGCGACGCCGGGATCCCCTACCGGGTCCCCGACGAGGCGGACCTCCCGGATCGCCTCCGGGCCGTGCTCGCGGTCGTCTACCTCGTCTTCAACGAGGGCCACATGGCGAGCTCGGGCGATCGGCTCGTGCGCGAGGACCTGTGCGCGGAGGCGATCCGGCTCGGCCGGCTGCTGGCCGAGCTCATGCCCGACGAACCGGAGGTCCTGGGTCTTCTCGCGCTCCTGCTGCTCGTCGAGTCGCGGCGGGCCGCCCGGACCACCCCCGACGGCGACCTCGTCCTGCTCGCCGACCAGGACCGCAGCCGGTGGGACCCCGACCTCGTAGCCGAGGGCCAGGCCCTGGTCCGGCGGTGCCTGCGGCGCGGGCGGCCCGGGCCGTACCAGGTCCAGGCGGCGATCAACGCAGTCCACAGCGACGCGCCGAGCGCCGCCACCACGGACTGGTGGCAGATCCTGCAGCTGTACGACCAGCTCCTCGCGCTCACCCCGACCCCGGTCGTGGCTCTCAACCGGGCGGTGGCGGTGGCGGAATTGGACGGCCCTCAGGCGGCGCTCGCCCTCGTCGACGACCTCGACCTCGGTCGCTACCAGACCTTCCACGCCGTCCGTGCCGACCTCCTCCGGCGCCTGGGCCGGGACGCCGAGGCGGCGCAGGCCTACGAGGCGGCGATCGCCCGGACCGACAACGCCGCCGAGCAGGCGTTCCTGCAGCGCCGCCGCGAGGGGCTCGTCCCCCCCGGCTGAGGGATGTCGGGCCCGTCCTCCCCGGCTGAGGGACGTCGGGCCCCGTCCTCGCCCCGGGCCGGTGGTTTTCGGTGTCTGACGCCGCGGCCGGCGGGGAAGCCGTGCGCCCGTGACCGCAGACGGACAGGGCCGCCCGAGCCGCAGGGCGGCGGCGAGGGCGCTGGGCATCGACCAGCTGACCCCCGAGCAGGCGACCGCTATCCGGGCCGTGGAGCGGGGCGACGACGTGATCGTCGTGCTGCCCACCGGCGCCGGGAAGTCGGCGATCTACCAGGTGGCCGGCGCCCGGCGTGACGGTCCGACCCTGGTGGTCTCGCCGCTCATCGCTCTGCAGGAGGACCAGCTCGCCCGCCTCGACGCCGCCCGGGACGTGCTCGGCGAGGCGGCGGCGCTGCACTCGCTGCTGTCCGAGGGACGCCAGCGCGAGGCGCTCGAGCGGTTCGCCGCAGGCGAGCTGCGCTACCTGTTCCTCGCCCCCGAGCAGCTGCACGACCCCGAGGTGGTCGACGCCCTAGCCGTCGCCCGGCCCGGCCTCCTCGTGGTCGACGAGAGCCACTGCGTGGTGAGCTGGGGCAACGACTTCCGGCCGGCGTTCCTGGCCATCGGGCTCGCCCGTCCCCGGCTCGGCGACCCGCCGGTCCTGGCCCTGACCGCCAGCGCCGCCCCCGCCGTGCGGGTCGAGATCGCCGAGCGCCTGGCCATGCAGGACCCGACCACGGTGGTGGCCGGCGTCGTGCGGCCGAACATCCACCTGAGCGTCGACAACGCCGCCGACCACGACGAGGCCGAGGCGCGCCTGGTCGAGGCCGTCGCCGACCTGGCCGGCTCGGGACTCGTCTACGTGGCCAAGCGGGCCGACGCCGATCGCCTGGCCGGGCTGCTCGACAGCCCCGGCAGGCCCGCGCTCGCCTACCACAGCGGCCTCACCCGCAAGCAGCGCACGCAGGTGCACGAGCGGTTCCTCGCCGAGGACCCGTCCCTGGTCGTGGCCACCGTGGCGTTCGGCCTCGGCATCGACAAGCCGGACGTGCGCTTCGTCGTGCACGCCGACGCACCGGAGTCGATCGACGCCTGGTACCAGGAGGTCGGCCGCGCCGGGCGCGACGGCAGGCCGGCCACGGCCGTGCTGTTCCGGGCGCTCGGGCAGGCCCCGGCCCGCAGCTACTACGGCGGGGCCCGCGGGGTCTCGCGCACGACGTGCCTCAGGGCGCTGGCCGCCCTACGCGAGGCCGGTGAGGCGACGGTGGAGGACATCGCCCGGGTCGTCGGCATCGGGAAGGGCCAGGCGTGGCAGGCGGTCGTCGAGCTCGTGGCGGCGGGGGCGGCCACGGCGTCGCCCGACGGCGTCGTTGCGCCGGTGGACCCGGCGCCCGAGGCCGGCGCGGTGGCCACAGCGATCGGCGCCCGCACGGAGCGCCGAAGGGCCCTCCAGCGGTCGCAGGGCGAGATGATGCGGGCGCTGCTCGACGGCACGGGCTGCCTGTGGCGGGGCATCGCCGGTTACCTGGGCGACCCGCTCGACCACCTGTGCGCGCACTGCCAGCGCTGCGACGACGGCCGGGCCGAGGCGGCGAACGGTGCCGGCGACGCCGGTGCCGCGGCCGGCGCCGGCGAGGGGTCCGGCGCCGCCGACGACCCGCTCGCTCCCGGCGCCACGATCACGCACGGCGAGTTCGGCACCGGCACGGTCGTCGACCGCGCCGACGACGCCGTCACCGTCGCCTTCGACGACGCCGGCTACCGCCGGCTCTCCGTCGAGATCCTCACCCACAACGACCTGCTCACGGACTGAGCGCCACACGGCATGGCCCCGGCACGCGCCGGCGGCTACGGCGTGTCGCGGCGGGCGGGGTCAGCGGGTGGCGGCCCGGGGGGCGGGCCGGGTCGCCGCGCCGTCGGGGTGGGCGGCGAAGTCGTAGACCCGGTAGGCGTGGCCGATGACCGGCTGGGCGACGTTGCGCACACGTGTGCCGCCGGGAGTGACGCCCCGCTCGCTGCCGTGGTGCGCGTGGCCGTGTAGCGCCAGGTCGGCGCCGGCGGTGTCGACGGCCTCGGCCAGCAGGTGGCTGCCGAGGAACGGGTAGATCTCCGGGCGCTCGCCGGCCAGCGTCTCCTCGACCGGGGAGAAGTGGAGCAGCGCGATGCGGTGGTCGGCGTCGAGCCCCTCGAGCGCTGCCCGTAGCTTCGCCGCCTCGCGCTCGGTCTCGCCCACGAACTGCTTCATGAGCGGCTCGCCGAACGCCGTCGCGCACGCCCCGGCGAACCCGCCGCCGAAGCCCTTCACCCCGGCGACCCCCAGGGTCCCGCCCCCGGCCTCGATCACGGTCGACGTGCCGTCGAGCACCTGCACGCCGCCGCCCTCGAGCACGGCAACCACCTCGTCAACGGCGTCGGCGTGGAAGTCGTGGTTGCCGAGCACGGCGACGACCGGCACGCCGACGCCGTCCAGCTCGCCGAGCAGGATCTCGGCTTCCTGCGGTGTGCCGCGGCGAGTCAGGTCGCCGGCGATGAGCAGGGCGTCGGCCCGCTCGGCCAGGTGCCGAAACCCCGGCGCCACCTGACCTGCCGAGTCGGGGCCGACGTGGATGTCGCCGACCGCAGCGATGCGCGTCACGCCAGCTCCTCCACCGGGCCACCCTCGCGGTGCTCGACGACGTCCAGCTCGTTGACCACCTCGTGGCCGGTCGGCGCCTCACAATCGACCAGCTCGCAGACCACCTCGCCGATGGCCTGGCGCTGCGCGGCCGTGGCGACCGTGCCGGTCAGCACGACCCGGGACCCGGCGACGCGCACGTCGACGCCCAGTTCCCGGGCCCGGGGATCGCGGCCGAGCGCGTCCTGGATGTGGCGGATCAGGTACTCGGGAGGCATCGGATCCTCGGGTCTCACGCGGTCACCTCACGAGCGGG
The DNA here is from genome assembly GCA_035296625.1 of Acidimicrobiales bacterium. GTDB lineage: Bacteria > Actinomycetota > Acidimicrobiia > Acidimicrobiales > VFJN01 > DATCLS01. The sequence continues at coordinate 7,927 of DATHAO010000053.1, read as the reverse complement.
GGGAACGTCGTCGGCGCCCACCGGCGATGGCGGCGACAGGCTGCCCGTCGACGACGGGTGGACGACCTCGAACAGCTCCTCGATCACCTCGGCCGGCACGGCCAGGTCGTTCGACTCGGCGTAGAGCAGCAGGCTGAGCACCCGCCGGGGACCGGCCTGGCGGGCCCGCCGGGACAGGTACGACCAGTCGAGCGGGCAGCGGGCGATCACGGCCAGGGCGTCGTACCAGTGGTGCGAGCCGTGCTCGGTCGCGGCCACGGCCTTGATCACCAGCAGGTCCTCCGGGGAAACGAGTGGAGCGGTGACGCCCCAGTGCTCCTGGAGGTCGGCCCGGGCCAGCATCTCGTCGTCGACGTAGATGTCGCCGCTCGACCGGAAGATCACGTCGACGAGCACGCCGTTCTTGTACGCCTTGTAGAGCCAGTGGCTGTCGTGCTCCTCGGTGGTGAAGCCCGCGCCGGCGAGCGCCTCGAGCACCGGCTTCGCCATGTCGGGCCGCACGAACACGTCGATGTCGTCGGTGATGCGCGGCCGGGCGAAAGCCGAGGTGCTGAGCCCGCCGATCAGCAGGAACGGCACCTCGGCCGCCTTCAGCGCCTCGACGGCCTCGGCGTAGGTGTGCTGGAGCTGCTCGTCGGACGGCTCCTCGCCCTCCGGGTAGTGCGATCCCACCCGGAACGCCTACCCGGAGGAGCAGGGGCCAGTCCTACGAGAGAACCAGCCCTTTGACGGTGGCGACCAGCTCCTCGGCCTTGGAGTCGACGGCGGTGGCCGTCTTGCTGGAGGCCTGGGTCTCGATCGTCTTCTTCGCGGCGGCGGCCCATGCAACCCATAGATTTCGCCCTCCTGGTCGGCGGCTCAGATAGCCGCGTCGGTGGCGGCGCGGGAGGGCCGGAGCGCGGCCACGACGCCGGCCAGGGAGCCCTGGTAGGTGGCGAAGGTGCGGTGCGGGCGGAAGCCCATCTCGACGTTGATCGCCAGCATCCAGGGGTTGGACTGGGCGTTGTAGGTCTGCACGACGGCCAGCTCGGGGTGGGCCGCCCGCGCCTGGGCCAGGTTCGCGGCCTTGAGCCAGCGGCCGAGCGCGTGGCCGCGATGGGCGGCCACGACGCCGGTGTCGCCCTGGTGGCCGAACTGCGGCCGCCCCGGGGCGACGAACAGCTGGGTCATGCCGGCGCCGCCGCCGTCGGGGGCGAGGACGAGGGAGGTCGACGCCTGCCACGTGCGGCGGGCCCAGCCCTCCTCGCGCTCGCGCACCTGCTCGTCGGTGAGCGGGGGGGTGGCCAGCTCCATGTCGTCGAGCGGAGCGTCGGCCAGGGCGTCGCTCGCCTGGCGGAACGGCGTCAGGTGCTCGTCGGGGCACACGCCCTGCCACTGCACGAGCCGGTAGCCCTTGGCCGGTCCCGGGGCGTCGTGGATCCACGAGCGCTGCTGGGCCTCGTCGACGTCCGCGATCCGCAGGCGGCTGCAGCGCTCGTCCTGCCGGGACGTGAGCCCGAGGCGGGCGGACAGAGCGTTGCCCGAGTCGTCGTAGGGCCAGCCCAGCACGTCGTCGACCCCGTCTTCCGCCAGCTCGGGGAGGCCGGTGGCGAGTAGGGTCCGGGCCACGCCCCGGCGCCGCAGGTCCGGGTGCACGATCAGCTCGAGTATGGCCCGGCCGTCGTTCTCGCCGTCGAGCAGGCGCTGGGCCACGAGCACGCCGGCCGGGCGACCGCCGAGCGTCGCGACCCACGCCCGGCGGGGCTCGTGCGTGGCCGGGCCGAACAGCTCGCCGGCCCACTCCTCCTCGGGGAGGGGCGGGTCGTCGGGCTCGTCGACGGCGTCGAACTCGCGGCGGACGACCATCGCCGCGGCGAATCCCGGCGAGTCGGCGGACGTGATCTCGGCGACGACGGGTTCCATGCCCCCGTGCCTACCTGCGCCGACCGGCCTCGGCGAGCGGATAACCCGGCCGCCCGGCCGCCCTTCGGGACGGGCGTGCGCCTCCGTACCGTCCTGGCGACGGGCGACGGACCGGCACGGAGGACCCGGCTCAGGCCCCGGAGGCGTCGACGAGCCGCTCGGCGGCGGCCGGCAACGTCCGGCGGCGGTCGACCCGCCCGGCCGGATCGAGGCCGGCGGCCGCCTCCAGGAACGGCTCGAACACCAGCCACCCGAGCGCGAACGCCGTGATCCGCGCGGCGGCCAGCCGGGCGCGGTCCTCCGCCACGCCGCGGCGGACCATGCGCTCGACCAGGCCGGCGACAACCGGGTAGTGCCGTTGCAGGGCGGCGGGATCGCCCCCGTCGAGGATCGTGCGGGCGAGGATGCGCCAGAAGCGGTCGAGCACCACGTCGTCGGGATCGACCAGCCACCCGGCGCCGTTGGGGGCGGCGGCGACCCTGGCCGCCAGGCGCTCGGCCAGGTCGTCGAGCACGGCGGCGACCAGGGCGTCCTTCGAGCCGAAGTGCCGGTGGACGAGCCCGTGGTTCACCCGGGCGGCCGCCGCCACCGAGCGGATCGACACGCCGGCCGCGCCCCGGGCCGCCAGCTGGCGGCCGGCGGCGTCGAGCAACGCCGCCACGACGGCCTCCCGTCCCCGGGGCGCGGCGGCCGTCGGCGCTGGTGTAGTCACATGACTACAGTAGCCGGCAGGTGCCGGTGCCGACCGGCGACCGGAGGGAGAACCCGTGGCCCACGACCCCATCGCCGCAGAGACGACCCCGCAGGGCGACCACCGCGAGCCGCGCTTCGCCTTCGCCGCCGACGAGCGGGCCGCCCAGGCCGAGATCGACGCCCACCGCGCCCGCACCGGCCGGGCGCCCAACGTGCTCGTCGTCCTCATGGACGACGTCGGCTGGGGCGACTTCGGCTGCTACGGCGGCGGCGTGGCGGTGGGGGCGCCGACACCCCACATCGACCGCCTCGCCGGCCGGGGCCTGCGCCTGACGTCGTGCTACTCCGAGCCGTCGTGCACGCCGTCGCGCGCCACGCTCCTGACCGGCCGGTACCCGCAGCGCCACGGCCTGCAGCGCCCGCCCATGTACGGCAACCCGGGGGGCCTGCAGGGCGAGGTGACGCTGGCGGCGATGCTCTCCGAGGCCGGCTACGCCACCCAGGCCGTCGGCAAGTGGCACCTCGGCGAGAACGTCGAGTCGCAGCCCCAGCATGTCGGCTTCGACGACTTCTACGGGTTCCTGTCGGTCTCCGACATGTACAGCGAGTGGCGCGACCCGTACTTCTTCCCCGAGATCGTGGACTCGCCCGAGCGCACGGAATGGGTCCGCAACCTGCCGTTTGAGAAGTGCTTCGTCCACGCCGAGCGCGGCGGCGAGCTCGAGCTGGTCGAGGAGGTCACGATCCCCGTGCTCTCGCTGCTCGACGAGATGTGGTGCAGCTACTCCGAGGACTTCCTGCGCCGCATGGCCGGCGCCGACCGACCCTGGTTCCTCTACCACAACACCCGCGGCGCCCACTTCGACAACTACCCGAAGGAGGAGTACCGGGGCTCGTCGCCGGCCCGGCACCCCTACAAGGACACGATCGTCGAGCTCGACGACATCGTGGGGCGGCTCGTCGCCGCGCTGGAGGAGACCGGCCAGCTCGACGACACGCTCGTCATCGTCACGTCCGACAACGGTCCCGAGATGGAGACCTGGCCCGACGCCGCCTACACGCCGTTCCGCTGCTCGAAGGGCTCGACCTGGGAGGGCGGGGTGCGAGTCCCCGCCGTGGTCGTGTGGCCGGGCATGGTCGAGGCCGGCCGGGTCAGCGACGGCATCGTCAGCTTCTGCGACCTCGTGCCCACCGCGCTGCGGCTGGCCGGCGCCGAGGACCGCCTGCCCACCGACCGCTTCATCGACGGGGTGGACCAGGCGTCGTTCCTCCTCGCCGGCGACCAGCACTCGAACCGCAAGTACCACCACTACTGGATGGGCCCGACGTACTCGGGCGTCCGATGCGGCGAGTTCAAGATGCTGCTGGCCTCGACGACCGACGACCCCCACGACGTGCACAACCCCGGCGGCTTCAGCGGCGTCACCCAGTCCTACAGCTACGCCCGGCTGTACAACCTGTGGCTCGACCCGAAGGAGACCCGGTCCTACATGATCCGCAAGCTGGCCTACCAGCAGGCCTTCACGTCCGGCATCGCCTCCCACCTGCGCACCTACGCCACCTACCCCCCGAAGCACATCGCCGGCATGGGTCGGGTCTCCGCCGGCTGAGGGGCGGCCGCCCGCCGGGTCGGCTCAGGTGACCTCGCGCACCCGTCCGGTCGCCACATCGAACACCGCGCCACGAATGGCGTCGCGGTGCGGGAGCGCCGGTGTGCACCGCAGGCGGTCGACCCCGGTGCGCACGACCTCGTCGAGGTCGGTGAAGGCGCCGAAGAGGAGGGCGGGGCGTTGACCGGTGGCGGCGACGACCTCGTGGTGGAGCGCCGCCTCGTCGAGATCCTGCAGGCCGCAGCTCGTGTGGGCCATGACCAGGATCTCGCGCGTGCCGAGCCGGCGCTGGGACAGGACCAGCGATCGGACGACGTCGTCGGTCACGAGCCCGCCGGCGTTGCGCAGCACGTGTGCCTGCCCCAACCGCAGACCGAGCGCCGGCAGCACGTCGATCCTGGCATCCATGCACGTGAGCACCACCAGGCGCCGCTCCGGTGGGGCGGCCAGGCCACCCGACGAGAAGAGCCACGAGTACGTCCGGTTGGCGGCGAGAGCCTCGTCGACGGCCGACACCTTCCCAGCCTCGCCAGGACGGCGGCCCGGGGGCAAACGGAGGCCGGGTGCGGTGCCGCGCCGCTACTCAGGACGTCAGGCGCTCGTGGGCCGCGTCGTCGTAGCCGGCGAAGAAGGTGCCCAGCTCGTTGACCATCCGGTCGAACGACGGGGCGGCGAAGAGCACCGGCTGGTACTTGGTGATGTCGTAGTCGAGCGTGCCCATGGCGCGCAGGTCCCACGGGCGCACCTCGGCGGACCGGAACACCTCGATCTCGCCGTAGGACGACAGCAGCCCCGCGCCGTAGGCCCGCAGCTCGCCGTCCTCGTGCAGGACGCCGAACTCGAGCGTGAACCAGAAGACCTTCGAGAAGAAGTCGTGGGCCGCCTCGCCGGTGGCCCGCACCGAGGCCTTGCCGGCCTCCTCGTAGAGGTCGGCGAAGGCAGGGTTCGCCAGCATGTTCGCGTGCCCGATGATCTCGTGGACGATGTCGGGCTCGGGCGTGTAGAGCGGCACCGAGTGGTGGCGGGTGTACTGGGTGGACAGGAACGTCCGCCGGGCGAGCGCCCCGTAGAACACGCGGGTCGGCACGAGGCCCGGCACCGGTTCGATGTGGAAGCCGGTCAGGGCGTGCACCCGCTCGTCGACCTCGCGCAGCTGGGGCACGCGCTCGGTGGGCAGGGTCAGGGCGGCCGCCCCCGCCAGGTAGGCGGCACAGGCATAGGTGCGGTGCTTGACGGCCAGCTCGTGGGACACGAGGCGCCAGACCTCGTCCTCCTCGGCCGTGTAGCTCACATCCGGGATGGGGTCGCCGCTGCGGTAGCGTTCGCCGACCGCGGCGATGGCGGCGCGCCGGGCCCGGTAGGCCGGGTCCGAGAACCCCGGGTGGTCGTCGGGCAGCTCGACGTCGCCTGCGACCGGCACGACGGGTGGCGTGGCCACGCCCCCATGGTCCCCCGTTCCGGCCGCCCGTTCAAGGCGCGGCTCACATGCCGAAGACCTGCGTCCAGTACCAGCCGGTCTCGTTCACGCCCACGCCGATCACGGTGTAGGAGCAGTTCTCGATGTTCGCCTTGTGCCCCGGGGAGTTGAGCCAACCCTCCATGACCGCCACCGGGTCGGGGTAGCCCTGGGCGATGTTCTCGCCGATGCCCGCGCCCGTGTAGCCCTGGGCGGCGGCGCGGGCCGTGGGGTCCAGCCCCTCGGGGTTGATGTGGTCCATGTAGTGCCGGGCCGACATGTCGTCGCTGTGCAGCTGGGCGGCCGTGGCGAGGCGATCGTCGACGGTCAGCGGGCCGCACCCGGCGTTGCTGCGGTCGATGTTGACCAGGTCCACGACGTCGTCGGCCAGTGACGAGGGCGAGCTGGGCGTCGGTGCGGACGTCGTAGGCGGCGCGGTCGACTCCGGCGGTGCCGTGGTGGACGAGGCGGCGGCGGTCGTCGTGGTCGAGGCCGCCGTGGTGGTGGTCGTCGCCCGGCGCTCGCTCGTGGTCGTGGTCGTGGACCGGCCCGATGCGCCCGAGCGGCCCCGGGACGAGCCACCGCCGCCGGGCCGGGCCGCCTCGACGGACCCGGTCGCCGGCTGGCCGACCGGCGCCTGGGACGCCGCCCGCTCCGCGGCCGACCCCGTGAGCTGCACGTCGTCGTCCGATGTCGTCCCCACGAGGGAATGGACGAACACGGGCCCCAGGCAAGCTATGAGAACCAACGCCACCAGCAGGGGCACCGACGGCTGTCGTCGGGTTGCCACGGGCCACGACCTTATTGCCTCCGCGACGGGTCCGGGACACGCGCCCACCATGACCACGCAGAGTGACCGTCGTTTCCTTCATAGGGTTTCCCCGATCACCACAATGGGTACGGGCGCCTTGACCCCAAGTGGGTCCCCCAGAACGGTGAGGGAGCGAATGACGGAGATCTTCCTCTTCGGGCTGATCGCAGTCCTGGCGATCGTCGTCGTGGCCCGGGTGCTCGACCGCCTGCTCGACTTCGACGAGCTGTCGGCCTGCACCAAGGCCGACAGCTGGCGAGCGGGGACGGGCTAGGCCGACAGGACGCGGCGGGCGGCGACGAGGATGTCGTCGACCTGCGGCAGCACCGCCGCCTCCAGCTCGGGAGCGTAGGCCACGTGGCAGTCCTGGGCCCCGACCCGTGTCACCGGGGCGTCCAGGTCCCAGAACAGGTTCTCGGTCACCCAGGCGGCGATCTCCCCTCCGAAACCAGCACGCACGATGTCCTCGTGCGCGACGAGGAGCCGCGAGGTCTTCCGCACCGACTCGGCCACCATCTCCTGGTCCCACGGCACGATCGTGCGGAGGTCGATGACCTCGACGGCGCAGCCGTCTGACCCGTCGAGCTCGGCGGCCGCCCTCCGGGCCCGTTCAACCGTCGCTCCCCAAGTCACGATCGTCAGGTCGTCACCGCGGGTGACGTAGCGCCCGGAGCCGAACGGCACGACGTGGTCCGGACCCGGGAACGGCTCGCGGGTGTAGGGCTGGCGCAGCAGGTGCTTGTGCTCGAGGAAGAGGACCGGGTCCTCGCAGCGGAAGGCGGCGCGCAGCAGCCCGGCGGCGTCGCTGGCCCGTGACGGGAAGGCGATGAGCAGCCCCGGCACGTGGGCGAAGATGGATTCGCCCGACTGGCTGTGCCAGATCGAGCCTCCCTGGAGGTAGCCGCCGATCGGCACGCGTATCACGGTGGGGCAGGTGAACTGCCCCGCCGAGCGCCAGCGGATCGTCGCGGCTTCGCTCTTGACCTGCTGCATGGCCGGCCAGATGTAGTCGAAGAACTGGATCTCGGGCGCCGGCCGCAGGCCGCGGATCGCCTGGCCGACAGCCCGGCCGATGATGTTCGCCTCGGCGAGCGGGGTGTTGTAGCAGCGGGCCCGGCCGAACGCGCGCTGCAGGCCGTGCGTGGTGCCGAACACGCCGCCCTTGCCGTCGACTTCGGCGATGATCGCCTCGCGGGCATCGGCCACGTCCTCGCCGAAGACCCGGATGCGCTCGTCGGCCTCCATGACCTCGTGCAGCGCCCGGCGGATCGCCTCGCCCAGCGCTACGGGGTCGCCCTCCCCCGAGGGCTCGCCCGGGTCCGTGATGTCGGGCAGGGCGACGACGTGGTCGAGCACGGTGGCCGGGTCGGGGCGCGGCGCGCCCAGCGCCGCCTTAGCCGCCTCGGCCGCGATGCGGCGGGCCTCGTCGCGTATGCGGGCGGCCTCGTCGCCGTC
>DATHAO010000052.1:0-56144 GCA_035296625.1 Acidimicrobiales bacterium | reverse complement strand
CCGGGGCCCCGCCGGCCGCCGGCGTCGTGGCGATGGCGGCGCACCCCGACGGCGGGGGCTACTGGCTGCTCGACGGGGCCGGCGGCGTCCACCCGTTCGGCACTGCCGCGGACCTGGGCTCGGCCGCGAACCAGGACATGGCGGTGCTCAGCGAGTTCCGCTCGGTGTCGGACTTCGACGTGCGGCGCGTGCCGGCATCGCAGGCGCCGACCCGGGCCGTGGCGATGCTGCCCACGCCGTCGGGCCGCGGCTACCGCGTGTGGCTGGCGAACGGGGCCGTGTGCAGCTTCGGCGACGCCCACCCCTTCGGCGGCCTGCACAGGGCCGAGGTCGACGAGATCATGATCTACAAGGACCAGCCCTACTACGCCGAGGGCCCATGCGCGCAGGACGTGGGCTTCGGCCCGCCGACGGACGGGACATGAACGCGTGCCGGTTGCCGGGCCGCTCGGCCGCCTACAGGTCCGGCAGGCCGAGATCGAGGTTCGGCTGGTCGAGCCCGCCGTCGGCCTCGACCACCTTGCCCGTCAGGTAGCCGCCGGCCGGCGAGGCCAGGAACAGCACGGTGGCGGCGATTTCCTCCGGTTCGCCGATGCGCCGGAGCGGCGTGGCGGCCTCCATTGAGGAGCGGGTCGAGTCGTCGGTCAGCACGAACTCGAGCGCCGAGGTGGCCACCGACCCCACGGCGACGGCGTTCACGCGGATGCGGGGGGCCAGGTCGCGGGCCGCCAGGCGGGTGTAGTGCGACAGGGCGGCCTTGGCCGTGCCGTAGGCCAGGTAGCCCCGGCCGCTCACCCGCCCCATCACCGACGAGATGTTCACCACCGCACCCCCGCCCCCGGCGAGCATGTGGGGGAGCGCCGCCCGAGTCAGGGCGTGGGCGGTGGTGACGTTGAAGTGGAACGCCTCCTCGAGGTAGCGGGCGCTCGTCTTCTGGAAGGCGTTGGGGATCGTGCCGCCCACGTTGTTCACGACCACGTCGAGGCGGCCGAAACGCTCCTGGGCGGCGTCGGCCAGGGCGGCGACGGCGTCGAGGTCCGACAGGTCCGCCGGCACGACATGTGCCTGGCGCCCCGCCTTCTCCACCCGCTGGGCGACTTCGGCGAGCTGGGCGTCGGTGCGCGAGGAGATGACGACGTCGGCCCCCGCCTCCGCCAGGGCGAGGGCGGTGGCGGCACCGATGCCGCGCCCGCCGCCGGTGACCACGGCGACCCGGTCGGTGAGCGCGAAGCGGTCGAGGATCATCTGGGGTCCCCCTCAGGGCCGGCGGTCGGTCCGACCGTAGCCCGTTCCTGACAGGTCGTCAGGGATCGGCGAGGGCGTGCTGGCGGACCCAGGTGTGCAGGGCGATGCCCGAGGCCACACCGGCGTTGATCGACCGGGTCGACCCGAACATGGCGATCGAGCGCACCTCGGCGCACGCGGCCCGGGCGGCGTCCGACAGCCCCGGTCCCTCCTGGCCGAACAGCAGGACGCAGGCCCGGGGCAGCGGCGCGCCCTCGAGCGGCACGGACCCGGGCAGGTTGTCGATGCCCACCAGCGGCAGGCCGGCGCCGCGGGCCCACGCCGCCAGGTCCGCCGCGGTGGCGTGGTAGAGGACGTGCTGGTAGCGGTCGGTGACCATGGCACCCCGCCGGTTCCACCGCCGTCGGCCCACCATGTGCACGGCGGCGGCGAGGAAGGCGTTTGCGTTCCGCACGACCGTGCCGATGTTCAGGTCGTGGCGCCAGTTCTCGACCGCCACGTGCACGGGGTGACGGCGGGCGTCGAGGTCCGCGACGATGGCGTCGACCCGCCAGTAGCGGTAGCGGTCGACGACATTGCGCCGGTCGCCGCCCGCCAGCAGGTCGGGATCGAGGCGTGGGTCGTCGGGCCACGGGTGGGAGCGGGATCCCACGCCCACGCCGTCGACCGCCTCGCGGCGGTCGACCGCCTGGTCGGTGTCCAGCGCTTGGTCCGCCTCGATCGCATCGTCGCCGTCGACCGTCTGGTCGGCGTCGCCGACGCCGTCGGCACCGTCGGCGCCCGTAGGGCCGGGCCCGGGCCGTGGCCCGGACCCGGCGGACCGGGACGTCAGGCGGTGCCCGGGCTCGACTCGCCCGAGGCGGGCTGGCCGGCGGCGGGCTGGCCGTTCGGCGAGGCGGCGGCCTCGCCGCTGCTCACCTGCGGCACGGCGTCGGCGGCCCCGGCACCGAGGCCGAGCTGCGAGCGGATCTGCGCCAGGCGGGCCTGGGCCTCGACGTTCATCGACGCCTGCTCGACCTCGAGCATGCGGGTCTCGACCGACTCGCCGGTCAGCTCGGCCATGCCCTTCGCCCTCGAGTAGCGGGCCTCGATCTTGTCGCGCACCTCGTTGAGCGTCGGCACGTCCTGCCCGACGGTCTCGGACAGCGAGGACATGGCCGAGTTCATCTGCTCCTGCATCTTCGCCTGGTCGAGCTGCGACAGGAGCTTCTGACGCTCGGCCAGCTTCTGCTGGAGGGCGGACGAGTTCTGCTGGACGGCCGACTTGGCCTGGTTCGCCGCCTCGGTCGACTGGAGGTGCAGGGCCTTGAGGTCCTCCACCTCACGCTCGAGGGCGATGAGCCGGTTGGCGAAGCTCTCGGCGGTGGCGACGTACTGGGTCGACTTCGCGGCGTCGCCGGACTTGGCGGCCTCGTCGGCCATGAGCACGGCCTGCCGGGCGTTGCCGCTCACCTTCTCGAGCTCGCCCATCGTGCGGTTCAGGCGGATCTCGGTCTGCTTCTGGTGGGCGATGACGTTCGCCGCCTGTTCCTTGAGGCGGCGCTGCTGGTCCTGGGCCTCGGCGATGGCCTGCTCCAGCTGGATCTTCGGGTCGGCCCGCTCGTTGAACGACGCGGACCCCTTGGCGGTCATGTACGCCCACCACCGACGCAGCAACTTCAGCATGAGGGCAGGTTACGCCACGCTCCGCCCCGTCACGCCTCGTGGAGCGGCCGTCACCCGCGATGGCGCGACCGCACGAGGCTCAGGCCCCGGTCGACCATCGCCTTGGCTTCGGGCACGCCCAGCCGGCTGGTCACGGCCAGGTAGACGAGCGCGGACGGCCCGAGGACGAGGGCGCCGGCGATGAGCGCGTGGCGGTCGCCGAAGACCTGCTCGAGGAGGAACGCCACGACCGCCGTCACCACGCAACCCGCGGCGATCGCGCTGATCCAGCGCCCGCCCAAGTAGGAACGCCCGATGCGCCAGGCCAGGGCCTGGGACAGCAGGCGGTACTCGACCCACGACGACACCGCCGCCCCGAGGGCGAGGCCGACCATGCCGAGGTGTGGCGTGCCGGAGACGTTCTCGCGCACGGACTGGGGCAGCGGGCCCAGGGCGAAGATGTCGTCCCAGCCGTGGATGGCGCCGTCGACGATCGTGAGGCGGTCGAGGGGGAACATGACGGCGAGGCCCACGAGCGACGCCACGATCACCCGCACCACGGCGAGGCGGGCGGGGGTACGGGCGTCGTCGAGGGCGTACAGGCCGTTCTGCAGCAGGCGGGACGCCGTGGTGGCCGGCAGGCCGAGCGAGAACGCCGCGATCACGAACCAGATCGCCGTCGTGTCGTCGGCGTCGAGGGCGCCGCGCTGGAGCAGCGCCCGCACGATCACGTCGCCGACCACGATGAAGAGCGTCGCCGTGAAGGCCACGTAGAACAGGATCCGGCCCAGGCCGTCCTCGAGGCGGCGGCGGAACACCCGGCGGGTCTCGGGGTCGTGCACCTTGACGCGCGACAGATCGGGCAGCTCGGCGGCCGCCACGCTCATCCCGAACACGCTGATCGGCAGGAGGTAGAGCACCTGGGCGTACGTCAGCGACGAGACGGCGCCCACGGCCAGGAACGCTGCCAGCCACAGGTCGACGAAGCCGAGGATCTGCACGACGCCGCGCCCCATGACGACCGGGCCGAACCGCGACAGGACGCTGCGCACGCCGCCGATGCGGGTGTTGATGCTGAGCCTCAGGCGCCCGAGCACCTTGAGCACCGATGGGAGCTGGATGGCGACCTCGCCGATGCTGCCGGCCACCACACCCCATGCCAGGGCGGTCGCCAGCTGCGTGGACGTGGCGCCGGTCAGAGCCACGGCCACCACGGCCACGATCTGCCCGGCGTTCCAGAGCACCGGGGCGACGTAGGCCAGGAAGAACTTGCGGTGGCTGTTGAGCACGCCCAGGCACCAGGCCGACAGCGGCATGAGGCCCATGGCGGGGAACATGATGCGGACGAGCTGGACCGTGAGGTCGAACCGGGCGTCGCCCGAGAAACCGGTGACGAGCAGCCGGGTCACCGGCTGGGCGAACACGACGCCTATCACGATCAGCACGCTCGACAGGGCCAGCAGCAGGCCGCAGATCGCGCCGGCCAGCCTGCCGGCCTCCTCCTCGCCCTCCTCGGCCCGCATGCGGGCGTAGACCGGGATGAACGAGGCCGACAGCACGCCCTCGCCGAGCAGGTTCTGCAGCATGTTGGGAATGCGCAGCGCCGCCTTGAACGCGTCGGCCGCCGCCGTCGTTCCGAGGTAGTTGCTGATCACCACCTCGCGGATGAGACCGGCCGACCGCGACAACAGGATGCCGGCCGCCACCAGGAATGAGGAACGCTGCGAGGCGCCGAGCTTCGGCCCGGTCGGCTCCTCGGGCGGCTCGGCCGGGGCCGGCTCGGGCAACCCGGTGGGCGACGGGAGCACCGGCTCGACGAGCGCGGCGCCGCCCGGGTCGAGCACGGGCGGGGGCGGGGGTGGGGGCGGGATGGTGGCGGTCGCCGAACCGTGGCCGGCGGCCTCGCCGGGGCCGCCGCCGAGCACCCCGGCGGCCCGGAGCTTGGCCATCTCCTCGCCGATGGGCAGCTCGAGCGTGGCGGCGTCCGCGTCGTACCAGCCGAGGATCGGGTTGTGGGCCGCGGTGCCGAAGCGGCCGCCGCCGTCGATCCAGCGGTCGGATGCGGGGGCGGCGCCGCCCAGGCCCAGAGCGTTCCGGACCGGCTCGTTGCCGCCCCGCTCGCCGCCGGGCCCGCCGGGATCACCGGGGTCCTCGGGGTCACCGTCGGGCCCGCGCCGCCGCCGTCGCCGCCCCCATCGCCGGTCAACGACGGGCGGCTCGTCGACGTCGGGGCCCCGGCGGCGGCCACGCCGCCGATCGTCGGGTGGCTCGGCGGGGGGCCGGCGGTCGTCGGGAGGGACCGGAGCCCGCTGCGCGGGCGGTGGAGCGAACGCGGGCGGTTCCTCGGGCGGCGGTCGGGCGGGGGGCGGAGCCGCGGCGTCGGGACGGTGGCCGCGGCGGATGGGGAGCGCGTCGTCGGCCGGCCGCCAGCGCTCCCGCGGCGGGGCGCCCGGCTCCGCGCCCGGTGGCGGCGCGGCGCCCCGGTCCCGTGGCTCGCCGCCGGCCCCGCCCTGGGGTGGCGGGGGCACGCCGCGGCGGCCGGGCGGCGGGCCGGGTGGGGGCGGCGGAAGGTCGCGCCGGCCTCCCCCGTCGTCGCCGGGTCCCGGCCGCGTCACGGTTGGCCGCCGGGCGAGGCCAACCCGCCCGGGGTGCCATGCGTCTCCTCGAGCGCCTGGCGGAGCGCTTCCATCTCTGTGACGAGGTTGTCGACGTCGGTGCCGAGCGTGCCCACCGAGGCGGTGGTCGACGACTGGGCGGCCAGCTCGATCGCCCGCGCCAGCGCCTCGTCCATCCGGGCGTCGAGCACCCGCAGGCGGCTCTGGGCCTCGGCGATCACGCGGTCCAGCCGGTCGGCCGACGCCTGCTGCGCGTCGAGCGACTCGCTGACCTGCGCGAAGACGGGGTCGTCGCGATCGCCGCCCAGCTCGGCCCGGTGGCGGGCGATCGCGGCGACGTCGATTCCACGTCGTGCCTGGTCGAGGGCCTGGCCGCGCTGGGCGATGCGCCAGCTCTCTTCGACCCCGGCGTGGATGCGCTCGGCGACCGAGCGGAGGTTGTCCTGCAGGGGGCCGGGCTGGATGCGGTGGACGACCTCGTCGAAGCGGTTGCGGGCCTGGAGCGCCTCCTGCACGAACCGGCGCCACGGCTCCTGCACGCCGAACGGGTCGATGCGCTCGGCCGGGTTACGGGGCACGGCGAGGGCGACCTTGCCGGCCCACGCGGCGGCGCCCAGCGGGAGCGAGGCCAGCAGCGGGAGGCCCGCCACGATGGCGACCGCGGCGACGCCGCCGGCGAGCAGGATGCCCGACGGCGACATGATGGCCCTGGCCACCTTGGGAGTGAAGAAGCGGTCGCGGAACGAGAGCCGGGCCATAGACGCCGCCAGGCTAGGTCTACTCGGGCCGCGACGGGGACATGCGCCCCGTCGTCAGTCGCCGACGTAGCGCTCGAGCGCGGCGGTGATGTCGTCGTCCGCGCCGACCAGCGTGGACTCGGGGTCGGTGCCGTCGAGCACCGAGGACTCCATGGCTCGCTCGAGGTTGTCGTTGAAGTCCGGGTACGGCCCGATCAGCGGGCCGGGGGCGTCGGGCGAGGCGTCCGCGAGCTGCTGCTCGGCCGAGGCGAGCAGCTTGCCGGCCACGTCGTCCTGCAGGAACGCCTGGACGTCGGGCTCCTCGCGCACGCCCTCGACGATCGGCAGGTACGCCCCGTTGAGGAACCACTCCTTGGCGTTCTCCGGGCGGAGCATGAACTCGAGGAAACGCCACCCCGCCGCCTGCTGAGCAGGGTCGGAGGTGTTCAGCATGTAGAACGCGCCGCCGCTGGCGTGGATGCGGCCGGCGGTCTCGATGCCGGGCATCGGGGCGGCCGCCGGGACCAGCTGGCTGGTGTCGATCGCCGAGGCGTCGACCCCCGCGCCGGCCTCGTCGGCCGAGATCGTGCCCGCCAGTGCGTCGCGGATCGTGGTCGAGGCTGCGGAGGTCTCGATCAGCATCGACGACTGCTGGTTCACAAGTGCCAGGTAGTGGTCGATGCCGCCCTCGGTGGAGGCGAACGGGTTCATGAGGCCCTCGCCGTCCATGTCCTGCAGGAACCGGAGGAGCTCGACCGCCTCGGGGCTGTCGAGCTCGGCGGTCGTTGGCTCGCCCGTGCGCCCGTTGTCCTGGTCGACGACGTCGGAGCCGATGCCGGTGAGCCAGGTCTCGAAGAACCACCGGCTGAGCTTGAAGCTGAGCGGCCGCGCCGACACGCCGGCGTCCTTGAGGGCACGGGCGGCGTCGCGCAGCTCGTCGAGGGTCTGGGGCGGGTCGGTGGGGTCGAGGCCGGCCCGGATCCAGTGCGACTGGTTGTAGTACAGGACCGGCGTCGAGACATTCATGTAGCCGGGGTAGAGCACGTCGTCGACGGTGTAGGTGGAGCGGACCACCGGCAGCATCTGGTCCATGTCGTACTCGGCGGCCCGCATGCAGGACTCGGCGGGCAGCACGCGGCCGCCGTCGACCATCGCGCGCAGCTGCGTGTCCTCGAGGTAGATGACGTCCGGCAGCTGGTCGGTCGATGCCGAGGCGGCGCTCTCGTACTTGCGGTACACCTCGGCGTAGGACGCGCCCTGGTTGCTGGCGTTGACGACGACCTCGCCCTGGCTGGCGTTGAACCGCTCGGCCATGTCCTCCATGGTCGCCTGGGTGGCGCCGCCGAGTCCGCCGTACCACAAAGCAATCTCGACCGGGCCGTCCGCCTGGTCGAGCGCGTCGAGCGGGCAGTCGGGCAGGTCGTCGGCCGAGACCGGGCCCCCGCCGCCGGAGGTGGGCGGCTTCGAGCAGGCCACGGCGACTGTGAGGCCGGCCAGAGCGACCGCCACGTGGGCGGCGACGCGGCAGGGGGTGCGGGCCACGGCGGCCTCCTAGCCCTTCACCGCGCCGGCCGTGAGCCCTCGGATGATCTGGCGCTGGAAGGCGATGAGCAGCAGGACGACCGGGAGGGCCACGGTGAGCGCGGCGGCGATGCCGTAGTTGGCGTTGGCGATGTCGGTTCCCACGATCGTGCGCAGGCGGATCTGCGCCGTCTGGCTGCCCGAGTCGTCGATGACGGCCTGGGGCCACAGGTACTGGTTCCAGGCGCCGAGCGCCGATATCACGGTGAACGAGGCGATCACCGGCCGGGTCAGCGGCACCGCGAAGCGCCACAGGAACCCCAGGTGGCCGTAGCCGTCGAGGCGGGTGGCGTCGTGGACCTCGGCGGGCACGCCGCGAAAGCCCTGGCGCACGAGAAACGTGCCGAACGCGGTGGCGGCGAACGGCACCACGAGGCCCTGGGTGGTGTTCACCCAGTTGAGCTCGCGGATCGTCTGGACGTTGGCGAGCAACGTGACCTCGAGCGGAAGGAGCAGGGTGCCCATGAAGAACGCGAAGACCAGCGGCTTGGCAGGGAACCGCAGGAACGCGAACGCGTAGGCGGCCATCACCGACGTGACGACCTGCAGGCCGGTGATCAGCACGGTCATCGTGAGGCTGCGCACGAGCGCCGGCCCGAGGTCGCCGGCATCCCACGCGGTGGTCCACACCGCGGCGCCGGCGAGCACGATCGCCGCCGACACCACGGCCAGCGCCGAGAGGCCGGCGAGCAGGGCGGAGCGCCAGGGGTCGCGCCCCCGCTCGACGAGCCCGACGAGCTGGATGGCGGCCACGGCCACGACGGCCAGCGCCCACCACAGGGCGGCGGAGCCCGACCGCTCGAAGAGCGCCCGCATGACCGGCGTGGCGAGCAGGCACGTGGCCGCCACGCCCCCCACCACCGCGATGACGCGGCGGGGAGCGGCGAGCGGGGCCGGCCGGGTCACGGTGCCCCCGGCGGCCCGCAGCTGCACCCACGCCAGCGCCAGGGTGACGAGCAGCGTGCGGCCTACCGTCGAGACGAGGCCGCCGGACCACCACGTGCGGTCCTTCCATTCGACGGCGACCGGGTGGAGCGGCTTGCCGGCATCGACCCACTGGAACGGCGGCGACAGGGCCTGGATGAGCGTGAGCACCAGCGGGGCGAGCACTAGCAGCGCGAGCGCCACGAGCACGGCGTACTGGCCGGCCAGCCCGGCCGTGCGACGGCTCGTCGAGCGGCCGACGCCGGTGCCGCCGGCCGCCGAGCCCTCGCCGAGCGTGGCCGACAGGCGGTCGGCGAGCGGCTCGAGCGTGTCAGTTGGCATAGTGCACCCTCCGCTCGAGCAGCGTGAACTGCAGCGCGGTGACGACGAGGGTGACCGCGAACAGCCCCACCGAGTAGACGGCCCCGATGCCGATGTTGTCGGGCCGGTTGCGGCGGTTGATCTTGAACACGAGCGTCTCGGTCGCCCCGACCGGTCCGCCCTTGGTGATGATGTCGACCTGGGCGAAGGCCTGCAGGCCGAAGATCACGAGCACGACCAGGAGGAACATGAGCACCGGTGAGATCAGTGGCAGCGTGATGCGAAGCAGCCGGCGGACCGGTCCGTAGCCGTCGAGCGTCGCCGCCTCGATGACCTCGTCGGGCACGGCCTGCAGGCCGGCGAGCACGATGACGAACGAGAGGCCCAGGTTTTGCCAGATCGACGGCAGCGCCACGGCGAACATCGCCATGCCTCGGTCGTTGAGCCAGTTCACCTGGATCACGCCGATCACCGGGTTCAACAGGAACAGGAAGATGACCGAGGTGACCGCCGTCGAGCTGGCCAGCGTCGAGCTGAAGATGGCCTGGAAGACCTTGATGCCCTTGAGCCGGCGGTGGGCTGCGACGGCGAGCAGCACGCCCAGGACCAGGCCGGCGGGCACCGTGTACAGCACGAACTGCACGCTGTGCCAGAGGCCTTCGCGGAACTCGTCGCTGGCGAGCTGCTCGCGGTACTGCGCCAGCCCGACGGACTCGTGGTAGGCGCCGTTGCGCCGGGCCTCGAACGTGCCCCAGTAGATGAGGTTCAGGAACGGGCGGTAGAAGAAGGCCACGAACACGGCGATCGAGGGCGCCAGCAGCAGCGCGGCGAGGGCCGTCTCGCGACCCGAGTACCGCCGCAGCAGCCTCACGGGAGCCGCTCGGTCGTCTCGGCGTCGAACAGATGCACGTTGGCGGGGTCGACGCCGAGGCGGATCTCCCCGCCGACCTCGTGGGGTGCCATGCCGACCTGCCGCATGACGACCGGACTCGGTCCCATCTCGCCGAACACGAGGCACTCGTGGCCCAGCCATTCGACCGCCCGCACCTTCTGGGTGATCGGGCCCGCCGGGTCGAGCGCCAGATGCTCGGGCCGCACGCCAACCACGACCGGGCGGCCGTCCTCCAGGCGGGTGGACAGGCCCGGCGGCAGCGGGAACCGGCTCTCGCCCACCTCGACCACGCCGCCGGCGGCCACCGTGCCCGGCAGGGTGTTCATGGGCGGCGTGCCGATGAACTGGGCCACGAACAGGTTGGCCGGCGCCTCGTAGACCTGCTGGGGGGTGGCGACCTGCTGCAGGCGGCCGGCCTCCATCACGGCGATGCGGTCGGCCATCGTCATCGCCTCGACCTGGTCATGGGTGACGTAGACCACGGTCGTCTCGACCCGGCGGTGCAGGTCGACCAGCTCGAGACGCGTCTGGGCACGCAGCTTGGCGTCGAGGTTCGACAGCGGCTCGTCCATCAGGAACGCGAGCGGCCGGCCGACGAACGCCCGCGCGAGCGCCACGCGCTGGCGCTGGCCGCCGGACAGGGCGGCGGGCTTGCGGGCCATGTACGGCTCGAGGTCGAGCACGCGGGCCGCCTCGTCGACGCGGGCCTGGCGCTCGGCCCGGGTCAGCTTGCGCGGTGGGGCGTCGGGCCCGTCGACCGGGTAGCGGCGGATCAGCAGCGGCGACTCGATGTTCCGCTGCACGGTCATGTGCGGGTAGAGCGCGTAGCTCTGGAACACCATCGACACATCGCGCTTGGCCGGCTCGACGTCGTTGACGACGCGATCGCCGATCCGCAGCGTGCCGGCTGTGATCTCCTCGAGCCCCGCGACCATGCGCAGCGCCGTGGTCTTGCCGCAGCCCGACGGGCCCAGCAGCACCATGAACTCGCCGTCGCCGATCGCCAGGTCGAGGCCGTCGACGGCCACGACGTCGTCGTAGCGCTTCGAGACGTCCTCGAACGTGACGCTGGCCACGGGCAGTCCTCCCCCTTCCTCGGCCAGCCTGGGTGCCGGCGTCGCAAACCTACGCACGCACGGTGGCGCGAGGGAAGGATGCCGTGATGGGCGAGTGGCGCGCGGTGGAACTCATGGGTGGCCCCGGCGCTGGTAGGGGCATGGAAGCCCGTGTGACGAGACGGGCACGACCGGCCGGAGGCTCGGCGTGGGAGGGACGGCGGCGGGCGACTTCGACCAGGTGTTCGCCAGCGAGCGCGTACCCATGGTCCGCTAGGCGTACCCAATGGTCGGCTCCCAGGCCCTGGCCGAGGAGAGCCGTGGGCGTCGTGCCCGTGACGATGTTCTGCCTGGATTGAGGGGGTGCCCGGCCACCGCGGTCGCCGGCGGTGTCGTCCCGGCGGTGCCACCCGGCGGGAGCGCCGGCTCGCCCAGCGTCAGAAGTTGCTGATCACCGCCGTGAACACCCGGTCGATCGTCTGTGGGTCGGACGAGTCGTAGACCGCGCCGGACGTCGACTCGGCGATCTGGCGCAGCGTGGGCAGGTCGGCGTCGGCGCCGTAACCGATAGGAAAGACCCGCACGGGCCGGCTGGCTTGGCCCTCGCTGCCGGCGGACAGCGTGTCCAGCAGCTCGGCGAGCTGGTCGCGATCGTCGCTGGTGTCGCCGTCGTCGTTGCGGCCGTCCGAGAGCACGACCACGGCGTTGATGCGGGCCCGGTCGTAGTTCTCGACGGCGTCCTCGTAGGCGCTCTGGGTGACCTCGTAGAGCGGCGTCCCGTTCGTGGGCACGAGGTCGCGGATGCGGTTGGCGAGATCCTCGCGCACGTCGCCGGCCCGGCCGGGCGGCACCAGCTGGAGGACGTTCTGGTCCTGGGCGTCACCGAGGTCGGTAGAAAATACCCACAGGCCCACCTCGTCGTCGTCCTTGAACTGCTCGAGGGCGTCGACGGCGGCGCCCTTGGCCAGGTCGAGCTTCGTCTCCCCGGTGCTCGGATCGCCTTCGTCGCCCATCGAGCCGGAGACGTCGATCACGAGCAGGACCCGCGCCGACTTCCGCTGGTCGGCCCAGTCGGCCAGGAGGCTGGACAGCACGCTGGCGTCGGGCAGGTCGAGCAACGTCTGGGGCGTGGTCGGGTCGACGCCGTTGTCCTCGCTGATCGGGTCGCCGACGGCCACCTCGGGCGAGTCGGGCCGGAAGCCGTACTCGAGCACCCGCTCCTGGTTCGCCGGGGTGCGGACGAAGTCGACGAACGCCCGGGCGCCCTCGGCCTCCTGCTCGTCGACCCACTCGGCGTCGAGGACGATCATCGGGTTGTCGCTGTAGAGCGTCCCCTCCTCGGGGTAGATCGCCACCAGTGGCACCCGTGGCGGCCGGGGCTCCTCGCCCTCGGACAGGATCCCGTCGGGGTTGCCGGTGTTGTAGTCGATGACCGACTTCTCCTCGACGGCCACGGCCGAGACGTACTGGTACGGGTTGCCGCGCTGGTCGGCCCGGTACCAGTTGTTCAGGAACGTGAGCGTGGTGTCGCCGTAGTGCACCACGGCCGACTCGACGCCCCGCGCGAAGTCGGCGACCTGAGGCGAGTCGAGGTCTTCCTGCGAGAGGCCGGTGGTCTTGCCGGTCGCCGCGTAGGTCTGCGCGACGAGCGCGGACAGGCCACTGGTCGAGAAGTTCGGGTTCGTCTTGCCCAGCCGGAACGGACCCCACTCGGGGTGACCCCGGGCGCCCCAGCCCTCGCCGTCGCGGGCGAGCGTCAGGATGTCGCCGAAGCCGATCGGCTCGTCGGGCCAGCCCAGCGCCTCCGCCATCGGGCGCGGCATGGCGATGACGAGCGGGCTGAGCATCACCGGCGTGCCGTCGCCCGCCATGGCGGGCTCGCCGGCGTCGCTCAGGTGCTGGTCGAGCACCGAGGCCCACGACGAGCCGGCCGGCGACCACAGCACCGGGCGCGGGCCCTCGACGCTCTCGTCCCAACCGTCGGCGAGGAGGCTCTCGGCGGCACCGGACGACTTGCGCTGCACGCGCACGAACGCGCAGCCGTCGCCCACCTGCGCCTCGTCCGAGCCGTTGAACTCGTCGGCCACGTCGGTGAGCAGCTCGAGCTTCTCGGGCGAGGTGGCGAGGTCGACCACCGTGCAGTCGCCGGCGTCGAAGTCCCCGCCGCCACCGCCGCCGCCGCCACCGCCGTCGTCGTCGTCGTCGTTGCCCGTGCAGGCGCCGGCGACGGCCAGGGCGAGCGCCACGAGGGCCGCAATCCGCCGCCGGCCCGGTGAGCCTGGTCGTGCCGTCATCGTCGTCACCCCGTCGTGTCGTTCCACAGCGCCACGAGGGCGCGGAGCACACCGCCGCCGGGGAGGCCGTCGTCGTCGGCGGGAAGGCTGGCATCGGCGTCGACACCGGGGGCCGTTGCCTCCCCCTCGACGCGCCAGCCGGCGGTCGCGAGCGCTCCGCGCAGGTCGTCGTCGCCCGCCACGTCGTCGGCGGCCCCGCCGGCGTCGCCGATCGGCACCGCCACCAGATCTGCCGTCGCCACGGGCGCAGGGTAGAGCACCCGCAGGTCGGCGCGGCCCGCGGCGGTGCGGGCCTCCGCCTCGAGCGCCCCGACGGCGCTGAACTCGCCCGGGCCCCGCGTGATCATCAGGTCGACCGGGTCGCCCTGGTCGGCGGCCGCCGCGTCGGCGCCCAGCGCGCCGAGCCAGCCGGCGAGGGACGCGTCGAAGTCGTTCGAGGCGTAGTCGGGCGAGTCGAAGTAGCCGGCGGTGGCCCCGCCGAGCACGACGGTGCCGGTGGCCGTGTCCGGGTCGGTCACGCCCACCTTGAGGCGGCCCCAGGTGGCCTCGCCGCCCACGTCGGTCCATGGCCGGTCGGCCGCGTCGCCCAGGCACCGCCACTCGACCGTGCCCGCGCAGGCGCCGGCCTCGAGCGCGGCGGCACGGTCCTCCCAGATCACGAGCGCGACGGGGGAGCGGGCCAGCGGCGCCGTCGGCTCGCCGACCACGGCTTCGCCCTCGGGGTCGTCACGCTCCGAGCGCACGGCGTCGGCCAGCGGCGCGGGCACGAGCCAGACCGCGGGCTCGACGTCGTCGGTCCCAGCGGCGGCCACGAGCGCTTCGGTCGTGGTTGCGGTGTCCTCGATGCGCAGCTCGCGGTCGTCGGCGAGCGTCTCGCAGGTGGCTCGCAGCTCGGGCGGGCACACGACCGCGGCGTCGCCGCCCCCGCCTCCGCCCCCGCCGTCGTCGTCATCGCCCTCGATCGTGCCGCGCACCACCACGGCGCCGACGACCAGGGCGATCGCCCCGACAGCTGCCAGCACCTGCTGCCTCATGCCGCCCCGCCACCGGACGGCTGGGTGCCGGCCGGCGCGCCACCGTCGTCGCCGTGGCGGGCACCGGAGCCGCGGTCACCCTGGTGCGTGCTCGTGCCCGTGCCTCCGCCGGTGGGCGTGTCGGTGCCGGTGCGGGCCCTGGCCGGGGTCACCGGCGGAGCGGTGCCGTCCGGCGACGGGATGTCGTCGGCCCTCAGCGTCGTCAGCTGCTCGTCGGTCGGTTCGGCGACGTCGACGAGGCGGGTGGCCTGGTTCGCCACCGCCGCCTCGAACAGGTTGCGGGCCAGGCGGCCGTTGCCGAATCCCCGGCCCCGCGGCTGGGCGGCCAGCCAGGCCCGCACGGCGGCCCGGGCGCCGTCGTCGAGGTGATAGCTGCCCCCCGCCCCGATGGCCTCGACGATCGAGAGGAGCTCGTCGTCGTCGTAGTCGGGGAAGTGGATGACCTTCGGGAACCGGGACTTCATGCCCGGGTTGGCGTCGACCAGCGCCGCCATCTCGTCGGGGTACCCCGCGATGATCACGACCAGGCGGTCGCGCCGGTCCTCGACGAGCTTGACCAGCGTGTCGATGGCCTCGCGGCCGAAGTCGCCCTCGCCGCCCCGGGCCAGGCTGTAGGCCTCGTCGATGAGCAGCACGCCTTCCTCGGCGCGGTCGAACGCCGCCACGACCCTCCCCGCCGTCTGGCCGACGAACCCGGCGACGAGCCCGGCCCGGTCGCTCTCGACCAGCTGGCCCCGCTCGACGACGCCGAGCGTGCGGTAGATCTGGGCCAGCAGGCGGGCAACGGTCGTCTTGCCGGTGCCGGGGTTCCCGGTGAAGACGAGGTGGCGGCTCTGCTCGAGCACCGGCAGGCCGCGTCGGCGACGGATCTGCTCGACCCGGAGCAGGTTGGCCACGAGGCGTACCTCGCGCTTGACGTCCGCCAGGCCGACGAGGGCGTCGAGCTCGGCCAGCAGCTCCTCGAGCGGGCGGGCCGGCGGCAGTTCCTCGGTGGCCGTGCCCGCGGTCCCGGCGCCGGCGGCGGGACCGGCGGCCGTGGCGGTGCCGGGTGTGCCTGGCGTGCCGGGGCCGGTCGGGCCCGAGCCGGCCGTGGGCCCAGCGCCGCCCGGGCCGCGGTCGGTCGCCGCGCCGCCGGTGCGGCCCGGGCCCAGCGTGCCGCCCGTCGAGCCGGTCCCACCCGAGGCGGCACCGCCGGCGCCCCGCCCGCCGGTCGTCCCGGCGGCCTGCCCGCCGGTCGGCCCGGCGGTCGTCCCACCCGTCCCGGCGGCGGCCCCCGCGATCGCCCGCTGCACGGTGGCCCGGAAGCGGTCGACGGCGACCAGCTCGGTGCGGGAGGGCAGCAGGTCGAGCGCCGCCACGGTGTGGCCGATCTGGGAGCCGAGCCGGGCGTAGCGCAGGGCGCGGCCGCCCCCGTCCCGGGCGTCGGCCGCCACGAGGATGTCGAGCATGGCGGAGGGCCCGTCGAGGTGGGCACGGCGGCCGGCGAGAAGGCCCGCGTCGCGCAGGTCGGACGGCCGGGCCCGGGCGATGTCGGTCGGCAGCCGGTGGCCGAAAGCGGCGACGAGCGCCCACAGCTCATCGTCGGTGTGCAGGCCGTCGGCATCGATGAACGCGCACGACAGGTTGTAGGCCTCGACGACCACGTCGGTGCGGAGCCGTTCCGCGTCGATCCCGTCCACCGCGGCGGCGAGGGACTCCACCTCGCCGGCCAGCCCGTCGACGAAGGCCTCGACGGCGTCGTCGAGGGTGCTGGGGATGTTCACCGGTTGCCGCCGTTCACGCCCGCCGCCTCAGCGTGGTTCGCGCCACATCGGCCACAGCGGTGGCCCGTGGGGCAGATCGAGCTGCCCGGTGACGGTGAAGCCGAACCGCTGGTAGTAGGGGACGTTCCGCTCCTTCGACGACTCGAGGTACGCGCCCAGGCCCTCGGCGTCGCAGCGGTCGAGGATCGGTTCGAGCAGCGCCCGGCCCACGCCCTTGCCCTGGTGGACCGGGTCGGTTCCGAGCATGGCCAGGTACCAGTGGGGCCCGCGGGGGTGTGCCCGCTCGATCAGCTCGAGGCCCGCCAGGCAGCGGCGCAGGCGGGGGCCGAGCGCCGGCACGAGCACCGGCGCAGCCCGCAGGAGGTCGATCCACGAGGTCTTCCAGCCTTCCGGTGGGTCCCAGAACGCGCCCCCCTCATTGCCGGCGCCGGTCAGGACCTCGCCGTGCTTGCGGTGGCGCTCGGCCTGCGATCGGAAGAACCGCCGCAGGCGGCGGGAGCGGGCCGCCTCGCCGTCGCCGAACATCCACGTCATCACCGGGTCGTCGTGGAACGCCCGCGCCAGGGCCTCGCTCAGCGGAGCGAGGTCGGTGCCGTTCGCCGGGCGCGCCTCCACCATCGGCGCGAGCCTGCCACAGCCCGGCCCGGGGACGGAGCACGAGGCCCTTCTACGATGGCGTCATGCCCACCGTCGCTCACCTGGGGCGCTATGCCAAGGCCGCCAGCCGGGCCCTTGCCACCGCATCGACCGCCGTCAAGGACAACGCTCTGCGCACCGCCGCCGACCTACTCGTCGCCCGCCGCCACGAGCTGCTGGCGGCCAACGCCGAGGACGTCGCCCGCGAGACGGCGGCCGGCGTGTCGGCCACCGTCGTCGACCGCCTCCGGCTCACGCCCGCCCGCGTCGACGCGATGGCCGGAGGCCTCGAGCAGGTGGCGACCCTCCCCGACCCCGTCGGCGAGATCTCGGCCGGATGGACGCGACCCAACGGCCTGCGCATCCACACCGTGCGGGTACCGCTCGGCGTGGTGGCGATCATCTACGAGAACCGACCGAACGTGACGAGCGACGCCTTCGGGCTCTGCCTCAAGTCGGGCAACGCCGCGTTCCTCCGGGGGTCGTCGGGGGCGATCCGCTCGAACGTCGCCATCGCCGGCGTCCTGCGGGCGGCGCTCGCGAAGGCCGGCCTCCCCGAGGACGCGCTGGTTCTCGTCGAGGACACCTCCCGCAAGGCGGCGGTCGAGTTCATGCGCCAGCGGGCGACGATCGACTGCCTGATCCCGCGGGGCGGGCCGTCGCTGATCCGGTCGATCCTCGACAACGCCACCGTGCCGTATGTCATCGACGGCGACGGCAACTGCCACGTCTACGTCGACGCCGCCGCCGATCTCGGCATGGCGGTCGACATCGTGGTCAACGCCAAGACCCAGCGGCCGTCGGTGTGCAACGCCGCCGAGACCGTGCTCGTGCACGAGGCCGTGGCCGCCGAGCTGCTGCCCCGCCTGGCGGACGCGCTCGACGGGGTGGAGCTGGCCGGCGACGCCGCCGTCCGCGCCGTGCTGGGCAAGGACCGGGTGCGGGCCGCCGGCCGCGACGACTGGGCCGAGGAGTACCTCGACCTGTCGCTGGCCATCGGGGTCGTGGGCTCGATCGACGCGGCCATCGACCACATCGCCACCTACGGGACCGGGCACAGCGAGGCCATCGTCACCCGCGACCTGGCCGCTGCCGAGCGCTTCACCCGCGAGGTCGACGCCGCCGCCGTGGTCGTCAACGCGTCGACCCGGTTCGTGGACGGCGAGGAGTTCGGGTTCGGGGCCGAGATCGGCATCTCCACCCAGAAGCTGCACGCCCGCGGCCCGATGGGCCTGCGCCAGCTCACCACTGAGAAGTACGTCGTTCACGGCGAGGGCCAGACCCGCACCTGACGCTCCGGCCCGCGGCGCGCGCCCCGGCCGGTCACCCGCTCCGCCCGGCGCCTGCCGGGCGCTTGCCCCCGCCCCGACGGCTGCCGGCGTCCCGGCGGCTGCCGGCGTCCTGGCGGCTGCCCAGCGCACGCCCCGACCCGGCAATGTTGCGCAGAAGGCGTACCCGGGCGGCAGTCGTCCACAACATTCGCCCGGGCCACGACCCTCGGCCCTCGCCTTCCCTGGCTGCGCGGCTCCTCGTCCACCATTCCGCCGGTGATTGGCCTGACGAGGGCTGTCGGGCGGACCTACGGTCGGCGCGTGACCTCGTCGCCCGCTTCTCCGGACTCTCCCTCGGACACCCCCGGCGCCGCCCCGGACGCCGTCGGCGCCGCCGCCCGCTTGCGCTCCCTGCACGTGCCCGGGCGTCCGCTCCTGCTGCCCAACGCCTGGGACGTGGGCTCGGCGCGCTGGGTCGAGGAGGCCGGCTTCCCGGTCGTCGCCACGTCGAGCGCCGCGGTCGCGGCCGTCCACGGCGAGGCGGACAACGACGGCATGCCGCTCGACGTGGCGTTCGGAGCCGTGGCGGCGATCGCCGGTGCGGTCGCCGTGCCGGTGACGGCCGACATCGAGGCCGGGTACCGCCTGCCGGCCGACGAGCTGGTGGCCCGCCTCCTGGGCGCCGGTGCCGTGGGCTGCAACCTCGAGGACACCGACCACCACGGCCCGAGCGCCGGCGCGGCCCTCGTCCCGGCAGAGCGCCAGGCCGAGCGCCTGGCGGAGGTGCGGGCGGCGGCGACCCGGCTCGGGGTGCCGGTGGTCGTCAACGCCCGCGTCGACATCTGGGTCCGCCCTGCCGCCGGCTTCGGCGGCGGCCCCGGTGGCGGCTCCGGCCCGGGCGGCGGTCGCGGTGGCGGCTCCGGCCCCGGTGGCGGCTCCGGCCCGGGTGGTGGGGACCTCGACGCCCGGCGGGCCGAGACCGTGCGGCGGGCCCGCCTCTACCTCGATGCCGGCGCCGACTCGGTGTACCCGATCGGCCTGACCGACGAGCGCCAGATCGGCCTCCTGGTCGAGGAGCTGGCCGCCCCGGTCAACATCTGGTGGCGCCCCGGCGGGGTGCCGATCGAGCGCCTGGCCGCGCTCGGCGTCGCCCGGATCAGCATGGGCTCGGGCCTCTACCGGGCGGCGGAGTCGGCCGCCCGCGCCGTCCTCGCCGACCTGGCGCCCTGGGCGACACCGCCCGCCGGTCCCTGAGCTCCGGCTCGGCCCGGGGAGACGGCGCCCGCCGGTCTCCGACCTCCGGCTCGGGCTCGGAGAGGGACATCCGCGATCGCATCGACCTGGCGATCGAGAACTACGCCCTGCTCCGCCGTCTCTGGGACGAGGAGGTCGTCGACTGGGAAGGCCGCTTCCGCACGCCGCTGCACGGCTTCGAGACCGCTATGTCGGCCTGAGGAACGCAATGTCGGACGGTGTCGGACGGTGCGGCAGACCGCCACTCAACGGGCCGCTCCCGGCCCCCTCCCCTCCAGCTCGTCGTAGATGGCGATGTGCTGCCGGGCCGTGGTGTCCCAGTCGAACGTGGCCGCGACCTCGCGTCCACGACGCCGCAGCATCGTCCGCACGTGGTCGTCGCTGGCCAGCGTCTCCAGCGAGTCCGCGAGACCGGCGTCGTCGCCCGGCCGCACCGCCAGAGCGTCTTCCCCGAAGCGCACGAACTCGGCGAAGACCGGCAGGTCGGTGAGGACGACCGGCAGGCCGGCGGCCATCGCCTCCAGGACGGCGAGACCGAAGCCTTCGTTGACCGACGGGAAGGCGAAGGCGTCGGCGGCGTGGTACCAGCCCGGCATCTCCTCGTCGGGCACCGTCCCGAGCAGGGCGACGTCGCGACCGAACGCGAGGTCGAGGTCGGCCATAGAGGCGATGACCCGGTCGCGGTAGGCCGAGTGGTCCTGGAAGGAATGGCCCCCGACGATGGCCAGCACGGGTGGATCCGCCCACCGCTCACGCAGTCGCGACAGCGCTCGAAGCAGGTGATCGGTGCCCTTGCGGGGTTCGATCCCGCCGACGGTCAGGACGAGGAAGCGATCATCCGCGCCGGCCCGAGCGCGCAGGTCGGCGACGACCGCCGGTGGCGGCTCGGCGGCGAAGCGACCAAGGTCGACGCCGTTGGTCACCACGTCCGCCTTCACCCCGTACTCATCGGCCAGCCGCTGCTGCCACGTGCGGCTGACCACGAGCACGCGGTCGGGGTCGAGGATCGAACGACGCTGGCACTCGACCAGGGCCGGCGTCGTGAAGTCGTCGACGTGGTGGACGGTGCGCACGACCCGGACCGGTGCCCCCGCGTCGCGGACCCGCGTCGCGGCCCGAGCGGCGATGCAGTCCTGCACGTGCACGAGGTGCGGCAACGAGCCCGCCCGGTCCCGCAACAGCGCCTCGAGCGCGTCGATGGCGTCGAACACTCGCGCCTCCAGCGTCGGGGCGGGGTCGGGAGGCGCGGCGAACGAGCACGACACGTCGACCGGACGGAAGAACCCGGCATTTGGGTCGCCCAGGGCGATCACCTCGGTCGGAACCGACCGGCGCGCCAGGGCTTCGGCCAGCGCCAGCATGTGCACCACCCCGCCGCGTGGCTTGGTGGAGTACGTGACCAACCCGACCCGGGTCACGTCAGGTCGGCCTCGACGATCTCCGGCTGGCGGCGGGCGATGGCCGCCGCGGCGAGCGCAGCGCGGGCCCCGGTCGGTGCCACCAGGCAGCCTGCGTGCCGGAACGCCTCGGCCTGACGATCGAAGCCCTGCGGATCCTTGTCGGTGCCGAGGACGTACACCACGACTCGTGGACCGTCGGGCCGAGCCAGCGCCGCGCAGGCCGGCGCCAACACCGCGGCCGGATCGTCGTGCCCGCCGTATCCCAACACCACGTCGAGCAGGACCACGGCAACTTCGTCGTCGCCGCCCGCCTCGGCCAGCAGCTCGAGCCGAGCCTCGCTATCGATCATCGGATGGGGCCGGCCCTTCGTGTACTCCTCCTCGCCGAGATCGAGGCAGACGTGGGCGCCGGGTGGTGCCGGCACCCGGTGCCGCTCGTCGAGCGGCGTGTTCGACCACACGTCCCCCAGCCAGGGCTGCAGCAGCGTGAGCGTCTCGTAGCACAGCGTTCCGCCGGAGAAGAGCCCTCGCACCGTGGTTCGGGCCGGGTCCAGGTCGGCGAGGCTGTCCGTCACCTGGGACCGCCAGTCCGACCAGTCGGACGGGGGCCGCCCCCCGCAGAGCCTCATGGCATGGACGACGCCCGACTCGAGGGTGGACGACACCGCGGCGGCTCCCGGGATGGACGTGCCGGGCGGGAGCCCGATGAGCGCCGCGACGATCGGCGTCCCGCCACCGGCCGCGACGACGGCGCGGGCAACGTCGGGCGACGGTGGCTTCGACACCAGCACGATCACGTCGGTGCCCGCATCACGCCCCAGCGCCTGCACCGCCAGTCGGGCACTGCGCCCGGCCACCCGTTCGGACAGGTCACGGCCGCCGACACCGATCACCTGCGAGACGCCACACCCCCACCGGTCGAGGAGGGCCATCACCTCCTGGGCGCCCGTGCCGGCGGCGGCAACGACGCCGACGCGTCCCGGGGCGACGGCGTTGGCGAACCCGAGGCCGCATCCCCCGATGCTGGCGGTGCCCGCGCCCGGCCCCATCAGCAGCCGCCCCACAGCCTCGGCTTCCTCCTTGAGGGCGATCTCGTCTTCCACGCTCACGTTGTCGCTGAACAGCAACACGTGAAGACCGGCGGCCAAGGCCTTGTGGGCTTCGAGCGCGGCGTAGTCCCCCGGGACCGACACTATGGCGACGTTGGCGTCGGCCAACGCATCGAGGGCCGCGTGCAGCGACCGGGGCGCCCGCTCTGTCGGTTCGGTGCTGGTCGACGCGGTGGGCGAGAGCGCCTGCTCGCCCTCCTCGAGGGCAGCGTCCACGAGTGAGCCGCTCTCCGCCCGTACGGCCAGCACGACGTCGTTGGGGGTTGCAGCCGACAGGGCCTCGTCGTCGAACTCCTCGCCCCGGAGGGCCGCCACGTTGGCCGGCGTGCCCATCACGGCCGTGGCGAACTCGACGTCGGAGGTCTGCATCCGGCGCGTGACGCCCAGCAGCTCCACCGAATCGACGTACCGATCGTGGTGAACGCGGACGCCGGTGGACATCGCGGGCTCTCAGTGGTGGGCCGGCGACGGCCGCGCCTCGGTGACCAGTGTCCCGGCCGGTCGCCCGTCCGGGGCCTCGATCGTGGCGGCCAGCAGCGCCGGGGTCGTGATCGCCGCCGCCCTCCCACCCTCCGCGATGAAGCGGATGGCCGCGGCGACCTTCGGTGCCATGCTCCCGACCCCGAACTGACCCTCGGCGAGGTGTCGCGCGGCTTCCTCGACGTCCAGCGCGTGGAGGTCGCGCTGGCGCGGTGTGCCGTGCTCGAGTTGCACGGCCGGCACGGCGGTCACGAGGGCGAGCACGTCCACCTCGAGCGTGGACGCCAGACGTTGGGCGGCGAGGTCCTTGTCGATCACGGCGTCGACGCCAACGTAGCCGTGCGAGCTCATCGTCACCGGCACGCCGCCACCGCCGCACGCGACGACGACCATCCCGTCGTCCACGAGCCGGCGTATGGCCTCGGCTTCGAGGATCGCGAGCGGCTCGGGCGACGGCACCAACCGCCGGAAGCCGCGGCCGGCGTCCGCCGCCATCGTCCAGTGGCGAGCCTCCTCCAGCTCGCCCGCCTCCCGTTCCGAGAAGAACGGGCCGATCGGCTTGGACGGCTCCGCGAAGGCGGGGTCATCGCCATGGACCGCCACGTGCGTCACGACGCTGACGATGTGATGGGTCGGGCCGAGACATTCGTGGAGCGCGAGCGTGATGAGGCTGCCGAGGTAGCCCTGGGTCATCGCACACAGCGAGGACAGCGGCTGCGGGGGGACGAGCGACGACGCCTCTTCCTGTTGCACGGCGAGGGCGCCCACCTGCGGACCGTTGCCATGGACGATCAGGACGCTCCACCCGGCATCGATAAGCTGGCGGATCGATGCCGCCATGGCGCGCGCGTTCTCGCGCTGCTCCGCGTAGGTGCCCTTCTGGTCGGCGCTGCACAGGGCGTTGCCCCCCAAGGCGATGAGCGCCCGGCCACCCATGCCGTCACCTCGCTGGTCTGCTTGGAGGAAAGATTTCGGAAACGTTCACGATAGTAGACAGCACCTCCAACATCGTCAATCGGCGGCGACCGTGAACGATCCCGCGCTCGCCAGTGCCCGGCAGGCGTGGCGGGGAGCCGAGGCCCGCCTGTACCCGCTCGCGATGACGAACGTCGACGGCTACCAGCGCGCCCTCGTGATCGTCGCCGCCATATCGGAGCGACTGCGGGCCGTCGCCACGACCCCTGAGGACCTCCTGCGGTGCCAGGACGAGGCGGCGGAGCACGTCGCCTCGGCCTGCGACGCCACCGGGACGAGCGCCCACGGTCTCGACGTCGACGACCTGTTCGGGTCGGCCGCCGCGGCCCGCGACCGTGAACTGGCAGCACAGGAGCGGCGGGTGGCGAGGGTGATCGCCAGGGAGCGAGCGCGCGCCGCTGGTTCGGCATGGGCCGATGTGCATACCGACGCGCTGGGCCGCCTCGTGCCCGAGCTGCGGCTTCACGTCGACACGGGATGGGGCCTCCTGACCACCATGGGCGCCGACGAGACGACGGGCACACCCGTGCTCGTGGTCACCACGGTTCAGGTCGACCTCGCGACCGGTGACGTGCACGAGCAACCGGACCGCGTCGTCCATTCGGTCACCTCCGCGGACGAGTGGGAGCGGGTGGCCCGAGAGCTCCAAGCGGACGTCCGCTGAACCGTCTCCTATAGTGAGCGCACGGGTCCTAGGATCCGACACGTCCAGACGGCAGCGGAGGCAGGGTTGGAGCCAGACACGGCCGATCTCGTCCTACGGTTGCAGGCCCACGGGCTGCGCGCGGGCGTACCGACGGAGCGTCGGGTGGGGGGCGCGGGACCGTCCGATGTCAGCATGCTCTGGGTCGATGACTACGCCGTGACCCTCGACACCAACCCGGTTCGCAGTGCGGCCTCGCCGTTCGAGCTGCGGACCGAGGGTGACACCTCGGCGGTCTACGAGAACGGCCGGCGCGTCGCGCGCGCGCGCACCCAGTCCCGGCCCCGCTACTACGACCTCGTCACGGCCGACGGCGTTCCCTACTGGAAGATCGCGCTGTTGCACCTCGACTCCCTGGCGAGCACGGTGCTCCAGACGTGCGCGTACTGGGGGAACAGCGACCAGTGCGCCTTCTGCGGCATCGGCGTGTCCCTGCAAGCCGGTCGGACGACGGCGAAGAAGACGCCGGAGCAACTGGCCGAGGTCGCGGTGGCCGCTCGTGACCTCGACGGCGCCGTCGACGTGACGCTCACGACCGGCAGCACGCGTGCCGCTGACCGTGGGGCGCTGTACGTCGGCCAGTGCGCCGCCGCGGTGAAGGAGGCGAGCGGGCTCCCGGTCGAGACGCAGTTCGAGCCGCCGGAGGATCTCGACGTGATCGACCGGGTGGCCGACCTCGGCGTCGACACCGTCGGCATCCATGTCGAGTCCTTCGACCCGGCGGTGCTGGCCCGTGTCGCCCCGGCCAAGGCCCGCACCGGGATCGAGGGCTACTTCCGAGCCTGGGAGCGCGCCGTGCGACGCTTCGGCGATGGCCAGGTGACGACGTACGTGATCCTCGGCATGGGCGAGGATCCCGAGCTCACCGTGGACGGCTGCCGGCGGGCGGCCGACATCGGCGTCTACCCCTTCGTGGTCCCGCTGCGGCCGGTGGCGGGCAGCCTCATGGCCGAGTGGTCGCCGCCCCCCCACGAGTACGTCGAACGCATCGTCCGTCGGGTGACGCCGTATCTCACCGAGCGCCGCCTGGGTGCGGAGACCGCCAAGGCCGGTTGCTCGCGCTGCCAGGCGTGCTCGCCGATGGCGGCCGTCCAAGACCGGCTCCAGATCGGGCGCAAGCCCCTCGCCGTCGATGGCTGACGTCCTGCACCGCACGGATGTGGCCTGCCGCGTGGCCCACGACCCGTGGATGGTGGCGGAGCACCATCGCATCCGCGAGGAGGTGTTCGTTCGCGAGCAGGCCCTGTTCCAGGAATCCGACCGTGACGGGCGCGACGACGAGGCTCCCACCATCAAGGTGCTCGGGTTCCGCGACGACGTCGCCGGCGGCGCGGTCCGGCTCTACCCGCTCGACGACGCCGGCCACTGGCAGGGCGATCGGCTGGCCGTCCTCGCCGGCTCCCGCGGTCACGGGCTCGGCGCACCGCTGGTGCGATTCGCGGTCGCCACCGCCGCGCACGCCCGCGGCCGCCTCATGACCGCGCACATCCAACCGGGCAACGTGCCCTTCTTCGAGCGACTGGGGTGGTGTGTCAGCGGCAAGCAGGAGATCTACGTCGGGGTGGTCCACATCCCGATGGCGATCGAACTGACGATCACAGACCCGTGATCGTCTCGGCGCTCAGGTCGACAACCACCGCAGCCTCGTCGACGTCGGCCAGGCGGACGATGCCCGATGCGTCGAGGATGGCGAGCGGCGCGTAGGTCAGCCCGCGCCGTTCGACGGCCCGGCGGCAGCGGCCCTCCAGTTCGGGGCGCATCGTGACGAGGACGGCGTAGCACGGGAAGCACAGCGCCCAGGCCTCGAGCGCGACCCCGGCCGGCACCGGCACGTCGGCGACCGTGATCGAGGCGCCGCAGCGGGTCGGTTCCAGCAACATGGCGAGCGATCCGAAGAGCCCGGCCATGCTGACGTCCTTGGCCGCCTCGAGGATGCCATCCGCCGCGAGGTCGGCGAGCAGGCGGACGTCACCCGCGAGCTGGCGCCCGCGCTCCTCGAAGGAGGGGAAGAACGGGAAGTCGCAGCGCATCTTCCCCTCCAGGCAGGCGACGAGGGCCAGACGTTGCCCGGGCGCGACGCGCATCGCCGACAGCGGCCGGGCCGGACAGCGCCCGAGCGCGAAGGCCGACAGTGCCACGTGATCCGGGCTGTTGGTCAGGTGGCCGCCGACGACCGGGACGTCGTAGAGCTGCGACGCGAAGCGCATGCCCTCCAGCACCTCCCGACACGTCTCGGGCGGCCCGACCACGGTGTCGACGATGGCCAGGGGAACGGCCCCCATCGCCGCGATGTCGTTCACGTTGGTGAGGACCGCGGCCACGCCCGCCCCGTGCGGGTCGTGCTCCACGAAGGCCGGCAGGATGGCCTCGCCACAGGCGATCACGTCCTCGTCGCCCACCGCGACGACCGCACCGTCGTCGCCCGGTCCCCGCGTCCAGTCGCTGGGCCCGAACACGTCACGCACGACTGCGATGTGGGACTTGCCCGTCCAGCCCGGCGCAGAGCGGATCGCCGCGACCAGGTCGGCTAGTGCGTGCACCATAGTGAACGATTCTCTATCATCGGAACGATGCCTGCACCGGGATTCCTGCGGCTGCCCGACCGGTCCGGCAAGCCCCGGCGACGGGGCCGCTCGTGGGTCATCGACGGCGGCCTGCCCCTCGCCGAGGTGGGCGGCATCCTGGAATCGGCGTCACCGGTGATCGACGGGTGGAAGCTCGGTTGGGGGAGCGCCTACCTCGACCCCGCCCTGGAGCCCAGGCTCGCCCTGCTGCGACGGCACGACGTGATCGCCTGTCCCGGCGGGACGCTGCTCGAGTTCGCCGCGTACCAGCGCCGGACTGAGGAGTGCCTGGACTGGCTCTCGGCGTGCGGGTTCACCCAGGTCGAGGTGAGCGACGGGCTCGGGCTTCTCGGCGAGGACGCCAAGGCCGCGCTCATCGAGCGCGCTGCGGCCTCGTTCACCGTCGTGTCCGAAGTGGGATTGAAGGAGCCGACCTCCGTCCTGACGCCGGAGACCTGGGTCGAGTCGGCTCGGGCCGACCTCGACGCCGGAGCGGCGATGGTCATCGCCGAGGGGCGCGAGAGCGGCACCGTCGGCCTGTACACAGCCGACGGGTCGGTCCGGACCGATGTGGTCGACGCCCTGCTCGCCCACGTCGGCCCCGAGCGACTGCTGTTCGAGGCGCCCCGCAAGGACCAGCAGGCGTGGCTGATCCGCCACGTGGGGCCGGAGGTCAACCTGGCGAACGTGTCGCCGCGCGACGCTCTCGGCCTCGAGGCGCTCCGGCTCGGTCTGCGGGCCGACACCACCCTGGCCGTGCACCCACCGACCCGACTGGCGAGATGAGCAACCGGCGACCGACCGCGTACCGGGAGGTCTCGGTCGCGCAGGTGGACTTCACGCTCACCCCCGAGAACCTCACCGGCCACTTCCTGGGCCGGGAGTGTTACCGGCGCACCCGCTACGTGGTCGTGCGCAACGGGGAGGAGACGGCCCTCGTGGCGATCGAACCCGCCGACCCCGAGCCGCTCTTCGCGCCGGCCGCGGCGGTCGCGGTCCTGGCCCTCCCGGCCGAGACGGTCGACGTGCGCCGGCCAGAGGTCGACACCGGTGTGCCGTCACAGCTCGCCAGGGTCGCGGTCGAGCATCCCGGCGCCCGCGCCGTGGTGGTCGAGGGCCGGTACTCGCACGTGAGCTTCCTGCTCGACCCCGCCCCGCTCCGGGTGCGCGTGCGCGAGGTCGTGCCCCCGCATCCCGCAAAGCTGCTCGACCAGGCCCAGCGCGTGCTCGACGTCGCCGACGACCTGCCCCCGATCGTGCTGGAACCCGAGTTGGTCCCCTTCGACTCTCTGATCGGCGACGAGCCGGTGGTCCTGCTGCCCTGCCGGGGTGCGGGCATCCGCCTGGAGGGACGCGAGACGCACTACCTCGACGAACGCCCCCCGGAGCACGACTGGGCCCTACTCGGCTGCGACCGATCGCGTCAGATCCACCACTGGTTCTACGGTCGCAACGCCCCCGGTGCCGACACCTGCCCCCGCATGCTGGCGCCGACCAGGGGTCCATTGCTGACGAAGTGCTGCCTGCTCGAGGAACGCATGGAGGTCGACGGCGACGTCGCCGTCGTGCCCTGGGGGGCGACCCTGGCCCAGGTGGGGGAGGCCCTGGCCGCGCTGGCCCGTCGATCGGACCCGGCATGGGCGCCCGCCTGACCGACAGCGCGGCCTACGCCCACCTGTGGGGCACCGACGAGACGCGTGCCCTGCTCGACGAGCCGGCCCGGTGGCAGCGATGGCTCGACATCCTCGTGGCCCTTGCCGCCGCCCAGGCCGACCTGGCCCTGATCCCCTCGTCGTCGGCCGAGACGATCGCCCGGCTGGCCGGGGTCGAGCACCTCGACCTCGACGTCGTCGCCGCCGAGACCCGGCGCACGGCGCACTCGACGCTGGGCCTGATCCGGGCGCTGCAGCGAGTGCTGCCCGAGGACGTCGCCCAGCATGTGTACTACGGAGCCACGGTGCAGGACCTCACCGACACGTGGTTCGGGCTGACGATGCGCGACGTCGGCGACCTCGTCCGCCGCGACCTCCAGCGCCTGATCCGGGCCGTGGCGGGAATGGCCGCCCAGCACGAGCGGACGGTGATGCCGGGGCGGACCCACGCCCAACCGGGAGCACCCATCTCCTTCGGGTTCAAGCTCGCCACCTGGGCCGACGAGCTCGGGCGCCATCTCGAGCGCGTGCGCGAGGGCCGGCCACGGTGGTCGACCGCGCAGCTCGGCGGGGCGGTCGGCACGCTCGGCTTCTACGGAGAGATCGGGCCTGCCCTCCGCGCCCGGTTCGCCGAACGGCTCGGACTCGCGGACCCCGGAATCGCCTGGTTCACCAGTCGGGACCGCGTCGCGGAGTTCGCGGCCGTCATGACCGGGATCACCGGCACCCTGGCCCGGATCGGCAACGAGGTGATGGAGCTGCAACGGCCCGAGATCGGCGAGCTGCACGAGGCGGTCGCCACGGACGTCGTCGGCAGCATCATGATGCCGCACAAGCGCAACCCGGAGTCCAGCGAGCACCTCGACACCCTGGCCCGGCTCACGCGGGCCAGCGCCATGGTGCTGATCGAGGGCCAGGTGCAGCTCCACGAGCGCGACGGTCGGCCGTGGAAGGCCGAGTGGGTGGCGCTGCCGGAGGTCTGCCTTTTGACAGCGACGGGGCTCCGGCTCGCCATCGGCTGCATCGAGGGCCTCGAGGTGGACGTCGGGCGGATGAGCGCCAACGTCGCCGCCGCCGACGGGCAGCTCGCGTCCGAGCAGATCCTCGGCACGCTCTCGGCCCGCCTGGGGAAGCATCGGGCGCAGGCCGCGCTCCAGGACGTGCTGGGCGCCGCGCGGCGAGACGGCCGGTCGACGGCCGACGCCGTCGTGGCGGCCGGGCTGATGTCCCGGGACGAGGCGGACGCGGCCGTCGACGGCGCCATCGCGCCCGGCGACACCGCGGCCGTGCGATCCGTGCTCGGTTGCGTCGCGGAGGAGGGCGGATGAAGCCGCCCGCGCTGTTTCCGCTGGCAGTGCTGCCCACGCCGCTGCTCCCCGCACCGCGGCTGAGCACCGCCCTGGGACGCGATGTCTGGATCAAGCGCGACGACCTCACGGGCTTCGCCCTCGGGGGCAACAAGGTGCGGCCGCTGGAGGTGCTCATCGCCGACGCGCTCGACCGCGACTGCGACTACGTGGTCGGTTGCGGCGGCCCGAGCTCGAACCTCTGCTCGGCGCTCGCGGCGGCCGCCACGACGGCCGGGCTCGCCTGCACCCTCGTGCTCCACGGCCGGCAGCCCGCGGCGGCGCACCCGAACGTCGCCATGATGCGGGCCTTCGGAGCACGCACGGTGTTCACCGGCGATCCCGATCGGGCCACCACACCCGTCCACGCCGCAGACCTCGCCGACCGGCTCCGCGCCGACGGGCGCCGTCCCTACCTGGTCCCCCGCGGCGCCGCGACCGGGCTCGGGGCCACGGCCTATGCGTTCGCCGCCCAGGAGCTGGCGGACCAGCTCACCTTCGGTCCCGCCCACGTGGTCGTCGCCACCGGTTCGGGCGGAACGGTCGCCGGGCTCCTGGCCGGTTGGGCGGCGGCGGCCCTCCCGGGCGCGCTCGTCGCGGTGGCAGTCAGCCGGCCGCTGGCGGAGACGCACCGGGAGGTCACCCGGCTGGCCGACGAGGCGGCCCGCATCCTCGGGCAGGGCCCGCCCGCCAGCGACCGCTTGGTCATCGTCGACGGGTTGGGGGCCGGCTTCGGCCGGGCCGACCGCTCGACGTGTGAAGCGGCGCGCCTCGCGCTCCGCACCGAAGGGATCCTGGCCGACACCACCTACGTGGCTCGCGCCGTCGCCGCCCTCGGCTCGCTGAGCGGCCCGGTCGTGCTCTGGCACACGGGCGGTTGGCTGGGCGTCGTCGGCGACGCCATCGGCGTCGGGCACTGATGGACGGCACCTCGGGCCTGCCGACCCGGTCCCCGGCCCCCGAGCTGATCGGCGCCGGGTTCGCCTACGAGTC
The DNA here is from genome assembly GCA_035296625.1 of Acidimicrobiales bacterium. GTDB lineage: Bacteria > Actinomycetota > Acidimicrobiia > Acidimicrobiales > VFJN01 > DATCLS01. Next base: position 25,656 of record DATHAO010000052.1, on the reverse strand, counting down.
CCAGGGTGCCGCCATCCTGCACGACGGGCTCAACCTCGCCGACCTGGCCCACGTGCTCGACCTGCTCGATCGCGGCATCATCCCGCACGAGGCCGGGGTGGCCCTGCTGCGGGTGGTGCTCGACGCGTCGATGGAGGCGGTCGGGTACGACCCTCGCGACGGCGAACCGTACAATTCCCGCGAACGGGCGTTCGCGGCGCAGATCGGCTCGGCTGCGGGCTGGCTCCACGCCGGCCGCCCCCGCCGCGAGGCGACGCGCCTCGCGTTCCGGCTCCACCTCCGGCGTCGGACGGCAGAGCTGGCTCTTGCCGCGGTCGAGCTGGCGCGCGCTCTCGCCGCCCGAGCCGGTGAGTACCGCCAGCTGCTCTTTCCCGACCAGACCTACCTCCAGCACGCGCAGCCGTCGACGGTCGGCCACTACCTGTCGTCGTTCGCCTATCCGGTGATCCGCGACGGTCGCCGTCTCCTCGACGTCTTCGGCTGGCTCAACCGGAGCCCGGCCGGCGCTGGTTGCGTGAACGGCACGCGGCTCCAGAGCGACCGTGTGGCGATGGCCGACCGGCTCGGCTTCGACGGGGTGATCGCCAACACCCGCGACGCCATGTGGCAGGTCGACGGCCTGGTCCAGTTGGTGTCCACCCTCGCCAGCCTCGCCCTCACCCAGGACTCGCTGGCCGAGGATCTCGAGATCTGGGCCAGCTCCGAGTTCGACTACGTCGCTCTCGCCGACGAGTACACCCGGGCCAGCGTGCTGATGCCGCAGAAGCGCAACCCCTATTCGCTGGCGATGATCCGCGGGACGACCGGTGTGCTCATCGGGCACGTCGCCGGGACGCTCGCCGTGCAGAAGAGCCCGTCGGCCCGGAGCGACAACCTGATCTTCGCCTACGGCGAGATCCCGGTCGCGCTCGAGCACGCCCGGCGCATGACGGACTTGACGACCGGCGTCGTGGCCACCCTCACGATGAACGCGGCGCGCCTGCGTGAGGAGCTGGCGGGCGGCTACAGCCAGTCGACCGACGTCGCGGAGGAGCTGATGCTGAGCGGTGGCATCGACTACCGGACCGCCTACGACATCGTGGGTGCCGCCGTCCGGCGCCTCGCGCTCGAAGGTCGCGGCGCCGGGGACCTCACCCCGCCGCTACTGGACCAGATCGCCGTCGAGCAGGTCGGCCGGCCCCTCGGCATCGACGATGCGAGGCTCGCAGACGCCCTCGACCCCGCGGCCATCGTGGCCACGCGGGTGGCCACCGGCGGCGCCGCCCGCGAGCCCATGGGCGCCATGCTCGCGGAGCTGGCCGGCGACGCCGACGCGCTCGGCGGCGCGGCCCGGGAGCGCGTCGACGCGATCGATGGCGCCGAGCAGAGACTCGTGGCCGTCGCTCGACGGGTGATCGGGGAGGGCACGCCGTGACCCCGGCCGACGATCGCGTCCCCGAGCTCCCGGAGACGCCACGAGTGGTGAACGTCGGCTTGGCGTCGTTCGCGGACGCCGTGGCCCGCCAGGGCTTCGAGGTGGTCAACGTCGATTGGCGGGTCCCCGGTGGAGGCGACGCCGAGGTCGTCGCGGCCTTGACCCGGCTCTACGGACCGAGGAGCGCGGTGATCGACGCGGCCAATGCCGAGGTGGTTCGCCGCCTCGACACCGGCTCGCCCAAGGCGGTCCGGATCCGGCCCGCGGCCGAGGCCGTGCCGGGCCTCGACGGGTGGACGCTCCTCCACTGCGGACCGGTGATCGACTACGCCGACGCCGTCGACCCGCTGCGGCGGTCGATGCGAGCGGCGGTCGTCGCCGAGGGATGGGCCGACGACGTCGCCGAGGCCGACCGGCTGTTGGCCACCGGCCGGGTCGGCCTGGAGCCGGCGAACCGCCATGACGCATCGGTACCGATGGTCACGGCCATGGGACCGTCACAGCCCGTCTGGGTGGTCGAGGAGGCGGCGGGCGGGACTCGCGCGTTCGCCCCGGTGAACCAGGGACCGGGCGACACCGCGTGGTTCGGTCGCGACACGCCGGGCGCCATCGAACGGCTCCGGTTCCTGGCCGCCGTCGCCGGGCCGCTGCTCGACGGCACCCTACGATCGCACGGCCCCATCGACGTGGTGAGCATCGCCGGGCAGGGCCTCCAGATGGGCGACGACGTGCACATCCGCGTCCAGGCGAGCACCAACCTGCTGCTGCGTGACCTGCTGCCGCACCTGATGGCCCTCGACGACCCCCGGCGGGTGGCCCTGGCCGAGTACCTCGCCGGCAACCACCTCTTCTTCCTGCCCGTCGCCATGGCCGCCGCCCGGGCGCTGACCGGATGGGCCGCGAACGTGGCGCACTCGTCGATCGTCACGACCATGACGCGCAACGGCACCGACTTCGGAGTGGGACTGGCCGGATCGCAGGTCTGGCACCTGGCACCAGCCCCGCCCGTGGGTCACGCCCTCTACTACGCGGGATACGGCCCCGAGAGCGGTGCGCCCGACGTCGGGGACAGCGCCGTCCTCGAGCTGGTGGGGTTGGGGGCAGCGGCGGCGGCCGGCTCGCCGTCGGTGGCGGCATTCGTCGGCGGGACGATGGCGGACGCGCGGGCGACGACCGAGGAGCTCGACCTTGTGTGCGTCGGTCGCAGCTCCCGGTTCCGCCTGCCGGTGCTGGACCAGCGGGGCACGCCGCTCGGCGTCGACGCCCGCCGCGTCGCCGAGCTGGGGATCACACCGAAGATCACGACCGGCGTGCTTCACGCGTCCGACGGCAGCGGCCAGATCGGTGCCGGCGTCGCCGAGGCGCCCGTCTCCTGCTTCGTCGACGCGGTGAAGGCCCTCGACCGCGCGCTGGCATGATCGGCCTCGACGCCGGCGCCGCGTGGTCGTCCGTGCCCGTGGGCCGGGCGACCGTCCGGGCGGTGTTCTCCCGCGCCATCCACGTCGATGTCGCCGGGAGCGGCCCGATGGTGATCGCGGACGCCGCCGTACCGCCGGGCCCTTTGCACCTGCGTGTCAACCCGCTGCCGGTGGTCGCGGAGGGTGCGACGGTCCTGATCGAGGACGGCTGGCTCCGGATCGCCACGAGCAGCCTCGACCTGCGGCTCGTGCCGACATGGACGCCTCCGCCCTGCGGCGGACCGCTGCGGTCGCATTCCGTTCCGGGCACGGAGCGATCGGCCCTCGCCGGCCGTTCCGCCCTGCTCGAGCGAGTCCGCCGCCTGCTCGCTCACGATGACGTCGACGGCGTGGCCCGGCATCTCGGAGGACTGGGCCCCGGTCTCACGCCGGCGGGCGACGACGCGCTCGCGGGCATCGTCTTGACCCTGCACGCGTCCGGCGTCGACGAGCGGCGCCTACGAGCGGTCGTCGAGCTCGTGCGCAGCACGACGCTGTCGCTCGCATACCTGCGCTGGGCGGCGCGGGGCCAGTGCATCGAGCCCGCACACCGCCTGCTGGCGGCCCTGACCGGCACGGACCCCGAACCGGTGGCCGCCGCCGCGAGCCGGCTGGCCAGGCACGGCGCCTCGTCGGGGGCCGACCTGCTGCTCGGCGTCGGGTGCGCCCTGGCGACGGCTGCGGTCAGAACGGCCGGAGAGCCAGCCACACGGCCCTGATCGGGGTCACCCCGGTGTTGTGCCATCGATGGGGCCGGTCGGTGCGGAAGTGGAGCGAGTCGCCCTCGTCCAGCGCGAAGTGCTGGCCGTCGACGTCGACCTCGAAGGTGCCGTCCAGGACGTAGATGAGCTCCTCCCCGGGGTGCTCCATGGGCTTGTCGCCGCTGTTCGCCCCCGGCTGCACCGTGGCGATGGCGCCGGCGAGGAAGAAGCGGCCGTACGGGCCCGAGATGCCGGCCAGGTCGATGCCGTTGTGGGCCGTGAAGATGGGGCTGCGCTCGCGACGTCGGATGTGGGCCACAGGTCGGTTCTCGCCGAGCTGCTCCTCGACGAAGTACGACATGGGCCGGTTGAAGGCGGCCGCGATCTTCAAGAGCGTGGTGATCGTCGGCACCATGCCCCCGCGCTCGATCTTGTGGATGGCCGCGGCCGACACGTCCGACTGCGCTGCGAGCTGCTGGAGCGACATCCCGCGCTGCACCCGGAGCTCCCGCAGCTTGGGCCCGATCGAACTCACGATCTCGTGGAGGTCGCTCGTCCGGTCACCGCCGTCGTCGTCGACATCCGTGTCGCCGGAGGGGATCTCGCTCGACAGAGGCTTTCGTCCAGTCATGGGCACGGCTTCGTAGCAAAGTAGGAAAGGCGTGTTCTATGGTAGACGCGGCTCCCTGACCCGAGAGCTAGGGGTCGCTGGTCACATCTCGAGGGGGTGTCGATGGCACCGAGGGCAATCGTGGTCGGCGGCGGGGCGGGAGGTATCGGTGCGGCCGGAGCGTACAAGGGCGCCCAGCCCGACGGCGAAGTCATCGTCTTCACCGAGTTCGAGGACGCTGCGTACAGCCCGTGCGGCATTCCGTACGTCCACGGCAAGGAGATCCCCAGCTTCGAGGCGCTCTTCCTCGCCACGAAGGAGGCCTACGTCGAGCAGGGCATCGACATCCGCTACGAGACGCGCGTCACCGCCCTCGACCTGAAGGCCGGCACCGTCGCCATCGAGGGTCAGGGCGATCTCGGCTACGACCGCCTCGTCGTCGCCACGGGCTTCGACTACGCCGATCCCGGCGTGCCGGGGACCGACCTCGAAGGCCTCTACTACGTCAAGAACATCCGCCGGGCCATGGAGTGGGACAAGGTCCTGGACACGGTCAAGGTCGCGGTCGTCGTGGAGGCCACGCCACTCGGCTTGGAGATGGTCACCGCGCTCGCGCACCGCGGCATCGAGACCCATGTCATCGACCACCGGCCGTGGGCGTTGAGCGATCTGGCCGACCCCGACATCGCACAGCCGGTCGAGGACTCCTGGACCGAGATGGGCGTCAAGATGCACTACGGGGTCACGTTGGAGGCGTTCGTTGGCGAGGGCCGGATCCGGGCCGTGCGGACGTCAGCCGGCGAGATCCCGGCCGACCTCGCCGTGATCTGCACGAAGAAGGTGCCGAACACGGTGCTCGGGACGGCCGCCGGCCTCGAGACCGGCCCGACGGGCGGGTTCGTCGTGGACAGCCGCATGCGCACCTCCGCCGAGGGCGTGTTCGCGTGCGGGGATTGCGTCGAGGTTCCGCTCGGCGTCGGCAACCTGCCCGTCCAGGGGCTCTCGGGATCGCACGCCTACGCGCAGGGCAAGGTGGCGGGCATCAACGCCGGCGGGGGCAACCGCGAGTACCAGCCGGTGTACGTGCCGTGGGGGATGGTGGCCGGGCTCTGGATGATCGGCGGCGTGGCCTACGGCGAGACGGTCGCCAGGGCCCTGGGCATCCCGCATGTGATGGGGGTCGCCCAGGGCATCTCGCGCGCCCGCTACTTCCCCGGGGTGAAGACCCTGAAGGTGAAGCTGCTCGCCGAGCCAGGCACCCTGCGGCTCATCGGTGCCCAGATGGTGGGACAGGAAGGCATCAAGGAACGCGCCGACTTCCTGGCCATGGCCGTCAAGACCGGCATCACCGCCGAGGACCTGGCCTACATGGAGAACGTGTACTCGCCCCCGATCGGGGCGCTGAACGAACCCATGGCGCTGGCCGCGCAGAACCTCCTCGCCAACGCGTGACGATGATGAGGTTCGCCCGCTGGCTCCGCCAGAACTCCGAGCACTACCTGTTGATCGCTGCGCAGCGCGACGTCGCAGCCCGCTACGGACACCCGTGTCCTAGACCGAGGGAGGGCTTCAAGGGCCGCTTCTTCCTCAATTTGTTCGCACCGGTCTACCGGGGGCTGCCGTGGCGCTTCCGTGCGTTCGTCCTCCACTCCATGCCGGGCAGCCACCGCCAGAGCTGGACGCCACGCGCCCGCCGGCCCCTGGGCCCGGCCGTGTAGCCCGGGCCACACGTTCTGCAGCCATGACAACGACAAGGAGAACCACATGCCCAAGACCGTGCACGTACCGCTACCCGCCGAAGGCGAGACCCTGTACGACGATGAGAAGCTGTTCGAGGACATCCAGGCCAACCCCGGCGAGAAGGCCTTCGTGTTCATCCACACGGTGCCCTACGAGGGCTCCGTCGCGCTCGTCAACCTGCTCACCGCCACGCGCCTGGTCCGCAAGGGCTTCGACGTGACCATCGTCCTGTATGGCCCCGGAGTGCTGCTGGCCTCCGGCACCCGCGGGTTCCCGGCGGTCGGGCAGGAGGCGTTCCCTGGCCACCTGGCCATCAACAACCAGATCAAGACGCTGCTCGACGAGGGCGCCACCATCCACGCCTGCCGGTTCGCCATGGGGGCGCTGTACGGCTTCCGCGAGGACGACGTGATCCCGGGCGTCAAGCCGTTCCATCCGCTCGACGTGCTCGACTCGGCCCTCACCGCCTGGCGGGAAGGCGCCTTCCAGCTCAACACCTGGACGGTGTGACGGGCGCGCTGAACCGCAGCGTCCCTAGGCCGACACGGTCACCGTCAGCGTGGGGGACCGGGTCAAGGTGTTCGACACGTAGCAGACCCGTCGGGCCCGGGCGACCAGGTCGTCCACCCCGGCAGGCGGACCGTGGTCGAACACCACTTCCAGGTCGATGGCGCCGAACGACGGCCCGTCATAGGTCGCCGCCGCCTTGACCGTGAGCGGCCCGAGCGCCAGGTCGCGCTTGCGGGCGACGTGGGCCAGGGCGGTCGCGAAGCACGACGACAACGCGACGAGGAGGTACTCGGTGGGCATCGGGCCGGCGTCCTCGCCACCGGAGCACCGGAGCTCGTCGGCCACGAATCGGTGGTGGCGCAGGGTGACGTCCGTTCGGTAGCCCGCGTGCCACCGGGCCTCCGCCGTGGCCGACACCTTCCGTTCATCCGGCATCGTCAACCGGGATGGTCGTGGCCGGACGGCCGGGTGGCCAGCGCAGCCGTGCGCTCGTCGAGGACATCGGTCGCGACGATGCCGCGCTGATCCAACAGAGCTTCGAGCGCCTCCGCCCACCGCTCGTAGTACACGTACCCCTCGCCGTCGGGATGCTCGGTCTCCCAGCCGTGGACGGCACGGATGAGGCTCTGCTGGAACTCGCCCCATTCGAAGCGTCCGGCTTCGTAAAGGGCCATGGTGATGCCGAACAGGTGGCTCTCCCACGGGGCATCGAAGACCAGCTCGCCGTTCGACCGCGGCGGCGCGGCCGGCCCCGTGATCGGCAGCTCGGCGGGGAGCTCGCTCAAGGGACCGGGACCCGGCCCACGCCGACCATGGCATCCCGGGTGACGAGGGCGGCGAGCTCCTCCTCCTCGAGGTCATCGGTGCCTGCAGGTCGCTCCGGCAGGATGAAGTAGCGCACCTCGGAGCTGCTGTCCCACACCCGGACCTCGGTGTCGTCATCGAGGGTCACACCGACCTCGGCCAGCACGGCGCGGGGCTCGCGGACGACACGGGACCGGTACGCCGGATCTTTGTACCACGACGGCGGCAGGCCGAGGACCGGCCACGGATAGCACGAGCACAACGTGCAGACGACCACGTTGTGAACCTTGGCGTCGTTCTCGAGCACCACGATGTGCTCGCCCTGCGGGCCCGCGAAGCCCAGCTCGGCGATGGCCGCCGTGCCGTCCTCGAGCAGGCGCCGGCGGTAGTCGGGATCCGTCCATGCCTTGGCCACCACCTTGGCGCCGTTCATCGGGCCCACGTCCTTCTCGTACCGGCTGATCAACCCTTCGACCTTCTCCAGGTCGATGAGTCCCTGCTCGAGGAGGAGCGACTCGAGTGCCTCGGCTCGGAGCGCGGCGTCCGGGTGGTCGTGCGGGCGGGGAACGGCGGTCATGTCACAGGCTCCAGGTAGTCCTCATAGAGGTCGAGGGTGAGTGTGAACGAGTCGGCGTCGTCACCCCAGAGCTCGGTGGAATCGAACGCGACGGCGTAGACGTGCTGTGCGTTCTCGGCGATGAAGTGGGCGTGGGTGTCGGGGAGCACCTGGGCGGGGCGGATCGCCCTCACCGTGCCCACGTGGCCCCTCGTGTAGCGCGGGAGGCGGGTGTGCCCGGCATGCGCGTGGGTCCGGGTGCGCACGCGGTCGCCCACCGCGAAGCGGGGCGGCGTGTCGATCTCGCGAACGGACCCGCTCGCGGTCGGCTGGTAGTCGGGCTTGCTCGGCGTGGGCGGGGGAGGCTCGGTCACGTCCTCACCCCGCAGCCTGCGAGCCCGGGCGACGACCGCTCCCGGCGCGAGCACGCGGCTGTCGACGAGCATCGTCTCCACGCACCCCAGCCAACGGCCGTAGTACCCGTCGACGAGGTAGTCGTAGGGATGCATCCGATCGATGGCGTGGCGCATCGCGTCGAGGTTCTGGCCGGACAGGCCGGCCGACATGGCCCCGAACGCGAACGCCTTGGCCTCCCACGGATCGGAGAAGACGGGCTCGTCAGCTGGGATCGTCACCGCGCCCCACCCCTGCGTGCCGCCCATGTCGTGGATTCCGTCCACACTGCCTCCTCCCGACGCCTGGCCGGTAGTGCGTCCATCTTCGCGCGTCCCGGTGGCGTCAGCCGGGGGACCGCAGGCCGACGTCGAGCGGTGCCCCTAGCCGACGAGCGGTTCGGTCGAACCGGGCGCGGGCCGGGCCCGCAGAACAGAACAGCTGATCAGAGCGCACGTGGTGTCTACCGTCGAGCCCGTGTCGCGTCGCCGGAGACCTGACACCGCAGCGACGGCGGCGGCTCCCGACCTGCCCGTCAGGGCGTGGCCGCTGACGGGTCGTTCGGCGGAGTTGGAGGTGCTCGGCGAGCGCACCCGAGACGCCTCGTGCGGGGGTGTCGTCCTGGTCGCCCCGGCGGGCGTGGGCAAGACGCGCCTCGCCGAGGAGGCGCTGCGGTTGGCGGCGGGATCGGGCCGGCGCCGACCTTCGCTTCGGCACCACCGTCACCGGCGTGCGTCGCGGCCCGACGGTCGGGTCATCGGGGTGTCCCGCCCAAGCCCTGCGGGCGACACGGTCGAGCTGGATGCCCGGTTCGTCGTCGGCGCCGACGGGCTGCACTCGCGGATCGCCCGCTCGGTCGGCGCGTCGGTCCAGGTGGCCAGGCACGCCCACGGGGCGGCCCACGACGCCTACTACGCGGGCCTCGCCTGGCAGGGCATCGAGTTCTCAGCGCCCACCTTCTTTCCGGTACCCGTGATCGGCGCCCGCCTGGCGCGCTCAGCCGGCCGCGTCGGGATCCGGTTTGGCGGCGCGGCTCGGGGCGACCCGCGGCGGCTCGTTCGGCTGCTTGGGGTACACGGGGGGCCACGGAGCATCCTGCAAACCGGCGGCCATGTCGCGCTCCCACAGGGCGAGCAGCGGGTCGAGCGACTGGGGGGCGTCGGCCATGGGTGCCCACGGGTCGCCGGAGGCGGCCACGCGGGCCGGCACCGTGGCCAGCGTGAGCCCGTCGGGATCGATCTCGTCGAGCTGGTCCCAGCTCACCGGGGTGGACACCTGGCCCCCGGTGCGGGCCCGCACCGACCAGGCGCCGAAGACGGTCTTGTGCGGGGCGTTCTGGTTGTAGTCGACGAAGATGCGCTCGCCGCGCTCCTCCTTCCACCAGGCGGCGGTCAGGATGTCGGGGCGTCGCCGCTCGAGCTCCCGGGCCGCCGCCACGGCGGCACGGCGCACGTCGTAGGCGTCCCAGCGGGGTTCGAGCCTCACGTAGACGTGCACCCCGCGGCTGGCCGTCGTCTTGGGGTACGACGCGATGCCGAGCTCGTCGAGGAACGTGCGCAACTCGCGGGCGGCGACGATCGCCTCGGCGAAGCCGACGCCCGGCTGCGGGTCGAGGTCGAGGCGCAGCTCGTCGGCGTGGGCGTCGTCGTCGGCGCGGAACGGCCAGACGTGGAACCCGAGGCAGCCGATGTTGACGGCCCAGATCAGGTGGGCGACGTCGGCGGCGACCATGGCGCGCGACGGCGTGCCGTTGACGGTCTGGACGGTGGTCGTCTCGAGCCAGTTGGGGGCGTCCTTGGGGACGCGCTTCTGGAAGAACGACGGCCCGCCGGCGCCCTCGGGGAACCGCTGCATGAGGGTCGGGCGGCCGCCCATGGCCCGTATGATCGGCTCCTCGACGGCGAGGTAGTACCGCACCAGGTCGAGCTTGGTGTCGCCGCGCTGGCGGAAGAACACCTTCTGCGGGCTCGTCACCCGGACCTCGCGCCCGGCGGCCTCGACGACCTCCACCTCCTGTGGCGCAGCCATGGTCGGCACCGTAGTCAGCCGGCGGTGGAGGCGGGCGCCGGGGCTCGGCGGCGCCCGAGCGGCGTGCGGCCCCGGGGCTTGAGGACCGACAGCGTCGTGGCGACGGCCAGCATCACGCAGTGGGCGACCGTCGAGCCGTAGAGCTGCGTGGGGGCCGTTCCGGCGTCGAGGGCCTCGCGCGCGGCCGGGGCGACGACCAGAGGATCGGTCACGAGCACGGCGACCGTGATGGCGATCTTCGCCACGATCCACCAGTGCCGGACGAAGCCCCACACCGTGCCGAGCGACAGCAGCGCCCCGGTCGCCACGGTGACGAGCCCGAGGGGCAGGGTGATCCAGACCGCGGTCTCCATCGTGCGGTAGAGCGCGGTGGGGAGCGTGGGGTCCTCCGTGGCGGCGGCGGTGAGCCCGCAGAACGCGACGACCACCGCGGCGCCGAACCATCCGACGGAGCCGAGCACGTGGGCGGTGAGCGCCACCTTGTGCGCGGTTCCCCGCAACCGGAACCCACCCGCCGTCGTGCGTGCGGGCCCCGGCGCCGGCGCGGCCTGCGCTGCGGAAGCTCCCGCCGTTCGCGCTGCGGTCGCGCGCGTGGCGGTCGCTCCCGCGGTTCGCGCTGCGGTCGCGTGTGCGGCCTTCGCTCCTGCGGTTGGCGCTGCCGTCGCGTTCCCGTCGGTCGCTCCCGCGGCTCCTGTCGCCCTCGCTCCGGGGGCCGTCGCTGCCGCGGTCGTCGTCGCCGGAGCGCCGGTGGCCGCCCGCTGCCGAGAGGGCTGGGACAGGGTAGGTGCGGGCTCGACTGTCGGCTGGAGTGCCATGCCCGCATCGTGCGGCGCCCCGCCGTCCCGATCGTCCTACCGACGCGTGTTCTCGCCCTACGTCCGCGGACGTACGCAAGGCCGCGCCGTGCGCCCCCGGCGGCAGCCGCGTCCATGTGACCTGGTCCGGGTCCGCGAGGTGCGCTTTGGGGACAGGCCCGCGAGGCGCGCTCTGGGGACAGGCCGGCGAGGCGCGCTCTGGGGACAGGGCGGCGAGGCGCGCTCTGGGGACAGGCCCGAGGCGCGCTCTGGGACAGGCCCCGAGGCGCGCGCGGGGGACAGAATCGTCGGTGGGCGACCGATCCTGTCCCCGGGAGGGCCTGTCCGCCGCCGTCGACCTCGGTCGCCCGGGTGGCGGGTGGTTCGGGCCGGCGTCCGGCGGACCAGTCCACCCGCCGCAGGTGGAGGTCCAGCCGGACGCCGACGCGATCTGTGCGCCGTGCACTGTCGCGCCCGGCACCGCACGTGGCGACACCGTGACGCTGGGCAGCACGGTCAGGGTACGGCGCCCTCGGGAGCCATGCCCACACCGTCACCGCGGACCGGCACGCCGCCATCACGTCCAGGGGCCCCGTCGCCGGTCGCGTCAGCACCGGCACCGGCACCGTTGCCGACCACCGCCATGACGTCGGCGTCATCGGACGGCTCGAGGGGCACGACGGCATCGGCGGGCACGGTGGCCCGGGCCGGCAGCCACCGGAACACACCGGCCGCCGCCAGCAGGGTGATGCCGGCCGCCACCAGCACGGACAGGTGCATGCCCGACAGGAACGCGTCGTGGGACACGCCCACGATCCGCTCACCGAGCGCCCCGCCCGTTTCGTTGCCGGCGCTGATGCCGGCCTGGACGTTGCCGCCGATGCGGTCGAGCACGCCCGCTGGCAGCCCGGCGTCGCCCAGGCCCGACTCGACGTGCGAGCCGTAGCGCGAGGCCAAGAGGCTGCCGAGCAGGGCCACGCCCACGGCGCCGCCCACCTGCCGAGTCGTGTCGTTGACCGCCGAGCCCACACCGGCCTTCTCCCGCGGCAACGACCCCATGATCGACTCGGTGGCCGGCGCCATGACGTTGGCCATGCCCGCGCCCAGCAACATCGTCATGAGGATTATCACCCACGTGGCCGTGCCGGCGGTCACCAGCGACTCGAGGCCGAGCGCCAGGGAGACGATCAGCAGACCGGCGCCCAGCACCACCTTGGTGCCGAGCCGCTCGACGAAGCGGGCCGACATCGGCGCCAGCACCATCATCACGGCCGACATCGGTATGAGGATCGCCCCGGCCTTCAGCGGGCTGAACCCGAGCACCGACTGCAGGTACTGCGTCAGCATGAAGATCATGCCCATCAGGGCCATGAACGTGAGGGTGATCGCCCCGCTCGCCGCGCTGAACCGGGGGTTGCGGAAGAAGCCGATGTCGAGCATCGGCTCGTCGGTGTGGCGCTCCCAGGCGATGAACACCGCGAGCAGGCCGAGGCCCACGGCGAACGCGCCGAGCACGGTGCCCGACAACCAGCCCTCGGTCGGGCCCTCGATCAGGGCCCACAGCACCGTGGCGAGGCCGGCCATGGAGAGCACGGCGCCGGGCACGTCGAGTCGCGGGGCGGCCGGGTCGCGCGAGTCGGGGATGAACAGCCACCCGCCCACGAGCGCCAGGATGACAACCGGCAGGTTGACGAGCAGCACCGACCCCCACCAGAAGTGCTCGAGCAGGAACCCGCCCGTCACCGGCCCGACGGCCAGCCCGAGGGCCGACACGCCGGCCCACACGCCGATGGCCCGGCCCCGCTCCTGCGGGTCGCGGAACACGTTCGTGATGATCGACAGAGTGGCCGGCATGATGAAGGCGGCGCCGATGCCCATGACGGCCCGGAAGGCGATGAGCGTGCCCGACGACGTCGACAGGGCGGCGAGCGTCGACCCCAGGCCGAACACGAGCAGACCGCCCGCCAGTGCCCGGTAGCGGCCGAAGCGGTCGCCGAGCGCCCCGGCCGTGAGGAGCAGGCCGGCGAAGATCAGCACGTAGGAATCGACGATCCACTGCAGGTCGGCGTCGGCGGCGCCGAGGCCGCCCCGGTCGGGGGACTTCGACAGCGTGGGAAGAGCCACGTTGAGGATGCTGTTGTCGATGATGATCACGACGAGGCTGAGGCACAGCACGACGAGGCTGAGCCACCGTCTCCTGTGAACGAGGTCGAGATCGTTTTGCCACGTGCGCATGGCGCTTCTCCTGGAGGGTCGGGGACCGCCGGGCGGGGGATCGGCGGATAGGATGGTGAGGATCCTCAGCAGTTGCTGAGCCTACTCAGCAGTTTTCTGCTCTCCAACCTCATTTCTCGTACGGGTGCTCCGTGACAGCGCACGACCCCCATCCCGAAGAGCTCGCCGACGCCTTCTTCACCGTCGCGCACGCCCTGAAGCGCACGGTCAATGCCCGGTCGCACCACAGCGGCATGTCGCTGGCCCGCTTGCGGGCGCTGTGGAACCTCATCGAGCGGGGCGCGGTGCGCATGGGTGAGCTGAGCCAGTGCGTCGACGTGGCCCCCCGCACCATGACCTCGACGGTCGACGCCATGGAGCGCGACGGCCTCGTCCGCCGTGAACGTGACCCCGACGACGGCCGGGCCACGATCGTGCACATCACCGACGCCGGTCGGGCCGCGTTCGACGAGGCCCGCCGCACCCAGGCCCGCACCGTCGTCGACATGTTCGATGCCCTCGACCTGCGGCAGCGCGTCACGCTCGCCGAGATCCTCGAGCGGCTGGGTGCCGCCACGGCCGCCGCCGAGGAGCATCAGCGGACCGCCGCGCCAACGCCGGCGTCGATGCCGACGCCGACGCCGGTTCCCTTGCCCACCGGCCGCTGAGCCGACCGCAGCCCGGGCGGTCGGCCGTGCCGAGCACGCCGCCCCCGGGAAGACCACGAAGAACTGACGGCACACAGGCTCCACCGGGGTAACCTTTGTCCCCCTTCACCACCCCCGTCCGTCTCGGGCGGGGGCCCAGCCGCGCGCCCCGGAGGCCCTCGTGACCACGTCCCCGCACCCCGACCTGGCCGAGGAGCGCGCCTACCTGGCCAGGGCGTACGAGCATCTCGCCGCCATGCGGGACCGCGCCGGCCTGGCCGCCACCATGGCCGAGTCGGCCTCGACGGCCGTCGATTCCGCCATAGCCCAGGCCCACCTGGCCCACCGCCACCGCAGCCTCGACACCGACGTCGCCGGGCTGGCGTTCGGCCGCCTCGATGGAGAGGACGGCTCCACCTGGTACGTCGGACGCCGCCACGTCGAGGACGAGCGCAGCGACCCGGTGGTGGTCGACTGGCGGGCCCCGGTGTCGACGCCGTTCTATCGGGCCACGGCGGCGGACCCGCTCGACCTGCGCCGACGACGACGGTTCCTCATGACCGGCCGCGAGCTCGACGACCTGTTCGACGAGGTGTTCGACGACCCCGACAGCGTCGACGCCGCCCACCACGGCGGCATCCCCGACCCGCTGCTCGTCGAGCTCGAGCGATCGCGCACCGGCGCCATGCGGGACATCGTCGCCACGATCGCCGCCGAGCAGGACGTCGTCATCCGGGCGCCACTCGACACCTGCCTCGTCGTGCAGGGCGGTCCCGGCACCGGCAAGACGGCGGTCGGCCTGCACCGGGCGGCGTTCCTTCTCTACGAGCACCGGCCCCGGCTCGACCGCGAGGGCGTGCTCGTGGTCGGGCCGAACCCGCTCTTCCTGCGCTACATCGCCCAGGTCCTCCCGTCGCTGGGCGAGGCCGCCACCCGGCAGAGCACCGTCGAGCGCCTCGTCAGCGGCCCGGTCGGGCGGGTGCGGGCGTTCGACACGCCCGCCGTGGCGCGACTCAAGGGCGACGCCCGCATGGCGGTCGTGCTGAGCCGGGCCGCCCGCCAGCACCTGCGTCCGCCGACCGACGACCTGGCCATCCCCACACCGTGGGGCCGGGTGCGCCTCACGGCGGACGCGGTGGCGGCGGCCGTCGAGGAGATCGTCGAGCGGGGCGTGCCGTTCGCCACCGGCCGCACGGCGTTCCGCACCCGCCTGGCCCGGCTCGCCCGCCAGGCCCACGAGGCGGTCCGGGGCGACGACGCCGTCCCGTCGGACGCGTTCGAGACGACGTGGCGGGCGAACGCCGAGGCCAACGCGATGGCCGGCCGGATCTGGCCGCCGCTGTCGGCCCCGGCCCTCGTCAAGAGGGTCCTCACCGGTAGGACGGCGCTGCGGCGGGCGGCCGAGGGCGTGCTTGGTCCCGACGAGCAGCAGGCGCTCCTGCGCAAGGGCGGCCGCCGCCTGGAGGACGAACCGTGGACCCTCGCCGAGCTGGTCCTCGTCGACGAGGCCGAGGCCCTGCTGAACGGCGTGTCCCGCACCTACGGCCACGTGGTCGTCGACGAGGCGCAGGACCTTTCGGCCATGGAGCTCCGCGCCGTCGCCCGCCGGTGCCCGGGCCGGTCGATGACGATCCTCGGGGACCTGGCCCAGGCCACGGCGCCCGGTGCGCAGTCCTCGTGGGACGACGTCGTCGCCGCCCTCGGTTCGCCGGCTACGGCGAGCGTCGAGGAGCTCGAGCTGGGCTACCGCGTGCCGGCGCCCATCATCGACGTGGCAAACCGGCTGCTGCCGACGGTGGCACCAGGCGTACGCCCGGCCCGGTCGGTGCGCCTCGAGGGCCGATCCCCCGAGGTGGTGGGGTGCCCGTCGCCCGAGGCGCTGGTCGGAGCGGTCGTGGAGCGGGCCGCGGAGCTGGCCGGCACCTGGTCGTCGGTGGGCGTGGTCGTGCCCGAGGAACTGGCCGGCCCGGTAGGGCAGGCACTCGTGGAGGCCGACGTGCGCTTCGGCTCATCCGCGCGGTCGGGCGGCGACGCCGCCGTCACGCTGCTCGTGCCGCCCGAGGCGAAGGGTCTCGAGTTCGACGCGGTGGTGGTGGCCGAGCCGGCCACGTTCCTGGCCGACGGCACGACCGGCGGGCGGCTGCTCTACATCGCGCTCACCCGGGCGGTGCAGGAGCTGACCGTCGTGCATGCGGCCCCGCTGCCGACCGCCCTCGGCGGGTGACCCGTGCCACGACGGGGCGCGCTCCGCGCCCGCTGGTGCCGGCTCGAGATGTCGATTGACCCGCGGGTCAATCGGCCCGGTAACCTGGCCCGATGACCGATCCGGCGTACCGCTTCGAGTCCGTCCCGGCCGTGCGCGACTCGCTCCGCAAGGTCGACTACCTGGCCGATGAGGGCATCGCCGGCATCGTCTACCTGGCCGACCGCCTCGGCAAGCCCGTCCTGGTCGAGGGGCCGGCCGGCACGGGCAAGACCCAGCTCGCCAAGTCGGTCGCCGAGATGGCGGGCGCCCGGCTCATCCGCCTGCAGTGCTACGAGGGGCTCGACGAGTCCAAGGCGCTCTACGAGTGGAACTACAAGAAGCAGCTCCTGCGCATCCAGGCCGAGCGCAGCGACGGCGCCGCCTGGTCCGACATCGAGGACGACATCTTCTCCGACGAGTTCCTCCTCACCCGGCCGCTCCTCGAGGTCCTCTCCGACTACCAGGTGTCGATCCCCGAGCTGGGCACGGTGGCGGCCAAGCAGATCCCCCTCGTGTTCCTCACGTCGAACAACACCCGCGAGCTGTCCGAGGCGCTGAAGCGGCGCTGCCTGTTCCTCCACGTCGACTACCCGGATCTGGACCGTGAGCGCGAGATCGTGCTCACGAAGGTTCCCGGCGTCACCGACGCCCTGGCCGACCAGGTGGCCCGCATCGTGCGCTCGATCCGGCAGCTCGAGCTGAAGAAGCCGCCCTCGGTGTCCGAGACGATCGACTGGGCGCGCACGCTCCTGTTGCTCGGCGTCGAGCAGGTCGACGCAGCGACGGCGACGGGCACCGCGAACATCCTGCTCAAGTACCAGAGCGACATCGCGAAGGCGACCAAGGAGCTCGAGCAGGACGCCTCGCTCGGCGGCGAGCCGGCAACGACCTCGCGACCGTGGCGCAATGGCTGACCCCGGTCCGCCGGGATCGCCCGACGAGACTCCCGACGAGACGCCGCGCGGGTCGCCCGGCGAGGGCGGGGGAACTGCGGCCGGCAACGGCAACGATGCCGGCATCACGGCGGGCCGTCGCGGGTCCGCCCCGGGGTGGGCCGCATCGAGCCAGTCCGGCGCAGCCGCCGGTGCCCCCGGTGGCCCCGGGGCGGCCGGTGGCACCGCGGCTGCGGGCGCCAACGGCAACGGCGTGGCGCGCGGCCCCGATCGCGGCATGGGCTCCCCCCGGGGCGCGGCCGGCGTCGAGGCAGCGTCGACCCGCCTCGCCGAGCTGGGCGCCGGCGTGGCGCTCACCGAGCTGCTGGGCGGGTTCATCGCCGAGCTACGGGTGGCGGGGCTGCCCGTCAGCTTGACCGAGAACCTCGACGCCATGGCGGCGGTGCAGCACATCCCGCTCGAGGACCGGGAGGCGTTCAAGTACGCGCTCGCGGCCACGCTCGTGAAGAACGCCAGCCATTGGCGGGTGTTCGAGACCGTGTTCGAGGTGTTTTTCTCCTTGCGGGGCCGCGAGTACGCGCTGACCGACGAGCAGTCCGAGGCCATGGGCGACCTCGACGAGATGATGAACGAGGCGCAGGGCGAGGGGGACCAGCGCGGCGCCGGCGGCATGGGCGACGCCATGACGCCCGAAGAGCTCGCCGAGATGCTGTTCAAGGCGCTCCAGCAGGGCAACGACGCCATGATGAAGGCGCTGGCCCGCCAGGCGGTGCGGCGGTACGCCGGCATGGAGCCCGGGCGCCCCGTGGGCGGGACGTACTACCTGTACCGCACGCTGCGGAACCTGGACCTCGACCACGTCCTCGAGCGGCTGATGCAGCAGACACGCGAGGAGGCGCCCGAGGCGCTGTCCCCGCTCGAGGAGCGGCTGGAGCGCGACGAGTACGAGGCCCGGACGGACCGCCTGCGCAAGGAGATCGAGGCGGAGATCCGCAGGCGGCTCGTGGCGGACCGCGGGGTCGAGGCCATGGCCCGGACGCTCCGCAAGCCGCTGCCGGAGGACGTCGACTTCATGCACGCCTCCCGCGAGGAGATGGCGTCGCTCCGCAAGGCGATCTACCCGTTGACCCGCAAGCTCGCGGTGCGGCTCGCCCGCAAGCGCCGGCACGGGCGGAAGGGCCCGCTCGACTTCCGCTCGACCGTGCGCCACTCGCTGTCGACCGGTGGTGTGCCCGTCGAGCCCCGGTTCCGCTACCCCCGGCCGGCGAAGCCCGAGATCTTCGTGGTGGCCGACATCTCCGGGTCGGTGGCGGCCTTCGCCCGCTTCACGCTGCACCTGGTGTACGCCATCTCGAACCAGTTCTCGAAGGTGCGGTCGTTCGTCTTCATCGACGGCATCGACGAGGTGACGCGCCTGTTCGAGGGCGTGGAAGACATCGGCGAGGCCGTGCACCGGGTCAACACCGAGGCCGACGTGATCTGGGTGGACGGCCACTCGGACTACGGCCACGCGTTCGAGGCGTTCTGGCAGCGCTGGGGCAAGGAGATCGGCCCGAAGACCACCGTCCTGCTGCTCGGCGACGCGCGGAACAACTACCACGCGTCGCAGAGCTGGGTGGTCAAGGAGATGCAGCACCGGGCCCGCCACGTGCACTGGCTCAACCCCGAGCCCCGCAGCTACTGGGACACCGGCGACTCGATCATCGGCGAGTACGCCACCCACTGCGACGGCGTCTTCGAGTGCCGCAACCTGCGCCAGCTCGAACGCTTCGTCGACAACCTCGTCTGAGCCTCGCCTGACGCGAAACATCGCTGCGTCGTCGACGCGTCGGCGCATCGACCCGTCATCGCCGACGCATCGGCGCATCGACTCGTCGAACCATCGCCGACGCATCGACGGCGTGGCGACCATACACGTCCACCGTGGACGGGTGCATTGCAACGGTCCCCCACGCCGACGGGCACGTCCGTTACATTGTCCGCCGCTGTTGACACACGGTGCACAACGGGAAACCTCATGTTGTTGAATCCGCTTCCGTTGACAAGGCGTGGGTGCGGGCTTACGTTGCCGGCAGTAGGTGTGGAAGCGCTTCCATCGCATGGGTAGAGCGAGCGCCAGCCACCGGAGGGGCCTTACATGAAGGGGGGCGAGTGGTCACGATCGCCGATGTGGCTGCCCGCGCCGGCGTGGGGGCCGGCACGGTGTCGCGGGTGCTGAACAACAGCCCCCGCGTCCGTGCTGCGACCCGGTCACGCGTGCTCGCCGCCATCGACGCCCTCGACTACCGGCCCAACCCGCTCGCCCAGGGCCTGTCCCGGGGCCGCTGCCAGACGCTGGGCGCCGTCGTCCCGTTCTTCACCCATGCTTCGGCCGTCGAGCGCCTGCGGGGCGTGGTCGCCGGTCTCGACGGCAGCCGCTACGACCTCGTGCTGTTCAACGTCGAGTCGCCCGTCCACCGTGACGAGCACTTGGCGTCGCTCACCCGGCGCGACCGGGCCGACGGCCTGTTGATCGTGTCGCTCGTCCCGCGGCCCGCCGACCTCGAGCGGCTCGCCGGCGCCGGGGTGCCCGTCGTGCTGCTGGACACGCGGGGCCCCGGCGTGCCGGCGGTCGTGACCGACGACGCCGAGGGCGGCCGCATCGCCATGCGCCACCTCCTCTCGCTCGGTCACGAGCGCATCGGCTTCATCGGCGACGATCCGGACAACCCCCTCGGCTTCATGTCGAGCGTCCACCGGGAGCAGGGGTACCGCCAGTCGCTCGCCGAGGCCGGCATCGATGTCTCCGATGGCTACGTCGCCCACGGCCCCCACGTCCGCGACGTCGCCCGACGACTGACCGAGCGGCTGCTCGCCCGGCGCGACCGGCCCACCGCCATCTTCACGGCGTCCGATACCCAGGCCCTGGGCGTGCTCGAGGGGGCCCGGGCCACCGGCCTGCGGGTGCCCGACGACCTCTCGGTCGTGGGGTTCGACGACGTGGAGGTGTCGAGCTACGCCGGCCTGACCACCGTGCGCCAGCCCCTGTTCGAGAGCGGTCGCCGAGCGGTCGCCCTGCTGCTCCAGGCGCTGGGCGACGAGGAGCCACCGGCGGCAGACACCCACCAGCTCGACCTCGAGCTCGTGGTGCGGTCGACCACCGCACCTCCGCCCGTGCCACCGCGCCAGCTACGGCCGACCTCGCGGCGCCTGTCCCGACCGCCCGCGGACACTCGCGAGCAGCGGCGACAACTCCTCGACGGTCAGAGTGCCCAGCGCCGCCCCGCCGGCGGTGGCGGTGGCGGAGGTGCCGGCCAGGCCGCGACTCGGGGCTCGTTGGCGCTCGCCTTGAACCACGGGCACCTCGGGCCCTTCCCCACCCCGCTAGTTGCGACGAACAGCCGCAGAGCCGATTTCACCCCTCGAGGGAGCGACAGAGATGGCGCAGATCGTTCTTGACGACGTTTGGAAGGTGTTCCCGGACGGGACGGAGGCGGTCAGGAGCTTCGACCTCGACATCGCCGACGGCGAGTTCATGGTCCTCGTCGGACCCTCCGGGTGCGGGAAGACCACGGTCCTCCGGATGGTCGCGGGGCTGGAGGGAATCTCGAAGGGGGAGGTTCGCATCGCGGACCAAGTCGTCAACGACGTCCCCCCGAAGGAGCGCGACATCGCCATGGTGTTCCAGAACTACGCGCTCTACCCGCACATGACCGTCTTCGACAACATGGCTTTCGGCCTGAAGCTCCAGCACGTGCCGAAAGACGAGATCGACGCGCGGGTGCGAGATGCCGCGCGGATCCTCGGGCTCGACGACTTCCTCAACCGGAAGCCGGCGGCGCTTTCGGGCGGGCAACGCCAGCGGGTGGCCATGGGCCGGGCCATCGTGCGCCACCCACGCGCCTTCCTCATGGACGAGCCCCTCTCCAACCTCGACGCCAAGCTGCGAGTGCAGACACGCGCCGAGATCGCCCGGCTGCAGCACGACCTGGGCGTCACGACGATCTACGTGACCCACGACCAGGTCGAGGCCATGACCATGGGCGACCGCGTGGCGGTCATGCGCAAGGGTGTGCTGCAGCAGGCGGACACGCCGCAGACCCTCTACGAGCACCCCATCAACCTGTTCGTCGCCGGGTTCATCGGCTCACCGGCCATGAACCTGCTCGAGGCGAGCCTCGTCCCGTCCGACGGGTCGCTGGTGGTCGAGATGGGCCGCCACCGGCTGCCGATACCCGACGAGGTGATGGCCGCGCGCCCGGCGCTGCGGCACTACGAGGGCCGCAAGGTCGTCGTCGGCATCCGTCCCGAGGACATGGAGGACGCCTCCCTCGTCGCCGAGGCGCCGCCCGACCACCGCATCTCGTCGACCGTGGACCTGGTCGAGGCGCTCGGTTCGGACCTCGTCGTACATTTCACGATCGAGGCGCCGCCGGCCATCACCGAGGACGTGAAGGAGCTCGCCGTCGATGTCGATCCCCACGCCGTCAGCAGGGTCGAGGCGACTGCCGAGGAGAGCCGGACGAACGCCATCGCCCGGCTGAACCCCCGTTCGCGGGTGCGGCAAGGCGGCGAGATGGAGTTGGTCGTCGATACGCATCGTCTGCATTTCTTCGACCCTGACGACGGGGCCGGAATCTATGGGGGGCAGGAGGGCTGATCGCTCGAACGCCTCTGCAGCAACTGTGCTCAAACGAAAAACGTGTTTACAAGGAGGGTGCAATGCGATTTCGCCGGTTGATGGCGATACCGATCGCCGTGGTGTTGGTCGCCGCTGCCTGCGGTGGTGACGACGACGACGACGACGGCGGCGGCGCCGCCGAAGGCGGTGGTGGAGGGGAGAACACCGGTTCCGTGAACGTGTTGTCGGCCATGGAGCCGGAGGAGGCCGACGTCGTCCAGTCGGTCCTGGACGACACCGTCAACTCGGGTGGCGACTACACAGCCGAGATCGAGGCCTCTGGCAGCTTCGAGGAGCAGTTCCAGATCCGCGCGGAGGGCGGCACCTTGGACATCGCGCTGCTGCCCCAGCCGGGTCAGGTTGCGGACGCGGTCGACCAGGGCGCGGTCTCCCTGGAGGACCTCGGGTTCGACATCGCCGACTTGGAGGACCAGTTCGGTGGCGACTACCTGCTGTCGCTCGTCGAGGTCGACGGAGAGCACTACGGCATGCCGACCAACATCAACCTCAAGAGCATGGTCTGGTACCCGAAGGACGACTTCGACGAGGCGGGCTACGAGGTGCCGGAGACATTCGACGATCTGATCGCCCTGAGCGACCAGATCGTCGACGACGGCGGCACGCCCTGGTGCGTCGGCTTCGAGTCCGAGGGGTCGACCGGATGGCCGGCCACCGACTGGATGGAAGACATCATGCTGCGGACCGCCGGTCCCGACGTCTACGACGAGTGGGTGAGCCACGAGATCCCGTTCAACGACGAAGCCGTCCAGAACGCGGCCGAGGTCTTCGGGCAGATCATGTTCACCGACAACTATGTGCTCGGCGGCGCGGACCAGACGCCGTCGATCGCCTTCGGCGATGCGCCGACGCCGATGTTCGATGACCCGCCCGGCTGCTGGCTGCACCGCCAGGCCAGCTTCATAAACGCCTTCTTCCCCGAGGACGCGGAAGCGGGCGTCGACTACGACTGGTTCCCGTTCCCGCCCATCGACGAGGAGGGCGTGCTGTTCGCCGGGGAGTTCGCGGTCGCCTTCCGCGACGCTCCCGAGGTCCGGGACTTCCTCGAGCAGTTCGCCGGCGAGGACGTGCAGTGCGCCATGGGCGGCGAGACGGGATCCTCCCGTCTGTCCCCCAACGTCAACGTCGGCGCCGACTGCTACGCCAACGACATCCTCGCTGACTCGTCGGGGGTCGTGACCGAGGCGCTCGAGGCGGGTACCGGCCGGTTCGACGCCTCCGAC
Source organism: Acidimicrobiales bacterium (assembly GCA_035296625.1). Classification (GTDB taxonomy): domain Bacteria; phylum Actinomycetota; class Acidimicrobiia; order Acidimicrobiales; family VFJN01; genus DATCLS01. The sequence goes on along the minus strand of DATHAO010000052.1, from coordinate 2,749 downwards.
CAGATGCCGCCCCAGGTCGGCAGCGGCAGCTTCTGGAGCGAGATGATGGCCTACGTGCAAGGAGGACCCGACTCGGCGACCACCGCCCTCGACAAGATCGAGTCCACCTGGCCGCAATAGTGTGATCGCTCGGCCCTGCCGATCGATCGCCGGCGGGGAGCGGCCGCGCTGCGGCCGCTCCCCGCGACCTCGCACGAGAGGGGAAGGCGTGACGTGACGACAGCGATTGAGAAGCCCCCGGCGGGGCCCGAACCGGAACATGAACGTCGGGGTGCAGGCGAGGAGGGGCGTCCGCTGGCTCAGGCCGTGTGGGTCTCCGCCCTGCGGCTGGTCGGCGCGCTCGTCATCCCCATCGTGGCGTTCGCCCTTCTGTGGCTGACGTTCGACTTCCTGCGCGACGCCGATGCCAACCGCTTCGTACTGGTCGGCGTGGCGATCGTCGTCGGAGTCGGTGGCGTCTTCTTCCTGTACTGGGGGATGAACCGCGCGGTGGACTGGCTGCCCGAGCGCTTCCGCGAGGGAGTGCGGCCCTACGTGTTCGTGGGGCCGGCCCTCGTCACCCTCGCCGTCTTCCTCGTCTATCCCGTCATCAACACGCTCTTCATCAGCTTCGGCGACAGCCAGGGCCAGGGCTTCGTCGGCCTGGACAACTACGAGTTCGTGTTCACCGACGACGCCATGTTGCGAGCGATTCGTAACACGGCGGGCTGGATCGTTTTCGTGCCGCTCGTCGGCGTCTCGATCGGGTTGGCGTTCGCCACCCTGGCCGACCGGCTGCGCCGGGGTGAGGCGGTCGCCAAGTCCCTTATCTTCCTCCCGATGGCCATCTCCTTCGTCGGGGCCGCCGTCGTGTGGCGGCTTATCTACAGCTACCGACCCGAGGGCTTCGGCAGCAACATCGGCCTCCTCAACGGCATCAAGCAGGGGCTCGGGTGGAGCCCGACGCCGTGGCTCCAGGAACGGCCGTGGAACAACCTGCTGCTGATGGTGATCATGGTCTGGATCCAGACGGGCTTCGCCATGGTGGTGCTGTCGGCCGCCATCAAGGCCATCCCCGACGAGATCATCGAGGCCGCCCGCATCGACGGCGCGTCGGAGTTCCAGGTCTTTCGCCGCATCATCGTGCCGAGCATCGCTCCGACCATCGCGGTGGTCACCACCTACATGCTCATCAACTCCATGAAAGTCTTCGACATCGTGTTCGTGATCGGGGGCGCAGAGACGAACCACACCGAGGTCATCGCCGAGCGCATGATCCGGTGGTTCTTCATCAGCAACCACGACGGAAGGGGCGCGGCCATAGCCGTGATCCTCTTCCTGGCGGTCATACCCATCATGATCTGGAACGTCCGCCGCTTCCGCGAGCAGGAGGCACTCCGATGACCACCGCGCCCCCCCTCGAACCGATCGAAGCGGTCCCGGCCGCCCAGGGCAGGCCCCTCGACAGCGAGGCGCCGGGTGCGAGCCGCGGTGGGTGGTTCGTCCGCATCACCGTCCTGGTGATCGTCGCCCTCTGGCTCGTGCCGACCGTGGGCGTGCTGGTCACGTCGTTCCGCCCGGAGGCGCTCGCCGACACGACGGGATGGTGGACTGCATTCGGTCACGTCTTCGACTCGGGCCAGTGGACGCTGGAGAACTACCGGCAGGCGCTCGACGCCGGGGGGTTCGACAACGCGTTCCTCAACAGTCTGGCGGTGACGGTCCCCGCCACGGTCATCCCGATCACGATCGCCGCGTTCGCTGCCTACGCCTTCTCGTGGATGGAGTTCCGCGGGCGCTACGTGCTGTTCGTCGTGGTCGTGGGGCTCATGGTCGTGCCGCTGCAGATGGCGCTGATCCCGATCCTGCGCCTCTTCACGCAGGGTGCCAGCATCGGCGGGACGACGATCTTCCCCGACCTCGAGCTCACCGGTACGTACCTCGGCGTGTGGCTGGCGCACACGGCCTTCGGGTTGCCGCTCGCGGTGTACCTGCTCCGTAACTACATCGGCGCGCTGCCGTCGTCGATCATCGAGTCGGCGAGGATGGACGGCGCCGATCACTTCACGATCTTCTGGCGGCTCGTCGTGCCGCTGTCGGTCCCGGCGCTCGCTGCATTCGCGATCTTCCAGTTCCTGTGGGTGTGGAACGACCTGCTGATCGCCTACATCTTCCTCGGGGGCACCCGCGAGACGCGGGTGCTCACGATCGCGCTGGCGAACCTCGTCGGGTCACGGGGCGAGAACTGGCACCTGCTGACGTCCGCGGCCTTCATCTCTATGGCGCTGCCGCTCATCGTGTTCTTCTCCCTCCAGCGATACTTCATCCGGGGCCTCACCGCCGGTGCGGTCAAGGGCTGATGCGTGGCGGGCCGCTCTAGCGCCATGGCGACGCGTCACGTGCGGCGTCGGCGTTCCGGGTTCGGCGGCCTGGAACCGCTGTCACCCCAGAGGAAGTGGCGCGCCATCCTGGTGGCGACGCTGCTGGAGGTCCCGGCCTTCTGGTCGCTGCTGGCCGGACTGGTCGCCGATGCCACCGACGAGCCGGGCGGCCCCAACCCTGCCGCGGCCCTGGCGTTCGGGCTGGCGCTCATCCCGTTCGTGTTCCTCGTGCTCGCCGTGATGTCCGAGCACCCGCGCGTTCCGGGCGCCGTCCTGCGGGCGATGGGGCTGGCTCTCCTCGTCGGGATCCCGGTCTTCGCGGTGGTCGGCGACGCGGTCACCGGCGTGGTCGCCGGTCTCGGCGCCGGCGGGATCAGCGCCCTACGGAT
>DATHAO010000051.1:0-14407 GCA_035296625.1 Acidimicrobiales bacterium | reverse complement strand
GGACGCTCTGCTGAAGTAGGAGCGGCGCTGCGGATCGGGGCCGGACACGCGGCCCTTGTCGGGGTCGATGTGCCAGACCTCGCTGACGTCGACGCCGCGGCGGATCAGGTCGTCGCGGGCGGCGTCGATGTCATCGACGACTAGCAGCAAGCCCTGCAGCGAACCCGGCGTCATCGTGTTCGTTCCCTCTCCGAACTGGATCGAAGCCGGGGAGCCCGGCGGGGTGAACTGCACCCCACGGGTGTCTGGGCTGGGTTTGAAGTCGATGTCGAGACGCCACCCCAGGCGCTGGTAGAAGGCCTTGGCGCGGTCGACGTCGGCGACCGGCAACACCGTTACCTCGAACCTCATCGGGACGCCCGCGACGCCCGACGCTTCGGTCGCGGCTTCATTGCCGGGCTGCGTACTGCTCATGAAGGACTCCGTGGGTTGGGTCGTTTGCAGATCGAGCGCTCAGGGGCACCGGATAACATGTTCCCGCCCTGCTCGCGAGGCGGGATGGCGCGCAGGGCGTGCGTGGCGATGCGCGGGTCGCTGGGGACGGGGGACGCGGCCGATGGCGGGAGCACGAAGCCGCCGCGGTCGAGCAGCACCTGTTCGCGGGCCGTGGTGGCGGCGAGCAGCTCGTGGCCGGGGGCGAGGCCGATCGTCCCCATGAACGGCACGCCGGGGATGCGGATGCCGGGGAGGTCGGCGGAGGCGGCCCAGCCGCCGGCGATGTCCCAGTTGACCTTGAAGGGCTCGGGGAACATGTCGCAGAGGAACCCGAACCGGGGACCTGGACGGTGTAGCGGTAGCGGTCGGGCTCGATGTCGAGGATCTCGATGTCGAGCAGGTCGCTGACATAGGGGGTGACCTCGTGCGATCAGTGATGCGTTCCACGGGGGGCACATCAGGCCGCGGGAGGTCGTCGGATGCTGGGCGGCCGGCCGCCGGTCAGGCGGCATCAACATCGACGCATGATCCGAGCCTACGCGCCGCTGCACCTAGGCTTGGTTCGCCCTCCGCGGGAAGGAGCAGGACATGGACGTGGGGATCGGTCTTCCCAACGCGTTGCTGGACGTAGATGGGCCCGAGCTCGTCGTATGGGCTCAGCGAGCGGAGCAACGCGGCTTCTCGGTCCTCGGCACCATCGGCCGTGTCGCCTACGGCTCGCACGAGGAGCTGATCGCACTGGCAGGCGCGGCCGGTGCGACGGAGCGGATCGAGCTCATGACCACTGTGTTGGTGGCCCCCCCGCGTCAGGCGGTCCTCCTGGCGAAGCAAGCTGCCACGCTCCAAGCTCTCTCCGGCGGACGGTTCCGTCTGGGGTTGGGCATTGGCGGGCGCGACGACGACTGGCTCGCGCTGGGCGAGGAGCCGAAGAACAAGGGCCAAAAGCTCGAGGCGCTCATCGCCACGTGCCGCTCGGTATGGGCGGGGCGAAAGCCCGAGGGCGCCCTACTGCCTGTGGGGCCGGAGCCGCCACACCTTCCCATCGTGCTAGGCGGGTACTCGGATTCCGCTTTTCGCCGGGCCGGCCGGCTAGCGGACGCCTTCGTGGCGGGACCCATGCCGCCCGAGGCCGTGGCGGGCGTCTACGACGCGATCAAGGCCGCTGCCACGGAAGCGCAACGCGACGCACCGGCGCTCTACGCGGCCCGCTACGTGGCCATCGGCGACGATGTCGCCGATGAAGCCGACCGCAACGCGCGCAGCTACTACGGCTTCGGGGGTGATGCTCTGGTGCAGATGGTGCAGGACGGCATCCTGCGCTCGTCCGACGACGTGCGTGAAGCGCTCCGCGACTTGGAGCAGGCAGGTGTGGTCGAACTGTGCCTATGGCCACTCGCTCGCAGCGTCGACCAGGTGGACCGGGTCGCCGACGCTGCTCTGTAGGCCGGCCGTGGCGATGTCGGACAGAACGGACAGAAACGGTGCTCACGGCGGTTGCTCCGCTCCGGCGGAGGCGGACGCCGTCACGATGGTGCCGTGCGGTGCACCGGGGATCACGCCGGCGAACAGGTAGTCGGCCCGCACCGCCACCGTGACCACGACGCCGGCGTCGCCGACCGTGACCGTCGGCGGCTCGGCCAGGTGCGGGGCCAGCTCGCTGGCCGCCACGGATAGCGCCACCACCCGCCGGGCTGACTCCGGGTCGACGCGGAACGCCCCCGAGCGCAGCGCCGCCCGGTCGGCCGCGGCGGTCGCGGCGTCGTTGGCGGCGGCCGCGGCCAGGTCGAAGGCCTGCCGCTGGCGCAGCTGCACGACGGCCATGTCGACGGCGATGGAGGCCAGGATGAGCACGACCAGCACGCCGGCGGGCATGAGCATGAGGGCGCTGCCCCGGTCATCTCGGCCCCGTCGACGGCGTCGGTAGAGACGATCGAGGAGCGGGATCACCCGCACGCCTCGGCATCGCCGGGCACGCCGTCCCGGAACGGGTCGACGAGCTCGCTGTGGGAGCTGGTCACGGTGAACCCGGCGCCGAACCCGCCGACCCAGGGCAAGGTGAGCGCCGGGACCTCGTAGCTGGCGGTGAACGTGGCCCGGGCGCAGCGGGTGTAGCCGCCGGCCAGCCCGCTCAGCGCCACGGTGCCCCGCTCGGGGTCGCGCCCGTACGCGGCGAGGGCCTCGAGCCCGATGTCGACGGACCGGGCCTCGGCCTCGCCGGACCGGTCCGCCGCCGCCAAGTCCGCCTCGACGAACGAGCGCGTCGCCTCCCGGGCGGCGGCGTCGGTCGCCAGCTTGGCGTCCACCACGGCCCACGCGTTGACGACCAGGAGGGTGCCGACCACGAAGATGAGCAGGCCGAACGGCAGCACCTCGATGCCGCCCACCTGGCCCCTGTCGTCGCCACGGCCACCGCCACGGCCGCAGCTCCCAGGGACTCCGATGATCGGGTTGCGCCTCGCCCCAGCTGCAGCGCTCATGCTCCGGCCGCTCCGTCGCCGTGCTCGGCGTCCCGGGGGACGGCCCCGGCCCCGGGCCGACGGTGGGACCCCGCCGTCGGCGGCGGGCGCTGGTCGGGCCGGTCGCGACCCTGGTCGGTCATCGGATCGCGTCCGCCTGGCTCCGGTGCGGTCACAGAGCCGGGGTCGGCCGGTGGCGGACCGCCGGGCCCGGGCGGCGGGGCCGGGAGGGGCGGCGTGGCAGCGTCGGACGCGTCGGGGGCCTCGGCGCCGGCCTCGACGGTCAGGTCGCCGCTGCGGACGGCGCCGTAGCCGGCGCCCCCGCGCCGGCCGTCCACGTCGTCCGCGTCCTCCACGTCGTCCGCGTCGCTCGTGCCAGCCCCGTCGTCCTCCGCGCCCGCCGGGATCCGGGTGATCAGGACCCGACCGATGCGCCGACCCTGCACCCGCTGGGCCACGAGGCGCCACCCGGCCACGTCGACGGCCTCGTCCTCCATCGGCACCCGGCCGAGCTCGTGGTAGAGGAGCCCGCCGATCGAGTCCCAGTCGCCCTCGGGCAGGTCGGCGTGCAGCAGGTCGTTCACCTCGTCGAGAGCCGTGCGGGCGTGAACCCGCAGGTCACCCCCGGGCAGAGGCTCGATGACCGGGTCCTCGACGTCGAACTCGTCGACGATCTCGCCGACCAGCTCCTCGATGAGGTCCTCGAGCGTGACCAGGCCGGCGGTGCCGCCGTACTCGTCGACGACGATCGCCATGTGGAACTTGTCGCGCTGCATCTCGCGCAGCAGCTCGGGGACCCGCTTGGTCTCGGGCACGAGGTGCGGGGCTCGCAGCAGCTCGGACACGCGCTCGGCCTCGAGGCCGTCGCGCTCGGCCCGCATGAGGTCCTTCGCGAAGACCAGGCCGATGACGTCATCGATGCCCTCGCCCCGCACGGGCAGGCGGCTGTAGCCGTTGAGCAGCACGACCTCCATCACGTCGGCGACCCGGAACGAGGCGTCGACCGTGACCATGTCGGGCCGCGGCACCATGACCTCCCGCACGATCGTGTCGCCGAACTCGATGATCGACTCGATCAGAGCGCGCTCGTCGGCCTCGATCACGCCCTCCTCGACGCCGCGCTCGGCGATGGCGAGCAGCTCCTCCTCGGAGAGGAACGGCCCCTGCTCCAGGCCCTTGCCAGGCACCAGCATGTTGGTGAGGCCGATGAGCAGCTGGGACAGCAGGCGGACCGGCGGTAGGCCGACGAGGAAACGCACCTGACGGGCCGTCACCAGCGCCGCCCGTTCCGGGTTCAGCACCGCCCAGGTCTTCGGCGCCGACTCGGCGAGGACGAACACGACGAGCACGTTGACGGCCGTGGCCACGACCAGGCCCACGACGCCGAAGATGCGGTCGCCGACGATGCCCACCAGCGTCGCCTGCACGAGCTGGCACAGCAGTGCGAGGAAGCGCACCGGCGTGAGGAAGGAGCGCGGCGCGTCGACCAGGTCGCGCAGCGCCGTCGCACCCCGCCGGTGCTCCTCGACCAGGGCCTCCACCTTCGAGCGGTTGAGCCGGGTCAGCCCCGATTCGGCGAGCGACAGAAACGCCGTGAGGAGTAGCAGCACCCCGATCGCGGCGACCATCGCGAGCTCGGTGCCAGCGAGCGTGGCGGCGAGGACGGGCACCGGCCCCCTGTCCGCGGCACCGGCGGCGCCGAAGATCGCCTCGGCCGCCGACGGGGTCGGCGCGGCGAGCGACGGCGGCGGCACGGTCATGGCCGGGAGCGATGGAACCGGTCGAGCAGTGCGCGCTCCCGCGCCTGCATGACCGCCGTCTCGTCGGGTTCGGCGTGGTCGTGGCCGAGCACGTGGAGCACGCCGTGGACCACGAGCAGCGCCATCTCGTCGTCGTAGGTGCCGGCGTGGTCGGGAGCCTGGCGGTCGGCCACCGCTGGACACACGACGACGTCTCCGAGCAGCAACGGCATGTCGCCGTCCTCGGCCTCCTCGCGATCGGGGCCGGTCGTGCCCGCGTCGGGCCAACGCCCCCCGGTCACCGGGTCGTCGATCGGGAACGCCAGCACGTCGGTCGGGCCCTCGGCGTCCATGAACCGCGTGTTGAGGTCGGCGATCGCCTCCTCGTCGACGAAGAGCAGCGATAGCTCGGCCTCGCCGCGCACGCCCTCGGCCACCAGGACCTGTCGGGCCAGCTCGACCCAGCGCTCCACGTCCACCGTGCCGGCGGCCTGCTCGTCGGCCCCGAACACGACGACATCGCCCTCGGGCCCGTGGCGGTGGGGGCGCGCGGCGGGCCGGGGCACGCCGGCGTGCTCGCCGGGGCGGGCACCGTCGGACAGCGGACCGGTCACCGGGGCTCGGCCGAGCGGCCGGCGGTGTCGACGCGCTCGTAGGCGTCGACGATGTCCTGGACGATGCGGTGGCGCACGACGTCGCCCGAGCTGAGGTGCACGAACGCGAGGCCGTCGATGCCGCTGAGGACGCGTTCGAGGCCGGCCATCGCGCTGCGGCCGTTGGGCAGATCCACCTGCGTCATGTCGGCGGTGACCACGGCCCGGGACCCGAACCCGATCCGGGTCAGGAACATCTTCATCTGCTCCGGCGTCGTGTTCTGGGCCTCGTCGAGGATGATGAAGCTCTGGTTCAGCGTGCGGCCGCGCATGAACGCCAGCGGCGCCACCTCGACGGTGCCCCGGTCGACGAGCCGCTGGGCGCCCTCGGGCTCGACCATGTCGAACAGGGCGTCGTAGAGCGGGCGCAGGTAGGGGTCGATCTTGGCGGCGAGGTCGCCGGGCAGGAAGCCGAGCCGCTCGCCGGCCTCGACCGCCGGCCGGGTGAGGATGATGCGGTCGACCTGCTTGGCCTGCAGCGCGTGCACGGCCATGGCGACCGCCAGCCACGACTTGCCGGTGCCGGCGGGCCCGATCCCGAAGGTGATGACGTTGTCGCGGATGGCGTCGACGTAGCGCTTCTGGCCGGCGGACTTGGGGCGCACCGTGCGACCGCGCGACCCACGGAACACCTCGGCGCTCAGGACCTCGGACGGGCGCTGGTCGTCGCGCACCATGTCGATGGTGCGCGTCACGCTGGTGGGCTCGAGCCGCTCGCCGCGCTCGAGCAGCAGCACGAGCTCCTCGAAGAGGTGACCCACGCGCTCGGCCTCGCCGCCGGTGATGGCGATCTCGTTGCCCCGGACGTGGATCTCGACGTCGTCGAACGCCGACTCGACGACGCGGAGAAGCTCGTCGCGGTGACCGAGCAGGTCGGCCATGAGGTGGTTGCCGGGGACGGAGATCTTGACCTGCGTGGTGGCCACGAGGCAACAAGACTACGTCAGCGGTGTCGCGATGCGCGCAGGTTGATCGTGGGTGTCACCGCGTCGAAGCGGCGATGGGGCGGTTACGCTGCGTAATCTTCTGACTACTCGTCAGAAAGGACCCCGTGAACCTCGCGCAATAGCATCTACCTGCACCTCCGTGGGTCCTCGACCGCCGTCCGACAGCGTTCTGCAACGAATACGCACGGTGAGCGGGCGCGAGGTTACGCAATGAGGTCTATGATGACGGCGTGCGAGCTCATGGTGTGGCGGACACGGCGGGCGAGTCAGGGCTGTCGGACCACGCGTGCTGCGTGTACCGATCGGACGACGAGCTCGACGAGTATCACGAGATCGCGGTCGACTTCCTCCACGACGGGCTGGGGCTGGGCCAGCGATTGATGGTCGTCAGCGAGCGCAGGATCGACGCCGTGGTCGCCGATCTGGCCGTGCTGGGCCATCCCGAGGAGCGCCACCGGCGCGGCGAGCTGCTGGTGGTCCCGCTGTCCCAGCTGCACTCCGGCGGCGGTGCCGTCGACGCCCGGGCCCAGGTGGCGGCCCACGCCGCCCGGCTCGAACAGGCCCTTCTCGCCGGTTATCAGGGCCTGCGCATGGTGGGCGATCTCACCTGGCTGGCCGCCGACCCTTCCTGGCGCGACGCCCACGTCCGCTTCGAGCAGCTCGTCGACCGCTACATGGTCGACCACCCGATCGCCGCCCTCTGCGCCTACGACGAGCGGGTCGTCGGCCGCGAGACGGCGCGCTCGGTGGCCTGCGTGCATCCGCTGCGCCGCGACTCGGACGCGACGTTCTCGCTGTGCGCGACCGCCGAGGGCGTCGCGCTCGAGGGCGAGGTCGACGCGTTCCAGGCTCCGCTGCTCGAACGGGCGCTGGCCACGCTTCCGTCGTCGGGCACGCTCGTGATCGACACGCAGCGGGCTACCTTCATCGACGCGGCGGCCGCGGCCGTCATCGCCGAGCACGCGTCACGTCGTGACGCCTCGGGGGGCGAGGTGCGCGTGCAGCACGCCCAGCCGCTGCTGCGCCGGTTGTGGCACCTACTCGGCTTCTCGGAGATCAGATCGGTCGTGTTCCAGTGACGCAGCCGAGTCATGTTCCAGTGACGCGGCCGAGTCGTGTTCCAGTGACGGGGCCGACCGGTCACGATGGCGAGGGTGGAGCGATGACCACGCTCCTGCCGGCGCGCCTGCCCGAGCGGCACGGCGGATGCCTCCACGAGGCGGTCTTCCACGCCGGCGTCGCCGCGCTGGTCGACAGCGTCCGCCCGTGGGTCGACGAGGGGCTGGCGGCCGACGATCCGGTCGTCATGCTGCTCACCAAGCGCACGTCCGAGGCCATCCGTGACGGCCTCGGGGCCAACGCGCGTCACGTCGTCTTCGGCGACATGGGCGAGGCCGGGCGCAACCCCGCGCGGATCATCTCGTTGTGGCGCGTCGTCTACGACGAGAACCATCGGCCCGGCCACCACCTGCGGGCCATCGGCGAGCCGGTCTGGCCCGGGCGCAGCGCCGACGAGCTGTCCGAGTGCGCCCACCACGAGGCGCTGCTCAACCGTGCGTTCGCCCACGCTCCTGACCTGTGGCTGTGGTGCCCCTACGACACCACGCTGCTGGCCCCCGAGGTCCTCGCCGAGGCCGAGCGCAACCACCCGTGGGTCGTCCGCGACGGGCGGCGCCAGCCGAGCGACCACTACGACGAGGAGGGCTGCCTCGCCGCCGCCCTCGACAGCCCGCTGTCCGAGCCCGAGGGGTCGGTGAGCGAGCTCGTCGTCGAGGCCCGCACGCTGCGCGGCCTGCGCCGCGTCGTGGCCTGCCAGGCCGCGGCGGCCGGCCTCAGTCCCGACCGGGCGGGCCGGCTCGTGCTGGCGATCAGCGAGCTGGCGACGAACAGCATCAAGCACGGCGGCGGTCGCGGGCGCCTGCGGTCGTGGATCAGCGACGACCGCGTGCTGGTCAACGAGGTCAGCGACAAGGGCTACATCGAGGACCCGCTCGTCGGTCGCAGCCGGCCGACCTCCGCCGAGGCGGGTGGCCGTGGCATGTGGCTCATCAACGAGCTGTGCGACCTGGTGCAGCTGCGGTCGACTGCCCACGACGGCACCGTCGTCCGGGTCCACATGCACTGCTCCTGAGCGACTGACCCCTCCGCGGGCCGCTGTCCGCTTCCCCCCCAGCCGCTAGCCTGCGCGCCGTGGACGGCCGCAGCTGGGACGGCGACCTGCCCGGGAGCCTGAGCGCCGCAGACCTGCTCGGCGCCGACCTCACGGCCCGGCTCGAGCGCTGGGTCGGCGAGGCCCGTGTCGACGACGCCGCCCGCCAGCGGACGCGCGAGCGGTGGCTCCGCCAGGCGGCCGAGGAGGGCGGCACGCTGGCCGGCGTGCTCACCGACCTGGGTGAGCGCGGGACGCCCGTGGTCGTGCGCACCACCGGGGGCCGGCAGCACCGCGGTCGGGTGAGGACCATCGGCGTCGACTTCGTGGCTCTGAGCACCGCGGCGGTTGGCGACGTGCTCGTGGCGCTGCCCGGGGTGGCGTCCGTGCGGACCCGTCCGGGCGATGTCCCCGCTACCGGTGACCGGGGCGACCGGGCCGCCCGGCGCGACCTGCGCCTGGCGGACGTGCTCGCCGGGCTGGCGGCCGAGCGAGAGCGGGCGCTGGTCGTGACCCTCGACGGGGGCGACGCCGTGGCCGGTGAGCTGCGGGCGATGGGTCGGGACGTGCTGGTCGTGCGGGTCGACGGCGACGCGCCCTCCACGGCCTACCTGCCGCTCTCGGGGGTCGGGGAGGTCGTGCTCGGGCCCCGGTGACGGCGGAGGCGGACCTCATGGGTTGGGCTCCAGCCCCGTCTGACGGCGGGGGACCTCGGTTTTGGCCTTGCCCCTGGCGGCGGAGGGGCCTGATGTTTGGCCTTGCCCTCTGGCGGCGGAGAGAGCCTCGTGCTGGGCCCCGGCCCCTCTGACGGCGGAGGGCAGCTCATGTTGGGCCCCGCCCCCTCTGACGGCGAAGGGGGCGGGGGCGTCCGCCCGCCCGGGCGGCGCTGGCCGGGCGGACGGCGCGATCGGTGCCGTGGCGACCGCAGCGGTCGGGGACCGGGCGATCGTCGAGCGGATGCTCAGCTGGCGAGGGCGTGAATGCGCTCGTCCCCCACGGTGGTGGCCCCGGCCTCGTGGCGGCGGACCACCAGGAGGTCGGACGTCCGGAAGCTGGCAACACGGGTGCTCCACGAGTCGATCACATCGCGACCGTCGCCCCGGCGGAAGAACGTCGTCATGGGGCCTTCCTGCTGGTAGGCATCGGCCCCGACCACGGTCTCCGCCGATCGGTCACGGAGGATCACCTCGAAGGTCGGCATGTCGTCACGGTACGACGGCCTGCCTGTGCGCTACGAGAGGTGCAAGTCTGTGGATTTCTCGAGTTATCCACAGATCGGGCCTCGATTCGGGTGTTCCGGCTAGATCGCCACGACTCGGGCGGCGACGGTGGCGGCGCAGACGCCGGCGGCGAGCAGCGCCGCCCACCGGGGCGGTGGCCGGTCGGCCAGCAAGAGCACGGCCCACCCGAGAACCCACACGTCGATCAGGTGCCGCATGTCCGACGGGTCGCGCCAGATCGAGGCGGCGAGGCACGTGGCGGCTGCCGTCGCGAGTACGAGGGAGGCGGTGACGTACCGGTGGGCGGCCGGCACGCGAGGCGCGGCCTGGGCGGCGACCACGACCACGGCGACGGTGGCCCCGAGCTGGAGCGGCGCCACGGCGTGCAACCGCGGAAGGTCGCCTGTGGCCCAGTGGGCGAGGCCCGGGACGAGGTCGGTGAACGGCGGCACGACGTTGGTGCCGCCGGCAGCCGTGGCCGGGACCTCGCCTGTGCTGCGCCACAGGATGGCCTGCCACCCGACGAACACGAGGGTCGGCACCAGCCACGGCAGGTCCGCGAGCCGCACCGGCTCGACGGCCGGACCTGCGGGGGCTGCGTGTCCTCGCGGTCCTGCGGGTTCTCGCCGTCTTGGCGGTCCTGCCGGTCGGTCCGCTGCTTCCGGGCCCCCGGGCCCGGCCGGACCCGTCGGCTGGGCCGCTCCCGACCGGGACCGGACGCGTGCGCGGGCCCGGCCTCGGACGAGGGAGGCGAGGCGCCAGACGGCGTAGCCCGCCACGGAGATCAGCGCCTGCTCGCGGGTCAGCACGGCTGCGGACCACAAGGCGGTCGCCAGCACCGGCCGCCGCTGCACCAGCGCCGCGAGCCCGCCGACCAGGCAGGCGACCGTGACGGGCTCGGCCAGATCGCGGGCCAGGCCCATGACGAGCCCGCTGCCGGCGGTCAAGGTCAGACCCCAGGCGGCAGGGTGGCCGCCGGCCCGGGCGAGACGGCCGGCGCCGTAGCCGATGGCGCCCACGGCGGCGACGTTCACCGCCACGAGGGCGGAGGCGACGGTGCCCGCCCGGCCGCCGGAGACGAGGTGGGCGAGCAATGGGTAGCCGATGCGCGGTGCGCGGTAGGCGTTGTCAAACTCGACGCCGTGGTGGGTCCCCGGCCGCCAGTCACCCGGGGCCACGGCCACGCGCCAGAAGAACTGGCCGTCGTAGCCCGACGAGGGGAAGACGTGCAGCGACGCTCCGGTGGTTCGCTCGACGGCCGAGCGGTCGACGAACGTGTCGCCGGCGACAACGAAGCGGCTCACGTCGCCGTCGGCGGCCACGACGAGGCGCAGCACCGCGAACGCCAGCGCCAGCGCCGCGGCCACCAGCCCAACCTGCGCCGGCGAGAGCCGGCCGGCCGCGGCGCCGAGCCGGCCGATCCGGCCCACCTCGTGGCCGCCGAGCGGCGCCTCCGGCAGGCCGGCGCCCCCGCTCGGCGGTCCGGTTTCGGCGCTCGCCGGTGGCTGGCGTCGGCTCGGCCACGCCCGCCGGGAGGCGCGGCGAGGGGTCAGGGGGGTCCACACGGCGTGGAGACGAGCCGACGGTCGCCGGAGGCCGGCGATCGCCGCCTGGCTAGAGCTCGTCGTCGCCCCGGCCCGCGGGCTCGGGGTACAGGTGCTCGAGCTCGCCGGGCTGGATCCGCGACCGGCTGATGAACTCGTCGACCTCGTGTGCCCGTAGGCGGATCACTCGCCCGAACCGGTACGCCGGCAGCTCACCGTGGTCGATGAAGCGGTAGAGCGTTCGAGGGGTGATGCCGAGCCGGCGTGCTGCCTCTTGGGTCGAGAGCCATTCGGTCTCGTCGGTCGTCACGGTGGTCAACATACACCTCCCGTGTTGTTTGGGCATCTTTCGATCCAATTCTCATCGTATCGCTCGAAGCACGTATGGTGTTGGACGCCACGCAGCCGGGGCTTGGCTCGCAGCTGGGGAGCTCGAGCTCCAGGCGAATCCGAACGCGCGCACCCGAGGGGTCCATGCGGATCTGGCGACAATGGTGATGACACGACCGGCAGCCCAGGGCACCGACGCGCCTGCTCCCGGGCCGCCTCCCACCCGGCCGCCGACACGGCGGATCGAGCGTGCGCGCGGTCTCCCGGGTGGACGGGCCGTGGTCGGCGGTCTCCTCGTGGCGCTGGCCGGTCTCGGCACGCTCGTCGCATGGCGGCAGGCCGTCGGCGCGCCCGACCACGCGTACGCCGTCGCCACCCGGTCGATCGCCCCCGGCGAGGTCTTGACCGCCGACGACGTGCGCTTCGAGCCTGTTGACCTGCCCGGCGGGGTGGCCGGGGCGGCGCTGCGCCCTGGCGACCAGGTGGCCGGGCGGGTGGCCCTCGGCCCCATCGGCGAGGGCGAGCTCGTGCAGATCGGCCAGCTGAGCGATGTCGGCGCCGAGCTGCCGACCGCCGAGGTGTCCTTCGCACTGCCGCGCGACCGGGCGGTCGACGGGCGGCTCCGCACCGGTGACCTGGTCGACGTGTTCGTCACCTACGACATCGGTACCGAGGCCGTGGCCGAGGGCGTGCAGGTGGTGGCCGTGAGCGACGGGGGTGGGGCGTCCTTCACGAGCACGTCCGAGATCACCGTCACCCTGGCCCTGACCGATCCCGACGGGCGCGCCGAACTCATCCAGGCCGTGCGGGCCGGCGAGGTCACGCTGGTCCGGAGCACCCACCTGGCCGAGGCGCGGGACGATCGGTCCGCCGCCGACGATCCGTCCGACCCGTCGTCCATGCTGCCGCCCCCGGAGACGTTCGTGCCCTCGTCGACGGCCCCCAATGCCACGGCCGGGACGGATGGCGACACCGACGCCGACCCCGGGGCGACAACGGGCACCGACGCGCCGGTGGATCCGACCGACAGCCTGCCTGACGACGCGGTTGGGGTCACCACCACGGCGTCCGACCCCGGGACGGATGCACCGTGACGCCCGCCACGACGTCCGTGCCCCCCGCCGCGGCGGTCGGACGGTGGAGCACCGAGGGCGGGCCCTGATGGCCGCCGACCGGTACGTCGTTCTCGGCCTGGCGCCGGGGCGGGCGGCGTGGTTCGCCGAGGTGGCGCGGTGGGCGACGTCCGCGGCGCTGCCCATCGACTTCGTCAAGGTGGTCGCCGTCGAGGAGGTGCGGGCCCGGCTCCGTTCGGGGCGGCCGTTCTCGGCGTTGCTCGTCGACGCCGGCTCGCCCGGGCTCGACCGCGACCTCGTCGAGCTGGCGGCCGCCCATGGCTGCGCCGTGCTCGTGGTCGACGACGGGCGCGCCGGCCGTCGTTGGCACGAGATGGGCGTGGGCGTGGCCGCCGCGCTGCCCACCGACCTGGACCGCGACCAGCTGCTCGACGCCCTGCGGACGGCTGCCCGGCCCATCGTCCGCCATGACGACCCGGTCGCCGCGCCGCCGCCGGAGACGGCAGGCGGGTGGCGCGGGCGGCTCGTGGCGGTCACCGGTGCTGGCGGGACAGGGCGCTCGACGCTGGCCATGGCAGTCGCCACCGGCCTCGCCGCCGACCCCCGCGACCGCAACCTCGTCGTGCTCGCCGACCTGGCGCTCGACGCGCAGCAGGCGCTCCTCCACGACGCCGGCGACGTGGTGCCCGGCGTGCTCGAGCTGGTCGAGGGCCACCGGAGCGGCCGGCTCGCCCCGGATGCCGTGCGCGACCTCTGCTTCGCGGTGAGCGAGCGGGGCTACGAGCTGCTGCTCGGCCTGCGCCGCCACCGGGACTGGACGGCGCTGCGGCGGTGGGCGCTCGCCGCCGCCGTAGACGGCCTGCGCCGCGCGTACCGGCTGGTCGTGGCCGACGTCGACGCGGACGTCGAGGGCGAGGCCGAGTGCGGGTCCCTCGACGTCGAGGAGCGCAACCTGCTCGCCCGCACGGTGCTGGCCGACGCCGATCTCACGCTCGTGGTGGGCGTGCCGGGGGTGACCGGCGTCCACGCCCACCTCCGTGTGGTGCGCGACCTCGTCGAGCTGGGTGTGGCGCCGGACCGCATCGTGCCGGTCGTCAACCGGGCGCCGCGCAACCCGCGGGCCCGCGCCGAGCACGCCGCCGCTCTCGGGCGCCTGCTGGCCGGCGACGGCCGGGCCGGGCGGCTCGCCTGCACCCCGCTGTTCGTCCCCGAGCGCCGGCGGCTCGACGAGATCGTCCGTGACGGCGGACCGCCTCCGGGGCCGCTGGTCGCACCGCTCGCCAGGGCCGTCCGGGCGCTGCTCGACCACCTGCCGGTCGCACCGCCCGCCGCGTCGTCCGCGCCGCCGGATCCGGGCGAGCCGGTGGCGGTCGTGCCCGGCACGCTCGGGAGCTGGTCCGACGACGGGGGCGAGCCGTGACCGCCGAGGCCGCCGTGTCGCCGCTGATCGAGATCGAGCGGGCCGTGCAGGAGCGCGCCAAGGACATCTCCCTTGAGATGTCCGAGCCCGGCGGCGAGGCGAAGCTCCGGGCGCTCATCGAGGCCGAGGTCGACCGGTGGAACGACGACTGGCGCCGGGGGCGCCGCGCCTTCGACTTGGCCGACCCTCCGCTCGTGGTCGAGCGGGCGTTCCGCAACCTGGCCCGCTACGGACCTCTCACCGGCCTGCTCGCCGACGACGACGTGTGGGAGATCATGATCAACGCCCCGCACCGTGCGTTCAGCTAACCACCCGCCAGGAGAAGCACAGCACGCGTGTTGCCGAAAGAGTGCCCGGCCGCTACGCGACAGCACCACGGCTTCCGCGGGTTAGCGGGCCGAAGACGAAAGCAACCCGCTCCAACACGCCCTCATCCTCCAA
>DATHAO010000050.1:0-16720 GCA_035296625.1 Acidimicrobiales bacterium | reverse complement strand
TGCCGCTCCGTCTCGCCGACGTACTTGTTGAGCAGCTCGGGGCCCTTGATGTTGAGGAAGTAGCTCTTGGCCTGGAGATCGCCGTTCACGTTGGCGACCTTCTTGGCGAGGCTGTTGGCCACCGCCTTGGCGATGAGCGTCTTGCCGCAACCGGGGGGGCCGTAGAGGAGGATGCCCTTGGGAGCGGGCAGCTTGTGCTCGGCGAACAGCTCCTGATGCAGGAACGGCAGCTCGACGGCGTCGGCGATCTGCTCGATCTGCTCATCGAGGCCGCCGATGTCCGAATAGGCGATGTCGGGGACCTCTTCGAGGACGAGCTCCTCGACCTCCGGCCGGGGCAGCTTCTCGAGCAGGAGGCCCGAGCGGGCGTCCATGAGCACCGAGTCGCCGGCCCGCAGCAGTTCATCGGCCAGCTGCTCGGAGATCTCGGTGACCCGCTCCTCGTCGGCGCGACCGATGATGATCGCCCGCCGGTCGGGCAGCAGCTCCTTGATAGAGACGACCTCGCCGCTCGACTCGGGCGACCGGGCCATGACCACGTTGAGCGACTCGTTCAGGACGACCTCGCCGCCGCGCGTCAGTTCGCTCGGGTCGAGGCCGGGATGGACGGCGACGCGCATCTTGCGACCGCCGGAGAAGACGTCGACGGTGCCGTCGTCGTTGATCGACAGCAGCGTGCCGTAGGCCGCCGGCGGCTGGGTCAGCTTGTCGACCTCTTCGCGCAGGGCGGCGATGTGCTCGCGCGCCTCCCGCAGCGTGTAGCTGAGCTTTTCGTTCTGGGCCACGGCCTGCGCCAGCTGACCCTTGGTCTCGAGAAGACGCTCTTCGAGTGCCCGCACCCGCTTGGGGGCGTCTTGGAGGCGCTGGCGCAGGGAGAGGATCTCCTCCTCCAGGGCCCGCACCTGGTCGAGTTGGGTCGGCTCACCGGTGTCGTTCCCGCCGCTGCGATCGTTGTGCTCGCTCACGGTGACCACCTCCTCGATCGGTCGCCAGATTCGGACCCTACACCGGGCCGGGCAAAACGATGGCGAACGGTCGAGTGAGTTTCCCCCGAACTTGCCGTGTTTATCAGGGGGGTCGCTAGGCTACGCGCGCACCGGTGGATCGCCACCGACCCACCGCATCGAGCCAGGAGCGAGCACCGCCATGAAGGTCTGGATCGACCAGGATCTCTGCACGGGCGACGGACTCTGCGAGGAGATTGCCCCAGACGTCTTCACCCTGCTGGACGACGGCCTCGCCTACGTCAAGGAAGGCGACAAGGTCTTGTCCGACCCGGGCGGCGCCGCCGGCGTGGCCAACGTCCCGGCCGGCCAGGAAGAGGCCACGATCGAGTCCGCCGAGGAGTGCCCCGGCGAGTGCATCTTCATCGAGGTCGAGTAGCCCTCGGGGCGGCGGCCGGGCGCCGGGATCGCCGAGACGTCATCCACGGTTCACAGATGGGACACGAACGGCCGCCCCTTTCGGGCGGTCGCTTCGCGTCGGCCCACCGGCCCGCGGCTTCGCCGGCTCATACGAGGCAGTCGCGGGTGTCCTGCTCCGTCAGCGAGCCGATCGGCAGGCCGTCGAGCAACGGCCGCAGCTCCTCGACCGCCAGCGCGTAGCCCACGCCCGGCTTGTCCGGCGCGACGGCGAACGCCACGCCGATCACCCGGCCCGCCGGGTCGATCAGCGCCGAGCCCGAGTCCCCGGGTTCGAGGTCGGAGGCCAGCACGAGCACCTGCCGCTCGGTGGCCGCCTGGTCGTAGATGTCGCGACCCTGGGCGCTGATCTGCTCGCTCACCTCGAACGGGCTGATCTCGAGGTCGCGCCCGCCCGGATGGCCGAAGACGCCGCCGATGTCGCCGGCGGCGGCGTCGGCCAGCTGGAGCGCCGGGCCCGAGGCGCCGGTGAGCAGCACGGCCAGGTCGCGGTCCGGATCGAAGGCCACGACGGTCGCTTCGGCCTCGCTGCCGTCGGCCAGCTCGAGCACGGAGTTGTCCTCCCCCGCCACCACGTGGGCGTTCGTAACGACGAGGTTCTCGCTCACGAAGAAGCCCGTGCCCTCCTGCAGGCGGCCGCACGCCTCTCCCTCGACCTTCACCACCGACTGCGCCACCGCGCGGGCCCGGGCCTGGTCGAGCCCCGACTCGGCCGGTGGCGTCCCGGGGTCGGGCGCCGGCTGGAACCGGTCGAACACCTTGGGGAAGGGGTCGTCGCCGACGAGGCGGCGCAGGGCCTGGATCGTGTCCGGAGCGGGCGGGAAGAAGTCGGCCACCTCGCGGGCGATCACCGAGCTGCGGGCCTGCTCGGAGGTCCGGCCGGGGATGTCGCCCAGCGTCGGCAGGAGCAGCCACAGCCCGACGAGCAGGCCGACCACCCCGGCGACGCTGCCCGCCGCCTGGTCGGCGGTGCGCAGGTTGCCGGCCGGCAGCGCGATGTGGGCCTTCGAGCCGAGCACCAGACCGGCGGCCTGACCGACGAGCGCGGCGCCCACGAGCGTCGAGATGGCGACGAGCGCGACCGTCGCGTCGTCGGTGTCGTGCAGCCGCTTGAGCAGGACCGGCAGCACCATCGAGCCGACGACCACGCCGATCGCCAGACCGAACCACGACGTGACGCGCGCGATCAGCCCGAGGCGGTAGCCCCCGACCGCCGCCGCCACCGCGGCGACCACGAAGAGCAGATCGAACATGTTCACGTTCGCGGGTTCACAGTTCTCGGGCGCCGTTGCCGGTCAGGCCCTCATGCCAGCAGGCGGGCGCTGGTCAGAAAGCCGGTGTGGGCCACCATGCGGTGGTCCGGCCGGACCGACTGGCGCTCGATGTGCCAGCTGCGGTTCAGCACCTCGATCGTCTCCGCCATGCCGAAGCCGTGGGCGCCGAGCTCGTGGCGCAGCTGCGTGGCCTGCGTGATCTGCGGGGTGTAGGCCACGAGCAGGCCGCCACGGTGCATCGCGCTCGCCGCGTGCTTGGCCGCCCGCCACGGCTCGGGCAGGTCGAGCACCACCCGGTCGAGGTCGGTCTCCTCGATGCCCTCGTAGACGTCCCGCACCTCGACCCGGTAGTTCTCGAGCGCAACCTCGCCCAGGAACGTGGCGACGTTCTTCACCGCCCGGCTCGCGAAGTCCTCGCGCAGCTCGTAGCCGGTGACCACGGCCCCGGCCCGGACGAGCGTCATCGACAGCGCCCCCGACCCCACGCCGGACTCGAGCACCCGCGCGCCCGGGAAAACGTCGGCCAGGATTAGGATCGGCCCCAGGTCCTTCGGGTAGATGACCTGGGCGCCGCGGGGCATCTTGAGCACGAAGTCGGCGAGCGTGGGGCGGATGGCGAGGAACGTGGCGCCCCGGCTGGCGCGGAAGCGCGTGCCCTCGGCCCCGCCGATCACGGAGTCGTGGGGAAGGATGCCGGCGTGGGTGTGGAACTCGCCGCCCTCGACCAGCACCACGAGGTAGCGGCGATCCTTGTTGTCGACGAGGAGCACCTGATCGCCGGCGGCGAAGGCCCGGCTCACCGTCAGCGCCGCCTGACCCTGACCTTGCCCCCGTCATAGGTCTCGGGGAGGTGGTCGATGCGGAACGTCTGGCCCGGGCGCAGCTCGCCCCGGTAGACGACCTGGGGCTCGCTGCCGATCGCGCGACGCAGCCGGCGCAACGCGACGCTGCCGACGAAGACCCAGAGCCAGCCGCGGGACGTGCCGAGCAGACCCTTCCGCAGGCCGTTGCGCTGCAGGATCCTGAGGACCCGCTCGGTGCGGGTCGCCTTCCCCTCCTGGGCCCTGCCGGAGGCCACTCAGACCCGCCGGATCTCGACGATGGTCGTGCGCTGCCTGCCGGCCCGCCGGCCGAGCAGGAACACGACCAGCACCAGGATGGCGGCGATCACGCCGCCGGCGGCCACGAGCGTGCCCTTGGCCGACGCCGCCTGCTCGCGGGCGCCTCCCTGCATCTCGCGGATCTTGGCTTCGAGGTCGTCACGGGTGATGCGCGCCGACCCGGTGGTGGTGGTCGCCATCGGCTCTCTCCCCTACTTCTTGCTGCTGCTCATGATGCGGCTGACCGCCAAGGCGATCAGGGCGGCGCCCACCACGAGGACAACGAGGTACGGAGCCCACGACCAATTCCCCGTGAAGGTCGTGCCGGTCTCGGTCTGCAGGGCGCGGAGCCCCGCCACCAGGAGCAGGATGACGCCCACGCCCAGCAGCAGCGAGCCCGCCACCCCGAAGGCGAGGTAGCGGCCGACGCCCTTGAGGGGGTCGACCGTCTCTTGGCGGACGTAGCCCTTGGTCAGCTCCCACAGCTCAGCTGCCACCTCGCCCACGGGCTTCGATTGCGTCTCGGGCACCTCGAGGCTGCTCCTCGTCGATCGGAAGGGTCGCGGTTGTACCACGGGAAGGTACCCGTCACCGACCACCGAGTCGGGCCTCGAGGACCTCGGCCTCCTCCGCCAGCAGTGTGATCAGCCGGGCGGCCCGCTCCGCCACGGTGGGAGTGGCGAGCAGGGCTTGGCGGTCGGCGGCGCCGGGCAGCGCGACGAGCATCGCCTCGTACACGCCGAGCACCGGGTCCTCGACCAGCTCGATGTCGACCGGAGGCGCCGGCTCGGCGAGCTCGGTGCGCAGCGCCGCCACGTGCCGCACCGCGACCTGGAGGGCGGCCCGACGGGCGCCACCGTCGGGCGGCGGGGCCTCGTCGGGCCAGTCGGCCACCTCGGCGCGGGGGTAGGGGTCGTCGTCGAGCCAGCGCTCGACGCGGATGCGGCGGGCCCCGACGGCGGCAACGAGAGCTCGCCCGTCGGGAAGATCCTCGCGCTGCATGATTCGGGCGACCGTGCCCACGTCTGTGCGCACGTCGCCGCCGCCCACCTCGGAACCCCGCTCGATGAGCACGACGCCGAACTCGTCGCCGCTTCCGGCGACGTCGGCCACGAGCTGGAGATATCGGGGCTCGAAGACCTGCAGCGGCAGGACCATGCCGGGCAGCAGCACGGTCCCCAGCGGGAACATCGGCAGGACGGCCACATCAGCCGCCGGGGGTGGCGCCCGGGTCGGCGGCGGCGGCGCCGGCCGTCGGCTCGGTCGGGGCCGCCGCGTCCTGGCCGGGCACGGCGGCCGGTCCGAGCGGGGCGACGTCGACGCCGCGGGGGTAGGCCATGAGCACGTCGGCCAGTCCGGTGAGGCCCACGCCCGCCGCGGTGACCTCGCCGGGCTCCGGCACGTTCGCCACGTAGGCGAACGCGACGGTGCCCCCGCCGTTCACCTCGATCTCGCCTGCGAGTGCGGTGGCGTTGCGCAGCGTGCCGGTCTTGGCCCGCAGGCGCCCCTCGGCGGCGGTGCCGTCCCACGACTCGGCCAGCG
The DNA here is from genome assembly GCA_035296625.1 of Acidimicrobiales bacterium. Taxonomy (GTDB): domain Bacteria; phylum Actinomycetota; class Acidimicrobiia; order Acidimicrobiales; family VFJN01; genus DATCLS01. The sequence continues at coordinate 11,383 of DATHAO010000050.1, read as the reverse complement.
TGCCGGTCTCGCCCGCCACGGCGAGGCCGTCGCGGATCACCGGGCCGGTCTCCGGACGCGTGAGCACGTCGACGAGCGTGGCACAGGTCAACTTGCTGTCGATCGACAGGCCGGTGCCGTCCGCTACGGCCACGCCGTCGAGGGGCACCCCGGCCTCGCCGAGTAGGCGCGTGACGCCCGCGAACCCGGCGGCCCAGGTGCCCTCGCCCGACACCGACAGGCCGATCTCCTTGACGGCCGCCTCTGCCGTCTCGTTGTCGCTGTTCGTCAGCATCTCGGCCACGACCTGCGACATGGGCGGCGAGGTGAGCGTGGCCACCTCGGCCGCGCCCTCGGGGGCCCGACCGGCGCGGGGCTCGCCGGCCACCGTGATGCCCCGCGTGCGGAGGAGGTCGGTGAGGACGCGGGCCGCGTCCGACGCCGGGTCGGCGGCGGGCACGGTCGACTCGAACGAGCGGGCCGTCGAGAACCCGGCGAAGCCGTCGTTGACCATGAGCCCGCCGATGGGGCCGACTTGGTCCTGGTCGACGAGCCGGGGCGCGAGCGAGGCCTGGTAGCGCTGGTCGTCGTAGCGGCTGCCGTCGCCCACGACCGAGCCCTCGATCCGGGTCACGCCGGCGGCGGCGATCGCGTCGACGAGGGCGTTCACGTCGTGGATGGCGCGGGGCCGGTCGCCGGGTGTGCCCGCCAACCACCCCGGCGTGCCGAGGGCGGCGTCGCCCCCGCCCACGAGGAACAGGTCGCCGGCGATGACGCCACCGGACGGCGCCTGGGCGGCGACGGCCGAGGTCTCGAACGTGCTGTCGGGACCGAGGGCGAGCAGGAGCGCCGTGGCGGTGAGGAGCTTCTGGGTCGAGGCGCCGGCGAGCGGGGCCGCGGGGTTGCGCTCGTAGACGGCCTGGCCGGCGTCCTCGACCACGAGGCACGTGTCGGCCGGCGAGCGGCCGAGCCAGGCGTCGAGGTCGGCGGTCAGGCGGCGCGCGGCGACCGGCTCGGCGAGCAGCTCGGGGACCCGCCGGGCCGACAGCACCGGGGTCGTGACGGCCGCGCCGTCGCCCCGGGCCGCAGAGGCCTCGTCACCGTCGAGCACCACCGCCCCGGCGGCCGAGCCGGCGGCCACGGCCAGCAGCGCCACCGGCAGGACCCATCCCCCGCCCCGGCGGCGCCCGCTGTCCACGCCGGCCCGCTCCCCGGAGCCGGGCGGCGGCCCACCGCGGCCGCCCGGCGCACCTGGGCTGCCCGGGCCTCCCGACCGGTCCGGGCCGTCGGCGGCCCGGCGCTCACCGGACCGCGTCGGGCCGGCGGCGGCCGGGCGCTCACCGGACCGGGTCGGGCCGTCCGCGGCCGGGCGCTCACCGGACCGGGTCGGGCCGTCGGCGGCCGTGCCGCCACGATCGTCGCCCACGCGTCAGGCCAGCCCGCGGCGGGACAGCCAGCGGGAGCGGCGCCAGAGGTGGTCGAGCGCCGCCACGGCGCGGTTCGCCGACGGGTAGCAGAGGCGCCCGCCGGCCCGCACGGCGGCCGGACCCGGGTTGCCCGGCGACGTGACCGCCAGCTCGGTGGCGACGAGGACCGGCTTGCCGGTGCGCTCGCTGACCTCGCCCGCCGCCTCGGCGTAGCGGGCGTCCTGCCGCTCGTGGAACTCGACGATCCGAGCCAGACCGTGGTCGGGGAAGAACGGTCCCTCGCGCATCAGCTGGGCCTGGTTCGACTGGATGCCCATGCCCAGGAAGATCACGGCGTCGACGTCGGGGTGCGAGGCGACGAGCTCGAGCACGGTGGGGACGGTGTCGCGTGTCTCGCCTCCGGCCATGTCGATCGGGTTGCTGCGGCTCCACCGCGGCGGCAGCTCGGCGTCGATGGCGGTGCGCAGGTCGTCGGGCAGCGCCGCCAGCTCGAGGCTCGTCGGCGCGATGGCGTCGGCGGCGGCCACGCCCCAGCCGCCCACGGTCGTGACCACGGCGACCCGGTTGCCCCGAGGCAGGGGCTGCGAGGCGAACGTGGCGGCGGCCTCGAAGGCCGCCTCGACGTGGGGCGCACGCGACATGCCGGCCTGCCGGGCCATGCCGTCGAACACCGTGTCGTCGCTGGCGAGGGCCCCGGTGTGGCTGGCGGCGGCCCGCTGGCCGCCGGCGGTCGCTCCCCCCTTGACCAGCACGATCGGCTTGCGCTCGGCGAGCGACCGGACCCGCTCGTAGAACGCCCGGCCGTCGCCCACGCCCTCGACGTAGACGAGCGACACGCGGGTCTCGGGGTCGTCGGCGTAGTACTCGAGGTAGTCCGGCACGCCGACGGCGGCGGCGTTGCCGGCCGAGACGGCCCGGCTCACGCCCACGCCGGTGAGCTGCGCGTAATTCTCGAACGACGACACGAAGTTGCCGGACTGGCTCGCGATGGCGATGTGGCCCCGGGGCGGGTTCGGGGCCACGATCTGCGCGCAGAGGCTGGCCGGGGGCGACACGACGCCCTGGCCGTTCGGCCCGGCGAGCAGGATGCCCAGCTCGTCGGCCAGAGCGACGAGGTCGCGCTGGGCCGCGACGCCCTCGTCGCCGGCCTCGCCGTAGCCGGCGGAGGCCACGAACGCGGCCGTGATGCCCTTCTTGGCGCAGGCGCGCAGCAGGTCGGGGTTGGCGGGCGCCGGCGTGCACACGAACACGAGGTCGATCTCGCCGTCGGGCAGGTCGGCGACGTCGGCCACGGTCTGCACGCCGAGGACCTCGGCACCGTCGCGGTTCGTGCCGAACACCTTGCCCTCGTAGCCGCCGGCCAGGATGTTGTGCAGGCTCACGAAGCCGAACTTGCCGGGGTGGGTCGAGGCCCCGGCGACGAGCACGCCGCGAGGCTCGAAGAGGGCCTGGAAGCGCTCGGTGCCGGCCATCAGCGCACCTCGACCAGGGCGTCCACGGCCACGGGCATCCCGTCGACGACGAGCAGCGGGTTCAGGTCCGCCGAGGAGATGTCGTCCCGCTCGCCGGCGGCATCGGACAGGGCGACGAGCACGTCGGCCACCGCCGCCCGGTCGACGGCCGGCTCGCCCCGGAACGGGCCGAGCAGCGCCTGGAGCGCCAGGTCGTCGATCATCTCCTCGGCGTCGGTGCGGTCGATCGGCACCAGCCGGAAGCTGACGTCGGCCACCGCCTCGGCGAGGATGCCGCCCACCCCCAGCATCACGGTCATGCCGAACTGCGGGTTGTCCGCCAGCCCGGCGATCAGCTCTCGCGTGGCCCGGAGCATCGGCGCCACCAGAACGTGGACGTCACCGTCCCCGGGCGTGGCGGCGGCCAGCAGCGCGGTGGCCGCGTCGCGCACCTGGTGGGCCGAGCCGAGGCCGAGGCGCACGAGGCCCCGTTCGGTCTTGTGGGCGATGGCGTCGCCGCCGAGCTTGGCGACGACCGGGTAGCCGATGGCGTCGGCGGCGGCGACGGCCTCGTCCGCCGTGGTCACGACGCGCTCGTCGGGGAACGGTACCCCGTACGCGGCGAGCACCTCCTTGGATGCGGCCTCGGACAGGGTCGGCATGGCGGACACGCTACTGAGGACCGCCCGGGCGTCCGTAACCGGTGTCGTCAGGGTTCGAGGGCAGCGCGGAAGAAGTCGCGGATGTGCTGGATGCGCGCTTCGAGCGCGTCCTCGGCCATGGGGTCGCGGCCGAGTAGGCCCTCGAGGAAGTGCACGTCGCTGAAGTAGTTCAGGATCGCGCCGTAGCCGCTGATGATCAGCTGCTCGGGGTCGTGCCGGCGCAGCCGGCCCGCGGACATCTCGCGCTCGAAGTAGGCGACGGACCGCTCGAACAGCGGGCGCAGGGCCTTGCCGAGGTCGAAACCGAGGTGGGCGCCGTCGGCCAGCGACTCGTGGCGCACCAGCCGCACGAAGTCAGGGTTGTCGGCGAACCAGCGGACCGCCTCGGTGAGCACCCGGTCGGTGTGGCTCCACCCCTCGCCTGGAGGCGACTCGCGCTCGAGCACCGCGGCCTCGACCCGGGCCACCCAGTCCGACAGGGCCCGCTCGAACACCGCCTGGTAGATGGCCTGCTTCGACTGGAAGTGGTGCAGGAGGCTGGCCCGGCGGATGCCGACGCCGGCGGCGATGTCGTTGAGGGACGTGCCCTCGTAGCCGTGCTGAGCGAAGCAGTGGCGCGCCTCAGCGAGGATCGCCTCGCGGGTCGAGATCCCCTCGGCTTCGTGTGTCACGGCCACCGAGCGCACAGTATCGGTCGGCGCAGGCCCGCAGGGTGCGGCGGGGACCGGGTGAGCGGGATCGTCGCCCGCTCGCCCGTCGCGTACGGTGCGGGGCGATGGACATCGTCGCCGCTCTGTTCGTCGAAGGGATCGACCTGCGCACCGCCTTCGAGGGCGGTCCGACACTCATCGACATCCAGGGCGCCCACTTCTCGGTGCCCGCCCCGGCCCCGCCGCCGGTGACGATGACCCCCCACCTGGTCGTGATCGTCCGCAGCACGCCCGACGAGCCCGGGACCGACGCGCTCGAGGTCGTGTTCCGCCGCGACGGCGACCAGATCGCCCGCAACGTGCAGCCCCTGCAGGTCGAGCCCGGCAAGTTCACCTACCGCCTGGTCCGGGCCGAGCTGGAGATCCCCGACTACGGAACGGTCGAGGCCCACTGCCGGGTCGGGACCGGCACGCCGACCGTCGTGCCGTACACGCTCGTCCCGGCGCCCGGCCCCGGCTGACCCCGAGGAGGCCGCCGTGCCCTTCGTCAGCGCCCTCTCCCAGCACCCCGACGCCGCCGAGGCCACCGGCGACGTGGTCGGCCGTGTCCTGGAGGGCCTCGACGCCGTGCCGGACCTGGCCGTGCTGTTCGTGTCGCCCGACCACCTCGATGCGATGGCCGGCATCGCTGCGACGGTGCGCGGGGTGGTGTCGCCCCGCGTCCTCGTCGGGGCCACGGCGGGGGCCGTGGTGGGCGGCGAGCACGAGGTCGAGGACGGACCGGCGGTCAGCCTGTGGGCCGCCACGCTGTCCGCGGTGCCCCGGCCGGTGCGGATCACGGCCGTGCGCACGCGCTCGGGCGTGGCCGTACAGGGGCTGCCGGTGACCGACCTTCCCGAGGGCGGCACGTTGCTGCTGCTGGCCGACCCGTTCTCGGTCCCGACCGAGGCCGTGCTCGACGCCGTCAACGGAACGGGCGCGGGCGTGCGGGTTGCCGGTGGCCTGGCGTCGGCCGCCAACGCCCCGGGCGGGAACCGCCTGGTGCTCGACGGCGAGGTGGTGTCCGGCGGGGCGGTGGGCGTGCTGCTCGACGCCTCGACCGCCACGACCACCGTCGTGTCCCAGGGCTGCCGACCGGTCGGCACGCCGATGATCGTGACCGGCGCCGAGGCCAACGTGATCCGCGGGCTGGCCGGCCGGCCGGCGCTCGAGCGGATCGAGGAGCTGGCGCGCACCGCGGATCCCGGCGAACGCACGCTGCTCGCCTCGGGCCTGAACGTCGGCATCGCCATCGACGAGCACCGCGCCACGTTCGGGCGGGGCGACTTCCTCGTGCGCTCGCTGGTGGGCGCCGACAGGGCCTCCGGGGCCCTGGTGGTGGGCGAGCCGGTCGAGGTGGGCACGACCGTGCAGTTCCACGTGCGCGACGCCGAGGCGGCGGACGAGGACCTTCACGAGCTGCTGGCCCCGGTCACCGGCGACGCCGCCCTCCTCTTCACCTGCAACGGCCGGGGCTCGCGGCTCTTCGGCGAGCCCGACCACGACGCCCGCGCGGTGCGCGACGCGATCGGCGTCGACGCCATCGCCGGCATGTCGTGCGCCGGCGAGTTCGGACCGGTCGGCGGCCGCAGCTTCGTCCATGGTTTCACCGCCAGCGTCGTGCTGTTCCAGGACCGTCCACCTTCGACTCTGTACATGTCCTGACCTGGATCTTCGGCCGGTGCGCCGTTCGACGTGAGCGAGCGGACGGTCGACGCGACGAGGCCAGTAGGGTGGGCGGCGCATGACCGCGGACCCTGACCTCGAGCAGCGCGCCATCAACGTCATCCGTGGCCTGGCCATGGACGCCCCGCAGGCCGCCAACAGCGGCCACCCCGGCACGGCGATGGCGCTCGCCCCCCTGGCCCACGTCCTGTGGACCCGCATCATGACCTACGACCCGGAGTCGCCGCACTGGCCCGACCGCGACAGGTTCGTCCTGTCGGCCGGCCACGCGTCGATCCTGCTCTACTCGATGCTCCATCTGACGGGCTACGGGTTGACGCTCGACGACATCAGGGCGTTCCGCCAGTGGGGCTCGGCCACGCCGGGCCACCCCGAGGTGCACCACACCGCCGGTGTCGAGGTCACGACCGGTCCGCTCGGGCAGGGCATCGGCAACTCGGTCGGCCTGGCCATGGCCGAGCGATGGCTGCGGGCCCGGTTCGGCGCCGAGATCTGCGACCACCACACCTACGTGATCTGCAGCGACGGCGACCTCATGGAGGGCCTCAGCCACGAGGCCGGCTCGCTCGCGGGCCACCAGGGCCTCGGTCGCCTCATCGCGGTCTACGACGACAACCACATCACAATCGACGGCGAGACCGAACTGGCCTACAGCGACGACGCCGCCCGGCGCTTCGCGTCCTACGGCTGGCAGGTCGAGAACCTGGGCGAGGCCGCGAACGACCTCGACGCCCTCGAGGCGGCGATCCGCCGGGCCCAGGAGGACGAGGAGCGCCCCACGCTGCTCGTGCTGCGCAGCCACATCGGCTACCCCTCGCCGAAGTACACCGACACGGCGCACGCCCACGGCAGCCCGCTCGGCGCCGACGAGGTGCGCACCACCAAGGAGCTCCTCGGGCTGCCGCCCGACGAGTCGTTCTGGGTGCCCGCGGACGTCCTCTCGCTCTACCGCGATGCGGGCCGGCGGGGCCGCGAGGCCCGCGAGACGTGGGACAAGCGCCTCGCCGCCTACGAAGGTGACCGCGCCGTGCTCGAGGCCTGCCTCGACCGCAAGCCCCTGCCCGGGTGGGCCGAGGGGCTGCCCACGTGGGAGGCGGGCGAGAAGGTCGCGACCCGCAAGGCCAGCGGCAAGTGCCTCGCCGCCATCGCCGACAAGGTCCCCGGCATCGTCAGCGGCAGCGGCGACCTCACGGGCAACACCGGGACCAAGCTCGACGAAGAGCCGATGCACCGGAACAACCCCGGCGGGCGCCAGGTGCACTACGGCATCCGCGAGCACGGCATGGCCGCCGCCATGACCGGCATGTCCCTGCACGGCGGCGTCATCCCGGTGGGTGGCACGTTCTTCGTGTTCAGCGACTACATGCGCCCCGCGGTGCGCCTCGCGTCGATCAGCGAGGCGAAGGTGATCTACAGCTGGACCCACGACTCGGTGGGCCTCGGCGAGGACGGGCCCACCCACCAGCCGATCGAGCACCTGGCCTCGCTCCGCGCCATGCCCGGCCTGCGCCTCGTGCGCCCGGCGGACGCGAACGAGACGGCCCAGGCGTGGAAGGTCGCCATCGACAACTTCGGTCCCACCGGTCTGGTGCTCAGCCGGCAGGACGTCCCGGTGCTCGAGGGCACGGCCGGCGCGCCGGTCGAGAAGGGCGCCTACGTGCTCGTCGACGCCGACGACCCCGACGTCGTGCTCATCGGCACGGGCAGCGAGGTCGCGGTGTGCGTGGGGGCCGCCGCCCGCCTGGCCGAGTCCGGCGTCACCGCCCGCGTCGTGTCGATGCCGTCGTGGGGCCTGTTCGAGGAGCAGTCCGACGAGTACCAGGCCAGCGTGCTGCCTCCGGCCGTGCCCACGCTGTCGGTCGAGGCCGGCACGGCCTTCGGATGGGACCGCTGGGCCGACGACAGCGTGAGCATCGACCGCTTCGGGGCGTCCGCACCGGGCAGCGAAGCCCTGGCGAAGTTCGGCTACACGCCCGACAACGTCGCCGAGCGCGCCCGCCAGCTGATCGACGACCTCCGGGAGGACCCGGCATGACCAGGCTCCACGACCTCTACCGCGAGCAGGGCCAAAGCCCGTGGCTCGACAACCTGCGCCGCGGCTGGCTGACCGACGGCGAACTGGCCCGCTGGGTCGAGCGCGGGGTCCGCGGCATCACGTCGAACCCCACGATCTTCCAGAAGGCGATCGCGGATTCCCCCGAGTACGACGACCAGTTCGCGGCCTCGATCAACGGCGGCACGTCGGTCGACGACACCTACTGGGCCCTCGTGATGGACGACATCCGCGCCGCACTGGCCCTGCTGCGGCCCGTCTACGACGAGAGCGACGGGGTCGACGGCTACGTGTCGCTCGAGGTGGCGCCGTCGATGGCGCACGACCGCCAGCTCTCGATCGACTCGGCGCGTGATCTGCACCAGCGCATCCCGGAGCCGAACCTGTTCGTGAAGATCCCGGCGACGGTCGAGGGCGTCGAGGCCATTCGCCAGGCGATCTCCGAGAAGTTGAGCATCAACGTCACCCTGATCTTCAGCATCGAGCGCTACGAGGCGGTCATGGAGGCCTACATCTCCGGCCTCGAGGCCGCGGAGGGCGACCTCTCCCGCGTGGCCAGCGTGGCCTCCTTCTTCGTGAGCCGGGTCGACACCGAGGTCGACCGGCGGCTCGAGGCCATCGGCACGCCCGAGGCGCTGGCGCTGCGGGGCAAGGCGGCGGTGGCCCAGGCGCAGGTGGCCTACTCCCGCTTCCGCGAGACGTTCCGCGGCGAGCGGTGGGACGCCCTCGTCGCCCGGGGCGCCCGGGTGCAGCGCCCGCTGTGGGCGTCGACGTCGACGAAGAACCCCGAGTACCGCGACACGCTCTACGTCGACCCGCTCATCGGGCCCGACACCGTCAACACCATGCCGGAGGCCACGCTCGAGGCGTTGGAGGATCACGGCACGGTGGCCCGCACGATCGACGCCGACCCGCAGGCCGCCTGGGAGACGCTGGCCGCCATCCGGGCCGTCGGCGTCGACCTCGACGACGTCGGTCACGTCCTCGAGGAGCAAGGTGTGGCATCGTTCGCGAAGAGCTTCGACGAGCTCATGACGTCCTTGGCGGCGAAGGCCGAGGATCTCACCGGCACGTCGTCGTAGAGGGCGGCCCGGTCGGGCACGACGAGCGGGGTGCGTCCCCGCACAGCGATGGGTGCCGGAACGGCCCGGCACTGCGATGGGGAGGCAGCGTTGCACGGCGAACTCGTAGTGGTCGATGACGTGCCCGGCGAGTTCGCCGAGCGGGTCATCGAGGCCTTTCACAGCCGACCACGCGACGGTTTCTCCTTCGCCGCCTCCGGGGGCGGCACGGCGAGGCGCTGCTACGAGCGCCTCGCGGAGGACGCCGGCAGCCAGGTCGACTGGTGGAAGGTCGACGTCTACTGGGGCGACGAGCGCTGCGTGCCGCTCAACCACGCCGACTCGAACTACCACCTGGTCCGCGAGTCGCTGTTCGAGCGGGTCGGGGCTGTCAACGCCAACTACCCCATGCGCTGCGACGACGGGCCGGACCCCTACCAGCTGCGCCTCGGCGAGCTGGGCAAGCTCGACGTGATCCACCTGGGCCTCGGGCCCGACGGCCACACCGCGTCGCTGTTCCCGGGGTCCCCCGCGCTGGAGGCCGACCCGGGGCGGCTCGTCGTCATGAACCACGACCCGACCGGGCTCAACCCCCACGGGCGCATGACGCTCACCTACGCCGGCATCGAGCGGGGCCGGCTCGTGCTCGTCACGGTCGAGGGCGAGGAGAAGCGCGAGGCCCTGCGCCGGGTGGCGGCCGGAGAGGACCTGCCGGCCGCCCGCCTCAAGGCCGACCGGCTGCTCTGGATCGCCGATCCGGCGGCCGCCGCCGATCTGATGTGACGCCGCCAGCCGAGCGAAGGTGCCGACCGCCCTGGCCCCCACCGACCTGATCGCCGTCGTCGACGGGGTGCGGCGCAGCGTCCGGGCCCGGCTGCTGTTCGCCAACCTGGCGGGCGCCGCCGCCGTGGTGACGTTCCTGCAGCTGTCGTCGGGCCAGCGGCTGGCGCCCGGCGTCGACACGGGGGTCGTGGCCGCCGCGGGCATCGCCACGTTCGCCCTCGCCGTGCTCGGCGCGTACTGGCGGGGCCACCAGGCCTTCACCCGCTCGGTCGCCTGGGCCCTCGACGGTCGCCCGCCGACCACCGCCGAGAAGCACGACATGCTGCGCGAGCCGTGGCGGCAGGCCAGCGGCCCGCTGCGGTTCTGGGTGCTCAGCGCCCTGCTCTACGGGACGTTCTCGACGCTCGTGGGCGCCGAGGCGATCACCGTGACCCGGCTCGTGCTCGGCATCGTGCTCGGCGGGCTCATGACCAGCGCCCTCGGCCACCTGCTCATCGAGCGCTCGTTCCGCCCACTGTTCGCCCACGTGCTCGTGGGCGACCCGCCCCGGCGCCCCGCCACCTCCGGGGTGCGGGTCCGCCTGCTGCTCACCTGGGTCGTCGGCTCGGGCATCCCGCTGGCGGGCATCGCGCTCGACGCCGCGGTGGGCGACGACAACACGCCCCGCCCGGCCCTCGCCATGCTCGCCTTCGCGTGCCTGGCCGGCGGGTTCATCGCCACGGTCGCCACCGCCCAGTCCCTGGCCGAGCCGCTCGACGGGGTCCGCGACGCCCTGGCCCGGGTCCGTGACGACGACCTCGGCGTCGGCCTCGTCGTCGACGACGGCGGCGAGGTCGGCGAGGTGCAGGCCGGGTTCAACCAGATGGTCGACGGCCTGCGCGAGCGCCGACGGCTGCGCGACCTATTCGGGCGCCACGTGGGCCAGCAGGTCGCGACCCAGGCGCTCGAACGGGGCTCGGGCCTCGGCGGCCAGCAGGCCGACGCCAGCGCCGTGTTCGTCGACCTCGTCGGGTCGACGGCCATGGCCGAGATCCTGCCGCCGGACGAGGTGGTGGCCACGCTCAACGACTTCTTCGGCCTCGTCGTGGCCGCCGTCGATGCCGAGGGCGGCTGGGTCAACAAGTTCGAGGGCGACGGCGCCCTGTGCGTCTTCGGCGTGCCGGGCACCCAGCCCGACCACGCCGGCCGGGCGCTGCGGGCCGCCCGGTACATGCACCTCGCGCTCAGCGCGCTGTGCGAGCGCCACCCGGGCGTGGAGGCCGGCATCGGTGTGTCGTCGGGGCGGGTCGTGGCCGGCAACGTCGGCACCGAGGCCCGCTACGAGTACACGGTGATCGGTCCCGCGGTGAACGAGGCCGCCCGCCTCACCGACGTGGCGAAGGGACGGGCGATCAAGGTGCTGGCCTCGGCCGAGGTCGTGCGCCGAGCCGGCTCCGAGGCCCAACGGTGGCGGGACGTCGGCACGGTGGCGCTCCGGGGCCGTCGGACGCCGACCGCCGTCTACGAGCCGATCGTCGACGAGCGCGCCCCCCTCGACGAGCCGTCGCCCCACCGCTGAGCGTCGCCGCCGTGTCACCCCCCGCGACGCCGGC
>DATHAO010000049.1:0-108850 GCA_035296625.1 Acidimicrobiales bacterium | reverse complement strand
TCCCGCCGCTCCTCCCATGACCTTCGCAGCCTCGGTCGGTGAGGACCTGTTCCGCGCCCTTCTCCAGGGCACGCCGCCGGGCACCGTCTACGCACTCATCGCGCTCGGCTTCGTCCTGGCGTACAAGACCAGCGGCGTCTTCAACCTGGCCTTCGGAGCCCAGGCCTACGTCTCCGCCGCCATGTACTTCCAGGCGCGGGTCGAGTGGGGGTGGGGGATCGTCCCTGCCCTGGTGGTCTCGGTCTTCATCCTGGCGCCCGCGCTGGGGCTCGTCCTCGAGCGGCTGATCTTCCGTCACCTGCGCACCAGCTCGTCGGTGGCGAAACTGGTCGTGGCGATCGGCCTCACCGTGGCGATCCCCAGCCTGTTCGAGGTGCTGCTCGGGTTCGAGCCCGTCGCCGGTCGGACGCCCGAGGGCATCGTGCCCGGGGGCGCGACCGTCTTCTACGACCCCTTCGGCGTCTATCAGTTCAGCCGCGACGAGCTGGTGGCGATGGCCGTGGCGCTGGTGGCGATGACCGCCCTGGCCGCGCTCTTCCGATACAGCGGCATCGGCTTGCAGATGCGTGCCGTCGTCGAGAGCCCGCGCATGACCGAGCTCAACGGCATCCGGGCCGACAGGGTGTCGGCCGTCAGCTGGGCGCTCTCCAGCCTGTTCGCCGGCCTGGCCGGCGTGCTGATCGCGCCCCGCTTCAACACCCTGGCCGCCCCGAACTTCTTCAACCTCGTCGTGGTCGCGATCGCCGCGGCCGCCGTCGGCCGGCTGGTCAGCCTGCCCAGGGCGCTCGCCGGCGGACTGGGCCTCGGCGTCCTCATCGCCGTGGCCAACACGTTCCTGCCGCGCTGGTCGGCCGACCACCCGCTCCTGGACACGATCCAGGAGAACGTCACCCCGGCCATGCCGTTCGTCGTCCTGTTCGGCGTGCTGGTCCTGTGGCCGGCGGTGCGCAGAGCGCGCGAGCAGTCCGACCCGCTGTCGGGCGTGGACCCGCCCCCGCCATCGCTGGCGGCGCACGAAAGGAGCGCGGCGCTCACCCGGGCGACGCAGGTCTTCGCCGTGGCGTTCTTCGCCGTCGTCGGCTTCGTCGTGTTCACCCAGGCCGACGCATCGTGGCTGTTCATCGTCACCCAGGCGGTGATCCTCTCGACGGTCTACCTGTCGATCACCGTCATCACCGGGCTGGCCGGCCAGATCTCCCTGTGCCAGGGCACCTTCGCCGCCATCGGCGCGTTCACGGCCTTCCAGTTGACCGACCGCGCCGGCGTTCCGGTCCTGCTGGCGGGCCTCATCGGCGCGGTGCTGGCGGCGGGGACCGGCGCGATCCTGTCGCTGCCGGTGCTGCGGTTGGGCGGCGTGTGGGTGGCCATCGCCACGCTGGCGTTCGCGTTCTTCTTCGACGCGGTGATGGTCAAGCTGCCGTGGATCGGTGGCGGTGACACCTCGCTGCTCCAGGGCACCCGGGTGCCCCGGCCGACGGTCGGGCCCTGGGATCTCGCCGACGACAAGTCCTTCCTGGTCTTGGCGTTGCTGGTGTTCGTAATCGTGTCGCTGGCGGTGATCCAGATCCGCGAGGGCACGGTGGGACGGACGCTCCGGGCCGTGCGCGGCAGCGAGGTGGCGGCCCAGTCGATCGGCATCTCGCCGCCCCGCGCCCGCATCACGGCCTTCGCGGTGTCCGGCTTCATCGCCGGCCTCGGCGGCGCGCTGCTGGCCATGCACCAGCAGAACGTGAACTACGGCAGCAACTTCGCACCCTTCGCCGCGCTGTTCTGGCTTGTGCTCGTGGTGTCCCTCGGCTCGCGCACGGTGGAGGGAGCCGCCCAGGCGGGCGCCGCGTTCGCCCTCTTCGACGCGGTGCTGCTCAAGGGAGCGATCTTCGGGTGGATCCTCCGCAGCCCGGACCGCATCCCGGGTTTCCTCCCCTTGTCGCCGAAATGGCGGTTCGTGCTCTTCGGCCTGGGGACGGTCCAGTTCGCCCGCCATCCCGAGGGACTGGTGGAGTACGGCAAGCGCCGCGCGCACGAGCGCGTCGAGCGGCTCATCGCCCACACGAGACCTACTGGCGACCCGGACGCACTCACCGCGCCGGCGGCGGACACCGCCGTCGAGGAGCCGGTCACATGAACCCACCGGTCCTCGAGGCGACCGGCATCGCGAAGTCGTTCGCCGGCATCGTGGCGCTCAACGACGTGTCGCTGCACGTGGAGCCCGGGGAGCGCGTCGGCCTCATCGGGCCGAACGGCGCAGGCAAGACCACGTTTTTCAACTGCGTGCTCGGGGTCCTGCGGGCCGACCGCGGCACCGTGCGCCTCGACGGGGACGACATCAGCCCTCTCGCGGTGCACGCCCGCGCCCGTCGAGGCATCGGCCGGTCGTTCCAACGGATCGAGCTGTTCCCCGACTCAACCGTGCGCGAGCACCTGCTCATCGCCGAGCGGACGCGCCGGGCCGACGGGCGCCTGTGGCGGGACCTCCTGGGCCTCGGCCGGCCCCGTCCCGACGAGCTGGACGCCTGCAACGAGGTGTTGGAGCTGCTCGGCCTCGGGAACCTCGCCGACGAGCCGATCGAGCACCTCAGCCTCGGGCAGGGTCGCCTCGTCGAGGTGGGGCGGGCGCTCATGATCCGCCCGCGGCTTCTGCTGCTCGACGAGCCCTCGTCGGGCCTGGACCGTCAGGAGACGGCCGACCTGGCCGTCACGCTGCGGGCGGTGCAGGCGGAACAGGGATTTGCCATCCTCCTCGTGGAGCACAACGTGGAGCTGGTCGAGGACTTCACCGAGCGCGCCTACGTCCTCGACTTCGGCATCCTGATCGCCGACGGCCCCACCCGCGAGGTGCTCGACAGCGCCGCGGTCCGCACCGCGTACCTCGGCAACATGGAGCGCAGGGCGTGAGCGCAATCCTGGAGCTCGACGCCGTCTCGGCCGGCTACGGCCCGTTCCGCGCCGTCTTCGACGTGTCGCTGGCGGTCCAGGCCGGTGAGGCCGTGGCGCTCCTCGGCGCCAACGGCGTGGGCAAGACCACCGTCGCCCGGCTCGCCACGGGCCTCGTCGTCCCGACGCAGGGTGCCGTGCGGGTGGACGGCGACGACCTCACCGGCGCGCCCGCGCACTGCTACGCACGCGCCGGCATCGCCCATGCCCCCGAGGGCCGGTCGGTCTTCGCCACCCTCACGGTGGAGGAGAACCTGCGGCTGTCGTTCCGTCGCTCGAAGGGTCGCCACGGCGTCCCGACCGGCCTCGACCAGGCCTTCACCCAGTTCCCCTTCCTCGCTCGCCGGCGGCGCCAGCTGGCCGGCACCCTCTCCGGCGGCGAGCAGCGGATGCTGTCGCTGGCCCGGGTCCTCGTCGAGGCCCCGAAGCTGCTCGTCGCGGACGAGCTGTCCCTCGGCCTGGCCCCGATCATCGTGGACGAGATCTACACCGAGCTGGCCCGCCTACGCGCGGAGGGAACGGCGCTGCTGATCGTCGAGCAGCACGTCGGCCAGGCGCTCGCACTGTGCGACCGCGTCGTGCTGCTCGAGCACGGCTCCGTCATCTGGGAGGGCCCTGCCGCCGACGCGGGGGACCGTGTGGTCGCCGAGGTCTTCGACCGGGCCCCCGCCACCGAACCCTGACCCTCGATCCGATCACGGATCAGAAGGTGGCGCGCACGGCGGCGATGGCGGCGTCGCCGGCCCGGTCGGCGGCGAGCGCGGCATCCCTTCCCATCCGGACGAGGCCGGGGATGCGTCGCGGGTGGCGGAGGAGGTAGCGGAAGACCGCCCGCGGGCTCGGGGTCCCGTCCTGTCTGCTGAGGTGGAACACCTCGTCATCGACGCTTCCGTCGGTGGCCCGGTCGCTGATGGCCCGGAACACCGTCCAGGGCACGCGCCGCTCCTCGCAGGCCGCGGCGATGGCGGCGGTCTCCATGTCGAGCGCCACCACGCCCCCGGCGCGCAGAGCCGGCAGCTCGGAGACCGGCGTGATGACGTCGGTCGTCCACAGGGTGCCGTGCCCCTCGCCCGGGCCCATGAGGTGGTGCCGGTGCTCGCGACCGGATGCGTGGTCGATCACCCGATCCGGGACGACCAGGGCCCCGATCGGCGTGCTGTCCTCCACGGCGCCGGCGATGCCGACCACGAGCACGTGGCTCGGCGTGACGGTGTCCAGCAGCCGTCGCATCCCGGCGGCGGCGCAACGGGTGCCCATGCCGGTGACGACGGCCACCACCGGCCGGCCGTCGAGGGAGCCCACGCGCGCGCGGCTGCCGCCGAGCTCGGAGCGCCGGAGGCCCAACCGCTTCGTGAGCGGCTTCAGCTCCCGGGGCATGGCGCACACGAAGGCGATCGGAGCCTCAGCCATCGCAGTGGTGCGGCGGCGGGACGTCGAGAGCGGGGTTCCGGTCGAAGAACCCCCTGGGCAGGAATTGGAACCCGGTGCTCTCCACGGGCATGACCGGCCAGTCCTCCGGGCGCGGGACGTGGGTGACGCCGAACGTGTGCCACACCACCACCTCGGTGCCGACGAGGGACCGGTCGGCCGCCGTCCAGGCCGGCAGGCCCGCCCCACCGGGGTGCTGGTTGGGGAAGTCGCCCGCCGCCCGCCGCTCGCCGGGGTCGTAGGGGGTGACCCACAGGTTGCGGGTGGCGAACCCGGCGCGGGCGGCGATGCTCGAGCCCTCCCGAGCTAGCAGGGTCGGCGTGGCGCGGGGGACCAGCCGGTAGGCGACGGGCTCCTCCATGGCGTTGTGCACCGCCGGGTTCACGACGGCCCACGATCGGCTGCGGGCCGGGTCGGTGAGCCGCTGCGCGCCCCACTCGGACGTCAGGCGGGTGACGACGGGGGCGAAGCCGTTGCCCCACGGGTTGTCTTCGCCGGCCGGCAGCGCCGCCACGTCCACCTCGTGGACCTCGTTGACCGGCCCGTCGACCGCCACATCCAGCCGGGCGCAGAAGAGGTGCTGGTGCACCGGCGCCGCCAGCCCGGGCGCGATCGCCGGCGAGAAAGGCTCCGGCGGCCGGTCGCCGGTGGCCTTGGTGGACATGATCCCGGTGAGCTTCACCTCCAGCTCGAGGGAGGCGTCCTGGTAGAGGTACCAGGAGAAGCCGTACTCGTAGTTGCCCACCGTGGCGATGGAGGACACCACCAGCCGCCGCTTACGGCGCACCTCCGTCCGGCCGGTGAAGAGGTCCTGGTGCTTCCAGAGGATGCCGGTGTCCTCCTCGTGGAGGCAGATGGCGTTGGCGATGGTGCTGGGGCTGCCGTGCTCGTCTGCGAGAACGGCATCGAGGTAGCGGATCTCGCCCAGGCAGTCGCAGCCGAGAGCGAGCGAGTTCGCCAGGCGGCCGAGCCCCCACTCGCCGGAGTCGAACGCGTTCTTCCACCCGTGCAGCGGCCCCGGGTCGCCGTAGGGCACCACCATCTCGCTGATGGATGCCCGCCGCAGCACCGACCGCCCGTCGTAGGCGACGTCGCGCAGGACGATCCCCTCGAGCGGATCGAGGCTGACGTGGAGCGACCAGCCCTGCCAGCACAGCGCGTGGCCGTCCAGCGCGAACCCGACGCCCTCCGGCTGCGTGATGGCCAGCGGCGCCAGGCCGGGCCGTGGCTGGTGGTCCTCGGCGAAGTAGCTGCCCGGGTCTTCCGGCAGGGGGACGATCCCCGTGTCGAGCAGCTCGAGAACCTCGCCGCGCGCCATGTCCACGAGCGCCTGCAGGCCCTCGATCGGCCGGGCGTAACCGTTGTCCTCGGGCTGCTCCCGGTAGAAGCAGACGCAGCGGGCCACCCGCCGGCCCTCCTCGGCGCCGATGCCGAAGTTTCCCGTGGGCCAGGGATCGATCTGCACCTTGTCGAGATCCGTGATGCCGCGGGCGGCCAACGCGGCCCTGAAGCCCGCGTGCTCGTGCAGGGCGGCGATGGCCTCGAGGCTCTCCCCGAAGCCGAGGGCCGGGCGAACGCCGTCGTGCACCTTCCACCCGACGACCTCGCCGGTCGGCAGCGCCACCGTCGCCTCGACGAGCGAGATATCCGGTCCGGGCACGATCACCAGCCGGGCGCGGCGGCCGGAGGTGCCGGGACGGCGGGCGTCGTCGACCGTGAGGGTCGAGAAGCGGGCCGCCTCGGTGAGGCGCCTCGTGGCCCGCACGGCCGCGACGGCGACGCCGATCTCCTCCGGGCTCAGCGGGTCGAGGGGATGAGCCACGGTGTTAGCGAGCGGGGTCGAGGGCGACCTTGACGGCACCGCTGTGCTCCTGGTCGGCGATGGCGAGGAAGGCGTCCCGCCACGCCGACAGCCCGAAGGTGTGGGTGAGGAGGCCCGTGAGGTCGACCCGGCCGCAGGTCGCGAGATCGAGGTAGTGCTCCAGCCCGTGCTTGCGGACGCCCGCCACCTCCTCGATGCCGAAGGCGTTGGAGCCGACCCAGCTGATCTCCTTGAAGTAGAGGGGGCTCCACTCCCAGCGGCCGGGGGTGTGCACGCCGCTCTTCACGAGCGTGCCCCGGGCCTTGAGCACCCGCACCTCGACCTCGAGGGTCTCGGGCCGTCCCACCGTGTCGTAGGCGATGTCGATGCCACCCGGGTGGCACATGGGGATGCCGTCGAGCCCCTCCATGGTGGGCTTCACCACGCCGCCGGACCATTCCGCCAGCTGCTCCACGAGCTCGAGCTGGCTCCCCAGGCGGAAGACCGCCTGGGCGCCCAGGCGGCCGGCGAGCTCCGCCTGGGCGTCGTAGCGGGCGACGACGGCCACCTCCACGTCCGGGTGCAGGGCCCCCAGGATGGCGACGGCGCACGACCCCAGGGCCCCGGCGCCCCACACGAGGGCACGGCCGCCGGCAGGCGGGGGGTGCCGGGTGATGCTGTGCAGCGAGACGGCGAAGGGGTCGGCGAAGATCGCATGCTCGTCGTCGAGCGAGTCGGGCACGGGGAACAACATCGAGGAGTGCGCCGGCATCAGCTCGGCGTAGCCACCGGTGGCGTCGCTCGACACGCCCGTGTGGATGCCCGGGCTGATCGTCCCGGCCGTGAAGCTCCAGCAGAGGCTGTAGTCGCCGGCCTCGCACGCCGGGCAGACGGGCGTGATGCCCCGCGGCGCGCAGGACAGCCACGGGTTGAGCACGACCCGCTGGCCCACGTCGAAGCCCTCGGCCTCCGGCCCGAGCGCCGCCACCTCGGCGACGACCTCGTGGCCCAGCACCTGGGGAAACGAGCACAGGCCGCTCATGGCGCTGTCGTCGTCGTCCCCGAAGTCGAGGAGGACCTGCTTGGCGTCCGAGCCGCAGATGCCCGTGAGGAGCGGCCGAACGACGAACCAGTCGGGCCGCAGGGGTTCGGCGTCGGGCACGTCGAGTAGGGCGCACGGCGTGGTGGCCAGGTTCCGGACCAGCCGGTTGGCGCCGGGCGGCGGCGCCCACGGCTCCGCGTGCGTGCCGAACACGAGCGCCTTCACCGCAGCAGCCGATCCTCGGCGAGCTGCCTCGTGAAGCTGCGCCTCGTCCCCCAGCGGAACACCGGCGGCACCATGTGACGGATCACCACGGCCGGCCGGAACGACGCCGGTACGTACTGCTCGTGCAGGCCCCCCTCGACGGCCCTGATGACGGCGCGGGCGACGTCGTCGGCCGGGACGGGCTTCGGCCGCTCCCGGTCGTAGGGGTGGCCGCGGGCGGCGCCGAAGCCGGTTGCGACGGGTCCGGGGTTCACGATCGACACGCCGATCCCGTACGGCTCGAGCTCGACCACCAGCGCCTCGGTGAGGCCCACCCCGGCGAACTTGGTCGCCGAGTAGATGGCCTCGTACGGCGAGCCGATGCGCCCCGCGACGGAGCCGATCGTCACCAGGTGTCCCCGGCGGCGCTCGATCATCCCCGGGACGACCGCCCGCAGGGCGTTGACCGTTCCGAGCACGTTCACCCGCACGAGCCGCTCGGCCTCCTCGGCGCCGAGGTCGGCGAAGGCGCCGTAGGCGCCGATGCCGGCGTTGGCCACCATGACGTCGGGGGGCCCGAGCTCGGCCTCCAGGTGAGCGACGGCGCGGGCCAGCGCGTCGGGGTCGGCGGCGTCGGCGACCGCGTACCTGGCCACGCCCCCCAGACCGGCCACGACGCCCTGAAGGTCGTCCTCGGTGCGGGCGATCAACCCCACTCGCGCACCCCGGGCGGAGGCCGCCTCGGCGACCGCTCGTCCGATGCCGCGCGATGCCCCCGTGACGATCGTCGTGGCGCCACCCCACTGCACGGGCCGACCGTAGCGCAGAGGTGACGTGACTGTTAGGAGACCGCCTACGCTCCCGCCATGGCGAGCGCGCCATCACTGCACGTCCCCGCCCGCGACGTCGTCCACGTGCCCTTCTCGCCGGAGCCGGCGTGAGCGACGTCACCGTCGGGATCGACATCGGCACGACGTCGGTGAAGGCCGTCGCCGCCGCCGGCGACGGCAGCGTGCTCGCCCGGGCCCGCGTCCCCCACGAGGTCCGCACGCCGGAGGCCGGGTCGTTCGAGCACGACATCGACCAGGCCTGGCGGGCCGACGTGCTCGCCGCCCTCGGGCGGGTTGTCGCCGGGCTCGAACCCGCCGCCGTGAACGTGTCGGCGATGGTGCCCTCGCTCGGCGCGGTGTGCGCGGACGGCACGGCCGCCGGTCCCGGCCTCCTCTACGGCGACCGCCGCGGAGACAGGGACGGTCGCGACGGCAGCCGGCCGGGCGACAGCGGCGAGCTTCTCGGGTTCCTCGCCTGGCACGCTCGCAACTCCACCGGCGCGACCGGCTTCTGGCCCGCCCAGGCCGTGGCCAACCACGCCCTCACTGGACGGGGTGCCGTCGACACCACCACCGCCATGACGGCCCACCCCCTCTTCGACTTCTGGGGGTGGGACGAGCGGCTGGCCGAGTCGGCCGGGGCCACGCCGAGCCAGCTCCCCGAGATCGTCTCGGGGGTCGACTCCGTGGGGCGGGTGCGGGACGGCCTGCCGGGAGCCGGCGCCCTCGTCGGCGGCGGCACCGTCGACGCCCTCGCCGAGCAGCTGGTGGCGGGCGCCGACGCCTCCGGCGACGTCCTCGTGCTCTGCGGCACCACGCTCATCACCTGGGGCGTGCTCGACGAGTGGCAGGAGGTTGCCGGCCTGTGGACCATCCCCCACACGACGGCGGGGAAGAGCCTCATCGGCGGACCGAGCAACGCCGGCGGCCTGTTCCTCGACGCCGTCCGGCGGTGGCTGGGCGACACGGCGGGGGTGGAGGACGTCGGCCCGGAGGGCCTGCCGGTGTGGCTGCCCTACGTGCGGGGCGAGCGGACGCCGCTGCACCGGCGTGACCTGCGGGCGTCGGTGGACGGGGTCGGCCTCCACCACTCCCCGGCCCACCTCATGCGGGCGGCCTACGAGGCGGCGGGGTTCGTCGTCCGCCACCATCTGGACCTCGCCCGGGCGGCCGGCCTGGCCCCCCGGCGCATCGTGGCCACCGGCGGCGGCACGCAGGTCCCCGTGTGGATGCGGGCGCTGGCCGACTGCACGGGGCTCGCGGTGGACGTCGCCGACGTGCCGGAGGGGGCCGCCCTGGGCTCGGCGTTCGTGGCTCGCTGCGTCGCCGGCCTCGAGTCGTCGATGACGGACGGGGCCCGCTGGGCGCGGACGGCCCGCACCGTCGAGCCGGAGCCCGCCTGGGTCGATGCCGCCGAGGAGCGCTACCGGCGTTTCCGGGCGCGCACGGCGGCGGCGCTGGAGCGGTGACCGTCAGAACAGATACTCGAAGTGCTGGGTCTCGACCATGAGCGGGAGGCGGTAGCGCACGTAGAAGCTGTGGAGGCGCAGCGCTCCGACGTACTCCTCGACGCTGGGCTCGATGAGGTCGACGTCGTCGGGTTCCCGCGCCTTCCAGGCCGCCGCCCGCCGGGCGACCTCGTCGAACTCGGCGAGCGACGACACCGACAGCCCGAAGTGGTCGAGGCGCGGGGTGCTCATCGGCTCGTCGTCGGCTACCAGGAACATGAACTGCTCGTGGGAGTGAGCCCGGAAGACGAGCCGCTGGCGGTCCCGGGTCAGCTCGGGGTACTCCTCGAAACCGAACACGTCGCCGTAGAAGGCCGCCAGGGCGCCTCGGCCGCCGGCGTCGAGGAGGTCGGCGGGCACCGACATGGCCACGTGGTTCAGGCGCGGCGGCTTGGCGAAGTGGGGTCCGGTCATGGTCGCACGAGCACCTTTCCGGCCAGCCGGCCCTCTGCAAGGCCGACCATGGCGTCGAGGAGGCCGTCCAGGGGGACGACGTCCGGCTCGAGCAGCTCGTCGACCGGGACGGTGCCCGAGCCCAGCAGGGCGAGGGCCCGCTCGACGCCACCCTCGTCGTAGGTGAACGCCCCCGTGACGACCAGCTCGTTGAGCAGGATGCGGTTCGGGTCGAACCGGGGCGGCTCGATGCCGGCACCGACGAGCACCAGCGTGCCGCCCCGAACCAGCTGGGCGAGGCCCGCCTCCATGGCCGCGGCCTTGCCCGAGCACTCGAGCACCGTGTCGACGGCGCCATCCACCACCAGTCCCGGCTCCGCCATCGTGGGCACCACGAGGTCGGCGGGGTGGCGGACGACCGTCGCGCCCGCGGCGCGGGCCAGCACCCGGCGGCGCTCGCCGGGTTCGGCGCAGGCCACGTCGTCCACGCCCATCGCCCGCAGGGCGGCGATGCTCAGCGCTCCGATCGGCCCCGCGCCCAGCACCAGGGCGCGCTGGCCGGGCCGGATGCACGACTGCGTGATCCCGTGCAGTGCCACGGCGAGTGGCTCGGCGAGGGCGGCCGCGCGTGGCGCGAGGCCGGCCGGCAGGGGCACAAGCTCGTCGGCCGACGTGACCTTGAAGGTGGCGAAGGCCCCCTGCGCCGGCCCGATGCCCGGGGTGTCGCGGGTGGCGCAGAGGGACGGCCGGCCGGCCCGGCACATCGCGCAGTGACCGCAGCGGACCGTCGGCCCGCCCACCACCGCGTCGCCCGACGCCCAGCGCGTGACGGCGCCGCCGACGGCCGCCACCCGCCCGATCCACTCGTGGCCCTGCCAGGTGCCCGGCTCGCCCCAGCCATCGAGCACCATGTGGAGGTCGCTGCCGCACACACCGCAGAGGTCCACGGCCACCAGCACGTCGTCGTCGCCGACCTCGGGCACCGGCACGTCCTCGACCTGGAGGCGGCCCGGCCCCCTCAGCACCGCGGCGACCATGCGCTGCGGCACGTCCCCCACGACGGGCACCGTACCCGTCACGCGGCACCAGCACAGAGGAGGATGGCGGCCCGGTGGGCGAGGGCGGCCAGGGTCAGGGTGGGGTTGTAGCCCGCCGAGGTCACGAACACCGACGAGTCGCACACGAGCACGTTGTCCACCTCCCACAGTCGCTGTTCGGGCGAGACCACCGAGGTCGCCGGGTCGGCGCCCATGCGGGCGGTGCCCATCACGTGACGGCTGGCCGGGGCGATGCCGAGCGGGCTCATCTCCGCACTGACGTCCAGCTCGCCTCGCGGGGGCGAGGTGGCCGAGAACGCGGCCCGGGCGCCGGCGGCCACCATGATCGCCTCGTGGAGCGGTGCGGCGTAGGCCGAAGCCGCCAGCTCGTGACGGTGGGGCGCGTAGGTCACCCGTCCCGCCGGCAACCCCCACACGTCCCGCACGGCCGGGTCGAGGTCGACGCGGTTGGTGGCCTGGGGGAGGTCCTCCCCCTGGACGGTAAACGCCCAGAGCCGGCGCCTGAGGGCGCTGTCCGCCATGGCGCGAAGGTGGGCGTCCCCTGCGGGGTAGGTGCTCGCCTCCTCGACGGGCCCGGGTCCGGCACCGTGCTCCACCACGCCGCCTCGCAGCCACGGCAGGCCGGCGTCCCGGGCGGCCGCGCGCAGCTCGGGTGTGTCGATCATCAGGTCGTCGTGGAGGTGGGTGACGCTACGCCCCCGCTCACCCCCGGTCGCATCCGGGAAGATGCCGACGGAGAACGTCTGGAAGTGGTACGTGAGGTAACGCCCGACCAGGTCGCCGCCGAGGCCGTTGCGCAGCAGCAACCGGGGCGTCTCGAAGGCCCCCGCCGCCAGCACCACCGCACGGCGGGCACGCACCTCGCGCACGGGCGCGTCCGGGTAGCCGGTGAGGTCGAGATAGCGGACCCCCGCTGCCCGACGCCCGGCCGTATCGAGGACGATCTCGGTGGCGAGGGCGTCGGGCCGGAGGTCGCAGCGGCCGGTGCGCAGCGATCGCTGGAGCGAGGCGATCGGGTCGCCCTTGGCGTGGACCGGACAGCCGTAGCCACCGCAGAACCCGCAGTCGGCGCAGGCAGGACGGCCGTCGTAGGGCACGCTGTTGACGCCGGTCGGGGCACGGTAGGGATGCAGTCCGGCGCGCTCGGCCGCCTCTGCCGACACGAGGGCCATGGGCATGTCGTCGCCCGGCGGCATCGGGAACGGGCCGCTGCGCCACGCCGCGAACGGGTTGGCGCCCTCCTCCCCGGCGACGCCGAAGGCCCGCTCGACGGCGGCGTAGTGGAGCTCGAGGTCGTCGTACTGCACAGGCCAGTCCTCGATGCTCGCCCCCTCGACCGGCCCGCGGGCCGACAGCAGGTGGAAGTCCTCCTCCCGGAACCGCGGGAGCTTCGCGTCCGCGTGGACGCCGCCGCCGCCCACGGTGGAGGGCAGATTGTTCACCTCACCGGTGAGGAGCCGATCGCCGTCCGCATCCGAGCGGCGGTAGGTGCGGGGCTCCAGCCGCGGGTCGGGGCCGAGAAGGTGACGGCGGCTCAGGGCCACCTCGTCGTTGGCGAAGTGGCGCAGCGGCTCGTGAGGGGCGGTCAGGTCGAGCAGGTGGTTGCGGCCCTTCTCGAGCACCACCACCGACCAACCGGCGCCGGTGAGCACGTCCGCCACCGTGGCCCCGCCGGGGCCCGACCCGACGACGACGGCGTCGCAGTCGGTCACCGGGGGCGCGCCGGCGGGAAGAGCGGCTCGGGGAAGTCGATGCGCTGCCAGCCCCCGGACTCGCGGTTGCCGCCATAGGCGGGGTCGCCGTAGACGGCCTCGCACGCGTGGCGGTGCAGGACGCGGGCATCGCCGGGTTCCGGGGTGCCGGCGACCACCCGCCGATAGACGGCGTGGAGCGCGGCGATGCGCTCGCGCCATGCGTGCCGTTCCCACGGCCCCAGCTCGAGCCATCGGGGGCCGGCGCCCGCCCACCCGCCGGGGCCGGCCCACACGTGCGGCGGGTCGTGATCGAGTGCGGTGAGCAGCTGTTCCACGTAGTCGACGGCACCGAGGTCCCCCGCCCCGGGCACCTGGGCATCCAGCGCCGCCGCCACGATCGCCCGCTCCCGTTCGTCGAACGGCGGCGTCACGGGTTGTCCCGCAGGAAGCGGTACACGCCGGCCATGTCCTTGCCCACCTTGTCGGGCAGGGGGTGGATCGTCGCCCCCATCGCCCGCGTGCCCCACACGATCTTGGCCGTTCGCTCGACGAGGGCGGCGTTGTGCAGCGCCTTCTCGGGCGACGACCCGCACGTGACCAGGCCGTGGTTGGCGAGCAGCGCGGCGCCTCGGTCGGCCAGGCGGGCAGCCACCTCGTCGCCGAGCGCGGCGGTGCCCGTGCCCTCGTAGTCGCAGCACGGGACGTCACCGCCGAGGTAGACGACGACCTCCTCGATCACCGCCGGGATGGGTTCGTGGGCGAGGGCGAACATGGTGGCGTAGACCGCGTGGGTGTGGATCACCGCGCCCAGCTCCGGGTACCGCCGCAGGGCCGAGAGGTGCAGGTCCTTCTCCGTGGTGGGCGAGCGGTCCCCCTCCACCACGGCGCCGCCGAGGTCGACGATCACCAGGTCGCCCAGCGCCATCGTGTCGTACGGGACCGAGGACGGCGTCACGCACACCAGCCCGTCCGGCAGGCGCCCCGAGATGTTGCCGGACGTGCCTTCGACGAGCCCCTCCGCGAGCATCCGCTTGGCGGTGGCGAGCACCGCCTCCCGGGTGGTCGTGGGCGAGTCAACCACGTCTGAGGACCTCCGGGTTGGCGAGGTTGGCGGGCACCGCGCCTCGCAGCACCGCGGCGAGGCCCTCGGCCATGAGGACGGTGTGGTTGGCCTCCGTGTCGTAGGTGGCCCCGCCGATGTGCGGCGTGAGCACCACGTTCGACATCGACACGAGCGGGTGATCGGTCGCCAGCACCTCGCCTTCGAAGTGGTCGAGGCCGGCCGCGGCCAGTTGGCCCGACTGCAGGGCGGCGGTGAGGGCGCCGAGGTCGTGGAGCGCGGCCCGGGCCGAGTTCACGTACACGGCACCCTCCTTCATGGCCGCGAACCGGTCGCCCGACATGAGGCCGACCGTGTCCGGCGTGACGGCGGCGTGCATCGACACGACGTCGGCCTCGGCGAGCAGTCCGTCGAGGTGGTGTGTCGCCTCCGGCGCGAAGGGGTCGCTGGCGACGACCCGCATGCCGAGCCCCTCGAGCCGCCAGCGCGTGGCGCGACCGACGGCGCCGAGCCCGATGAGGCCGGCGGTCCGGCCCATCAGCTGCCAGGCCCGGAATCGCTGGTACGGGATCGACCCGTCCCGGTACACCTGCCCTGCCCTAACGTCCCGGTCGGCGGCGAGCAGGCCCCGGGTGGCGGCGAGCAGCAGGCCCACGGTCAGCTCGGCCACGGCGTCGGCGTTGCGCCCGGGCGCCGTCAGCACCGGGATCCCGGCCGCGGTGGCCCCCACCACGTCGACGTTGGTCGGGTCGCCGCGGGTGGCGCCGATGGCCTCGAGCGGGAGGTCGAACACCGGGCCCGCGCACTGGTCCGCCTCGCAGATCAGTACGGACGCGCCGGCCTCGACCACGCGCTCGGCCAGCTGGTCGGCCGTGGAGATGCGCAGGGGGTGGTGGTCGATCCACGGGTCGACGACGACGTCGCCCAGCTCGCGGAGGGCGGGGAGGCCCGGGCCCCGCAGCGGGGCCGTGGAGAGGATGACCCGATCAGCCATCTGCGCAGGCGAGCTGGACCTCGACGGCGGCTTTCGCCATCACGGCGTCGTCCTGGTTGCGTGCACGGTTCGGTAGGCGAGGAGCCTGGCCACCCGCACCTGCACCAGCGCCCGGGCGACGTCGAGGTCGGCGGGATCGTCGGTACCGGGGTGGTCCTCGGCGATGTGCGCGGCGATCAGCTCGCGCGACCGGCTGCGCAGGGCGGCTGTCTGCTCCCCGAGGACGAAGTCCATGCGTCTCCTCCTACCTGACGCCGACGTTAGTCGGCGGGCTACGTTCGTCTCCGATGCGCCGCGTCCGTCCGTCTGTGGCTCGCGCGTTCGGACGCTGGCGTCGACCGCAGCTCGCAGCGCTCCCGTGATCGGCGCGTCCCGGGAGCGCGCTCAGACGGAGCGGAGGGTGCCCCCGTCGACTTCGAGCGTGGCCCCGGTGATCCAGCCCGCGGGCTCACCGGCGAGGAACACGACGGCGGCGGCCACCTCCTCAGGGCGGCCGAACCGGCCGGCGGCCACCCCCTGCTTGGCGAGCATCCGCTCCATGACCTCGACCGGCGTGCGGCCGGTTCGCTCGGCGGTCGCGAGGGCGTTGGCCTCGACCAGTTCGGTGACGGTCACCCCCGGGACCACACAGCTGCTCAGCACGCCGTCGGCGGCGAAGGCCCGGGACAACGCGGTGGACAGGTTGAGGAGCGCCGCCTTGGCCGCCGAGTAGGGGGCGAAGTTCGGATCGGGCTCGCGACCGCTGGTCGACGCCACGTGTACCAGCCGTCCCCAGCCCGCCGCCCGCATCGCCGGCGCGGCCGCCACCGACAGGCGGGCGGCGGCGAGGAAGTTCACCTCGAGTCCGGCCTGCCAGTCGGCAGCCGTCAGCTGGTCGAGCGGCTTGGGCACCGCGGTGCCGGCGTTGTTGACCACTACGTCGAGCCGCCCGAAGGCCCGCTGGCACTCGGTGACCATGGCCTCGGCGGCGCCCGGCTCGGTCACGTCGACCGGGAAGGGCACCGCGGCGCCCGCCAGCTCCGCCTCCACGGCCGCCAGCGCATCGACATCCCGCCCGCACAGCAGGATGCGGCATCCCTCGGCGGCGAGGGCCAGGGCGACGTGGCGCCCGATGCCCCGGCTGGCTCCCGTGACGATGGCCGCCCGGTCCTGCAGTCCCACGTCCACGGCGGCACGGTAGCGGCCGGTCGTGGCTCGCACCTGGCTAATCTGACACTCAAGTCACTTAGGCCGTAGGGGGAGCATGACGGTCGACGGACGGCAGGTGCCGGCGGAGGCGGACCGGGTCCGCATGCGGGTCGAGCGCCACGGCAAGCTCCAGCACCAGCTCGCCGACCAGGGCCTCGACGGTCTCCTCCTGCTCGGCACCAGCGCCGTCGCCTACGCCACCGGCGCCCAGTCGCCCGGGTGCGACAGCGGGCGGGCGGCGCTCCTGCGCACGGTCGCCGTCGTCGTCGCCGGCGCCGAGCACCCCCACCTGTTCACGCCCTATCCCGAGGGGGCGCCGGCCGAGCTGCCGGCCGACCACCTGCACCCGGCGGTCGTGCCCGACGTGGAGGACGGCGCCGCCTCCCTCGCCGGCGCCCTGCGCGTCCTGTTCGGCGCGGGGGCCACGGTGGGCTGCGACGAGGTGCCCCACCCTCTCGCCCGGGCGCTCACGGGCGTCCGGCTCGTGCCGGCATCGGGTGTGCTCGGAGCGGCCAAGCTGCGCAAGACCGTCGACGAGCTCGCGTGCATCCGCCAGGCCCAGCACATCAACGAGCAGGCGATGCTCGACGTGCAGCCGCTGCTGCGCCCCGGCGTCACCCAGACCGACCTGAGCGCACGGTTCCTGCGCCGGGTCGTCGAGCTGGGCGCCGAGCAGAACGGCATCGACCCCATCTGGCAACCGATGCCGTCCTCGAGGGCCGACGGCCCCTGGACGGTCCACGGCGATCTCGCCTTCCCGCTCCCGAGCGCCCGGCGGGAGCTGGTCGAGGGTGACGTGATCTGGGTCGACACCGGCATCCACGTCGGCGGCTACGCCTCGGACTTCGGCCGCACCTGGATCGTCGGCGACGACCCCAGGCCGACGGCGCGGCAGCAGGCGCAGTTCGAGCGCTGGCGGACCGTGGTGGATGCCGTGCTGGCCGTGTGCAAGCCCGGCGTGTCGGCCCTCGAGCTGGGCCGGGCGGCCAGAGCCGCGGAGGGGGGCCGCAAACCCTGGATCGAGCACTTCTACCTGGCGCACGGCATCGGCACCGACAGCGCCGAGATGCCGATGATCGGCACCGACCTCGGCGACTCGTTCGACGAGAGGCTGGTGATGGCCCCGGGCATGGTCCTCGTCCTCGAGCCGGTGATCTGGGACGAGGGCGCCGCGGGCTACCGCTCCGAGGACATCGTCGCGATCAGCGACGACGGCTGGACGCCCCTCAGCGACCACCCCTACGACCCGTTCGTCGCCGCATGAGCACTCTCGCCGACCCGTCCCGCCTTGACGACGTCGAGCTGCGCGCCGACCGCCGCAGGCGTCTGTTCGCCGCCATGGCCGACAGCGACCTCGACGCGCTGGTGCTCGGCCGGCCGGCCGAGGTGACCTTCGCGTCCGGGGCCCGCCAGCTGTGGACCGCCGGCTCCCGGCCCTTCGGGCCGGCGTGCGTGGCGGTGCGGGCGACCGGCCACACGCACCTCCTGTCGGTGTCGGACCACGACGTGCCCGCCGAGGTGGGCCACGACGACCTCTTCGGCCTGTCGTGGAACCCCGCCAACATCGCCGCCTCCCTGGCCCGCATCCCCAGGCTGCGGGAGGCGAGGCGGGTCGGGACCACCTCGTCGAGCCCCGGATTCCCGCACCTGGTGGCCGCCGTGGCGCCCGGAGCGGATGTGGTCGACGGCAGTGCCGTCGTCTGGGCCGCCCGGTCGCCCAAGAGCACCGCCGAGCTCGCCCGCATCACCGCCGCCATCGGCATCGCCGAGGCCGGACTCGCCGCCATGGTCGACGCCCTCCGTCCGGGCGCGACCGAGCGTGGCCTGGTGGCGGCGTATCTGGAGGCCATCGCCTCGCTCGGTGCCCCGACACCACCGAGCGAGGGCGTGGCGTGCGCCACCCCGACCCGCGGCCCGGTCGTCCTGCGGCGCATCGCCACGGCCGCCCCGATCGAGGCGGGCCAGCTCGTCGTGCTCGACCCCGGCGGGTTCCACCGGGGCTACGAGGGCGGGGTCGGACGCACCTGGGTGGTGGGCGGCGCCGCCTCGGATCCCCAGCGGGCGTTGGCGGGGCGCTGCCGCACCGCACTCGACGCCGTCGTCGCCACCTGCCGGGCGGGCGCCACCGGTGGGGACCTCGTCGCCGCGTGGACGTCGCTCGGCGAGGCGGTCCCGGCCGCCCCGCTGGCCCACGGCGTCGGGCTGGGCCTCGAACCGCCGATCATCGCTGCGGGCGTCGGCGCCGCCAGCGTGCTGGCGCCGGACACGGTCCTCGCCGTCACCGCCTGGGTCGGCGAGGAGGGCGTCGGGGGGTTCCTCGAGCGCGACCTCGTGCTCGTCACCGACGGCGACCCTCGGGTGCTGACCACGAGCCCCCGGGGCCCGGCCGGGGAGGGGGCGTGACCATGGCCGAACGGGCCATCGTCGACTTCGACCACCACGACCCGGCATGGCACGCCGATCGGGTCGAGAAGTGGCGCGAGCTGCGGGCGTGCCCGGTGGCGTTCAACCAGCGGTACGGCGGCTTCTGGGTGGTGAGCGGCCACGACGAGGTGGAGGCCGTGTCCCGCGACGGTGAGACGTTCTCCAGCAGGCACGTCCGCGAACCGGTGGACGGCATCCGCTACCTCGGCATCGCGGGCATCCCCCGGGGCAAGGCCATCCCCACCTCGGGCATCGCCGAGGTGGAGGGCCCGACGCACACCGCCCTGCGGCGGGTGATGAACCCGTTCCTGGTGCCCAGCGCCGTGGCCGGCATGCGGCCTCTCATGCACGCGGCCACCACCTGGTTCCTCGACCAGAGGATCGAGACCGGCGCCATGGACCTGGTGCTGGACCTGGCGAACCCGGTCCCCGCGATCCTGACCATGGCACTCGTCGGCCTCCCGCTCGACGACTGGAAGGCCTACGCCGACCTGTTCCACGGCACGATCGCGCACCGCCCCGGCCAGCCCGAGTTCGACCAGGCGGCCGCCGCGGTCCCGGCCATGCTGGCCCGCCTCGGAGAGGTCGCCGCCGAGCGCCGCGCCCACCCGGGTGACGACCTCCTCAGCGCGCTCGTGGAGCTGGACGTGGACGGGCGCCGCCTGACCGACGTCGAGCTCCAGGGCGTGCTGTGGAACCTCGTCGGCGGCGGGCTCGACACCACGACCGCGCTCACGTCGCTCTCGCTCCACCACCTCGACGCCCACCGCGAGCTCCGCGCCCGGATCATCCGACAGCCTGAGCTGATCCCCACCGCCACCGAGGAGTTCCTGCGCTACTTCTCGGTGAACGAGACCCTCACCCGCACGATCACCCGCGACACCGAGCTGGGCGGCCAGCAGCTCCGTCGCGGTGAGCACCTGATGCTCAGCTGGCTCTCCGCCAACCGCGACGAGTCGGTGTTCGACCGCGCCGACGAGGTCGTGCTCGATCGGGCCGCCAACCCGCACCTCGCCTTCGGCGTGGGGCCTCACCGCTGCATCGGCATGCACATGGCCCGCACCATGTTCAAGGTGCTGCTCACCGAGGTCCTCACCCGCATCCCCGACTACTCGGTCGACCGGCAGGCCACCCGGTTCTACGCCGGCAACCCCGAGCTCAACGGCGTGGTGAGGATGCCCGTGACGTTCACCCCGGGCCCCAGGACCGGTCCGCGCGACCGGCCGTTCTGACCGCCGTCCCGCTCCTCCTCGGGGCGGTCACCGCCGTCATGGTCTGCGCCCTTCGCGCGCGGCGAGGATCCGGTGAGCGGCGCCGCCCAGGAAAAGGGCCATGGCCTCCTCCGACAGGGGGAGCCGGCGCGCGGCGTCAATGGCCTTGCCGACGGGGATCACCGGGTGGTCGGAGGCGAACAGGACCCGGCCCCGGCCGCGGGACGAATCCATGAACCGCACCAGCGCGGGATCCATGTAGGTGGCCAGGTAGGCCGACGTCATCAGGTGCAGCTGCGGCCACTTGAGCATGTACTGGATCAGGAGCCCTTCGTAGGGGTGGCCCATGTGGGCGCCGACGACGGTGAGGCCGGGGAAGTCGATGAGGACGTCCTCGAGGAGCACGGGGTCCTGGCAACGGGAGCGCACCTGCGGGCCCGGCACGCCGATGTTGATCGACACCGGCAGGCCGAGCTCCTCGCAGGTGGCGTACACGGGGTAGTACAGGCGGTGGTTCAGCTCGTACTGCTCGACGAGCGGTGTGACCCGCACGATCGCCACCGCCGGGTGCTGGGCCAGCTCCCGGATGCGTGCGCAGTTGCGGCCCGGCTTGGCGGCCCGCTCGACGGTCGGCGCCACGAGGAATCGCCCCGGGTGCTCGGCGGCGATGGCGACGAGCTCCTCGGCGGCGAAGCCGCCGGCCCGGTGCGACCGTTCCGGGTCCGACAGGCCGCCCGTGAGCACGCCGAGGTCGATGCCGGCGTCGTCCATGGCTTCGAGCAGGCCCTCCGCGGTGGTGCTGGTGGCGAGGTCGGTGCCGAACAGCTCGACCACCCCCTGCTGGGGCTCCTTCGCCACCCACTGTGAGGCGAACGCTTCGGGGAACAGGTTCACCCACCCGTCCACGATCATGCGCCGGACAGTACCTGACGCCAGTGTCAGAAGTTTCCACCGAGGACTACGATCCTCACCGATGGTGGACCTCGGGTTCCGGGCGTTCGACGCCGACAACCACTACTACGAGGCCGAGGACGCCTTCATCCGCCACATCGAGCCATCCATGGCGAAGCGGTGCATGCAGTGGGCCGAGGTGAACGGCAAGCGGCGCCTCCTGGTGGCCGGGAGGATCAACAAGTTCATCCCGAACCCCACCTTCGACCCGATCGCCAGGCCCGGCAGCCTCGAGGACTACTTCCGCGGCCGCAACGAGGAGGGCCTCGACCTCAAGACGATGTTCGGCGAGCTAGAACCCATCGATCGGCACCCGGGTTACCGTCGGCGGGCCGCCCGCGTCGCGCTGCTCGACGACCAGGGCATGGAGGGCGCCCTGCTGTTCCCCACGCTCGGCGTCGGGATGCAGGAGGCCCTCAGGCGCGACGTCCCCGCCCTCCACGCCGCGTTCACGGCGTTCAACATGTGGCTCGACGAGGACTGGGGCTTCGACCGCGGCGACGGTCGCCTCTACGCCGCCCCGATGATCACCTTCGCCGACCCCGACCTGGCGGCCGCGGAGGTGGCGCGGGTGCTCGATGCCGGGGCGCGGATCCTCGTCACCATCCCCGGCCCGGTCCCCGACGGCAACGACGGCTACGTGTCACCAGGCCACCCGCGGTTCGACAAGGTCTGGGGCCTGATCGACGAGTCCGGCGTGCCGCTCGCGATCCACGCCGGGCTCAGCGGCGTCAGCCACTACGGCACCTTCTGGCGGACGGGAGGCGATCCCGGGGGCGGAGGCTTCGAGGGCTTCCGGCACGCGGCGTTCCCGCTGGTGGCCTTCCAGGACCGCGGCATCTCCGACACGTTCGCCGCCCTCATCTGCCACGGCGTGCTCGAGCGGTTCCCGGACCTCAAGCTGGCATCCATCGAGAACGGCGCGATGTGGGTTCCCGACCTGCTCAGGAACCTGGACGCCGCCCGCGGCAAGATGCCCTTCGCCTTCAAGGACCACCCCGTCGAGCAGTTCAGGCAACACGTGTGGGTGGCCCCGTACTACGAGGACGACATGGCGATGCTCAAGGACGCCCTCGGCGTCGAGCGGCTCCTGTTCGGGTCGGACTTCCCGCACACCGAGGGCCTGTCCGAGCCGACGACGTTCGTGAAGGACATCCCGACCTTCACCCCCACCGAGACCAGGAAGGTCATGCGGGAGAACGTGCTCGGCCTCATCGCCGCCGCCTGACGGCGGGGCGTGGTCGTCGGACGGTGCGCACCAGGGGAGGCACGTGACCATCGCCATCGGTGAGGACCAGCTGGCCCTCCTCGAGACCGCTCGTCGCTTCACCGCCGACCGTTGCGCGCCTGCGGTCGCGCGCGCGGCCATGGATGCCGAGGCCGAGTCGCTCCCGCCGTTCTGGACCGAGCTGGCCCAGCTGGGCTGGCTCGGCCTGGCCGTGGCCGAGTCCGACGGTGGGCAGGGATACGGCTACGCGGAGGTCGCCGTCATCCTCGAGGAGCTCGGCCGCGCGGTGGCGCCCGGCCCGATGCTGCCCACCGTGTGGGCGGCGGCGGCCATCGGCGACCGCGGAGCCGACGCGCTCGCACCCAGGCTCCTCCACGATCTGGGCTCCGGCCGGCGGGTCGGCGCCGTCGCCCTCGGCGGCGCGATCGGCGCGACCGGCGCGACCGGCGCGACCGGCGGTCACGGCCGGCTGCGCCTGAGCGGCGGCACCGGCCCCGTGCTGTGCGGCCTGATCGCCGACGTCGTGGTCGTGCCGGTGACCCTCGAGGGCGTCGAGCGCTGGGCCCTGGTCGACGGCGACGTCGTCACGGCCACCGCGCTCGACGCGCTCGACCCCACCCGCCGCCTGGCCCGGCTCGACGTGGCCGATGCGCCGGCCACGCTCGTGCCGGGCCTCACCCGGGCGCGGGTGGAGAGCGTGGGCATCGCCCTGGCGGCCGCCGAGTGCGCCGGCGGGGCGGCGTGGTGCGTCGACACCGCCGCGGCCCACGCCAGGGACCGGCGGCAGTTCGGTCGCCCGATCGGCCAGTTCCAGGCCGTGAAGCACCGCTGCGCCGACATGCTCGTGCACCTGGAGCAGGTGCGGGCGGTGGCCTGGGACGCCGCGGCCGCCCTCGACTGCGGCGGCCGGGAGAGCCCCGAGGCGGCGCTGTCGGCCGCCGCAGCGGGCGCGATCGCCCTCGAGGCCTTCGCCGCCGTCGCCAAGGACTGCATCCAGGTGCTCGGGGGCATCGGCTTCACCTGGGAGCACGACGCCCACCTCTACCTCCGCCGGGCCCTGGCGCTTCGCCAGCTCTTCGGCGGTGCCGCACCGTGGCGGGCCGCGACGGCCCGCGCCGCGCTCGACGGGGTGCGCCGGCAGATCGGCCTCGAGTTGCCCCCGCAGGCCGAATCGCTCCGCGCCGAGGTGAGGTCGACCGTCGAAGAGATCGCCGCCCTCCCCCGGGAGAAGCGTCGGGGCCGGCTCGCCGACACCGGGCTGCTCGTGCCGCACTGGGCGCCGCCATGGGGCCGGAACGCCGGCCCGGTCGAGCAGCTCGTCATCGACCAGGAGCTGCGCCGGGCGAAGGTGCGGGCGCCCCACCTCCAGGTGGGCGCCTGGGCCGCCCCGACCATCGCCGTCCACGGCACACCCGAGCAGCAGGAGCGGTGGGTGCGCCCCACGCTCCACGGCGACATCGCCTGGTGCCAGCTCTTCAGCGAGCCCGACGCGGGCTCGGACCTGGCGTCGCTCAGGACCCGCGCCAGCCGCACCGACGGCGGTTGGCTCCTCGACGGCCAGAAGGTGTGGACCACGATGGCCGCGGAGGCCGACTGGGGCATCTGCCTGGCGCGCACCGATGCCGACGCCCCGAAGCACCTGGGCATCACCTACTTCGTCCTCGACATGACGGCGCCGGGCATCGACATCCGACCGCTGCGCGAGCTCACCGGCCTGGCCATGTTCAACGAGGTCTTCCTGGACCGCGTGTTCGTGCCCGACGACTGCGTGGTGGGCGAGGTGGACGGCGGGTGGCCGCTGGCCCGCACCACGCTCGCCAACGAGCGGGTCTCGATGGGCAGCGGCTCGTCGTTCGGCGGCGGCATCGAGGCCCTCGTCGGCCTGGTGACCGAGCGCATCGGCACGGGTCAGCTCACCGCCGACGCCCTCCTGGTCGACGACGTGGGGGCGCTGGTCGCCGAGGCGCACTCCGTCGCGGCCATCGGCGTGCGCGCCATCGCCCGGTCGCTCACCGGTGCCGCCCCGGGCCCCGAGGCGAGCGTCCGCAAGCTGCTCGGCGCCGAGCACGATCAACGCACCCAGGAGCTGGGGCTCCTTCTGCTCGGCCCCGAGGGCGCCACCACCGTCGGCACGGCCGGCCAGTGGACCTTCGGGTTCCTCGCCAACCGCTGCCTCACCATCGCCGGGGGCACCAGCGAGATCCAGCGGAACGTCATCGGCGAGCGGCTCCTGGGCTTGCCGCGGGACCCGGAGCCTTGCCCGTGAGCCCGGATGGGCGGGTCTGATGGCGGACCTCCTGCCGGACCAGCTCAGGCTCATGGCCGGCGCGCTCCCGGACGAGGTGGCGTTCACCGACGTGGCGGCCGACCGCGACCTGACCTTCCACCAGTGGGAGTCACGCTCGAACCGGCTGGCGCGCTGGCTGATCGGTCAGGGGGTCGCCAAGGGCGACCGGGTGGCGATCCACGTGCCGCCGGAGGAGGGCGACCGCTTCCTCCTCACCTACTCGGCCGTCCACAAGGCGGGCGCGGTCGCCGTCCCCACCAGCACCCGGCTCGTGTCCCGGGAGCTCGGCTACGTGCTCGCCCACGCCGGCGCGGTCGTCGCCGTCAGCGGCGCCGCCACGACGCCGGTGCTGGCGGCGGCGCGGCGCGACCTGCCCGAGCTGCGGGCCGTCGTCACCACCGGCCCGACGGACATGGGCGACGGGCTCGTCGGCTGGGACGACGCCACCGACGCCGACGACTCGCCCATCCAGGTGCCACTGACCGGCGACGACATGGCCGACCTCATGTACACCTCGGGCACCACCGGCCGTCCGAGGGGTGTGGTCGTGCGGCATCGCAACGTGGCTATGGTGCCGAACGGCCTGCCCCGCTGGCGGGGAGCCGGGTGGCTCCACGCGTCTCCGATGTTCACGTTCGCGGGCATCGCCTCGACCTACAACCCGATGAAGCTCGGCATGCGGCTGCTCTACCTCCCCCGATTCGACGTCGACCGGTGGTTCGACGTGGTCCAGCGGCGCCGCCCGCGTGCGACGTTCCTCGTGCCCGCCATGGCCGAGCTGCTGGTCGCCAGTCCCCGGTTCGAGGACGCGGACCTGTCGTCGATCACAATGTGCTCGCTGGGCAGCGCTCCGGTCGCTCCCGGCACCGTCGCCCGGTTGCAGGACAAGCTCTCGAACGCCGTGGTCTCGAACTCGTGGGGGATGACCGAGGCCGGGCCGGCCTTCTGCTTCATGCCCCCGGAGGAGCAGGCCCGGCGGATCGGCTCGGTGGGTCGGCCGGTGGCGCCCACCGAGTTCCGGATCGTGGACGCGGACGGCACCGGGCTGGGTGCCCGGGAGATCGGCGAGCTGATCGTGAGGAACCCCGGCCGGGAGCGGGAGTACTTCCGGGACGCCGAAGCCACCGCCAGCACGTGGCGCGACGGGTGGCTCCACTCCGGTGACCTGGCCTACCTCGACGAGGACGGCTTCCTCTACATCGTGGGCCGCCAGAAGGACGTGATCGTCCGTGGCGGGAACAACGTGCACGCCGCCGACGTCGAGGCCATCCTCCACGAGCACCCGGGCGTGCAGGAGGCCGCGGTCGCCGGCGTCGCTCACGCCGTGCTGGGCGAGGACGTGGGCGCCTGGATCGTCCGGGCACCGGCCACCCAGCTGACCGCGGAGGAGTTGCGGTCCTTCTGCGCCGAGCGCCTGAGCGACGACAAGGTCCCGAGGACGGTCACCTTCCTGGCCGAGCTGCCCCGCAACGCCACCGGCAAGGTCCTCAAGGGCGAGCTGCCCGGCCGCGGCGCCTCGTGCGCTCATGCCGAGCCGTCCGAGCGCCCACCAGGAGACCGACATGGATGACGTGGAGCACGACGCCGCGACCGGGGCGGGTGTGATCGACCACCTGCTGCGCCAGCGGGCGTGCCGGACGTTCACCGACAGCCATGTCGTCGACGAGGACCTCGTCACGATGTTGCGCGCCGCCACCCACGCGCCGAGCGCCGAGAACCGCCAGCCTTGGGTCTTCGTCGTAGTGCGGGACGCGACCACCCGGGGTGCGATCGTCGAGCTCAGCCGGCGGGTCTGGGACGGCGGCGCCCGTCGTCACGCGCAGCGGAACCTGGACCCCGGGTTCTTCGCTGCCGTCGACGAGTTCGTCGACCGGGGCTACGGCGGTGCGCCCGTGCTCGTCGTCGTCGCCGGGGACGGTCGCAGCGGGGTGCCCGAGCCCGTGCTCGCGTCGTCGGTCTTCCCTGCGACGCAGAACCTGCTGCTCGCCGCCGCGTCGCTCGGCTACGGCTCGTCGATGACCACGCTGGCCGCCCAGGTCCCGGATGTCCTGGCCGCGGCCGTGGGACTGCCTGCGGGCGTCCGCCCGCTGGCCGTCGTGCCGATCGGGCGACCGGCGACGCCGATGGGACGGCCGCGGCGTCGGCCGGTCGGAGAGGTCGCCCACCTGGACTCGTTCGGCACGCCGTTCGAACCCGTCACGGCCGGCCCGAGCGCGACCGCTGAGCCGCGACACCCCGCCCCACCGCCCGCCTGATGAGCGTGTCGTTGTCGGCCGATATGAAACGGTGGACCCTTGCCTCGAGAAGCCAGCGGGCGAGGGGATTGAAGGCTTCGTAGGTCTCGCCGAAGGTCACCCTCGTCCGCTGGCTGCTCACCGCCTCGATCCGGTGCCAGCCACTGGCTCTCGACCACAACGGCTTGCCGACGGCTTCGTACCTCGACCACTCTCCGGGCCGGGACTCCGTGACCACCTCCCACGAGCGCCCCACGCCCCCGCTGAGGAGGTACTTGGGCACCCGGAACCTGCAGTGCCGGACGAGGCCGAGGCCGTGCTCGTCGCCGGGGTGGACGATCTCGATGCGGACATCGCCGTGCTCGATCACGCCCCGCTCGAGCCGGGGATGGAGCGACCGCCACACCTCCTCCGGCGTGGCGTCGACCTCGAAGGAGAACTGGTGCTCCCGCACGGTGCTAGTGCCTCGCCTTGGGGAGGAGCTCGAGGAGCTGGCCGTCGGGGTCGCGGACCATGATCGCCTGGCCGCCGACGTCGGTGTCCGCGAGCACCTCGCCGCCCAGCTCGGTCACCTTGGCGCAGGTGGCGGCGACATCGTCCACCGAGAACGAGATGTGGGTGAGCCCGGGCTCGGTGACCGACCGGTCCCGCCGGGGGTCGTTGCCCTCGCGCCCGAAGTGGAGCAGCTCGAGCACGAAGTCGTCCCGCTCCAGGTAGACGGCGGTCAGACGCACCGGTTCGGGGACCCGCAGCAGCCGGGAAGCGGCGGCGTCCGGGACGCGGAGGTCGTGGCGATGGGTGCACCCGAAGACCTCCTCGTAGAAGCGCCGGGACCGCTCGGGATCGGTCACGCACAGGCCGACGTGGTTGACGAGGCTCACAGCGGGATCGTAGGAGGCGCGCTCCGTGCGCTCCGGCGCAGCCCGTGCTGCTCGTCGGTGAGCTCGAGGTCCATCAGGCCGGCAGGGCGAGGAACCCGCGTCGGATGGCGACGTGCATGTTCTCCACCGCGTCGTCCTCCGTCGTGAACCGGAGCGTGAAGACGCTGTACGGCACGCGCTCGATCAGGGAGAGGAGGGTGGTGGCGTCGACCACCGCGTTGCCGAAGTCTCGCCGCTCCAGCAGTCGCACGAGCCGGGTGAACACCGAGGCGGCCACCCGCTGGGAGAAGGCGTACAGCTCCTCGTTGGTCCGCATCTCCTGCCAGGTGCTGATGACGCCGCCGTCGGCCTTGTAGGCGTCCAACCAGGC
Source organism: Acidimicrobiales bacterium (assembly GCA_035296625.1). Classification (GTDB taxonomy): domain Bacteria; phylum Actinomycetota; class Acidimicrobiia; order Acidimicrobiales; family VFJN01; genus DATCLS01. Next base: position 81,130 of record DATHAO010000049.1, on the reverse strand, counting down.
GCGCAGCCACGTCCGCAGGCCGTCGGGCCGGGCGTCCAGGTCGAGCCCGTCGATGAGGTCGATCATGCGGGACGACGCCGCCTCGGCCAGCACCCGGAAGAAGTCGTCCTTGTTCTCGAAGTACCGGTAGAAGGTGCCGTGGCTCACACCGGCGGCGGCGACGATGTCGTCGACCCGGGCGTCGTGGTAGCCCCGGGCCGGCAGCACCGCGGCGCCCGCGTCGAGCAGCCGCAGGCGCGTCTTCTCGCCGCGAGGCCGCAGGAGGCGGGCGTGGGCGGTGGGCTCGGGGGCGGCGACCGCGGTACCCCGCCGGCCGCCGGGGCGGGAGCGGACGACGTTCACGCCCTCGATCGGGCCCTCGAGGATCCGATGGAAGAGCTGGGCCACCCCGTCGACGAGCGGCTGCACGCTGGTGTCGGCCGGGGACTGCTCGGCGTAGAAGCTGCAGCGGATCAGCACCGAGACGAGGTTCGTCGCCAGCGTCGCGTTCCGGGTCGTCTCCTCCACCCCGAACGCGCGCAGGAGCGCCAGGCCGGTGCGGTCGGCGATGCCGCTCGAGCGGCGGGCCTCGGGTTGGTGGTCGCGGCTGGCGGCCTGGAACGAGGCGAACACCGGCGACCAGGCCTCGTGCAGGGCCATGAACTGGCCGACCCACTCGGTCAGGTGGGCCAGCCCGTCGCTGTCGGGCGTCACGCGCTCCAGCCGCTCGGCCAGCGCCACCATCTCGTGGCCTAGCTGGCGGGCCAGCGCCCAGAACACGTCGTCCTTGCTGGAGAAGTACTGGTAGAAGGCGGGGCGCGAGCACCCGGCGAGCTCGGTGATGAGCTCGACCCGGGACTCGGCGAAGCCGGCCTTGCCGAACACCTCGAGCGCCGCGCCGAGGATGCGGCGCCGCGTGTCGGTGCCGCGCTCGCCCACCAGCGGGTTGTTCCCGAAGGGCGGCCTCCTGACGACGCTCGCGTCCATTGCCCGAACGCTACTCAGCAGGTCTCGCCGCCCGGGCGACCGGCTCGGGGTCCTCGAGCACGGCGATCTCCTCGACGTCGGCGTGGCTCGTGAGCCACGCAGTTGCACGGTCGTAGCCCGGCGATAATCTAACAGGCACGTCACATACACCGTCGGGGGGCGAGGCACAAGGCGTGGACCATGGCACCGGGAGCTCCAGGACGTGGGCATCGTGACCGCGATGACGCTGGCCGAGCGCGTGGCCGAGAAGTGAGCCCGGCGCCCTTCCGGGTGCAGCCCGCGCTGGACGACGACAACCGCTTCTTCTGGACCTCCGGGGAGGACGGCCGCCTCCGGTTCCTCCGGTGCCAGGCCTGCGGCTACTACATGCACCCGCCCCTGCCCCGCTGCCCCGAGTGCGGCAGCCGCGACGTCCTCCCCGAGTCGGTGAGCGGCCGCGGCGAGGTGTTCTCGTTCACGGTGAACCACCAGTCCTGGGACGGCGGCAACGAGCCCTATGCCATCGTGCTCATCACCTTCCCGGAGCAGGACGGCCTCCGTCTCACGAGCAACCTGGTCAACTGCCCTCCCGATGACGTACGCATCGGTTTGCCCGTGCGGGTCGTGTTCGAGCAGCACGACCTCGTGTGGTTCCCCCTCTTCGAGCCGGCATGACGGACTTCGAGCGGCGATCCATCATCTCCGGCATCGGCCAGTCCGCCGTGGGACGTCGGCTGGGCCGCTCCGGGCTCGACCTCACGCTCGACGCCGCTGTCGAGGCCATCGCCGACGCCGGGCTGACCACGGCCGACATCGACGGCATCGCCACCTACCCCGGTGCGGTCGGGGGCGCCGGCCCCGGGTTCAGCGGGCCCGGCACCCCCGAGGTCCAGGACGCTCTGCGCCTGAACGTGGACTGGCACAGCGGCGGCATCGAGGGTGCGGCGCAGCTGGCCGCGGTCATCAACGCGGTGATGGCCGTCGGCGCCGGGCTCGCGCGCCACGTGCTCGTGTACCGCACCGTGACCGAGTCGACCGAGCAGGGTGCCGGCGGCCGACAGGGCATCGGCATCGGCGGAGCGGGCGGCGGCCGAGACGCGCCCCGCATGGGCGGCGCTCTCCAGTGGAGCATCCCGTTCCGGGCCTACTCGGCGGCCAACTGGCTGGCGATGAACGCGCACCGCCACTTCCACGAGTACGGCACCACGCCCGAGCAGCTGGCCATGATCGCCATCAATGCCCGCCGGAACGCCAGGCTCAACCCGAAGGCGGTGTACCGCGACCCGATGACGCTCGCCGACTACCTCGGCTGCCGCATAATCACCTCGCCCTTCCGCCTCTACGACTGCGACGCCCCGGTCGACGGCTCCACCGCCGTCATCGTGTCGGCGGCCCAGCACGCGGCCGACGTCGACCACCCCGTCGCCCGGGTGGAGGCGGTGGGGACGGCGCTGCGGGGCCGACCGTCGTGGGACCAGTTCGACGACATGACGACGATGGCGGCCCGCGACGCCGGCGCCCAGCTGTGGAGCCGAACCGATCTCAAGCCGACCGACGTGGACGTGGCCGAGCTCTACGACGGGTTCAGCTTCCTCGCCATGACGTGGCTCGAGGCCCTCCGCTTCTGCGGCAAGGGTGAATCGGGGCCCTTCGTCGAGGGCGGTCACCGCATCGCCCTCGACGGCGAGGTCCCGCTCAACACGCATGGTGGCCAGCTGTCGGCCGGGCGACTGCACGGCTTCGGGTTCATCCACGAGGCCTGCCTCCAGCTCCGCGGCGAGGCCGGCGATCGCCAGGTCCGCACGGGCGTAGAGGTCGCGGCGGTCGCCAACGGGGGCGGACCCATCGCCGGCGCGCTCCTCCTTACACGCCAGGGCTGAGCCGGTGACGCGCGCCCTGGGGCGGGGCCAGGGGACCCGGGTAGTGGCCCTCGACCTCGACGGGCGCTCGTCCGCTCCCGCGTTCAGGTGCTGACGGGGACCGACGCGGGTCCGGCCACGTTCGCCATGTGGACGTAGCGCACGCCCTCCAGATCGACCCCGAGGTCGGGCCAGCGGCGGTACAGCTCGGTGAAGGCGACCCGGCCCTCGAGGCGGGCGAGGTGCGCGCCGATGCAGTAGTGGGCGCCGTGCCCAAAGCTGATCCCGAGCGGACCGGTGCGCCCGATGTCGAAACGGTCGGGCTCGTCGTAGGCGCGCGGGTCGCGGTTGGCCGCCCCGGTCACGATGAGGACGGGGTTGCCGGCCGGGACGGTGGTCCCGTGGAGCTCCCGGTCCTGCGCCGAGAAGCGGCCCTGGTACTGCGACGGTGCCCTCCACCGCAGCACCTCGTCCACGGCGGGGCCCGCGAGCCCCGGCTCGGCCCTGAGCCTGGCCAGCTGGTCGGGGTGCTCGGCGAAGGTCATGACGCCGTTGCCGACCAGCTTCGTGACCGTCTCCGCGCCGGCCGCCGTGAGCAGTGAGACGAACTGGGCAACCTCGACGTCGTCGAGCCGTTCGACGGTGCCGTCCTCCCGCTCGACCTCGGCCTCCAGGAGGTGCCCGATCATGTCGTCGTGGGGCTGGCGCCGCTTGTCGGCCACGAGGTCGACCATGTATCGGTGCGCGGCGATGGACGCGTCGATCCCGGCAGGGGGCGGGAACGGGTTGCCGACCTCGCGCTCGAGCATCGCGTCGGTCCAGTGGCGTATCTGCTGCCGGTCGGCGGCGGGGACGCCTACGATCTCGCAGATGACCTCGACGGGGAACGGCCCGGACAGGTCCACCACGACGTCGAACGACCCCGCGCCAGCGAGGCCGTCGAGGAAGCCGCCGACCACGCGGTCCACGACCGGTTCCCACTCGGCGATCCGCCGCGGGGTGAACGCACGGCTCACCAGCTTGCGCATCCGCTCGTGCATGGGCGGGTCCATCATGATGATCGACCCCACGTGGTCCGCCACCGCACCGAAGGCGGCGCTGCGCAGCTGGTCGAGCGTGACGCCGCGTGTCGACGTGAACGTCGCGGTGTCGCGGTGGACCTCGACGCAGTCGGCGTAGCGGGACACGGCCCAGAAGCCGAGGCGCTCGTGGTGGTACACGGGCTGCTCGTCGCGCAGCCAGCGGTAGATCTCCCAGGGGTCCTCGAAGAACGCCTCGCTGTACGGGTCGAACTCCATCACGCCTCGTGGAACCGCTCGCCCAGCATCGCCGAGAGGCGGCGGCGGTCGATCTTGCCCGAGTCGAGCCACGGGAGCTCGATCTGGTCGACGAACACGGCGATGCGCCGCGGCACCTTGTACGAGGCGATCGCCTCCTTCACCCGCTTCCGGGCCTCCTCCTCGTCGAGCGTCTCGCCGGGCCGGAGGATGATCGCCGCCACCACGTCCTGGCCGCGGTCGGGATGGTCGACACCCGTGACGAACGCCATCACCACCTCGGGCAGGGCTTCGAGCGCCAGCTCCACGTCGCGGGGCGTGACGTTCATGCCCGACGACTTGATGAGGTCGCCCATCCGGCCGGTGAAGTAGAAGTGACCGTCCTCGTCGAAGTAGCCCCCGTCGCCGGTGCGGTACCAGCCGTCGGCCGTGAACGTCTCCGATCGCTCCCGCTTGTGGAGCCCGAGCATCACCGAGTAGCCGCGCAGCCACAGCTCTCCGCTCTCGCCGACCGGCCGGTCCTCGAGCGTCACGGGGTCGACGACCTTGTGCTCCACTCCCGGTACCGAGAGCCCGAACGAGCCGCCCTTCGAGGGCGGAAGGACGTCGTCCTTCGAGCCGAAGGTGTGGGGCCCCAGCGTCTCGGTCATGCCGAGCGAGTTGGCCTTCGGGACGTCGGCGCCCTCCTGCTGGTCCTGGGGGCGCAGGGCGGCCAAGGTGCCTCCCCGCACCGACGACAGGTCGCGCTCGCGGAAGGTCGGGTGGTCGACGAGCGCCTTGGCCACGTGGGGCCACCCGAGCACCTGGGTGACGCGCTCCTTCTCGATGAGCCGCAGGGTCGCGCCGGGTTCGAAGTGCTGCTCGAAGACGAGCGTGGCGCCGGCGTGCATGGCGGCGACCAGCGTGAAGCTGAAGCCCCCGACCCAGAACAGCGGCATCGGCGTGTAGAGCACGTCGTCCGCGGTGAGGTCGCGCATCTGCCAGAGGTTGTGCGCGTGGCGGACCACCGCGCCATGGGCGTGCACCGCGCCCTTGGGGTCCGACGTGCTGCCCGACGAGTACACGACCACCATCGGGTCGGCGGGCGTGACCTCGCGCTCGCAGGCCGACAGCAGCCCATCGGTGACGTCCTTCCCCCGCGCCACCAGCTGGGCGACGGGCGCCGACCAGGGGCGCACTTCCTCGCCCCAGGTCCACACCGTGCGCAGGTACGGCTGGGACTCCACGAAGATCTGCTCGTGGGTCTGATCCGCCAGGCCGGGGACGGCCTGCTCGAGGCGTTCGAGGTGATCGTGGCCGAGATGCGCGTCCTGGGTGAGCAGCAGCTGGGCGTCCGCGTGACGCAGCATCCAGCCGAGCTCCGTGGGCTTGCTGTAGGTGCTCAGGAGGATGGCGACGCCGCCGACCCGCGTGATGCCGAGCCATGCCACGATCCAAGCGGGGCTGTTGGCCGCCAGCAGCCCGACGCGCGTTCCCTTGCCGGCGCCGGACGCGAGCAGGCCCTTGGCCACGGCGGCGGACCGGGCCTCGGCCTCTGCGTAGGAGAGGCGGACGTCGCCGAGCAACGCGAACGTCTTGTCGCCGAACCGCGCCGCGCACGAGCGGACGAGCTCGCCGCTGGTGGGCGTGAAGGGGGGGAAGCTGGGAGCGCGGGTCATCGTCGGATGGCGGCGGGCCCGCCTACGCGACGTTCATCAGGCGGGACAGGTTGCCGCCCATCACCTTGGCCGTGTCCTCCTCGGACAGCCCGTCGAGGTCGTCGACGAAGCTGAGCGGGTCGGCGAGGCCCTCGGGGTGCGGGTAGTCCGAACCGAACAGGACGTTGTCGGCGCCGATCGCCCGGCACAGCCCGACCGGGTCGTCCTCGTGGAACGGGTGGACGAAGATGTTCCGCGTGAAGACCGCCACCGGGTCCTCCTCGAAGAGGTGCGGGTTGAAGGCGTAGGCGGAGGCCATGTCGTGGAGCAGCGGGAGCACCCAGCCGCTGCCGTTCTCGATCGGAGCGATCTTGAGGCGCGGGAAGCGGGTGCAGAGCCCGTGACCGATGGCCGACGCCACGGTGTCGGTGATGGCGCGGTACGCGGCGTGCGTGATGGCGGCGAAGGCACCTCCGCCCTTGAAGGGGGTGAACTCGTCGTCCCGCACGCCCTCCCACTCGTTGAGGTAGCGCTGGTAGCCGCTGTCGGAGGCATGCATGCCGACCACGAGGTCCTTGTCCTGCACGCGCTCCCAGAACCGGTCGAACTCCGGCAGGGCGAACGAGCGCGGCCCCCGGAAGCCCGGCACCGGCGCCGGGCGCACGAGGATGATCCTCGCGCCGCGCGCGGCCACCCACTCCAGCTCCTCGATGGCCTTCTCCACGATCGGGAGCGTGATCACCGGCGCGGGGAAGATCCGGTCCTCGTAGTTGAACGTCCACTGCTCGTGCATCCACCGGTTGAGGGCGTGGATCACCGCGTGCGTGGCGTCGGGGTCGTCGCGCAGGCGCTCTTCCACCAGGCTCGCGAGCGTGGGCCACATGAGCGCCCGGTCGAGGCCGAGCTCGTCCATCAGCTCGAGGCGCGGGCCCGGCTCCCGGAAGGCGGGGATGGCGTCGATGGCCTTGCCCATGATCTCCCGTCGGCTCTTGCCCTCGGGATTGCCGACCTTGAAGTACTCCTGCTGCGCGCCCGGGGCGGCGACGCGGTCGAATGTCGGGTTGGGGATGTAGTCGCTTATCCGCCCCTTGACGGCGATCTTGGTGCGGCCCCGCACCTCGACGAAGTCGATGACGCCTGCGTAGCGGTCGGGCAGGAACTTCGTGAGGGCTTCCCTCGTCTCGTACATGTGATTGTCGGCGTCGAACACGGGAAAGTCGAGCTGACGAGACGGCATCGAAGGGCTCCCCTGGGCCGCAGAAGTGACATCGCTGTTAGATCACCATACACTTCCGCTCTCAGCAGGGGATAGGTCGCCGAAGGGCCCGCGTTGGAGCTTGGGTGCTGAGGAAGGACCAGGAGTTCTTCCTGGCGACGCGCAAGTAGCTGAGAACAAGCCGGTCACCGATGAGGTCGCCGACCGCTTCGACGACGGCCGGCGCGAGGGAGCGAGCGCTGCTGGCTCAGAGAATGGCGCCCGACTCCTTCATGGCGGCGAGCTGGTCCCAGTCGTACCCGACGTCCAGGAGGACGAGCTCGGTGTGCTCGCCGTGCTCGGGCGCGCGCTCGACCTGGATCGGTTGCTCGTCGAACTGGGCGGGGCTGGCCACGAGGGCCACGTCCTGGCCGTTGCCGGCCGTCATGGTCGGGAGGTAGCCGTTGGCCCGCACCTGCACGTCGTCGTAGAGCTCGTCGAGCGTCTGGAACGGGCTCCACACGCCGTCGAAGGTCTCGAGCACCTTCTTCCAGTGCGACAGCGGCTGGCTGCCGAACGCCTCGTCGAGCCGGGCGATGCAGGCCTCGGCGTTCTCGGCCCGGGCGGCGGAGTCGGCGAACCGGGGGTCGGTGGCCATGTCCGGCACGCCGAGGCGCGTGACGAAGTCGTCCCAGTACTTGTCGCTCTGCAGCAGGATCAGGCTGATGAAGCGGTCGTCGGCCGTGCGGTAGGTCGCCACCCCGGGGTTGGACGACTTGGTCCGGTCGCCCTGCGGGATCTTGGAGAAGCCGAACAGCTTCGACGCGATGATCATGGGTGAGATCTGCCACATGGCCGTCGCCAGCAGGGACACGTCGACCACGCTGGCCTCACCGGTCCGTTCGCGTTTCAGCAGGGCGGCGGCGATGGCGCCGGCGGTGGTGAGGCCCCCCATCACGTCGCCGAAGGCGGGCGTCGGCTGCCCCGGAGGCCAGCCGTCGCGCTCGGGCATCGTCGAGCCGACGCCGCCCCGCGCCCAGAACGAGGCGCCGTCGTACCCGCCCTTCTCGGCTTCGGGTCCCTTGGGCCCGGCACCCGACCCCCGGGCGACGATGATGTTCGGGTTGCGGGCCCGGAGGTCCGCGGTGTCGATCTTGAGCTTGCGGCGCACGGGCGGCATGTAGTTGGTGAGGAAGACGTCGGCACTCTCCACCAGCTTGAGCAGGGCCTCGCGGCCGTCCGGGCGGGCCAGGTCGAGCGCCACCGAGCGCTTGCCGCGGTTGGGCTGCTCGACCATGAAGTTCACGCCGCCCGGGCCGCCCGGCAGGAGGCCGGAGGTGACCAGACCCCGCTGGGGGTCGCCCGTGACGGGGTGCTCGACCTTGATGACGTCGGCCCCCCAGTCGACGAGCACGGAGCCGCCGGAGGGAACGAACATCCAGCTGGCGACCTCGATGACGCGGATCCCGTCGAGCGGTCCCGACACGTGCTGCCTCCTCGCGGCGTGGGCCGGTCAGGCCGGCCAGCCGACCGTCTTTGTCTCGGTGAAGATCTCCAGCCCCTCGATGCCGCACTGCCGGCCGATGCCCGACTGCTTGTAGCCGCCGAAGGGGGCGTCAGCGCCGTACCAGATGCCCCCGTTGAGGCCTAGGGTGCCGGTGCGGATCCTGCGGGCGACGCCCTTGGCCCGCTCGAGGTCGCCGGAGGTGATCATCCCCGACAGGCCGTAGGGGCTGTCGTTGGCGATGCGCACCGCGTCGTCGTCGTCCCCATACGGGATCGTCACGAGGACCGGCCCGAAGATCTCCTCCTGGGCGATGGTCATCGAGTTGTCCACGTCCACGAACAGCGTGGGTTCGACGTACCAGCCCTTGGGCAGGTGATCGGGCCGTCCACCGCCGCAGATCAGGCGGGCGCCCTCGTCCTTCCCCTTCTCGATGTAGCCGAGCACCCGCTCGCGCTGCCGCTCCGAGACGAGCGGGCCCATGAGGTTGGCGGGATCGGTGGGGTCGCCGTAGTTGACGCCGGCGAACCCGGCCGCCGCCAGCTCGATCGCCTCGTCGTAGCGCGACCGGGGCACCAGCAGGCGGGTCGGCATGGCACAGCCCTGGCCGGCGTGGAAGCAGACCGACGATGACGCGGGGATGGTGGCGGCGAGGTCGGCGTCGTCGAGCACGAGATTGATCGACTTGCCGCCCAGCTCCAGGAACACCGGCTTCAGGGTCGCCGAGGCCGCCTGCATGATGCGTCTGCCCGTGGCGGTCGAGCCGGTGAAGGCCACCATGTCGACGAGCGGCGAGGTCGTGAGCACCTCGCCCACCAGGTGGTCGCTGGAGGCGACGACGTTCACCACACCGGGCGGGATGTCCGTCCGCTCGGCGATGAGCCGGCCGAGGCGGGTGGCGTTCCAGGGCGTGTCGGGGGCCGGCTTCAGCACGCAGGTGTTGCCCATGGCCAGCACGGGCCCCAGCTTGTTGAGCGTGATCTCGACCGGGAAGTTCCACGGCACGATCACGCCGACCACGCCGACGGGCTCCTTCCACACCTCGCGCTGGGTGTCCACGCCCATGCCGAAGGAGTCCTTGGTGCCGAGGTCGCGGGTCCAGGGGAACCGGTCGATCATCTCCGCGGGCCAGGTGAGGGACTCCCGGAGCGGCGCGTCCAGCTGGGGGCCGTAGGTGATGAGCACCGGGCAGCCCACCTCGGCGACGAGCTCGGTGCGGAGCTCCTCCTGCTCTGCCTCGAGCGCCGCCTGCAGCTGCAGCAGGCACTGCTGGCGGAAGGCGTGGTCGCTGGCCCAGGTCGTGGTGTCGAAGGCGCGGCGGGCTGCGGCGATGGCCGCCTCCATGTCCGCGGCCGTGCCGTCGGCTACCGGGCCGAGCACCTCTTCGGTGGCCGGGTTGACGTTGTCGAACGTGGCGCCGCCGGTGGCCTCGACGAGCTTCCCGTCGATCATCAGCCGCCGCTCTCCCACCGTCGCACTCACCACACCAGCTCCAGGTTCTCGACGGCCCGCAGGCCTTGGGAGTAGAGCAGCTCGACGCCGTCGCGCAGGCGGTACTCGGGGATGGCCTTGTGCCACTCGTCGAGCGCGACCCGCAGCTCCATGCGGGCGAGGTGGGACCCGAGGCAGCGGTGCACGCCGCCACCGAAGGCGATGTGCCGGTTCCCGGCCCGCTCGAAGTCGACGGTGTCGACGTCTTCCCACGCCCGCTCGTCCGTGTTGGCCGAGCCCAGCATCACCGTCACGACGCGCCCCTTCGGCACCGGGCAGCCGCCGATCTCGCTGTCGGCCGTCGTGACACGAACCACGGCCTGCACCGGCGACTCCCACCGCAGCAGCTCCTCGATGGCGTGCTGGATGAGCGACGGGTCGTCCACCAGCCGCCGGCGCTGGTCACTGTGCTGGGCGAGGTAGCTCAGCATGCAGTCGAGCGAGGCCGTCACCGTGTCGAGGCCGGCGAGGAAGAAGAGATACCCGATGTCCAGGACGTCGTCGTGGGTGAGGCGGTCGCCGTCCACCTCGGCGTCGAGGAATAGCGAGAGGAAGTCGTCCGAACGCTGCCGGGTGCGTTCGTCGACGGCCTCCTGGAGGACGGCGTAGATCTGCTGGCCCACCCGTGCCGTGTACTCGATCCGCTCCTCGTGGGAGGAGACCGGTGGGCGGATGATGCCGTCCTTGAGTTTCAGGAACTCCTGGGCCCGGCTCACCGGCAGGCCGAGGAGCCGCAGGAACACCGTGGTGGGCAGCGGCTCGGCGACCGCCGTGTGGAAGTTGCAGCCGCCCTCGTCCACCACGGCGGCGATGAGGTCGCGCACCAGCTCGCGGGTCTGGTCCTCGAGGAGGGCGATCTGCCGGGGAGCGAAGATGGGATCGAGCAGCTTGCGGTAGTTCCGGTGGTGGGGCGGGTCGATCTGGAGGGGGATGAGCGGCCGCACCTGGCCGATGGCCACGGCGTCGATGCCCGAGCTGAACAGCTCCGGATGGTGCAGCACGTGGCGGACCTCGGCGTCGCCGCCGACGAGGACCATGCCCTCCTCCGCCATGTCGAGCACAGGCCCCGCCTCGCGCAACAGCTTGAACATCGGCTGCGGGTGAGCGAGCGCCTCAGGATCGGACTCACCCATCAGGCTCAGGTCGGACATGCGGACCCCCTCGTGCGCCCCCGGTGGAGGTTCCTGTTCTACCCCAGATCTAACGTTGGCGTCACCTCGCCTGGGGCGGGATCGGCGGTCCGCACCGAGTCCTTCTCCGCCGGCACGACGGTCGGCGCCTCGCGCCACGGAGCGATCCCGTCCTCGGGCTTGGCTACCGGCCAGCCGTCCTCCTGCACCTGCGCCCGGTGGGCGTGGTTCAGCTCGTGCCGCGTGAAGGCGTTGAGGGAGTTGCAGAAGCGGTGCGCTGCCGAGCAGGGAGCGTCACGGGCTCGTGTGATCGAGCCCGACGCTCACGACTGGTCGGGCCGCGTGAACGGCGGTGGGCCGCCGACGGGGCTGAGGTGCATGCCGGCCAGCATCCACCCATCCTCGTGGCGGACCATGATGTGCGTGGCCCGGAACTGGCCGTCGGCGGGCTGGCCCTGGTAGCTCGCCTCCTGGGTGTGGGAACCGATGGCCACGGCGGCGTCGCCGTAGTCGCGCACGTGAACGTCGTCCCAGGTGAGCGCGTGCGTGGCGAACCCGCCGGTGCGGTAGCGGTCGAGCCACTGCTGCTTGTCGAGCACGAACCCGACGGGGCCGACGAGGGTGAAGTCGTCGGTGGTCAGCGCGTCGAGGGCAGGGACGTCCGCACTGGTCTCGGCGTCGACCCAGCGACGGCCGAGCTCCTGGATCTTCTCCTCGGAGGGACTGGGCATGGGTGGTTCCTTCCTTCCCTTGTCGTCCTTACCTGGTCGTCGACGGGTCGGGATCGGGCCTCGCGGCAGCATCAGGGCTCTCGGCCACCATGGGCTCTCCCGGGCGGTACATCTGCCGGGGCTTGTCGCCGGCGAGCTGGCCGCCGTCGATCGGCAGCGTCACCCCGGTGATGAACGCCGCCTGATCGGAGCACAGCCACAGGACAGCGGCGGCGACCTCCGCGGCCCGGCCGATGCGCCGCATGGGCGTCGACTGCGCGGCGAGCCGCTGTGCGGTATCGCCGGCCGCCTCCAGGTGGTGGGTGAGGATCGGTCCCGGGGCGACGACGTTCACACGGATGCCACGGTCGGCGTAGTCCAAAGCCGCCACCTCGGTCAGGCCGATGATCGCGGCCTTGCCGGCGACATAGGCGGCCAGGTTGGCCGTGCCCCGCACGCCGGCGATCGAGGCCATGTTGACGATCGAACCGCCACCGGTCCGGAGCATGGCGGTGATCTGGTACTTCATGCCGAGGAACGTGCCGCGGACGTTCGTGCGGATGCCTCGGTCGAAGTCGCCGACCCCGATGTCGGCCAGCGGGGCCGGTAGCGGGCCGTCGGTGGCGTTGTTGAACGCCGCATCGAGGCGACCGAACCGGTCGAGCGCCTGCTGTACGAGGTGTTCCATCGAGGCGGCGTCGCCGACATCGGCGGGCACGGCGGTCGCTCGACCCCCGCGGTCCCGGATGCCGCCCACGACATCGTCGAGCGCCTGAGCGTCACGGGCGGCGGCGACGACGGCGGCGCCGGCGTCGGCGAAAGCGTGGGCGGTTGCCGCCCCGATGCCGCGACTGGCACCGGCGACGAGGGCGACCTTGCCAGCGAGTGGTGCGGGTTCCGTGAGGCTCATCGGGCGCTCCCTGGTGAGGCGTCTCGGGTCCGTGCAGTGAGCTTACGATAGACGTCTAATCGTTAGATGACAAACACTTCGACGTCTAGACGTGCTAGCCTCGCCACATGCCGCCGCCGGCGGGGCTCCCGCTCGGGCTCAACCTCGCCCGCACGGCACGTACGGTTTCGCGCTCTTTCGAGGCCGCTTTGGCCGCAGCCGGCGGCTCGACGCCGGTGTGGCTGGTGCTCATCTCCCTCAAGTCCCAACAGCTCGGCAACCAGCGCGAGCTGGCCGAGGCGGTTGGCATCCGGGGTGCGACCCTGACCCATCACCTCAACGCGATGGAGGCCGGCGGGCTGGTCACCCGGCGCCGCGACCCGGCCAACCGCCGCGTCCACCTGGTGGAGCTGACCGATCGCGGCGATGCGCTCTTCCACCGGCTGCGCGCCGCCGCCGTCGCGTTCGACCGCCAGCTACGCGCTGGTATGACGGAGCACGACGTCGCCTCCATCGAGCGCCATCTCGCTCAGCTCCGCCAAAACGTGGCGGAGGAAACGGTGCGGTCGACGTGACCCCACGGACCGAGACCGCGTGCTCACGGCCGGCAGGCGCTTGAGAGACTCGTGCGCATGCTGAGCGTGGGAACCGTCGTCATGGGCGCCGCGGAGGTGCGGCGCGCCGCTGCGTTCTGGAGCCGTGCGTTGGGCTACGTGCCCCGCGACGGCGCCGTGGACGACGACTGGGTGGTCCTCGTCCCGGCCGACGGCGGTGCCGGCACGCGGGTGGCGTTGGGTCGCAGTGAGACCCCGGTTCAAGAGCATCCGCGGGTCCACCTGGACCTCTACGCGGGTGACGCCGCCGACCAGTCCGCCGAGGTCCAGCGCCTCGTCTCACTCGGCGCTGATCGAGTCGACTGGGACATGTACCCGGAAGACCCCGACTTCGTGGTCCTGGCCGACACCGAGGGCAACCGCTTCTGCGTCATCGACACCGGCCGTAGCTGACACCCATCGTGGGCAGCCAGGCCGCCGAGTGATCCCCGCCGTTCTGGCAGCTATCGCTTCGCCCCTCGCGATCGAGCGCTGCCAGAAGCCGCCGACACGCCGTGGACACGCCCTTGCGGGCCTCCGCGGCGTCCTCAGCCGGCCCTCGCTCCATCGAGAGCGAAGACTCGGCGAGCGTTCCCGGAGAGGTAGAACTCCCTTGCCTCGTCGTCGAGCCCGAGGTCGCCGAGACGGGCGAGTGCTCGCCGCGCACTGAGCATCGGCCAGTTCGTGCCGAACAGGACACGGGTGCGTCCTCGTCCCCGCATGTACTCCACCAGGGGGGCGGGAAGCCGATGCACCACGTACGCCGACGTGTCGACGTAGAAGTTGGGGTACTTGGTCGCCAGGGAGAGGACCTCGTCGATCCACGGGTAACCGACGTGGCCGCCCACCACGACCAGCTCCGGGAACTCCAACAGCACGTCGTCGAGGTACGGGATCGGTCGCCCCGGTTCCGAGGGGCAGAGGGGGCCGGTGTGGCCGATCTGCGTGCACAGCGGCACACCGAGCTCGACGCACGTCGCGTACAGCGGGTAGTACCTGCGGTCGTTCGGCGGCAGGTTCCACAGCCAGGGCACCACGCGAATCGCCACGAACCCGAGATCGTCGACGCAACGCCGGCTCTCCCGGCACGCAGCCGCCGGCGACCGGATGTCCGCCGTGCCGACCCCGCGGAAGCGATCCGGGTACCGCCCTACCAGCTCCGCGACCTCGTCGTTGCCGATCAACTCCCCGGCCGGTCCGCACCAGGCGCTCATCAGGGCGACGTCCACGCCGCCGGCATCCATCGCCGCGACGGTCGCCTCCGCGTCGACCACACCAGTGCGCTCCTGGCCTGTCCAGGCCAGGAGTGTGTCCAGCCACGGCTGCGCGGCGAACGTCGGATTCGGCTGCTGCGCCCACACGTCGATGATCATCCGTGCACAGTACTTAGGATGCTAAGTAATATCCAGGCATGCCCGCGGCACGCGATGAGCGTCTGTACTTCCACCTCCAGGTCGCCGCGGCGCGACTCCGGACCGAGGCCGACCGGCACTGCATCGATCAGGCGGGCATCACCACGGCTCAGGCAGCAGCGCTGGCCGTGATCCACGAACGGCCGGGTATCTCCCAGCGAGCGCTCGCAAGGACGCTGCGACAGGCCGAACCGTCGATCACGACCCTCGTGCGGCGCCTGATCGCCGCTGGACTCGTCGACCGCACCGTCGACCCGGGCGACGGGCGTGCTCGGGCGTTGGTCCTCACCGAGAGCGGAGCAGCCGCGCTCGGGTCCGTCGACACCGCCTTCTCGGTCATCAACGAACACATCGATGCCCAGCTCACGGGCGACGAGGTTCGACAGGTCGGGGACGCGCTGCGACGGCTCACGGCGACCGGCACCGGGGGCTCGGTCGGCCTCGCCTAGGGTGCTCGGTGCCGAGCCTCGCGGGACGGCCCATCGGGCGAGGACATGGCGTCGGCGGCGCCCCGCCCCGGGGGCCCGGTTCCCGATGATGTCCTCGAGAGCCTACGTGCCGGCGGTACAGGCCGACGTGGCCGGCCCGGCCCGGGCGTGTGGTGGACTCGCGGTCGTGGACGTCTCCTCCCTGCTCATCGACCTCTACGGCCGCATCCCCGAGGTCGCCCGGGACGCCGTCGACGAACTCGACGTCGGCCGGCTCACCGAGGCTCCCGCCCCAGGCGCCAACACGATCGCCTGGCTCGTCTGGCACATCGCCCGCGTGCAGGACAGCCACGTCGCCGAGCTGCTCGGGGCCGACCAGCTCTGGGTGACGGGCGACTGGGCGCCCCGGTTCGGCCTCGACGCCGACCCGTCGAACACCGGCTACGGCCACTCGACCGAGGACGTGCTCACCGTCCGGCCCGAGTCCCCGCAGGTGCTGCTCGACCACCTCGACTCCGTGGGCGCCCGCACGCTCGCGATGCTGGGCGGGCTGTCGTCCGACGACCTCGACCGCATCGTCGACCGGGGGTGGCATCCGCCCGTCACGCTCGGCGTGCGCCTGGTCAGCGTCGCGGAGGACAGCCTGCAGCACGCCGGCCAGGCGCGCTACGTGCGCGGCCTGCTGGGCGCCTGAGCCCGCCGCCCCCGCACCGGGGGCCTTCCACCGGACGTGCCTGCAGGAAGGGCCTGGATCCACGCCGACCCGCGACCTGGCCGACTGAAAGCGCCGCGTCACCCCTGCAGCGCCCGTCGCCGGTGTTGGTGGGGGCTGACGCCGTGCACGCGCTTGAACGCGGTGCTGAGGGCGAACGGACTGCCGTAGCCCACCTCGCGGGCGACCGCGCCGACGGTCGCGTCGGGCTCGCGGAGCAGGTCGGCGGCGAGCGCCAGGCGCCATCCTGTGAGGAACGTCATCGGCGGCTCGCCGACGAGCTCGGTGAAGCGCCGGGCCAGCGCGGCCCGCGAGAGGCCGGTCTCGGCGGCCAGCTCCGCGACGGTCCACGGGTGGGCGGGGGCGTTCTGCAGCATGCGCAGGGCCCGGCCGACGACCGGATCGGTGTGGGCCCGGTACCAGGCGGGCGCGTCGGCCTCCGGCCGGGCGAACCAGGCCCGCACGGCGGCGACGACGAGCAGGTCGAGCAGGCGGTCGAGCACGACCTCCTGACCGGGTTGCTCCTTGACGATCTCGCCGGCGAGGAACGGGACGAGGGGGTTGTCCCAGGCGCCGGCGGGCAGGACGAGCAGCGGCGGGAGCGCCCCGAGCAGGCGCTGGCCGATGGCCGTGGTCGTCTCGTAGGTGCCGGTCAGCATCATCGTCGACCCATCGGGATCGTTGCCCCACGTGCGGACGCCGAGGTCCATGGCCTGGGCGAGGTCGACGCCGTCGACGGTGGTGCAGACCTGGCCCGTGTCGATGATCGCCTGGGGCGCCGTGGCCGGGTCGTCGGCCACGGTGTAGGCCTCCGGGCCGCGGGCCACCGCGATGTCGCCGGGGTGCAGCGCCCGCGGCTCGCCGCCGTCGGGGAGGACCCAGGCCCCGCCGCGCACCACGGCCATAAGGGAGAGCGGTGCCTCGTCCTGGATGCGGATGGACCACGGCGGGTCCATGACGACGCGGAGCAGGAACGCCCCGTGGGTCCGGGGGCCGTCGAGCAGCCCGGCGAGCGCGTCCATCTGGCCAAACGTAGACGCTGACGCATGCATTCGAGCCTCTGAGCGATGGACCATCTCACCTGCCCAGCGTTCACTGGCGGCATGGCAGACACCAGAGAGCAGACGACGTTGGTCCTCGGCGGCACCGGCAAGACCGGTCGGCGGGTGGCGGAGCGGCTCGCCAGGCGCGGCGTGCCGACCCGGATCGGGTCACGGGCCGGCGCGCCCCCGTTCGTCTGGGAGGACGAGGCCACCTGGGGCCCCGTCCTCGCGGACGTGACCGCGGCGTACGTCGTGTACTACCCCGACCTCGCGTTCCCCGGCGCCGCCGACACGATCCGGGCGTTCGCCGACCGGGCGGTGGCGAGCGGAGTGCGGCGCCTCGTGCTCCTCTCCGGGCGGGGCGAGGAGGAGGCGCAGGCGAGCGAGCGAGCCGTGCAGCAGAGCGGCGCCGAGTGGACGATCCTGCGGGCGAGTTGGCTCGCGCAGAACTTCAGCGAGCACTTCCTGCTCCAGCCGGTGCTCGACGGCGTGATCGCGCTACCGGCGGGCGAGGTCCCCGAGCCGTTCGTCGACGCCGAGGACATCGCGGACGTGGCCGTCGCCGTGCTCGCCGGGGACGGGCATGCCGGCCGGCTCTACGAGCTGACCGGGCCGCGGTCGCTGACGTTCGGTGACGTGGCCGACGAGCTCACGAAGGTCCTCGACCGGGAGATCGTGTACCTGCCGGTCACGCCACGCGAGTACGCGGCGGCGGCCATCGGGCACGGCGTGCCCTCCGAGGAGGTCGGGCCGCTCACCGAGCTGTTCACCCGCGTCCTCGATGGGCGCAACGCCGAGGTTGCCGACGGTGTGCGCGAGGCGCTGGGCCGCGAGGCCCGAGACTTCACGGACTACGCCCGCGACACCGCCGCCACCGGCGTGTGGGCGGTCTGAGGCGACGATGGATCGATCGCTGGTCCCGCTCACGGCCGTCTCGGCCGTCGGCAGCGGCGTGGTCGGCGGGGTGTTCTTCGCCTTCTCGGTGTTCGTGATGACGGCGCTCTCCCGCCGGCCCAAGCCGCAGGGCATCGCCGCCATGCAGGAGGTGAACCGGGCGGCGCCCACGCCGTGGTTCATGGCGGCGCTGTTCGGAACCGCGCTGACGTGCCTCGCGCTCGCCGTGGCGTCGCTGGCCGACGGGATGGACGATGCCGCCGCCTGGTACCGCGTGGCCGGCAGCGCCCTCTACCTGGTCGCGGTCGTACTGACGATCGTGTACCACGTGCCCCGCAACGACGCCCTCGACGCCGTCGACCCGGGCGCCGCCGGGGCGCCAGCGGACTGGGACCGCTATGTCTCGGCGTGGACGGCCTGGAACCACGTGCGGACCGTCGCCTGCATCGCCGCGGCGGCCCTGTTCACGATCGCCCAGCGCGTCGCTTGACCGGACACCGGCCGCCGAAGCGTCCTGCTCGTCGAGCACCGCAAGGCGGCCTTGTGGCTGCCCGCCGGCGGCCACGTCGACGCCGGCGAGGCCCCGGCCGCCACAGCCCTCCGCGAGGCCCGGGAGGAGCTCGGCATCGCGCCACGCTTCCTCGACCCGCCCGGCCCCCGCCCGCTGTTCGTCACCGAGGCGACGACCGTGGGAACCGGTGCCCGACACCGTGACGTCAGCCTTTGGTTCGCGTGCCGCGGCGACGAGGACCGCGTCTTGCGTCCAGACCCGCGTGAGCTCGCCGCCGTCCGGTGGTGGTCCGTCGACGCGGTCCGCCGGGCGGATCCCGCCCGGTTCGACCCCCACCTCGGTCGCTTTCTGGCGAAGCTGCTGGCCACCGTCGGTGCGGTATGGGGGCGCGGGCCCGAGCCGGGGCCGGGCGTCAGCCGCTGACGGCGCCGCCGGGCCGGCGCTGGCGCCACGGGGACGGCCGGACGGTGTCCGGGCGCAGTGCCCAGGACGCGTCCCGCTCGCGGACCAGCGTGACGACGAGCCAGGCCACGGCGACGACGCCGGCGAGGGACAACAGTTCGAGCTGGCCGTCCCACACCGGGTCGTAGCGGGCCGACCCCAGCACCCCCACGAGCACGATCACCAGGTGGGGGAGCGCCCAGACGGCCGGGACGACGACCTGCAGGACACGCCATCGCCGGCGCGCCGCCGCGGCGCCCGCCCGGTCGGCGCGGCGGGCGAGCCCGTCGAGCAGGCTCCACACGGCCACCCCGCCGAGCAGCACGGCGGCCGCGAGGACGAGCGCCCGTTGGTCCGACAGGCCGTCCCACCGCAGGTGCTCGGGATAGTCGAGGGAAACCTCGCTCGGCCGGTCGACCACCTCACCGGTGAGGGGGTCGATGCGCACCCACCGGTACGGCAGCACCACGTCCCCGAGACTCGCCACGGCGGCGGCCACCGCCGCCCGGGCCGGCACGACCAGCGACAGCTCGGCGGCGCCGACGGCCAGGAGGGCCCACCCGAGCGGATCGGGCAGCAGGTCGAGCGCCCGCGTGCGGAAGTCGAGCGTCACGAGCACGAGCCCCGCGGCGATGCCCGCGAGCGGGCGGACGGACGGAGGGCGTTGCGGCATCGTCTGCCTCCTCGGGACCGGCTGCGGGACCCATGCCTACACCGGCGGCCGTACAGCCTGCGCACAGTCGGGCCGCTCGGAGCCCGCGCAGTCGGGCAGCCGTGGGTACGGTCCGGCGCATGGGTACTGAGACACCGTCGCCGGCACTGCACCCCGACGTCGCCGTGCTCGCTCCGTTGCTCGGCACGTGGGTCGGCGAGGGGGTGGGCACCTACCCCACGATCGAGGGTTTCTCCTACCGCGAAGAGATCTCGTTCGGGCACGTCGGCAAGCCGTTCCTCGCCTACCGCCAGGCCACCCGGCGCCTCGATACCGGTCTGCCGGCCCACGCCGAGTCGGGCTACCTGCGCGGCGTCGGCCCGACGGCCGCCGGCACCGCCCCCGCCGCCCCCACCGACGTCGTCCCGACGGCCGGCGGCAACGTCGCCGAGCCGACCGACGTCGCCGGCGCCCCGGAAGGCGGCGCGGCCGTCGGTATCGCCGTGGAGCTGGTACTGGCCCACCCGACGGGCCTCGCCGAGCTGGCCGCCGGGGAGGCGGTCGCCACCGCCGACGGGCTCACCGTGCACGTCCGCTCGACCGAGGTCGCCCGGACGGCCACGGCCAAGGAGGTCCTCACGACGGAGCGCCGCATCGTCGTGGTCGGCGACGAGCTGCGCTACGAGGTGGCGATGGGCGCCGTGGGCCAGCCCCACCAGCACCACCTCGAGGCGACGCTGCGCCGACGACCGTGAGCGGCCGACTGCGAGCCGGCGGGCCGTGGGCCGACGGGCACGCGCACCGCAGCGAGCTCCGGCGGAGCCGTGGCACGGCGGTCTCGGCGTCGGCGGGCCGGGTCGGTCGGGTCCGCTGACGCATCCGGTCGGTTGGCGACCCGATCCGTCACCGGACACGGACGCGCCGGGCCGCCTGGCTCAGCGGGGGTGTCCCGCCGGGCTCAGCGGGGGTGTCCCGGCGGGCTCAGCGGGGCGTGTCCCGCCGGGCCTTCGCCTGGTAGAGGGCGCGGTCGGCCAACGGGACCACCTCGGTCGGCGGCGCCGTCGCCACGCCGATACTGGCGGTCACCGCCAGGGTCAGGCCGCCGGCGGCTTCGAGGGGCGTCCCGATTGCGGCGGCGATCCGCTCGGTCGCCCGCGACACGCCGTCGGGCGTCGTGCCGTCCGCGAACACGACGGCGAACTCGTCGCCGCCGAAGCGAACCACGCAGTCGTCCTCGCGCACGGCGGCCAGCAGGCGCCGGCCGACGACCCGGAGCACCTCGTCGCCGACCTCGTGGCCGTGGGTGTCGTTCACCGGTTTGAACCCGTCGAGATCGACGAGCGCCACAGTCACCGGGCTGTGGTCGGCATCGAGGCGCCGCCGCAGTGCGGAGCGGTTCCCGAGCCCGGTCAGCGGGTCGGTCATCGCCTCCCGCCGCAGTGCCTCGTGGCGGCGTTGCTCGCCGATGACGAGCGTGGCCAGGCGGGCCGCCTGGCGCAGCCCGTCCTCGGTGGCGATGTTCAGCTCGACGTCGAGGCGCACCCAGGCGACGACCGCTCCGAGGGCGTCGCCGCTGGTGGCGTCGGTCAGCGGCACGACCCACACCGAGCGGAAGCCCGCGTCGTACGCCTCGGCAGCCAGGTCGTCGGGGAAGCCGGCGAAGCCGGCGGTGGTCCGGGTCTTGCAGTCGCCGACGGCGTCGCGCCACCACCGCTCGTCGGCGGCCAGCCGCCCGACCGGGCTGCCGGCCGGCGTGCCGACCACGACGTCGCCGTCGACCAGCCCCACGACCGCGGCCGCGCCGAGGTAGTGGGGGACGAGGTCCGCGCAGGCGGCGAGCACGCAGGGCAGCGCGGCGTCCGATACCAGCAGGTCGACGACGTGGCCCACGCCGTCGAGTTCGCCGCCGACCCGGCGTCCCATGACCAGCAGGCCCTGGACCTCGGGGTCCTCGAGAAGGTTCTGGGCGAAGGCCTCGACGGTGATCCACGTGTCGTCCGGGCGCCGGATGCGGTAGCGGAGCGGTTCGACGACCGGCACGCCGGTCCCGCCCCGGGGCGGCACCGCCCGGAGCTGCTCCATGCCGTGGATCAGCCGGGGGACGTCGTCGGGGTGGATGCGCTCGAGCGCGTGACGGCCCGGCCGGCTCACGGGATCGGTGCCGGTGATCCACGTGGCCGAGGTGCTCAGCCAGGCGGAGTGCATGTTGGCGTCGATGAGCGTCACGAACATCGACGGCGCCCGGTCGAGCGCCCGCACCAGGCGGGCCGCCACCTCGGGCGGCACCCCCCCGCTCGGCTCGGCGACCGGGGATCCATCTGCGGCGTCGTCGCCGGTCACCCGCTCGCCGGTGGCGCCGTCGCCGGTCACCCGCTCGCCGGTGGCGCCGTCGTCGGTCACCCGCTCGGCGCCAGCGCCGTCCCCGGTCACGCCCTCGCCCGTGATGTCCGAGGTGGTCACTCAGGCCACCGGCTCGCCCGCGAGCTGCGTCCGCAGTTCCCGCTTGAGGACCTTGCCCGCGGCGTTGCGGGGCAGCGCGTCCGGCGTGAGGTGCACGACCGACGGCACCTTGAACGCTGCCAGCCGGGCCGCCACGTGCGCCCGGACCGCCTCGGCCCCGGTCACCGCGCCCGGCCGCAACCGCACGACGGCGGCGACCTGCTCGCCGAGGCGCTCGTCGGGCACGCCGACGATGGCGGCCTCCGCCACGTCGGGGTGCTCGTAGAGCACCGCCTCGACCTCGGCGGCGTAGACGTTCTCGCCCCCGCGGATGATCACGTCCTTCAGCCGGTCGACGACGTAGAGGTAGCCGTCGTCGTCGAGCATGCCGGCGTCGCCTGTGCGGAACCAGCCGTCGTCGGTGAGGGCGGCCGCGGTCGCCCCGGAGTTGCCGTGGTACCCGCGGAACACCGTCGGCCCCCGCAGCCAGACCTCGCCGGTCTCGCCGGCGGGCACGGGCCGCCCGTCGGGGTCGGCGATGCGCACCTCCATCACCGGTGAGATCGGCTGGCCCACGCTGTTCGGCCGGTCGAGGTAGCGGCGGCCTACGTTGGCGATCGCGGCGCCCGCCGTCTCGGTGAGCCCGTAGCCGTTCGTGGGCGCCGCCCGCGAGCCGAGCTGGCCGTCGATGCGGCGCACCAACTCGGGCGGGACCAACGTGGCGCCCGACGCCACCCCGGTCAGCGTGGGCAGGTCCCGGCCCTGGCGACGAGCCTCGTCGAGTAGCTCGAACATCGTGGTGGGCACGCCGCCGATGGCGGTCACGCCCTCGCGCTCGACCAGGTCGAGGGCGGTGGCGGTGTCCCACCGGTAGAGCAGCACGACCGTGCCGCCCGCCACCGTGTAGGGGAGCAGGAACGAGTGCAGCCCGCCGACGTGGAACAGCGGGAACGTGAGCAGCGTGACGGGCCGCTCCCCGACTAGTCCGCTCGCCCCGCCCGCCGGGGCCGACCCGCCCGACCCGGCCGGCTCCACGGCGTCCGCCGGCGGGGCCGTGGTGGCGTAGATCACGTTCATGATGTGGGCGCCGACGTTGCGATTCGTACCGACCGCGCCCTTGGGCCGGCCGGTCGTGCCCGAGGTGTACATGATCGTGGCGTCGTCGTCGGGACCGACCTCGGCCGGCGGCAGCGTGGCGTCGCCGCCGCTGCGGTCGAGCGCCTCGTCCAGCACGTCGGCCCAGGCGCGCGTGCCCGGTGGGACGGGCGCGTCGGTCCGGGCGGCGATGACCGCCTCGACGCCCGTGCCCGCGAGGTGCGGCCCGAGCCGCTCGAGCCGCTCGCCGTCGGCCACGAGCACCTTGGCGCCCGAGTCGGTCAGGCCGTAGGCCAGCTCGGGTCCCGTCCACCAGGCGTTGAGCGGCACGACCACGGCCCCGACCGCGGCGGCCGCCCAGAACGCCACGACCCACTCGGGGTAGTTGCGCATGGCGATCGCAACACGATCCCCCTTGGTGACGCGGAGAGAGCCGGCCAGGTGGTGGGCCAGGGCGGCGACCTGTGTGTGCGCCTCGGCGTAGGAGGTGCGTTCGCCCTCGTAGACGAGGTAGGTCGCGTCGCCGTGCCCGGCGCTCAGCTGCCAGATGGTACGCAGCGACGGCGGGGCGTTCGTGAAAACCCGCAGTGGCCGGCCGTCGACCTCGCGTTCCTCGATGGCGAACAGGTCACCACCGCCTGCGTCACCCATCGGAGCCCCCTCCCGCGCCGGCCGACGTCCCCGCGTACCGCGGGTTCGCCACCGCCAGCTTGTCAGCCACGGCGCGGGCGAGCACGCCGATCACGTCGCCGTCACGGCCGGCCAGCGCGCCGGAGCGCAGGGCGGCGGCCAGTTCGGCGTCGGACGCGGCGCCGAGGAGGGCAAGGCCCGTCCGGTGCGCGCCGACCGGATCGGGGCCCGCGACGAGCTCGCGCTCGACCACCGCGAGCACGTTCGCCGCGACCCGGGCGTGGTACGCCAGGCGCCCGGTCGTACCCGGCATCACATCGTCACGCAGGTACTCGCGCACGGCCGCGAGCAGCTCACCGGCCGTGGGGCGCCCGTGCAACCCCGGGTCGGCGGTCGGAGCCGTCGCGTCGGACCGGTCGGCCGCCGCCAGGCGGGGCGCGACGGCGGCGACGGCATCGGGGGCGAGCAGCAGGAGCAGGTCCCACTCCTGCTCGCAGACCCGGCGACCGATGGCGGCTAGCTCGACGGACCGCAGCGCCCCGGTGAGGTGGGCGTCGACCTGGCCGAGGCAGATGACACCCCAGCGCAGCGTGCCGAACACCTCCCACCAGCGCAGCGCTTCCGGGTCGACCGGGCGGCCGCCGGCGGCGACGTACGCCTCGACGAGCTGCTCGCGGCGGCCGAACCCCCCCACCGGCGGTTCGGCGCCGAAGCGCCACGCCCGAACGCACAGCCAACCGAGATCCTCGATGGGGTCGCCGGCGTGGACGAGCTCCCAGTCGAGCACCGCCCGTAGACCGTCCGGGCCGACCAGCAGGTTGCCGAGGCGGAAATCGCCATGGACGATCGCCGGGCGCGCGAGCGTCCCGGAGGCGGGCGGCCGGTGAGCGTCGAGCCAGCGCAGCGCCAGCTCGAAGGTGGGGCTGCTGCCGCCGGTGAAATCGAGGGCGTCGCGCCACCTCGCCAGCTGGTCGCCGGCCTCCAGGCCGGGGACGGCGCCGGGGTCGAGGGCGTGGAGGCCGGCGAGGAAGCGCCCGCAGTCGCCGGCCAGGCGCGCCCGGGCCCCGGCGTAGGCGTCGTCGCGCAGGATGCGCCGGGCCAGCGCCTGCCCCTCGACGCGGGCCATGACGATCCCGGCCGAGCCCCAGCACGCCGGGTCCTCGCTGGCGGCTACCACCTCGGGCACGGCGAGCCCGGCGGCGCCCGCGACGCGCAAGGCGTCGGCCTCGCGGCGCATGGCGCCGGACGGACCGGGCCGTCCGGGCGGGTCCCGGCGCAGCACCAGCGGGTGGACCGCGCCGGCGGCGTCGACCGCGTCGACCCGCCACGTCTCGCGCGATGCCCCGCCGGTCAGGCGCTCCAGCCCCTCGATGCGGACCGGCCCGAGCCGGGCGGTCAGGGCCCGGGCCACTCCGGCGGCGATCGCCGCCTCCGCGCCGGCACCCGCCGAGTCGGGTCCGGCACTCGCCGGCCCGGCGGGCCCCGCCTCCGGGCGGGCAACCGCCGCCTCGGACCCGCCGCGCCCCGCCTCCGGGGGGGCACCCGTCGCCTCGGGCCCGGCGCCGGACCCCTCGGTCGTGTGGGCGTCAGGCACCGGCGGCGGCGCCGACGGGGCGGCCGTCGACGATCTGGTCGAGGTACTCGGCCAGGCCCGAGCCGACGAGGTCGCCGCACCGCCACGTCGTCATGCCCTCGGTGATCCGGGTGACCAGCCCCTCGCGCCGGTTGCGCAGCGGGATGTCGGACCACACCGCGCCCTCCACCCGGTACGTGTGGTCGTCGGTGCTGACGACGGCGTGCACGGCCCGGTGGTACCAGCCCTCGTCGTAGTCGCTGGTCAGCTCGACGCCCCGGATGGGCACCCACCGGTCGTCGCCGTACCGCGCCCGGTCGAAGAGGAAGCCGTGCGCCCTGCGCTCGCCGCCCTCGGTGCCCGACACCGTGCAGGCCATGCCCAGGTCCCGGCCGAGGTTGATCGTGAGCCACCGGTACCACCAGATGGCCTGCCAGTAGCGCGGGCCCCACGAGTGGTCACGCAGGCCGAGCGCGTCCACCACCGTGAACGTCCGGTCACCGACCCGCACCGTGCCCGTCGAGGCGATGTGCTGCTCGGTGTGACCGCGGGCGAAGGATCGCTCGGGGTCCTCGGTCGGCAGCACCTCGCCCTCCTCGGCCTCGGGCTCGCCGCCCCAGGGCCGGGCGACGGCCCGCACCGCCAGGTCGAGGTGGCACCCGGCCCGGGGGCTGTCGGCGAACGCGGCGCGCGGGTCCTCCATCGCGCGGGGACGGTCGAGCAGGGCGACCCGGCCGTCGTAGGTGACGTGGTGCTCGACGTAGGGCTCGACGACCTCGAACCGCAGGCCCCCGGCGTCGTGCGCCTCGTGGCCGGTGATGCCGGGGCGGCCGTAGGTGAACGCCACCGAGCCGTCCGGCAGGTAGAGGCACACGGTCATCTCGGCGTAGCCCTCGTTCGGCCGGTTGCCCATGCGCACCCAGCCGCCCAGCCCGCATGCCGGCTCGTAGAAGTTGTAGTAGCGGCTCTCGTTGAAGTTGGTGGCGGCCTCCACCGGGTGGAGGAGGTCGTCGTCGGGCGTGAGGCGCAGGCGCATCAGGGCACCACCAGCACCTTGCACTGCCGCTGCGGGTCGGCCAGCTCGGCGAACGCCCCGGGCACGCCGTCGAGGTCGACCTCGCCGGTGATCAGCGGCTCGACGTCGAGTTCGCCCTCGGCGATCGAGCGCAGGGTGGCGGCGAACTCCTCGGGGTCGTAGCCCAGCACGAACTGCACGTTCAGCTCCTTCGCGATGCCGAAGAGCGGGTTGATCCGGTCTGCCTCCATGCACACGCCCGCGACGACGAGCCGCGATCCGGCCGGAGCGTCGCGCATGGCGTCGTCGATGATGCCGGGCACGCCGATCGCCTCGAAGACGACGAGCGGCCGGCCCCGGCCGGATCGCGCCCAGGCCTCGAA
The DNA here is from genome assembly GCA_035296625.1 of Acidimicrobiales bacterium. GTDB lineage: Bacteria > Actinomycetota > Acidimicrobiia > Acidimicrobiales > VFJN01 > DATCLS01. Next base: position 54,672 of record DATHAO010000049.1, on the reverse strand, counting down.
CGCCGGCTCGACCGTCGGGTCGACGACCTCGTGGGCGCCCATCGTCGCAGCGAGCGCGCGGCGGGCGGGGGAGAGGTCGCTGGCCACGATGGGCTCGACGCCCCGCAGGCCGAGCGCCGCGATCACGGCGAGGCCGACCGGGCCGCAGCCCATGACCAGGGCGCCGTCCCCCGCGGCGATGCCCGAGCGGTTCACGGCGTGCAGGCCCACCGCCATCGGCTCGGTGAGGGCCGCCCGCCGGGCGTCGAGCCCGTTCGGCACCTCCAGCAGCAGCGGTGCCGAGAGCAGGATCTGCTCGCCGTAGCCCGCCGGCAGCTCGTTGCTGTAGACGAGGTCGCTCAGGCCGGTGGCGGTGATCATCATCGGGATGGACGTGACGAGCGTGCCCGGCGCCGGCGCGGCCGTGTCGGGCCCCGCCTCCAGCACCTCGGCGGCGAACTCGTGGCCCATGAACACGTCGCGGTCGAGGTCCACCAAGGGGGTGCCGATCTCGGGCAACCCCGACATGCGGGCGGTGAGGTCGAGCATCCGGGCGCCGTGCCGGGCGAAGTGCAGGTCCGACCCGCAGATGCCGCACGCCTCGACCCGGGCGAGCACCTGACCGAGTCCGGGCCGGGGATCCGGCACGTCGTCGCGCACGACGAGCTTGCCGGCCCGCAGGGCGACCGCCCGCATCAGGCCGACCCCCGGGCGGCACCGCCGGGCCGGCCGTACGGGCTGTCGAGGCCGGCGAGGAAGCCGAGCAGGGCGTCGTTGACCTCGGCGGGCGCCTCTTGTTGCACCCAGTGGCCGGCGCCCTCGACGAGCACGGTCCCGCGGTGGTCGGACAGCCAGGGTTCCTGGGAGTCGGGTGGGGTCATGAGCAGCACCGGATCGAGGCGGCCGCCGACGAACAGCGACGGGGCCGCCACCTGGGCGTCCGCCACCGGCTCGGTGAGCTCCCAGTTGCGGTCGACGTTGCGGTACCAGTTGATGGCGCCCGTGAACCCGGTCCGGGTGAACGCGTCGACGTAGCGGTCGAGATCGTCCGGGTGCAGCCAGGCCGGCAGGTTGTCCGGCTCGGGCAGCCGCTCGACGAAGCCCCGCGCGTCGGGCGCCAGGGCGTCGGCCAGGCTGTCCATCGCCCGGTCGCCGGACAGCCCGGCGAGCATGCGCCGCATCGTGGTCGCCGGGTCGCGGCCGAGGTCGGCGTCGGCGACCTCGGGCTCCTGGAAGTAGAGGATGTAGAAGAACGCATCCCCGAAGACCTGACGCATCAGCTCGGTCGGTGGCATCGGCGCCCGGTGCAGGAACGGCACGCTCATGCCGACCACGCCGGCGACCCGGTCGGCGTGCAGCAGCGACAGTGCCCACACCACCATGGCGCCCCAGTCGTGGCCGACGAACACGGCCCGATCCTCGCCGATGTCGTCCAGCAGGCCGACGAGATCGCCGGTGAGGTGGGCGACGTCGTAGTCGGCGATCGCCGCGGGACGGGACGAGCGCCCGTAGCCCCGCTGGTCCGGGGCGACGGCGTGGTAGCCCGCGGCAGCGAGGGCGGGCAGCTGGTGGCGCCACGAGAACGCCAGCTCGGGGAACCCGTGGGCGAAGATCACGGGTGGTCCCTCGCCGCATTCGTCGACGTGCAGCTCGACGCCGTTCGTGGTCACCGGGCGCGACCGCACGAGTGGGGCGTCGGCGGGGCGGTTGGCGTCGGGCATGCGGGGGCGCTCCGATCAGGTGGGGCAAGGGACGCGAGCAGTTCGGTCCGCGACGGACCGCTACGGGGCGGAGCCGGGTGGGCGTCGGCGTCGGCCATGACGGCCGCCGCCCGAGCCAGGAACTCGGGATCGGCCATGAGGTCGGCGGGCGTCGCCAGGACGTTCCAGAAGCGGACCAGCGCCCGGGCGATCACCGGGTCGGTCGCGGCCGCCACGCGCAGGGCGACGAGCGCCTTGCTGGACCCGGCGCCCGACCCGCCGGGGCGCCCGTCCCCGTCTTCCGGGCCGCGGTCCGAGCCGAGGGCATCCATCTGCACGGCCACGTCGAACCACGGCTCGACCTCGCGCGTGGACGCCTGCTCGTAGCGCCGGGCTCGGGCGATCGGGTCGTCGGGGTTGGCGGCGAGGGCATCGGCCAGCTCGACCGCCTGCACGACGGCCAGCGAGCAGCCCCGCCCGTAGAGCGGGTTCGTGCAGGTGTGGGCGTCGCCGACGGCGTGGAAGCCGGCGACGGTCGGCTCACCGGTGCCGGCGACGAAGCGGCGGAGGCGGTTGAGCAGCCCGCCCATGGGGAGGACCGGCCCGAGTGGTTCGAGCGGACCGTGGGCGAAGAAGCGGTCGGGGCCCGGCAGCAAGTGGCAGGCCCGGTCGAAGACGTCCGGATCGGCGAGGTGGGCCCGCAGCTCGGCGTCGGCCACCCGGATGGCGAGCGTCACCGACAGCGTGCCGCCGTCGCCGGGAACGCCCAGGTACTTCACGAAGCCCAGGTCGCCGAGGCGGAAGTCGAGCACGAGATCGTGGCCGGCCGGCGGCCGGTACCAGCGCGACAGGTACATGAGGCCGCTCTCGTGGACCGTCTCGGGCACCTCGACGCCGAACGGGGCCAACCAGGCTGGCACGTCCGAGCGGCGCCCGTTGGCCGCGACTACCACGTCGGCGTCGAGCACGGTGCCGTCGTGGAGCCGCACCCCCGTGACGACCGGGACGCCGGCGCCCCCGACCCCGGCGGCCGCGCCCGTCGGCCCCGTCGCGCTCTCCTCGTCCGCGGCGTCGCCGGGCACCGCGACCAGGCCGGTGACGCCCACGCCGGTGCGCACGTCGATCGCCGGGCGGGACGCCACCGCCCGGCGCAGGACCCATTCGAGCGTGGTCCGCCGCACGACGAGCACGGCCAGGTCCTCGTCGCCCGGGCGAGGGTCGCCGAGGTCGGCGCTCGCCGGAAGAGTCGTGCCTCCGGCGGCCATCAGCGCGTCGAGCACGTCCGGGAACCGGTCGCGTAGCACCACGGCCAGGCGGGCCAGGAAGGCGTGGGTGTGGTGCACCTGCGGGGCGCCCGGGCACTCTGCCGTGAACGCGGCCTCGGGGTCGGCCAGCGGGCCCAGGTCGTCGCGCTCGATCAGCGTCACGCGGTGACCGCCGTCGGCCAGGGCCAGGGCCGTGGCCGCCCCGCCGACGCCGCCGCCCACGATCACCACGCGCTGCGCCACGGAGTTGCCTCCCCTCGGGCCTCACGACGACCGCCCACCACCCACGGCAACGGCCGCTGCCCGGACCCTAAGGTATGGTAACGACCGTTGCCAAGCCTGACCGCCGCCGACGGGACCGCCGACGAGAGCTCTGACGTGGCCACCAGCGGCCCGCCGGGCGCCGCCGATCGCTCGCGCTGGGCGGGCGTGCCCGCCGAGCATCGCCGGGCGCAGCGTCGCTCCCTGCTGCTGGACGCCGCGTTCGAGCTGCTCGGCACCGAGGGCTGGGCGGGCACCACCGTGCGAGCCGTGTGCCAGCGGGCCCGGTTGAACGCCCGCTATTTCTACGAGAGCTTCCCCGACCTCGACGACCTGGTGGTGACCGTCTACGACCGGATCGTCGACGACCTGCTCACCGGCCTGGGCGCCGCGCTCGCGGCCTCGGCGCCCGACCCGGCCGCCCGCACGCGGACCGTCGTCGACCACATCGTGCGCTTCGTCGACGAGGACCGGCGCTGCGCCCGGGTGCTGTACGTCGAGGCGCTCGGGAACGAGGCGCTGAACCGGCGCCGGGTCGAGACCGGCCACGAGCTGGTCGAGCTCGTCGAACGCGATGCCGCCCGCCGCCGGCCGCCGCCCCCGGGAGCCGACCAGGTGGGCCGCATCAGCGCCGCGATCCTGGTCGGGGGCTTCAGCGAGTTGCTGGTCGCCTGGCTGGCCGGCCGCATCGACGTGGGCCGCGACCAGCTGGTGGACGACGCCACCGTGCTGTTTCTCGCCGTCGGCGACGCCGCCGCCGGCCTGGCGGGACGGCGATCGTATGACAACGGGTGACATCGGACGTCACCGGGGGAGGGAACCATGACCATCAGCACCATCGCCGACATCGTCCGCACGCACGCCGCCGAGCGGCCCGACGCCCCGGCGCTCGAGGTGGGCGGCCGCTCGATCGCCTTCGGCGAGCTCGACCGGCGGTCGAGCCGCGCGGCCCAGGCGTTGCGCGCCGCGGGCGTCGGCCCCGGCGACCGCGTCGCGTTCATCGACAAGAACGGCCTCGAGTGGTTCGACGTCACGTTCGGCCTCGCCAAGCTCGGGGCCGTCAACGTGTCGGTCAACTGGCGGCTGGCCCCGGCCGAGATGGCTACGATCATCGGGGACGCTGGCGCCGAGGTGGTGATCGTCGGTCCCGAGCACGTCGGCCACGTCGAGCAGATCGAGGCCGGGCTCGACGGCGTGCGCACGATCGTGGCGATCGGGGGCCACGAGCGCTGGCCGGCCTACGACGACTGGATCGGGGCGCAGCCGCCCGACGACCCGGGCGTGGCCACGACCGGCGACGACGTCGCGTTCCAGCTCTACACGTCCGGCACGACCGGCCTGCCCAAGGGCGTGATGCTCACGAACGACAACTTCTTCAAGGGCGTGGGCGGTCTGTCCGAGCAGTGGCGGTTCACGCCGGACTCCGTCAACCTCGCCATGATGCCGATGTTCCACATCGCCGGCGCCGGCTGGTCGATGGTGGGCCTTTACCACGGGTGCCGCACGGTCGTGCTGCGCGACATCGACCCCGCCGAGATCCTCCGCGTCGTGCCGGCCTTCGGCGTCACGAACGCGTTCCTCGTGCCGGCCGTCATCCAGTTCCTGCTGGCCACGCCCGGCGTGGAGACTACCGACTTCTCGACGTTGCGCCTGCTCGCCTACGGGGCCTCGCCGATCACCGACACCGTTCTCGTGCGGGCAATGGAGACCTTCGGGTGCGAGTTCGTGCAGCTCTACGGGCTGACCGAGACGACCGGCGCGATCACGCAGCTCGGCGGCGCCGACCACGACCCGGTCGGCCGACCGCACCTGCTGCGCTCGTGCGGGCGCCCCTACCCGTGGGTCGAGATGCGCATCGTCGAGCTCGGCACCGACCGGGACGCCCCGACGGGCATCGTCGGCGAGCTGTGGACCCGCTCGCACCAGAACATGGCCGGATACTGGCGCAACCGGGAGGCCACGGCCCAGGCCGTTACGCCGGACGGCTGGTTCAAGACCGGCGACGTGGCCTACGCGGACGACGAGGGCTACCTCTACCTGCACGACCGGGTGAAGGACATGATCGTCACCGGCGGCGAGAACGTGTACCCGGCCGAGGTGGAGAACGTGCTGATGAAGCACCCGGGGATCGCGGACGTGGCCGTGTTCGGCGTGCCCGACGAGCGCTGGGGCGAGGCCGTCAAGGCGGTCGTGGTGCCGGTGGACGCCGCCGCCCCGCCCAGCCACGACGACGTCGTGGCCTTCGCCCGGCAGCACCTCGCCGGCTACAAGCTGCCCAAGTCCACTGACCTCGCCGAGGTCCTGCCCCGCAACCCGTCGGGCAAGCTGCTCAAGCGCGAGCTGCGCGAGCCGTACTGGGCGGCGGCCGGCCGACAGGTGGGCTGATGACCGACCGGGTGCGGTGCGGATCGCGGCGACGGGGCCTGACGGCGGGCCGGCCGTCGCCCCGCGGTGGTGGCCACCGGATCGGCGGTGTCGTCGCCGGCCGCGCCGGACCGGTCTCGTCAGGGCTCGGGCGTGCCGGACAGGGCCCGCTCGACCTCGGCCCGGGCATCGGCGGGCAGCGTCGTGTACGAGAGGTGCCCGATGCCCTCGAAGCGGCGCAGCTCGGTGATGACGGCGTGGTCGAAGCCCGAGTCGACGAGCAGGAGCAAGGCCGACCGGCCCGGCTCGACCCACTGGGCCATCTCCTTAACCCAGCCGTCATCGAGGCCCTTGTCGATGAGCTTGCCGTAGAGCGCCCCGGCGGCCGCCCCGCCGACGGCGGCGGCGAGGAACGCCGGGCCGCCGATGAGCAGGCCGCCGAGCATGCCCCACCAGGTGCCGGCGAGCGCCCCCTTGGCCGGGGTGACGTCGACGGTCTGCACCGTGCGGCTGCGCCCGCCCTCGTCCTTGGCGACGATGACGGCGTCGTGCATGCGTACCTTGCCCTCGCCGGCCAGGTTCGTCAGCGCCAGCAGCAGCTCGGAGGCCCGGGACGGCTTGTCGAGAGCCACGACGATGATCTCCTGGCCGCTCGCAGGGGTCTCGTCGGTCTGAGGGTCGCTGACGTCGGTCACACGCGCCAACCTATCGACGCTCGGCCGGCAGAGGCGGCACGGGACCGAAGGCTTCGAGCAGTCCCGCGTCTTCGGGGAGGACCCGCTGGTCGAGCAGGAACACCCGCCAGCGCCCGATGCGGTGGCGCTCGGCGGCGACCCCCCGGGCGGTGAGCCAGGCGTCGAGCCGGTCGGCGTTGCCGTAGAGGTCGGCGTCGAGCACGTAGGTGCTCGTCGGGTCGGCCCGGGCGCCGCGCTCGACGGCGGGCACGCGGGGCACGACGAACGAGCTCGCCTCGACGCGGCGGTCGGACAGGAAGGTGATTTGCATCCCGGAAACGTCGGTGATCGCCGTGCCGACGCCGCGGTCCTCCAGCAGGTCGGTCACCCCCTCGATGCCGTCGGAGGACAGGAAGCTGTCGGGGTCCGGCGCGGAGGCCACGGCGCGCGTACCCACCAGGCCCCACACGGTGAGCCCCACGGCCGCGGCCGTGACGGCGAGGAGCATGCGGAGGTCGCGGTCCTCGTCGGCCACGACAATGCCGGCGCCGACCAGGTGGTCCGACGCGGCGGGCACCGGGTCGGGAATCAGCGATCCCACGGATAGGGCGAGCACGGGCAGCAGCGGGTAGAGGTAGCGCGGGTCGCCGCCGACGCCGGCCACGAGGCCGTTCAGCCCGTAGAGCACGCCGTAGCCCACGAGGATCGTGGCCAGCAGGCCGGGCGCCCGGCGACGCGTGCGGAGGGTGGCCACCACGACGACGACCACGACCACGGCCTGGAGGGCGAGGCTCCAGGGCAGCAGGCGCCGGTCGGGGTCCCACGGTGTCTCGAGCCCGGCGACGATCGGCAGCTTGTCGAGGAAGTCGCCGGTGCGGTCCGCCCAGCTGGTGCCGAAACCGGACGGCGCCTCCAGTGAGGAGAACCCGTGCGTGACGTTGTGGAGGATCCAGGGCAGGCCCGCGGCCAGGGCGGCCAGGGCGACGGGCCGGGTGGCGCGGACCAGGGCCGGGTGGCGTGCGATCAGCCAGGCCAGGGCGGGCACCGCCACGAGCAGCGACAGCGGGGTGGTCCACCAGCCGAGGCCGAGGCAGAGGCCGACCAGCACGATGTCGCGGGCGGTCGGTTCGGCGTCGAGGCGCAGGACGAGAAGCACGATGGCGGCGGCGAGCACGAGCGCGACGCCGTAGAAGCCACGCTCCTTCGTCGAGAACAGCACGGCCGAGGCCGGCCAGCACCACATGAGCGCCGGCACGCACCACTGCCCGAGCCGGCTCGGCACGACCCGGCGCGCGGCGCGCCAAGTGAGTGCCGTGGCGGCCACCGCGAGCGCCACGGGCACGAGCTTGAGCACGAACGTCGAGGTGCCGAGGACCGCGAACGCCACGGCGACGAGTCCGGTCTCCAGCGTGCCGCCGTAGGCCTGGTTGGGGAAGAACACGGCCACGTCGCCGTCGAGAAACGCCTCGGCCTGCACCCCGACCGTGGCCTCGTCGAGGTCGGGCTCGCCGAGGGCGGTGCTCCACACGTAGGCCCGCAGGCCCAGGCCGGCCAGCACGACGAGCGCAGCCACCACGACCAGCGACCGGCGGACGGGACCAGGCGGGGCGTGTGCGGCGGGCCGGGCGTCGGCGTCGACGGCGGGGTCGGTTCCCGTGCGGTACCGCGGCTCGGCGCGCGTTCTCGTCGTGGGATGGCTTCCCGTGGTGAGGTCGCTGCCCCTGGGGGGACGAGTGCCCGGCGCCCGCCTTGTGGGCCGCCTTCCTGCCGCGGGGCTGGAGCCCGTGGTGGGGAAGGCGCCTGTGGCTGGGTCGCTAGCCGCGGCGGGGCGGGCGCCCGTCGCTCGCCTCGTGGGCCGCCTTCCTGTGGCGGGGCTAGTGCCCGTGGTGGGGTCGCTGCCCGCAGTGGGACGGGTACCCGTGCCCGGCACGGGGCCGGACCGCCGGGCGCCGGGCGGACTCGGGACGCCGGCCGTCGGCCGCCCATCCGACCGCTGCGACGCCGGTCCGGTCCCGGTGGCCATCGATGCCGACGGTACCCGAGCGTCCGGCGTGCTCAGCAGTATCCCCGCAGATCTACGCGCCCGCGGGAGTCGCCGGGGGCCGGGGTCGAGGGGTCAGGCTCGTCCCCGGTGGCCGGCGCGGCCGCCTCGGGGAGGTCGGCGGGGTCGTTCACGCCCACGTCGTGGGCGCAGAGCGTCCAGCCGCCCGACTCCTGCTGCACGAGCACCGAGAACGCCCCGGGCCGCAGGCTGCCCACCGCCACCAGGCCCCGGCCGGCCAAGCCGAGCAGCCGGCCGGTCAGGGCGAGGGCCGTGTTCAGGTGGGTCACCGCCACGAGGGTGGGCGCACGGCCGGGCAAGGCGTCGAGGGCCTCGCCGATGGCGTCGAGGGCGCGGGTGGCCACGGCCGGCATGCCCTCGCGGTTCGCAGAGGCGGCCAGGTGGTGGACCCGCCAGCGCGCGTACTCTCGGGGGTAGAGCTGCGCGACCTCATGGCGGGTGAGGCCCTCCCAGCCGCCGAGGCGCTCCTCGCGGAGGCGCGGGTCCTCGGCCACGCGGGCCCCGGAGGCGGCGCCGACGGCTCGGGCGGTGTCCGTGGCCCGCCGCAGGTCGCTGCTCAACACCAGGTCGGGACGGAACGCGGCGAGGCGCCGTGCGGCGGCGCGGGCCTGCGCGCGTCCGTCGTCGCTGAGGGGGACGTCGACCTGCCCGGTGAACACCTGACGGTCCGACCACGCCGTCCGCCCGTGGCGCAGCAGGATCAGAGTGGCCTCACGACCGGCCATGTGTGCGGCCCTCCGGCGCGACGGTGAATCGTCCGAAACAGAACCATCCCCGCTGCGGGGCCGCCGGACACCTCCCATGGGTGTCAGACCGGTTGCAGAGCACGGTGGGGCGCTGCCGGCAGGCCGACCTCGATGGGATCGCCGGGCCGGACCTCGCCGCCGGCCAGCACGATCGCCATGACACCGGCCCGGCGGACCACCCCGCCGTCGGCGTCGCGGTCGAGCACGGCGGCCATCAGGCCCGACGCCACGCCCTCGAGCTGGCGGCAGGGGGTGCGCAGGCCCGTGACCTCGACGACCGCCGTCTCGCCGAGGCGCAACCGGGTGCCGGTGGGCAGGGCAAGCACGTCGAGGCCGCGGGTCGTGACGTTCTCGCCCATGGCCCCGGAGGCGACGGCGAAGCCCCGGGCCCGGAGCTCGTCGTGCAGCTCGGCGTGGATCAGGTGCACCTGGCGCAGGTTCGGCGCCGTGGGATCGCGCCGCACGCGGGAGCGGTGCTTGACGGTGGCGCCCAGATGGGCGTCGCCCTGGACGCCCAAGCCGGCGACGAGCTCGATGGCACCCGCCCCGGCCTTGGCCATGGTGTGGCGGGCGCTGCGGTGGACGGCCTCGACGATCCCGGACACGCGCCCATCCTGGCCGGGCATCCCCCGGTTTTCCCGCTCCCGCACATTGTGCAGGACGTTGTGCCGGGGGCCGCACTGTCCGCACAACACTTGCCCGCCGGGGCCGGCGTCAGGCGGGCGCTGGCGAGGAGCCGGACGTGACCGCGTAGCGGCCGGTGGGGTCGACGTGGGCTCGGCCGTCGGCCACGAGGCGGTCCAGGTGGCCGGCGCATTCGGCCACGGCCAGGAACACGTCGCCGCCAGCCTCGTCGGGGAACGCCCGCTCGGCCAGCTCGACCGGGGTCCAGCCCTCGGGCCCCGCCCCGGCGAGCAGCGCCAGCATCTCCTCCGTGCGCGCGTCGGCCTTGCGGCGCAGGACGGCGACCACGGCGGCGGCGTCGTCGAACGTGGGCCCGTGGCCGGGCAGGACCGGTGCGGCGCCGATCTGGTCCGCCAGGAGGGGGAGCGAGTCGAGGTACTCGGGCAGGCTGGCCCGCCGCAGCTCGGGGCGGGTGGCGTCGAGCTCGAAGAACGGGTTCGGCGTGATGTCGGCCAGCAGGTGGTCGCCGCTCACGTAGAACACGTCGGCGTCGAGGCACAGGTGCGCGGTGACGTGGCCCGCGTGGATCCCGGCGACGGTGGCGTACGCGCCGAGCGCCACCGTGTCGCCCTCGTGCACGGCGCGGGTGCTGGCCGGGTCCAGCGGTGCGGTGGCCGCGGTGATCGTTGCCCGCATCAGGTCCGGGGCCAGAGCCGCCACCTCGGGAGGAAAACCCAGGCGGGCGATCATGCGGACGAGCAGGTCGATCTCGTCGGGCGGGAAGTCCCACCGACTCATGGCGGTGATCTTGCGCAGCTCCTCGGCCGTCCCGAGCACGACGGCGTCCGACGCCTCGACCACGGCGCCCACCGCGCCCCAATGGTCCGGGTGGCCGTGGGTCACGACGACCTGGTCGACGTCCGCCAGCGCCAGGCCCCGCTCGGCGAGCGCCGCCTGCAACCGCTCGAAGCCGCCGGCGTGGAGCATGCCGGGGTCGACCAGCGTGACGGGCCGGTCGGGGAAGATCCAGCAGTTCACCGTGCCGACGGCGTACGTCACCGGCAGGGCGACGCCCGCCACCCGCCCGCCCGCGCCGTCGAGCGGATCCCACGTGAGCGCCTCGGCCATGGTCCCTCCTCGGGGCGGCCCTCCGCCGGTCCGCCCTGCGACGGATCGTAGCGACGGTCCGGCTGCTGCGCCCTCGCCTGGGTGGGACGGGGCCTGGTGTGGTTGGCTGGCGCGATCGCGCCACGGGAGGGCACATGACGGATCAGGTTGCGCTCGTCACCGGTGGGGCCGGCGGCTTCGGCTCCGCCGTGGCCCGCCGCCTGCACGAGCGCGGCGCCGCCGTGGTCGTGGCCGACATCGACCCGGCCGGCGAGGCCGTGGCGGACGAGATCGACGGGCTGTTCGTCCCCACCGACGTGCGCGACCCCGACGCCAGCAAGGCGGCGGTGGCCGCCGCCGTCGAGCGCTTCGGCGGCCTCGACCTGGCGTTCCTCAACGCCGGGGTGACCAGCCAGATGACGCTCGGCGACGACTTCTCCGTCGAGCGGTACCGCACGGTCATGGGCGTCAACCTGGACGGCGTCGTGTTCGGCGTCGTTGCCGCCCTGCCGGCGCTGCTCGCCCGGGGCGCCGGCCAGATCGTCGCCACGGCCAGCCTCGCCGGCCTCGTCGCCGTGCCCAACGACCCGCTCTACGTGGCGAACAAGCACGCCGTGGTCGGTCTCGTCCGCTCGCTCGGCCTGGCCTACGGCGGTCAGGGGTTGCGCATCAACGCCCTGTGCCCGGGCTTCGCCGACACGCCGCTGATCGCCGGCGCCCACGACCTGCTGCGCGAGGCCGGCTTCCCGATCATCCCGGTCGCCGACGTCGTGACGGCGTTCGAGGCGATCATCGACGGCGACGGTACCGGCGAGTGCTGGTTCGTGCAGGCCGGGAGGCGCAGCGAGCCGTTCGCGTTCCGCCGGGTGCCCGGCCCCCGGGTCGACCAGCCCTCGTAGTCAGCTGGCCAGCTCGTCGCGCAGCGAGCGCTTGAGCACCTTGCCCGCTGCGTTGCGGGGCAGCGGCGCCTCGGCGAGCAGCCACCGGCTCGGCACCTTGAACGGGGCGAGGTGGGCCCCGAGGAGGCCCTCGAGGTCGGCCACGGTCAGCCTGGCACCCGGCTTGGGCACGACGGCGGCGGCCACCTCCTCGCCGAGGCGCTCGTGGGGCACGCCGAACACGGCGGCCTCGAGGACCGACGGGTGCTCGTAGAGCGCGGCCTCGACCTCGGCGCAGTACACGTTCTCGCCGCCGCGCAGGATGATGTCCTTGAGGCGGTCCTGCACGTAGACGAAGCCCTCGTCGTCGACCCGGCCCAGGTCGCCGGTGCGCAGCCAGCCGTCGACGATCGTCTCGGCCGTGGCCTCGGGCTTGCCCCAGTAGCCCCGGATGAGGTGGGGGCCCTTGAACCAGATCTCGCCCACGCCGCCGGGCGGCAGGGCGTTGCCGTCCTCGTCGCGCACCTCGACCTGCAGGATCGGCGTGCCGCGGCCCGTGCTCGTCGGCTTGCGGACGAAGTCGTCGCCCGAGTGGCCGGGCCCGTACGCGTTCGTCTCGGTCAAGCCGTAGCCGATCGACGGCCGGCCCTTGCTGAAGCTGCGCTCGACCCGGGCGACCATCTTCGGCGGCATCGGGGCGCCGCCGCCGCCCACCGACACCAGGCTCGACGTGTCGAACTCGGCGAAGCGGGGCGACTCGAGCAGGTCCCAGCTCTGGGTCGGCACGCCGACGAAGCTCGTGACCCGCTCGCGCTCGATCAGCTCGAGGGCCCGCTCGGCGTGCCACTTGTACATGATCACGAGCTTCACGCCCGCCGCGAAGCACGACAGCATGACCGGCACGAGCCCGGTGACGTGGAAGAGCGGCACGACGAGGATGAGCACCGGCGGATCGGCGGGGGCCTCGGGCTCGGGCGCCGCGGCCGCGCCCGTGCGCGCCCGCTCGATCGCGACCCGGCAACCGAAGCCCATGAGCGACTGGACGAGCGCCCGGTGCGTCGACACGGCGCCCTTCGGGTTCCCGGTCGTGCCCGAGGTGTAGAGGATCGTGGCGTCGTCGTCCGGACCCGGCGCCTGGTCGGGCAGCGCCTCGCCCAGGGGCAGCACGTCCTCCCAGCGGGACACGCCGGCGGGCGGTTCGGCCTCCCCCTGGCGGACGGCTATGGCTGCGATGCCCCGCCGCTCACATCCCGGCCAGGCCCGCTCGATCCGCTCGCGGTCGCCCATGAGGACCGTGGGGGTGCTGTCGTCGAGGGCGTACTCCAGCTCATCCGCCGTCCACCAGGCGTTGAGGGCCACGGCGATGGCGCCGATCGACGTGATGGCGGCGAACGAGACGATCCACTCGGGGTAGTTGCGCATCGCGATCGCCACGCGGTCGCCGACGTGCACGCCGTGCTCGTGGACCAGCAGGTGGCCGAGCGCGTCGACCTGGGCCATGACCTCGGCGAACGACCAGCGCTCGTCCTCGTAGACGAGGAAGTCGCGGTCGCCCCGTTCGCGGGCGGACGCGAACAGCGGGCGTAGTGTCGGGGGCGCGTTCACGAACGTCGTGTACGTGCGGCCGTCGACGTCGACCTGGCCCGTCTCGAAGCGCTGGCCCGGGGCCGTCACCCGGGCGGCGGCGGCGTCGTACGTGGTGTCCATGTGACCCCCCTTCCCGGTTTCGTTGCTACCACGCGAACGGCGTTCACCGCCCGTCGAGGGGGCACGGGTCGGGCACGCATGGCCTCGGGCCGGGCGCCGGACGACGCCGAGCCGCGTCAGAGCCAGAAGTGCAGCGCGACCACGACGCCGACCACCACGACCACGATCCGCAGCGCGGCTGCCGGGATGCGGCGGCCCACGTGCGCGCCAATCTGGCCGCCCACCGTCGCACCGACAGCGAGCAGACCGGCCGCCTCCCACGCCACGTCGCTCGTGGTGATGAACAGCACGGCGGCCACCCCGTTGACGAGCGCGGCCAGCACGTTCTTGAGGGCGTTGAGCCGCTGGAGGTGGTCGGCCACGAAGATGCCGAGCAGCGAGAGCAGGATGATCCCCTGGGCGGCCCCGAAGTAGCCGCCGTAGACGCCGGTGGCGAAGACGCCCGCGACGAGCAGCGGGCTGGTCCGCTCGGCGCCGCCGCCGGTGGACGCCGTCCCGCCCGGCCTGCCCGTCCCTCGGGCGACCGGCGTGCCCGTTCCTCGGGCAGGTCCGTCGGCTCCGGTGTCGCGTAGGCCGGCTCCGGCGTCGCGTAGGCCGGCTCCGGGGTCGCCTGGGCCGGCTCCGGGGTCGCCGGTGCCGGTGCCATCGCCGATGCCCGAGCCGGGGTCACCCCCGCCGGGGTCGTCCGCATCGGGGTGGGACGGGCCGTCGTCGGCGCCGTCCCTGCCGCCGGTCGAGGCGGCCGCGGCCCGGCGCCGGGCCATCTGCCGGGTGATGCGGGGCTGGGCCGCCATCAGCCCGGACGCCACGAGGATCAGCACGGGCACGACCTGCTCGAACACGCTGCCCGGCAGCGACAGCAGCAGCACGCCGCCCGTGAGGCCGCCCGTCGTCGAGGCCGCGCCCAGCACCCGGGCCCGGTGCCGCTGGCCCGCCAGCTCGCGCCGGTAGCCCCACGAGCCGCTGATCGAGCCCGGCACGAGGCCGACCGTGTTGGACACGTTGGCGACGAGCGCCGGGTAGCCCACGGCCAGCAGCACGGGAAACGTCACCAGCGAGCCCGATCCGACCACCGTGTTCACCGTCCCGGCGAACACGCCGGCGAGCACGACGAGCACGGCCTCCGCTGCCGTCACGGGCGGCCGCCGGCCGGGCTCACGCCGAGAACGGCGGGCCGTCGACGCGGTCGACGGTGGTGAAGTCGGCCACGGCCTGACGTCGTAGCCGGGTCGGTTGGTGGACCGGGCGGCCGAGGGCCACGACGGCCGCCACGGCGTGGTGGTCGGCGGCGCCGAGCAGGGCCTTGAGCCGGTCCTCGCTGCGGATCGACATGGTGGTGACCACTCCGCCGAGGCCCTCGGCCCGGGCGGCGAGCAGCACGCTCCAGGTGAACGGGTAGATCGACGCCCCGCCGGCGAACGTGTACCGGTCGAGGTCGCGGTCGACGGCGGCCAGCGCCCCGAGGTCGGCGAGCACGACCAGCAGGACCGGCACCTCGTCGAGGTGCTCGGCGAACCCGCCGCTGCCCGCCCGGGCCGCCTCGGCGATGCCCGGGGCGGCGGCCAGAGCCCGGGCCTCGGCCGCACGGTCGTTCGTGGGGGCCCAGGGTGTGAGCCCCGCGGCGCCGAGGGCGAGGTAGTCGTACCAGGCGTCGACATACAGGTCGCGCATGGCCCGCCGCGTGGCCGGGTCGTGTACCACGACGACCCGCCAGCCCTGCCGGTTGCCGCCGCTGGGCGCGAAGCGAGCGGTGTCGAGCACCCTGGCCAGGACCTCGTCCGGGACGGGGTCGGGCCGGAACGCCCGCGCCGCACCCGTGCTGCGCAGGGCATCGATCAGGTCCACGCCGGCAAGCTACCGCCGGACCCTGCGGGGACGCGTGGTCTCGCCGGTCACCCGCTAGGGTGAGGGCGCGGCTCGCCTTGACCCCTGCGAACCGGCCTTGTGCAGACCCGAGGTCGCTCCGGCGAGAGGTGGTCAAGCGTGATCGCGCAACCCTGTGACGTAATGGTCCTCGAGACCGAAGATGCCGTGGCGGTGATCGTCCATGGCGACGTCGACCGCTTCACGGCCGGCATCCTGATCGACGGGCTGGCCGACGCGGCGTCGCGCTCCACCCCGACCGGGCGCCGCCTCGTGGTCGACCTCGCCGGGGCCGACTTCATCGGGGCCGACGGGCTGCGGGCGCTCGTGGCGGCGGCGGCCGCGAACACAGGGCGGGGCGTGACCCTGCGCGGCGTACCGCCCCTGGTGCAGCGCCTGATCGCCAGGCTGGGCTTCGGGCCCCTCTTCACCCGCGACGAGATGACGGTCGCCGAGTGATCGACGGGTCCGCCACGCCGCGGCGGCGTGGCGGCACCCAGCGGGCCCGCCGGAATCGGGGGGTGCGCCGGTCGGTGGCGGCCTGCCAAAGTGGATGCCGTGGACCGTGAAGACATGGAGCGGGAGGGCCGCCGCACCCCGCACGTCGACGCGGCAGGCCTGGCGACCACGCTCAAGGGGCTGAAGGACCTGGAGCACGCCGGTGGGCTCGAGGCCGCCCTCGGCCAGATCGTCGACGGGGTGGTCGCCGTGTTCGGCGTGACCGGCGCCGGGCTGATGTTCGTCGACGAGACCGAGACCTCTCGCTACGTCGTGTCGACCGACGAGCCCGGACGGGTGCTCGAGGTCGCGCAGGAGCAGCTCGGCTATGGGCCCTGCATCGACTCGCTCGTGCACGACCGCGTCGTGATCGTGCACGACTTCACTCACGACGAGCGGTGGCCGGGGCTGGCCGACATCGTGGTGCCCGCGGGAATCGGCTCGGTGCTCGGCGTGCCGGTGCGTGTCGGTCCGGTCGCCGTCGGGTCGCTCAACGCCTACTGCGAGGCACCCCACCAGTGGGATGACAGCGAGGTGAACGCCCTGTGCGCCTTCACCCGACTGGTCGACGGGCACCTCGGGGAGGCGGTGTTGAACGAGCACCAGGGCCGCCTCGTCGAGCAGCTGCAGCACGCACTCGAGAGCCGGGTCGTCATCGAGCGGGCGGTGGGCCTGGTCATGGGACGCCATGACCTCGACGCGGTGACCGCGTTCGAGCACGTCCGCCGCCTGGCCCGGTCGCAGCGCCGGCGGGTGGCCGAGGTGGCCGCCGAGATGGTCGGCGACACCATCCCGCCGCAGCGCCCCCGCCCGTCCGCGTAGCGCCGGTCCGGCGCGCCCGCGGGTGCCCTCCGCCGGGGCGTCCCACCGCCGGGGGCCCGGCCTCAGCCGCCGGTCTCGACGACGAACCGCTCGAGGTCCGCGGCCCCGCCCTCGGTCACCCGGTCGATGGTCGGCTGCCGCAGCACCTGCTTGCTCTGGGCGTAGGCCGACGTCGAGTACTCGCCGAGGCGCGCGGCCTCGGCCGTGGCCTCGGCGACGAGGGCGTCCGCCGCGACGACCCGGTCCAGGTAGCCGGCGGCCACGGCGCCGTGGGGGTCGTAGACCTCGGCCGCCAGCGTGGCCCGGGTCAGATGGCGGGGATCCAGCCGGTCACGGGCCAGCTCGAGCGCGAAGAGAGGGAGGGGCATGCCGATCGACGTCTCGTTGAGCCCGATCTTCGCGGGCACGTCGGCCCCGATCCGCACGTCGCAGGACAGCACCAGGAGCGCCCCGGCGGCCAGGGCGTGGCCGGTCACGGCCGCCACCACCGGCTGGGGGTGCATGAAGAGCCGCATGAGCAGGTCGCCGCCCTCCATGACGAGGTGTCGGGCCGCCTTGGGACCCTGGGTCATGACCGAGAGGTCGAAGCCGGCCGACATCCTCCCCGGCCGCCCGACGATGCAGACGGCCCGGGCGTCGAGCTCGGCTCGGTCGAGGGCGCGGCCGAGCGCCGCGATCGAGGCGTGCGACAGCACGTTGGCCTTCCCGTCGTCGAACCGCACGACGGCCACGCCGTCCTCGATCGTCGTGGACACGACCTCGCTGCCATCGACCATGCCCGGACCCTAGGAGCGAGCCGGCTCCGGCACCAGCGCCGGGGGGTCACCGTCGCTGTCACAGGGCGCCACTAGCGTTCCCGGCATGGACAGCGCAGTCCCCTCCCCGAGCGCGGTCCCGCCGGCGGCCGACGGGGCCGTGTCCGCCTCGCCCGTGGTGGGGCGCGTCATCGGCACCGAGCCCGCCACCCCTCTCGAGTTCTGGGTCGGGGTGGGTGAGGGCTCCTACCTCCAGCTCGACGACGTCGTCTTCGTCGACCGTGCCCTTCCCGACGGCCAGCGGCTGCGCATCTCCGGCGTCGTGTCGCAGGTCCGGGCCCGCCATGAGGGCGCCCGGATGGATTCCGACGTGTTCCTCGTCGCCGACGGCGTTCTCCCGGCGCAGGTGAGCGAGGCGGCGCTCGTGCTGGCCACCCGGTTCGAGCCCGAGATCTTCGTCCCGCCGCTGCCCGGGCAAGAGGTCCGCAAGGCCGTCGGGGCCGACCGCGACGACGCCCTGCTGTTCACCCAGATGCGCCAGCGGTTGCCGGCCGGCCTGTCGCGCGACGACGAGCCCTTCTACCTCAACCTCGAGTTCCTCGACGGCACGCGGGGCGCGCACGTCAACATCAGCGGCGTCTCGGGGGTGGCGACCAAGACGACGTACGCCAGCTTCCTGCTCTACAGCGTCTTCCACTCGGGGGTGCTGGGCCCCGAGTCGGCCAACACCAAGGCGCTGATCTTCAACGTGAAGGGCGAGGATCTCCTCTTCCTCGACCACGCGAACACCGAGCTGGGCGATCACGAGCCGGCCCGCTACGCCCGCCTCGGCCTGCCCGCCGGGCCGTTCGGGTCGGTGGCGTTCTTCGCCCCGCCCACCCGCGACGACCCGAACGCCAGCCCCGACGTGGCCTCCCGGGCCCGCGACGTCACGTCGTTCTTCTGGACGATCCAGCAGTTCTGCGCCGACGAGCTGCTGCCGTTCCTCTTCGCCGACAGCCAGGACGACCGCCAGCAGTACACGATGGTCGTCCACAACGTCTCCGCCAGGCTGAAGCACGAGGCGAAGCCGCTCGACGACGGGATGGTCGAGATCGACGGCATCGTCGTGCGCACGTTCGACGACCTCGTCGAGCTGATCAGCGCCAAGGTGGACCTCGACGGGCTCGAACAGTGGGGCGGCCGGGCGATCGGTGCGGGCACGATCAACGCGTTCCTGCGGCGATTGCACGGCGCCCGGCCCCACCTACGCTCACTCATCCGGGCCGATGTGCCCCGGCCCGAGCGCCACCAGGTCGACTTCGACCGGGCCCAGGTGACGGTCGTCGACCTGCACAACCTCAACGACCGGGCCAAGCGTTTCGTGGTGGGGGTCGTGCTCGGCCAGGCGTTCGAGCGCAAGGAGCGGTCCGGCCAGGCCCGGCCCCTGCAGTTCGTCGTGCTCGACGAGCTCAACAAGTACGCCCCCCGCGAGGGATCGAGCCCGATCAAGGAGATCCTGCTCGACGTGGCCGAGCGGGGGCGGTCCCTCGGCATCATCCTCGTCGGCGCCCAGCAGACGGCGAGCGAGGTCGAGCGGCGCATCGTGGCGAACTCCGCCATCCGGGTCGTGGGCCGGCTCGACTCGGCCGAGGCGACTCGGGGCGAGTACGGCTTCCTGCCCCCCGTGCAGCGCCTGCGGGCCACGATCGTCAAGCCGGGCACGATGCTGGTCAGCCAGCCCGAGCTGCCCATCCCGCTCGTCGTGCAGTTCCCGTTCCCGGCGTGGGCCACGCGGGCCAGCGAGGCGGCCACGGGCCTGGCCGGCGGATCGGGCGGTCCTGGCCCCGCCGGATCTGGTGACCGGGCCGAGGCGGGCGCCGGCGACGGCCACACGAACAGCCACGGCCACACGAACGGCAACGGCCACGCGAACGGCCACGGGACGAACGGCTCGACGCGCCCCGCCGAGATCGACCCCTTCGCCGGCTTCCCGCAGGGCTGATCCGGTGCCCGTTCGGCAAGCCCTCTCGGCGTCGGAGCGAGTCACGGCGGTCGCGCCGTGAAGCTCCTCCACACCTCCGACTGGCACGTCGGCAAGGCCCTGCGCGGGCGGTCCCGGGCGGCCGAGCACCAGGCCGTGCTCACCGAGATCGCCGGCATCGCCGACGCCGAGTCGGTCGACCTCGTCATCGTGGCCGGCGACCTGTTCGACACGTCCACCCCCACAGCCGAGGCGGAGCGCATCGTCTACCGGGCGCTGCTCGACCTGGCCGCCGGTGGCCGGCCCGTGGTCGTCATCTCCGGCAATCACGACTCGGCCCAGCGGCTCGGGGCGGTGGCGCCGCTGTCCTCGGCGAGCGGCATCCACGTGGCCCCGTCCATCCGGCCGCCGACCGACGGTGGCGTGCTCGAGGTCGACGGCGGCGGCCACACGGCCCTCGTCGCCCTGGTGCCGTTCCCCTCCCAGCGCTACGTCGTCACCGCCGACCAGCTGCTCGCCGGCGACGCCGCCGACGCGAACCAGACCTACCGCGACCGGGTCGGGCGCATCCTCCACGCCCTCACCGCCGGGTTCCGTGGCGACACGGTGAACCTCGTCGTCGCCCATCTCACGGTCATGGGCGGCGAGCTGGGCGGCGGCGAGCGCGGCGCTCACACGGTGTTCGACTACTGGGTGCCGGCCACCGCGTTCCCCGGCGCCGCCCAGTACGTGGCGCTCGGCCACCTCCACCGGGCCCAGCGGTTGCCCGGGCCGGCGCCGCTGCACTACTGCGGCTCGCCGTTGCAGCTCGACTTCGGCGAGACGGCCAACGACCCCGCGGTCAACGTGGTGGAGCTGCGGCCCGGCCTACCCGCGACCGTGCGGGGTGTCCCGCTCAGGGCCGGCCGCCGGCTGCGCACGCTGCGGGGCACGCTGGCCGACGTGCTGGCCCGGGCGGCCGACCCGGCCGTCGTGGGCGACGCCCACCTGCGCATCGTGCTGGACGAGTCCGCCCGGGCCGGTCTCGCCGACGAAATCCGGGCCCAAGTACCCGACGCCGTCGAGGTCGTGCTGGCGCCTCGGGAGGGCGACGAGGCGCGGCGCCGGTCCGATCCCGACCGGCTGCGCCGGACCCCGCACGACCTGTTCGCCGAGTACCTCGACGACCATGACGCCGCGGACGAGCGGGTGGTCCGCCTGTTCGACGAGCTGGTCGACGAGATGACCAGCGAGCCGCTCGAGGACGACATCGATGTCGACGCCGCCGACGACGTCGCGCCCGACTCCGCCGGCGGGGCCCATCCCGAGCGAGCCGCCGAGCCCGATGGCCCGCCGGTCGGGCGCTCCGCCGAGCCCGATGGAGAGCACGCCGGGCGTTCGGCCGAGCCCGAGCCGGTGGCGATCGGGGCCGGGCGGTCCGGCCGTCCGGCGGAGGCGGCCGGCGCCGCGGAGCGGCCGTCCGGGGCACCCGGCCAGCGGCGGCTGCTATGAGGCCGGTGCGGCTGGAGATCGAGGGCTTCACCGCCTTCCGGGCGCCGACGGTCGTCGACTTCGCCGGCGCCGACCTGTTCGCGCTGGCGGGGCCGACCGGCGCCGGCAAGACCAGCGTCATCGACGCCCTCACGTTCGCGCTCTACGGCTCGGTGCCCCGCCTCGACGACAGGCGGGCGGTGGCGCCGGTCATCAGCCAGAACCTCAACGAGGCGCGGGTCCGGCTCGACTTCACGATCGACGGCGTGTCTCACACGGCCGTGCGCGTCGTCCGGGCGACCAAGGCGGGCGGCGCCACCACCAAGGAGGCCCGTCTCGAGAGCGGCGGCGAGGTGCTGGCCGGCACGGCCGACGAGGTCACGGCGGCGGTCACCGCGCGCCTCGGCCTCACGTTCGAGCACTTCACGACGTGCGTGTCGCTGCCCCAGGGCCAGTTCGCCCGGTTCCTGCACGACAAGCCCCGCAGCCGGCAGGACCTTCTCGTCCGCCTGCTCGACCTCGGCCTCTACGACCGGGTCGCGAGTGTCGCCCGCCAACGGGGTGCGCTCGCCCGCAACCGGGCCGACGTCGTCGCCGGGCAGCTCGACCGTCTGGCCGCGGCCACCCCCGCAGCGCGGGCCGCCGCCGTCGAGCGGATCGCCCGGCTCACCCGGCTTGGCGACCGGTTGGCGGCCGAGCGCCCCCGGCTCGACGAGCTGGCAGCCCGGGCCGTCGAGGCGGCCGAGCGGTCCGAGCTCGCGGCCGAGCAGGCCGAGCGGGTCGGAGCGCTCACCGCCCCGGACGGGGTCGACGAGCTAGCCGCTGCGGTCGGCGAGGCCGACCACGCCCGGCACCAGGCCGCCGAGATCGACGACGACGCCGTGGCCGCGGTCACCGAGGGCGAGGAGAGGTTGGCCGCCCTGCCCGACCGGCGCACCCTGGACGCCCTGCTCGGCGACCACCGGCGGCGGGCCGGCCTGGTCGACACGCTCGGCCGGGGCCGGGGCGCGGAGGCCGAGGCGGCCGACCGGGTCGCGATCGCGGCCGAGGTCGAGGAGGCCGCACGCCGGGCCCGCGAAGAGCGCGCCGCCGACCTCGAGCGCGTCCGGGCCGAGCTGCGGGCACTGGCCCTCGTCCCCGAGCTGGCGGTCGGCGAGCCGTGCCCGGTGTGCCAGCAGGCGGTTGAGGAGCTGCCGGCCGGGCATCATCCCGCAGATCTGTCCGCCGCCGAGCGGGCGCTGGCCGAGGCCGACGCCGTGGTAGCCACCGCCGGCCGGGCGCTGACCGAGGCCCGCACCCACCAGGCCCGCATCGACGAGAAGCTCATGCGGGTGGGCGCCGAGCTGGCCGAGCTCGACGCCCGCTTGGGGGCCGCGCTGGCGTCGCTCGCTCCGGCGCTCGCCCCGTCCGCGGCCTCCCGCCCGGGGCGGGTCAAATCCGCCGGCACCGGCACCGGCGTCGATGGGGGCGCGGCGCTGATCGACGTGGCGGCCATCGAGGCGCAGCTGGCCGTCGTGGTCGACGCCGAGGAGACGCTCGAGAAGGCGCGGCGGGCCGAACGTGATGCGCGGCTCGCCCGGCGGGCGGCCGAGCGGCGGTACGCCGGGCTGGTCGAGCGCGAGCGCGAGGCCCGCCGGGCGTTCGACACCGCCCGCGACACGGTCGCCGATCTCGCGCCCCCGGCGGCCGAACGGTGCGACCTTGCGGCCGACTGGCACGCCCTGCTCGCCTGGGCCGCCGAGCGCCGCCCCGTGCTCGCCGAGGCCGCCGCCGAGAGGCGCCGGGCCGTCGATGCCGCACGGGCCGAGGCGGCGACCCAGCTCGAGGCCCTGCTGGCCGCCTGCCGCGATGCGGGAGTGACCGACGTCGGCGCGTCCTGGCCGGGCGAGGCCGTGGCCGCCGCCCGGGCCCGAGCCGACGAGGCCGTCGACCACCTCGACGCCCAGCTCGCCGAGGTCGAGCGCCTGCGGTCCGACGCCGGGGCCGCCGTCGAGCAGCACCAGGTCGCCGACACCCTGGCCGCTCACCTCGCCGCCAACCGGTTCGAGAAGTGGCTGCTCGACGAGGCCGTCCACCAACTCGTGGCCGGCGCCACCGACATCCTCGGCGAGCTGAGCGGCGGCGGGTACTCGCTGGCCGTCGACACGAGGACGGGCGGCTTCCTGGTGGTCGACCACACGAACGCCTCGCAGACCCGCCCGGCCCGCACGCTGTCGGGGGGCGAGACTTTCCTAGCGTCGCTGGCGCTGGCGCTCGCGCTGGCCGATCAGGTGGCGGGTCTGGCCGTGGGTGGCTCGGCCCATCTCGAAGCGCTGTTCCTCGACGAGGGCTTCGGCACGCTCGACCCGGACACGCTCGACATCGTGGCCGCCGCCCTCGACGAGCTGGGCGCCCGCGGGCGCATGGTGGGTGTGGTGACGCACGTGCGCGAGCTGGCCGAGCGGCTGCCGGTTCGGTTCGAGGTGCGCAAGGTCGGCGGCGCCGCCACGGTCGAGCGGGTGGAGGCCTGATGCGCTTCGCCGTCGAGACCTGGGCCCCCGACTACGGTGCGCCGGTCGACGCCGCCGTGCTCGACGCCTCGACCGCCACGGTCGACCTGGCGGTCGAGGCGCTGCCCGACGACTGGGCCCCGGTCGACCCGGGCCCGGTGCCCCCGCCGCGGACGGTGTACTTCGTCGACGGTGTCCAGCGGGTCGACGCCCGTGTGTGGGTGACCGGCGACGACGGCACGACGCGACAGGGCCTGTGCGCCAGCTGGGGTGCCGGCGCCGTGCGCTGCGATGGCCGAGCCCAGGTCGTTGTCGCCGAGGTGCGGCGGGGGGTGTTGTGCCCCGGGGACGGCGTCGAGCCGATCCTGACCATGCATGGGGACTACCACCCGTACCCGGTGCCCGACGGCGGCGGCGATCCCCTCGGTCAGGCCCTCGGGCGGGGGCGAGGCGACCTGGAGGGCCGCGTGGCCGTCGAGGCCCGGGCTGGGACGTCGTGCTCCGCCCCCATGCCGGTCTCCGTGATGGTCGCTGCGGGTGCGGGTACGGCTGCGGGCTGGGGTGCGGGTACGGGCTCGGGTTCGGGCGGCGCCGGCGCGCCGGTCGGGCCGGTCGAGCCGGTCGGGCCTGCGGGCGTGGGTCCGACGGGCCCCGGTGGGGTGGAGGTGGAGGACGGGGTGGAGGCCGACGGCATCGCCGGTGTCGGCGTCCCGCTGGGCCGAGCGGACGTCCGGTTCGACGAGGACGACCTGCTCGTCGTCGACGGTCCGCTCGGCGATCGCCGCCACATCCCGGGGGCTGTGGGCTACGTGAAGGCGCACCACGTGTCGTACCTGCCGCCCGCCCGCCAGGAGGTCGTGACGCAGCTGGCGGCCGGGCAGCGCACGCCGCTGTTCGCCACCGGAGCGCACCGGTTCCGGTACTCGTGGTACTTCCGATTGCCGGGGCCTGCGACCCATGCCTGGTGGGGCGTCGTTCGCTGCGAGCTGTCGGGTGAGCTCAACCGCGACGACGCCGTGAGGGTGGCGGATCGGGTCACCGCCACTCTGCCCCGCTTCGCCAGCCAGCCCCACAACGACGCCCGGGCGCCGCAGAACCTGCACCCGATCGCCGGACTGGAACGCGAGCTGCGCCGCCGTCTCGGCGACCCGCTCCTTCTCGAGCGCGCCCTCCGCCGCGCCGCCACCCCCACCTGACCCCTCCCGCCCGAGCTCGTCGGCCCGGCCGCGTGCCCGTCCGGCCTCCGCCCTGCACCGCCTGGGTGGCCCGCGCCCGGCGCTGTCCGACCGCTGTCGTTCGGCAATGTCGTGCGGAACCGGCGGCTCACACCCGCCCTGCGCACAACATCGCCGTCGGCCAGACCGCTGCGCGCCGCCAGGGCGCCCGGCCGCCCAGCCCTCCAGCGGCGCACGTGTGCCGCGGTGCGGCGGGTGCCGGTTCGGCGGCCTCGGGTTGGGCCCGACCGTTCAGGCGTCCTCGGAGGCGGCGGTTACGAAGTCGATCAGCTGCTCGACCGCCCCGACGAGCGCCGGGTCGAGGTCGGCGAAGCTGCGCACCCGCCCGAGCAGCGTGCGCCAGAACTCGCCGGGCGCCATCCGCAGGTCGAGGGCGGCGATCACCCCCTCCTTCCAGGGCTGGCCCTTCGGCACGTCGGGCCAGACGGCGACGCCGGCCGCCCGGGGCCGCACCGCCTGCCAGACGTCGACGAACGGAGTGCCCCTGACGAGCACGTGGGGGTGGGCGACGGCAGCGGCGACGCGCGACTCCTTCGAGCCGTCGACCAGGTGGTCGAGCAGCACGCCGAGGCGCCGGCCCGGGCCTGGTTGCAGCTCGCGTAGCACGTCCGCCAGGTGGTCCATGCCGTCGAGCCGCTCGACGACGACGCCCTCGACTCGTAGGTCGTCGCCCCACACCTTCTCGACCAGCTCGGCGTCGTGGATGCCCTCGACGAGGATGCGGCTGGCCCGGGCTACACGGGCAGTTCGTCCCGCGACCGCCGTGGAGCCCGACGCCGTGCGAGCGGGCCGCGTGGCGCCGGCCGGCGACGCCTTCGGCGGGACCAGCGTGACGCGGATCCCGTCGACCACGAATCCGCCGGGGTCCAGCCGGAGCAGTCGGCGGGCCTTCGAGTAGCGATCCCGCACCGCCACGCCGCCGTGCTCGAATCGCAGGATCGTGCCCTCGACCCCGGTCGAGCGGTGCTGGACCGCCAGGCCCGGCCGCCCCTCGACCGTGGGGTTGGTCGGCGGCTTCCGCCGGGGGCCGTCGATGTCGAGCGGGCCGGAGAGGATGCCGTCTCGCCGCATGGCCGCCGACGTTAACCGCCGCACGGGTCCGGCCTGGGGAGCCGCCGCTCCCCGCGCCGGTCCGGCCTGGGGAGCCGCCGCTCCCCGCACCGGTCCGGCCTGGGGAGCCGCCGCTCCCCGCACCGGTCGGGCCGGGGACTGGCCGTCGACCGCACCGGTCGGGCCGGGGGACTGGCCGTCGACCGCACCGGCCGCGGCCTGGGGGCTGCCGCTCCCCGTACCGGTCGGTCCGGGGGGCCGCTGGCCGCACCGGTCCGGCTGGGGAAGCCGGTACCGTCGGCCCCCGTGATCCTCGTCGACGCCGCCGAGCTGACGGTGAGCCGGCCCGGGAAGCCGCTGTTCACCGGCCTGTCGCTCACGGTGTCGAGCGGTGACCGGCTGGCGGTCGTGGGCATCAACGGCGGCGGGAAGTCCACGTTGCTCGGCGTCCTCGCCGGCACGGTGGCGCCCGAGGACGGCGTGGTCCGGCGTGGTCGGGGCGCCCGGGTCGTGACCCTCGGCCAGCAGGCGGACCTGCCCGCCGGCCGCGTGCGCCACGCCGTCGGCGGCGGCTGGGAGGGGGAGGCCATCGTCGATCGCCTGGGCATGGCCGGCTTCGCCGACACCGAGGTCGCCACGCTGTCGGGTGGCGAGGCCAAGCGGGTGGCGTTGGCTCGAGCGTTGGTCGAGGTCGGGGAGGCGACGGAGAACGATCTGCTGATCCTCGACGAGCCGACGAACCACCTCGACCTCGACGCCATCGCCTGGCTCGAGGACCGCCTGGCCGCCTTTCGCGGCGGGCTCGTCCTGGTCACTCACGACCGCCACGTGCTCGACCGGGTGACGACCCGCATCCTCGAGCTCGACCGGGGAACGGGCCACGTCCACGAGGGTGGCTACGCCTCCTACCTGGCCGCCCGAGTCGAGCGGGCCGAACGCGAGTCCACGGCCGACACCAAGCGCCGCAACCTGGCCCGCGCCGAGCTGGCCTGGCTGCGCCGGGGCGCCCCGGCCCGCACCCGCAAGCCGAAGGCCCACATCGCCGGCGCCCGGGCCGTGATCGACGGTCGCGCCCCCGAGAGGGACCGGCCCGACGACCTCCCCCTGGCCGATCTGGTCCAAATGCCTCGGCTCGGTGACACCGTCGTCGAGCTGCACGGCGTCGCCGACGGCTACGGCGACCGCATGCTGTTCCGCGGCGTCGACCTGGCGCTCGGGCCCGGCGAGCGACTCGGCGTCGTGGGCGTGAACGGCAGCGGCAAGACGACGCTGCTGGACGTGATCGCCGGCCGCCGCACGCCACGCGAGGGCCAGGTCGTGACCGGGTCGACGGTGCGAGTCGGCGTCTACGACCAGCGGGGCATCGACCTGCCGCTCGACCGGCGGGTGCGCGAGGCCGTGGCCGGTCCGGCCCGCCAGCCCGACTGGACCGACGCCGCCCTGCTCGAGCGCTTCTGGTTCGGCACCGACGCCCAGTGGGCGCCGATCGGTCTGCTGTCGGGGGGCGAGCGGCGGCGCCTGCAGCTCGTGCTGCTGCTTCGCCAGGCCCCGAACGTACTGCTGCTCGACGAGCCGACCAACGACCTCGACCTCGACACGCTCCGGGCCCTCGAGGACATGCTCGACGACTGGCCCGGCGCCCTCGTCGTCGTGAGCCACGACCGGGCGTTCCTGGAGCGCACGGTCACCGACGTGATCGTGCTCGACGGCCAGGGCCACGCCGGGCGGGTCCCCGGGGGCCATGCCGCTTACGAGGCGGAGCGCCGGGCGAAGCGCCAGCGGGGCCGCACCACCTCCGCGGGCGGGGCCGGCCCGGCGCCGGCCCGAACGGCGAGGGCGAGCCGAGCGGCCCGAGCGGCCCGAACCGCCGCGGCGGCCCCGGCGGCCACACCCGCCGCCGCGTCCACAGCCTCCACAGCTCGCGCCGCAGGCGGGAGCGGCTCGACGCGTGCCGGCGGCCGCGGCGCCGGACCGAGGGTCGGGCGCGGGCCGGTGGGTCGCGACGGCGGCACGCCCCCCACGCCCGGCGGCGACAACGCCGGCAACGGCCGGAACCTGGGCCCCGGGCGATCGCCCAGCACGCTCCGCCACCTCATGAAGCAGGCCGAGAAGGCCATGCGCTCGCTCGAGAAGCGCCACGCCGCCCTGGCCGAGGAGCTCCACGCGGCCACGGGCACGGGCGACCACGTCGAGCTGGCCCGCGTCGGCCGGGAGATGGCGGCGGTCAGCGCCGAGCTGAGCGCAGCCGAGGAGACGTGGCTCGAACTGGCCGACGAGGCCGAGGCCGCCCGCTACTGACGGCGCCGGTCGGCCCCGTTCGGCGATCCGGCGTCGATCAGGCCCGGGTAGCGGGCTCGGATGACGCCGGTTCGACGAGGGCGACGGGCTCGGGGGGTCCACGGCTCGGCGCTGGGGCGCGGCAGGCGGTCGGTGAACGCCCGGACCCGGGTGGCTACCGGCAGCTTCTCGGTGGCCGTGGCGGCGTGGGCCTTGGCCGTGTCGAGCATGCGGGAGCGGTGAAGCCACCGAGAGACGCAACCGAAGCGGCGTCGCGGACCGGGCAGCCGCCCCGCCGATCCCTGTGGCCGTTCTACCTGGCGGAGGGCGGCGGTAACCTGGCCACATGCTTCTGACCGTCACCGATCCCGCCCGGGACAAGATCCTCGAGCTGCGGGCGCAAGAGGACGAGCCAGACGCTCTCGGCCTCCGCATCGAGGTCACCGGCGTCCGCGGCGTGGAGTACACCTACGACCTCATGTTCGACCCGATCGCCGAGGCCGACACCGGCGCCGGCGACGTCGTCGAGCGTGCCGGAGACCTGTCGGTCATCATCCCGGTCGACAGCCTCGACGCCCTGCGGGGCGCCACGCTCGACCTGCCGTCCAACGGCGGCCAGGCCGGGCTCGTGCTGCGCAACCCGAACCGCCCTGATCCGCTCTCGGGCGTCCACGTCGAGTTGACCGGCACGGTCGACGAGAAGGTCCGGCAGCTGCTCGACCAGCAGATCAACCCAGCTCTGGCCTCCCACGGCGGGTTCGCCGCCCTCGACCGCGTCGAGGGCGACAAGGTGTTCGTGACCATGGGCGGCGGCTGCCAGGGGTGCGCCGTGTCGGCGATGACGCTGCGCGAGGGCATCGCCCGCTCGATCCAGGAGGCCATCCCCGAGGTCTCCGAGGTCATCGACGTCACCGAACACGAACTGGGCGAGAACCCGTACTTCACGTAGGGTATGGAAAGGAGCCGTTACCTTTCCGGCGCGCACGTCGATTACACCATGTGACAGGCGACACCAGGAAAGGGTAAGGTGAACCCAGGTCCGCTGGGGGCGACCAGGGGGAGAGGCCCGGGCCGGAGAAATCCGGTCCGGGCCTTGTCGCGTCGGGCGTGAGGTCGCGCCGGTTGCGCCGATCCGGCCGGGCACGCGAGAAGACCGGGCGCGGGCCGGCGAGCCGGCGCTCAGCCGGCGGTGGGCGCCGAGGCCGCCGCGGCCAGGGTGGCCCGCACCGACGCGGCCACGCCGGCGCCGTCGAGGCCGAGCTCGGCCAGGATGGCGTCGGGCTTGCCCTGCGGGATGAAGCGCACCGGCACCCCGAGGTTCACGACCGGCGGGAGCGGCGTGCCGGGGTCGGCCGGACCGGCCTCCCGGGCGGCCGCGTGGAGGTCGGCGAGCCGCGTGGCGATCAGCGAGCCGGCACCGCCGTCGCGGTAGCCGTCCTCGATCGTGACGACGGCCGGGTGGCGGGCGGCGTCGGCCAGCATCGCCTCGTCGAGCGGGGTCACGACGCGCACGTCCCACACCGTCGCCTCGACGCCCTCGGCCGCCAGTCTGTCGGCCGCGTCCTCCGCGGCGGCGAGCGTCTTGCCCACGGCGAGCAGGCACACATCGCGACCCCCGCGGACCCTGCGGCCCGTGAGGCCGTGACCGATCTCGGTCGGCCCCGGATCGGGCGGCATCGTCTTCGACCAGCGCACGGCCGAGGGGCCGTCGGTGCACAGGTCGAGGGCGTCGTGCAGCATCACGCCCAGCTCCGCGTAGGACGACGGGGCGAAGATGGTCATGCCCGGCACCTTCGTGAGGAGCACCATGTCGAGCACGCCGTGGTGGCTGGCGCCGTCGTCGCCGGTGATGCCGGCCCGGTCGAGGCAGAACACGACCGGCTGGCCGTGCAGCGCCACGTCGAGGTTGACCTGGTCGAACGCCCGGCTGAGGAACGTCGAGTAGATGGCGACGACCGGGCGCAGCCCGCCCATGGCCATGCCGGACGCGGCGGTGACCGCGTGCTGCTCGGCGATGCCCACGTCGAAGAACCGGTCGGGGAACCGCTCCTTGAACGGCAGCAGGCCGGTCGAGTCGGGCATGGCGGCGGTGATCGCCACCAGCTCGGGCCGGATCTCGGCCTCCTTGATCACGGCCTCGGTGAACGCGGCGGTGTAGCTGCCGGGCTTGGCCTCGCCCATGTCGTGCAGCCGCTTGATCGGGTCGTTCTCGGCGGGGCCGTGGCCGCGGCCCTTCTGCGTGAGGACGTGCACGACGATCGGCCCGTCGTACTCCGCGGCATCGCGCAGCGCCCGCTCGATACCGGCGATGTCGTGGCCGTCGAAGGGGCCCGCGTAGCGCACGCCGAGCGTCTCGAAGAACGCCGGTGACTCGAACATCTCGCGCAGCGCCGTGAACGCTGCGTCGCCCACCCGTTCGAGGTGCCCGCCGACCACCGGCACCTCGTGCAACAGCTTGTCGAGCCGGGCGCGCTTGCGGATGTAGGACGGGTTGGCGCGCAACCGGGCCAGGCTCTCGCTCAACTTCGACACCGTCGGGGCGTACGAACGGCCATTGTCGTTGAGGATGATGACGGCCCGGGCCCCCGAGTGGCCCAGGTTGTTCAGGCCCTCGAACGCCATGCCGCCCGTCAGCGAGCCGTCGCCCAGCACGGCGACGATGCGCCGGTCGGTCCGGCCGGTCACCCGCTGGGCGGTGGCAAGGCCGTGGGCGTAGCTGACGACGGGAGAGGCGTGGCTGTTCTCGATCCAGTCGTGCTCGCTCTCGGCGCGCGACGGATAGCCCGACAGACCTCCGGCCTGGCGGAGCGTGGCGAAGGCGTCGCGGCGACCGGTGAGGATCTTGTGCACGTAGGCCTGGTGGCCGGTGTCCCACAGGATGATGTCGCGCGGCGACTCGAACACCCGGTGGACAGCCAAGGTGAGCTCGACCACCCCCAGGTTGGACCCGAGGTGACCGCCGTTGCGCTCGACGGCGTCGACGATGTGCTGGCGGATCTCGACGGCGAGCTGCGCGAGCTGCTCCTCGGAGAGCGCCCGCAGATCGGACGGTTGGGTGATCGCATCGAGGAGCATGCAGTCGGCTCCCGCCGGAAGATCGAAGCGGACCGAGCTGGTCCCGAACGGACTCACGGTAGCTTCCGGCCCCCCGAACCGGCCACGCGGCGCACCGGCAGGCCCCACCCTTTCTGGTAGAGAGCTGTCGTGACCACTCGCGGACCCACGACGCTGCCCGAGGTGCTGGACCACCAGCGGACGGCGTGTGCGCGGCTGGGATCGACCCTCTACGCCGACCTCCTCGGTGCCACGATCGACGACGTGGCCGCCGGCGGACCGTGTGCTGCCGTGCTCCGGCCGCACGAGCAGGAGCCGTTCGGCTCGGTGCTTCCTCTGCGGTTCCTCGGCGCCCTGCACTGGCTCGTGCTCGCCGGCCGGGCTCCGGGACTGGCCGCCCACTATCCCTCCGCCGGCGGCGCTCCCGGTCCGAACCTGGTGGCCGACTTCCTGGCGGCGGTCGCCGAGCTGGCGCCCGCCATCGAGGCACGCATCCATAGGCCGGTGCAGACGAACGAGGTCGGCCGCTGCCGAGCCCTGGTCGGCGGGTTCGTCGAGGTGGTGCGCCGCAGCGGCCTGCCGCTCCGGGTGCTCGAGCTGGGCGCCAGCGCGGGCCTCAACCTGTACTGGGACCGTTACTGGTACGACACGGGGGCCTCGACCTTCGGCGATCCGGCGAGCGACGTGCGCTTCGTCGGCGGGTGGCGGGGAACGCCGCCCGAGCTGGGCGACGTGGCCGTCATGGTCGCCGAACGGGCCGGGTGCGACCGGTCACCGCTCGACCCCACGACCGAGGACGGGCGGTGCACGCTGCGCTCCTACGTGTGGGCCGACCAGGTCGACCGCCTCCAGCGCCTGTCCGCAGCCCTCGACATCGTCGTGGCCACGCCGGCCCGGGCGCAGGTCGACGACGCCGACCTCGGGGCCTGGGCCGAGGACCGGCTGGCGGCGTCGGTGCCCGGCGTGGCCACCGTCGTCGTCCACTCGATCGTCTGGCAGTACGTCGGCGCTGCGACGCGCGACCGCCTGCGAGCGGCGCTGGCCCGGGCCGGGGCGGCCGCCACGGCCGAGGCGCCCGTGGCGTGGTTGCGGATGGAACCCGCCGGCCCCGTTGCCGACGTGCGCCTCACCTGGTGGCCGGGCGGCACCATGGACGTGGTGGGCACGACCGGCTACCAGGGCGACGACGTCCGCTGGGGGGCCGGGAGCTGACGGACCGGTGATGGGGCCGGTCTCTCACCCGATGACTTGGTCGGA
Organism: Acidimicrobiales bacterium; assembly: GCA_035296625.1. Lineage (GTDB taxonomy): Bacteria > Actinomycetota > Acidimicrobiia > Acidimicrobiales > VFJN01 > DATCLS01. The sequence continues at coordinate 22,572 of DATHAO010000049.1, read as the reverse complement.
CTTGTGGGCCTCCAGCCCGCGGACATACCGACCCATGGCTGCCTTCATCGCTTCGGGCCGGGCGAGCGACGGGTCGGTACCGAAGACGAACGGCAGGAACCCACCCTGGTCCTCCAGCGCATCCCTGATCGCATCCACATGGTCCGGCGGATGGAGCCGGGCCGGGTCTCCGACCGCCACCCAACCGATCGGCACGCGCGCCCCCGGCTCCAGCCGGCACCCGATGTGCACGGCGCCGCCGAGGGCCACACTGCTCGCCGCGCCCATGCGGGCGCCGTTGAACACCATGGCCCCCGTGGCGACGAACACAGCGTCGGCCAGGGAGGCACCGGACACGTAGGCGTGAGGACCGATCAGCACATCGTCGCCGACGGTCACCGCATGGCGGCCGGTGCCCCGCAGCACCGCATGCTCCATGACGACGCACCTGCGACCGATCTCCACCAGGCCGCCGTCGTCGCTCACCACCGCGCCGAACAACACGCGGCTGTCCGCCCCGACGCGCACGTCGCCGGAGAGAACCGCGGTAGGAGCGACGTAGGCGTCGGGATGCACCCACGGCCGGCGCCCAGCATGTTCGATCAACATGTCGCCCATTGTGCTGACCGGTGTCCCGCCGAAGCGGGCGGGTCACCCTCGCCGTCCGCCAGCGCGGCGCTACCGGCTGAGCCTCTGAGGGCCCGCGCGGGCCGCGTCAGGTCGAGCCGGGCCGCGCCAGGCAGGGCGGGGCCGACCGCCACCGACGGGTCCACCGCCGGGTCGGTGAGGCCGTGGCGGGCCCGATGCCGGGCCTCGAACCACCTCGTGCAGGCCCGCGCCAGCAGGAATCCGACGCCCAGGCACGCCAGGCCGCCGAGCCCGTCGATCCAGTAGTGGTTCGCCGTGACCACGATGCAGAACAGGGTGAACAGCGGGTACGCGATCGCCAGGGCCTTGAGCCAGCGGCGCCGCAGCAGCGGCACGAGCACGAACGAGCACCACGCCGACCAGCCGATGTGCATGCTCGGCATCGCCGCGTACTGGTTCGACACCGCCGCCATCTCGTCGCTGCCGAACGAGGCCCAGCCGCCGTAGACGGCGATCGTGTCGACGTAGCCGAAGTCGTCGCACGGCTCGCGTCCCGCCTCGTCGGGCAGGGGACCGTCCGCGTAGACGGGGCAGCCGCCGTAGATGCCGGGATCGTCCATGAGGCGCGGCGGCATCAGCGAGAACGTGGCGAAGCCGATGAGCGCCAGCATCGTGGTGAGGGCGAGCGTGTTGCGCCACAGTCGGTAGCGGGCCGGCGCGGCCCGGTAGAGCCAGATCAGCGCCGTGGCCGTGACCACGAAGTGGAAGATGCCGTAGTACACGTTCCAGAAGCGGATCAGCCCGTCCCCCGGCAGGTCGAGGTACCACGACTGCAGGGTCCGTTCGACGTAGAGCCCGATCGCCCGCTCCACGTGGATGATCGCCTCGGCGTGGTGGAACGCCGGGTCGGGGTCGACCACGTTGCCGGCGCCCGAGCCGAACTGGTTCCGCACAGCCGAGTAGGCCACGTAGACGATCACGATGTAGAGGAGCTCGTGCCACCAGCGCAGGCCCAGCCGGTGGGCCCGGGCCGTGTCGGGGTCGTGGATCGTGGCCGTGGGGGCGGCGAGCGCCGCGTCCGCCCTCACCAGGCCCGTGGGCTCGTCGAAGCCGTCGGCCGCGGCGAACCCGTCGTCGAGGGGCGCGCCGACCCGGCGCTTCGGCGGGCGGCTCACCCCCGGCTCGGACGGGTCGGTCTCGGTGTCGCCAGTGCCTGTCATGCCACCAGCGACCGGCGCACCCGTCCACCCGCAGCGAAGGCCGGAGCGCCGAGCAGGCCGACGGCGACGTTCAGCAGGTACAGGAGGAGCCCGAGGGCGATCGCCTCCTCCTTCGCGACACCCAGCGGACCGAGGAACAGCACGAACGCACCCTCGCGCACGCCCAGACCCGCCATGGAGATGGGCAGCACCTGGGCGATGAGGACCGCCGGGAAGAACGCCAGCAGCGCCGTGAGGCCCGCCGCCCGCACGCCCAGGGCCTGCGCGGCCGCCACCGCCGAGAACACCAGGGCGAGCTGGTAGGCGAAGCCTGCCGCCAGCACGTTGGCCGCGGCCACCGGGTGCTGGCGGAGCCGGTTGAGGCCCAGGTGGACGGCCCCGGCGAAGCGGCGCCAGTCGGCTCGGCTGGCGAAGCGACCGCCGAGGCGGTCGCTGGCGACGGCGACGAGCACGGCGACGAGCAGCACGAGCGTCGACAGGGCCAGGCCGAGCGCCACGCGCGTGGCCGAGCCGAGGTGGCGAAGGCCGGGGTTCACGGTGAAGCCGACGACCGTGATGACAGGAAGCACCAACCAGCCTGTCAGTCGTTCGAGCACGACCGAGGCGAACGTGCCGGGCGACTCGCCCGTGTCGCGCGACAGCCGGCTGACCCGCAGCACGTCGCCGCCGATAGTCGTGGGCAGCACGTTCGAGACGAACTGCCCGGCGAGGTTGTGGGACACGAGCCGCGGCAGGCGGGCCCGGATCTCGAGCGCTTCGAGCACCTTCTGCCACCGCACGGCGGACAGCACGATGCCGCCGAGCGTGAACAGCGCCGCCACCACGAGCCACAGGGCGGTGCCCACGTTCCACCGGGGGACCATCTCGTCGATGTCGAACGACGGGATCTGCCCGACGAGGACGGCCAGCATGACGACGCTCACCACGATGCGCACGCTCAGCGAGACCGCTTGCCTGCCTGTCACCGCTCCGTCACTCCTCGTTCGTGCCACCACCCGTGGCCGCCACCCATCGTCGTCGCTTCCCCCGGCCGGCAGTGGCACGCCACTTCCGCTGCGCGGCGGCGGACACTAGCGTCGCAGGGGGTCGATAGCGGCGTCAGACGTCGAACCGTCGGGCTCGCAGAGGGGTACACCGACGCCCACGGCATTAGGCCGAGGTCGACACTCATCCTACGGCCGACGGGTCCGGTCACCGACAGCGTTCCACCGGGTCGGCGTAGCCGGGGGGACATCCAGTGCGACCGGACCATGCCGCCCTGTGGCCCGTTCAGCGGTTGACCGCCGCGCCCGCCGGCTCGGAAGCCATCGCTCCGCTCGTGTCGCGCTATGCGAGGTACGTAGAGCCATCGACATGGCACGAAAGTCTGTTAGAGTCGGATCGTCGCCGCAGCTCGGTGGGGCACCGGCGACGACCACACCCGCGCACGCTTCTCCACCTCCCAACGACACGATCCGTGCGAGGAGGTCCACGTGGTGAGCCATGCGCTTGCCGCCGCGACGGCGGCTGCGGTCATGATGGTGGCGATGTCCGGCTGTGCCGATGACGCCGACGACGTGCCCCGTCCCTCCGGTGCGCGCGTGGGCGACCTCGACGCCGCCGGCCCCGCCACCTTCGAGCGGGCGGTCGAGGCCACCCGGGCGGCGCCCAGCGCCCGGGTCGAGCTGCAGACGCTCTACACGGGGCTCGACCAGCTCGATGACGCCCCGCCCGGCGTCGACGACGTGCGGATGGTTCAGCGGGCGTCGTTCGACCGCAGATCGCATCAGGCGCAGGCCGAGGTCGACATGTCCGAGCTGGCCGCCGCCGTCGGCGCCACCGACGACGACGTGCCCGGCGACTTCCGCGCACCGGCGCGGATGCTGATCGACGGCGACACGTTCTACGCCCAGCTCGGCCCGATGGCCGAGGCCTACGGGCTCGATCCCTCCACGTGGATCGAGCGCGACCTCGGGGCGTTCGCCGGCCAGGCCGTCGACAACGAGACGATGGCCCTGCTGCTCGAACCGCTGGGCATGCTCGAGCTGCTGCGCCTCCCGCTCGACGACGTGCGCGTCGTGGGCGTCGACCGGGTGCGGGGTGCTCCCGCGACCCACCTTGCCGCCACCGTCGACCTCGACCCGGCGTCGGCCTCCTCGACCTCCGACCCGGACCCGGCGTCGGCCTCGTCGACCTCCGACTCCGACCCGGCGTCGGCCTCGTCGATGGCCGGCGACTTCGGGGGGCGCGACGCCAGCGGCCCGGCCGGCGCCGCGGGTCGGGCCCGGGCCGACGCCGAGGCCGCCGGCCAGATCGGCGAGCGCTTCCGCAGCCTCGGCCTCGACGAGCTGCCGGTCGACGTGTGGGTCGGCGACGACCAGATCGTCCGCCGCCTGGAGTTCAGCATCGACGGCGCCGCCACCGGCCGCCGCTCGGCGGGCGCGATGACGACGACGTTCGACGTCTACGACGTGGGCGAGCCGATCGAGCTCACCGTCCCCGCCGGCGCCGACGTCATCGACCCCGACGAGCTGGCCACCCGCATCGGAGGCGGCTGAACCCCGCGGCGTTACGAGGTGTGGTCGAGGAAGCGGTCGACGTCGACGACCACGCGGGTGACCTTGCCGGCGGCGACCAGACCCCGCTCGTCGCTGGCCGAGACCGTGAACGTGAGGCGCCGACCCTGGACCTTCTCGAGCGTCGCCTCGGCCGTCACGTGGGCGCCGATCGCGCTCGGCGCGAGGTGGTCGAACTGCACCCGCATTCCGACGGTCGTGTGTCCGGGCGGCACCATGCTGGCGACGGCCCGCATCGAGGCCTCCTCGCACAGCGCGATCAGGCGCGGCGTGGCCAGCACGGGGACCTCACCCGACCGCAGCGCCAGCGCCGTGTCACCGTCCCCGACCTCCAGGGAGATGGCGGCGGCCAAGCCGGGTTCCAGGGGCACGCGGGTACAGTACGCAGCTACGTCATCGCCGGGCGAAACCGTGTCGGGGCCGGTACACGGTCGCCGCCGGACGCTCGTTCCGGCTCCCGGATCTGCAGGCTGACCCCCACTTCCCCGAGCGAGGTGCCCGTGCTCGACGAGTCCGTCATCGAACGCACGCTGGCCGCTGCCCTGCGGACCGGCGGCGACTTCGCCGAGGTGTTCGTCGAGGACAAGAGGACATCCGCGGCGATGCTCGACGACGGCCGCGTCGAGGAGCTGTCCTCGGGGCGCGACCGCGGCGCCGGCATCCGGGTCGTCGTCGGCGACACCACGGGCTTCGCCCACACCGCCGACCTCACGCCGGCCGGCCTGTCGGCCGCAGCCGAGGCCGCAGCGGCCGCCGCGCGGTCCGGCGGGGGAGGCGTGCGCCAGGTGGCGCTCAGCCGCCGCACCGCCCCCCGCCCGAACCAGATCGAGGTCATGCCCGAGACCGTGGGCAAGGGCGCCAAGGTCGACCTGCTGCGCCGGGCGGACGAGACCGCGCGGGCCGAGGGCGGCGCGATCCGCCAGGTGCGCGCCCGCTACGGCGACTCCCGCCGCCAGATCCTCGTGGCCAACAGCGACGGTCTGCTGGCCGGCGACGACCAAGTCCGCACGCTGTTCGTGGTGTCGTCCGTGGCCTTCGGCGACACCGGCATGCAGACCGGCTACGAGTCGATCGGCAGGACCGTCGGCTTCGAGCTGTTCGACCGCTACGAGGTCGAGGACGTCGCCCGGGCCTCCGCTCGTCGCGCCATCACCAAGCTGGCCGCCCGTCCCGCCCCCTCCGGCACGCTGCCGGTCGTGATCGGCCCCGGGGGCGGCGGCGTGCTGTTCCACGAGGCGTGCGGCCACGGCCTCGAGAAGGACCTGGTCGACAAGGGCGCCTCGGTCTTCAAGGGCCGGCTCGGCCAGCAGGTGGCCTCGCCCCTCGTCACGCTCGTCGACGACGGCACGATGGCCGAGGAGTGGGGCTGCTTCTCGATCGACGACGAGGGCACGCCCGCCCAGCGCAACGTGCTCATCGAGGAGGGCGTGCTCACCGACTACATGTGGGACTTCCTCCGCTCCCGCAAGGAGGGCCGGCCCACGTCGGGCAACGGCCGCCGGCAGAGCTACCAGCACCTACCGATGGTCCGGATGACGAACACCTATCTGCTCGGCGGCGAGAGCGATCCGGCCGACATCGTGTCGTCCACCGAGAGCGGCGTGTACGTCGCCTCGCTGGGCGGCGGCCAGGTCAACACGGCGAGCGGCGACTTCGTGTTCGGCATGACCGAGGCGTACCTGATCGAGGGCGGCGAGATCACCGAGCCGATCCGCGAGGGCAATCTCATCGGCAACGGTCCGAAGGTGCTCGCCGAGATCGACGCGGTCGGCAACGACTTCGCCATGGGCCACCCCGGCACATGCGGCAAGGACGGCCAGGGCGTCCCCGTCGGCGACGGCGTGCCGACGCTGCGGGTCAAGGCGCTGACGGTCGGCGGCACCGCGGCGTGACGGATCTGCTCGACGTCGCCGACGCCGTGGCGGCGCTGGCGCACGACGGCGAGCAGCTCGAGGCCTACGTCGAGCGGTCCCGCGACACGCAGGTCCGCGTCCACGACGGCGGCGTCGAGCAGCTGGCCGTGGCGGAGTCGCTGGGGGTTGGCGTGCGGGTCGTGCGCGACCACCGCCAGGGCTTCGCCTACTGCGGCACGTTCGACGCCGGCGCCCTGGGTGAGGCCGTGGCCGAGGCCCGCGACAACGCCGCGTTCGCCGAACCCGACGACCTCGCCGGCCTGGCCAAGCCCGACGGCGTGGAGCCCGCGGCGCTCGACCTGTGGCGCCCCGGCCTGGCGGAGGTACCCACCGACCGCAAGGTCGACCTGCTGCTCGAGCTCGAGCGGGCCGTGCGGGCCGCGGACGGGCGCATCTCGGGCTTCGAGTCCTGCGACTACGCCGACGTGCTCGGCGAGTCGGCGGTCGTCACCACAACCGGCATCCGCCGGGCCACCCGGGCGACCGGCTGCGAGATCGTCGCCTACCCGCTCGCCACCGACGGCGACGAGACCCAGCTCGGCTTCGGGTTCTCGGTCGGGCGCGCGTTCGAGGAGCTCGACCTCGACGCCACCGTGCGCGAGGCCGTCGAGCGCTCGGTGCGCCTGCTCGGCGCCACCCAACCCCCGTCCGGTCGGCTCACGATCGTGCTCGACCCTTGGGTGACCGCCCAGCTCGTGGGCGTCGTCGCCGGCACGCTGTCGGGCGAGGAGGTGGTCAAGGGCCGCTCGCTGTTCGCCGAGCGCGTCGGCGAGCAGGTGGCCACGCCGGCGCTCACCCTCCTCGAGGACCCGACCGACGTCCGGGCGTGGGGCGCCGCCACGATCGACGACGAGGGCCTGGCCACCCGGCGCGTACCGCTGGTCGACTACGGAGTGCTGCGCGGCTTCGTGCACTCCACCTGGACGGCCCGCCGCTCGGGCACCACCTCGACCGGTTCGGCCGTGCGCGGCGGCTTCAAGACGACCCCGAGCGCCGGCTGTCGGGCCGCCCGCCTGCTGCCCGGCCCCACCGGGCCCGCCGAGCTGCTGGCCGGCGTCGACGACGGCGTGCTCGTCCAGGACGTCTCCGGCCTCCACTCGGGCGTGAACGCCGTCTCCGGCGACCTGTCGACCGGCGCCCAGGGCCTCCGCATCCGCGGCGGCGAGCTGGCCGAGCCGCTGCGCGAGTTCACCATCGCCTCGACGCTGCAGCGCCTGCTGCACGACGTGACCGCAGTCGGCAACGACCTCACGTGGCTGCCCATGAGCGCCGCCGGCGTCACCCTCGTCGTGGGCGACGTCTCGATCTCGGGTGCCTGAGCCCCCGTCCCCCCCGTCCCCCACCCCCGACCATCCGCGACGCCAGGAGGGCACCGATGACCGATCTGTTGGACATGGCCCAGCGCATCGCCGGGCAGGCCGTCCCCGGCGAGGAGGTCGAGGCCTTCGTCGCGCAGGGCACGTCCACGTCGGTGAAGGTGCACGGCGGCGAGATCGAGTCCCTGACCCAGGCCACCTCCGCCGGCGTCGGCATCCGCGTCGTGCGCGACAAGCGCCAGGGTTTCGCCTGGGCCGGCTCGCTCGACGAGGCCGTCGTGACCGACGTGCTGGCCGAGGCCCGAGACAACGCCGCCTACGCCGAGCCCGAGGCGTGGATCGGCCTGGCCGAGCCGGACGGCGTCGCCCCGCCGGCGATCGACCTGTGGCGCGACGGCCTCGCAGAGCTGCCCACCGAGCGCAAGGTCGACATGGCCATCGAGCTCGAGCGAGCGGTCAGGGCCCGCGATCCGCGCATCGTCGGCGTGCGGGTCGCGCAGTGGGGCGACGGCAGCGGCGAGGGCGCGGTCGCCACCTCGACCGGCATCGCCGTGAGCGGCCGTTCGACCGTGTGCCACCTGGCCGTCATGGCGCTCGCCGAGGACGGTGACGAGACCCAGACCGGGTACGGCGTGTCGGTGGGCCGCGAGCCGGCCGACATCGACCTCGACGAGGCGGCGCTCGACGCCGCCGAGCGGGCCACCCGGCTGCTTGGCGCCGTACAGCCCGCCAGCGGCACGGTCACGCTCGTGCTCGAGCCGCGCCTGGCTGCCACGCTGCTCGGCGTGGTGGGCGGCACGCTGGACGGCGAGTCGGTTCTGAAGGGCCGCTCGCCCTTCGCGGACCGGGTCGGCGAGCAGATTGCATCGCCGCTGCTCACCGTCGTCGACGACGCCACCGACCCCGCCTCGCTTGGGGCCGACAGCCACGACGGCGAGGGGCTCGCCACCCGGCGCACCGCCCTGATCGAGGGCGGCGTGCTGCAGGGGTTCCTGCACAACACGGCCACCGGCCGGCGTGCCGGCGTGCCCTCGACCGCCTCGGCGGTGCGGGGCTACCGCTCGACGCCCGGCGTCGGCGCCCAGGCGCTGCAGTTGGCGCTCGGCTCGGGGTCGCTCGACGAGCTGATCGCCGGCGTCGACCACGGCATCCTCGTGCAGTCCATGAACGGGTTGCACTCGGGCGTGAACCCCGTCTCGGGCGACTTCTCCGTCGGGATCGAGGGCCTGATGGTGCGCGACGGGGCCCTGGCCGAGCCCGTGCGCGAGGCGACGATCGCCTCGACGCTGCAGCGCCTGCTGCTGGACGTGAGCGCCGTGGGCGGCGAGCGCGAATGGACGCCCGGCGGCACCGGCGCAGTGGCGCTCGTCATCCCCGGCGTCAGCCTCGGCGGGGCGTGACGGCCGTTCCGCCCGGCTCTGTTCGCCTGCGACGAACGAAGCGCGGTCTGTCCGTCCCCGACTGTCGCGGGTGACCACTAACCTGCGCCCGTCGTCGGGTGGGCCGGGCCGAGCGCCGGCCGCTGGGCCGCCCCGCACACCACCTCGCACCCGTGTCGATCTTCCACGCCATCGTCTTGGGCATCACCCAGGGGCTCGCCGAGTACCTTCCGATCTCCTCGTCGGGGCACCTCGTGCTCGTGCCCTGGCTGTTCGGGTGGGACGACTTCGCCGGCGACGACTCGCTCCAGAAGACGTTCGACGTCGCCCTACACCTGGGCACCCTCGGTGGGGCCGTGGCGTACTTCCGGTTCGACATCGTGCGGCTCGGGCGGGCGGCCGTCCGTGAGCCCCGGTCCAGGGACGGGTGGCTGGCCTGGCTGATCGCCCTGTCCGCCGTGCCCGCCGCCGTGGTCGGAGCCCTGCTGTCGGGCCCGATCGAGGACAGCACCGACCAGATCTGGCTGATCGCCGTCATGCTGATCGTCGGGGCGCTCGCCCTGGCCTGGGCCGACGGCGCGCTCGGCAAGCGCACGATCGACGAGGTCGGCCTGCGTGACGCCCTGTTCATGGGCGTCGGCCAGGCGCTCGCCCTGCAGCCGGGGGTGTCGCGCTCGGGCGTGACGATCACGGTCGGGCGCTACGCCGGGCTGAACCGCGACGCGGCCGCCCGGTTCGCGTTCCTCATGAGCCTGCCCATCACGGCGGGCGCACTCGTCTACAAGGCGCTCGACGTGCAGGATGAGGGCGGCATCCCGTCGGACTTCCTGGCGCCGTTCGCCTGGGGCATCATCGCCTCGGCCGTGACCGGCTACCTGGCGGTGTGGGGCACGCTCAAGCTGGTGCGGACCCGGTCGTTCCTGCCGTTCGTGCTGTACCGCCTGACGCTCGGCGCGTTCGTGCTGGTGCTGCTCGCCACGCCGTTCCGCTGAGCGGCGGGGCGCACCCGAACCCGGCCGGCGGTGGTTGCCCGCGGCCGCCGTCGCGCCTCCCGTGAGATCACGCTCCGACGAGGGCGAGCACCACGGCCCCTTGGGCGAGAGCGGCCGCGACGGCCGGGGCGTCGTCACGGGGCACGGCGACGGTGACGGCGTCCTCGCCGACGTCCACGACGCCGGCGCCGGCCACCAGCGGGAACGCCGGCACGTCGCCGCCGGTGCCCGCGTCGCCTGCAGCGGCGGTGGACGATGCCGTCCCGCCCGGCACGACAGCCAGCACGTCGACGATGTCGCCCACGACCAGCGGCGGCGCCCCGCCGGGGCCGACCGGCACGGCGACGGCCAGCCGGCCCGCCGGGACGAGCGCCGCGGCCCCCGTCAGGCCGTCGGGCGCCAGCCGGTCGGGAACCAGCGCCTCGCCGCGGGCGACGGGCTGGCGGACCACCCGGCCCAGCGGCGCGCCGGACAGCGCCCGTTCGGGGACGGCGGCCTCCGGCAGCATCCGGACGGCGACGCCGCCGGCGCCGACGACCTCGCCGGCGGCCAGGTCACGGGTGGCGACCGCCACCGGGCGGCTGGCGCCCCAGCGCGAGCGGGCGGCCTCAGCCGACTGCACCAGCGAGGTGACGATGAGCCCGGTTGCGAGGGCCACGGCAGCGACGGCGATGCGGCGCACGACGGGGCGGGCCAGCGCCCGCCGGGCGCGCACGGCGACGAACGGGGGGTGGGACACGGCGTTCCTCCGCGAAGAGGGGATCAGGCGGGGGAAGCCGTGGCGCCGACGCTAGCCGCCACGGGCGTGGCGCTACGCCAGGGCCGAGTCGGCCAGGAGATCGACAGCCCGGAACAGCACCCGGCGCACGACCTCGGCGTTGCGTTCGAGCGTCGCGAAGACCTCGTCCATGGTCACCGGCTCGATGCCCGGTGCCCCGTCGAGCCCAGCGTCGTAGTCGGTGATGAGGGCGATCGACACGTACGGTATGCCGGCCTCGGCGGCCAGCACCGCTTCGGGCATCTGCGTCATGTTGATGACGTGCCAGCCCTGCGCGCCGTACCAGCGGGATTCGGCCCGGGTCGAGAACCGCGGACCCTCGATGACGACCACGGTGCCGGTCTCGTGCACGGTGACGCCCTCCGCCCGGCACGCCTCGATCGCCACCTTGCGCAGGTCGGCGTCGTAGGGGTCGGCGAAGCTGACGTGGTCCACCGCAGCCAGGCCCTCGGGCGAGCCCGGGCCGTCGTGGAACGACGAGGGGCGGCCGGCCGTGCGGTCGACGATCTGGTCGAGAACGACGAACTCGCCCGGGTGGATGTCGGGCTGCAGCGAGCCCGAGGCGCACGGGGCGAAGATCGCCCGCACGCCCAGCTCGCGCAGCGCCCAGGCGTTGGCCCGGTAGGGCACCCGGTGCGGGGGAAGCGTGTGGTCGAGCCCGTGGCGGGGCAGGAACGCCACCCGGCGCCCGCCCACCGACCCGATCGTGACCGGCGCGGCGGGGTGGCCGAACGGCGTCTCGATCTCGAGCACCTCGACGTCGTCGAGGAGGGAATAGAGCCCCGAGCCCCCGTAGACGCCGATGTCGGCGCGGCGCCCGTCCCCAGCGGCGGCGCTCACGCGGACGTGGCCTTGGAGGGTGCCCCGCTCGACGAGGACGAGTCCGACGACGAGCTGGAGGACGAGTCCGACGACCCGCCCGAGGTGGAGTCGGACGAGCCCGACGACGAGTCGGACGACGACGACCCGTCCGCCGAGGTCTTGGAGGCACCGGCCACCGTGGAGGATGCCGAGCGGGCGTCGTTGCGGTAGAAGCCCTGACCCTTGAAGGCGATGCCCACGGGCTGGAACACCTTCTTGAGGGTGCCCGTGCAGCGCGGGCAGACGGTCAGGGGATCGTCGCGGAACGACTGGACGACCTCGAGCAGCTCGCCGCAGTCCTTGCAGCGATATTCGTACGTGGGCATGCACCCTCTCCGCTGGGTCACACCGGTCGTCGCCCTCGACGACCGGTAGCCGACTCGCTCTCGCGCCCCGTGCCCGGTGTTGGCACTCGGGCCGGGAGAGTGCCAAGCGTACCGGCGGGCCGGCGCCGTTCGCCATCGCACGACGGGTGGCCGTGCGCGCCGCGTTGGCCCCCGCCGGGCCTGTGGCGGCCGGGCGGGTCGGCGACAAGTAGCGTCTGTCAGCCTCGGAGCCTGGAGGGGCCTCTCCGACAGCCAAAGACTCGACCAGACCCGAAACCACGAGGTGTTCACGATGACGAGTTCAGTGCGCAAGGCGGTCATCCCGGCCGCCGGCCTCGGCACCCGCTTCCTGCCGGCCACGAAGGCCCAGCCCAAGGAGATGCTGCCGATCGTCGACCGTCCCGCGATCCAGTACGTGGTGGAGGAGGCCGTCCGGGCCGGCATCGACGACATCCTCATCATCACCGGCCGGGGCAAGCGCAGCCTCGAGGACCACTTCGACCGGTCCATCGAGCTCGAGGTGTCGCTCGAGGCGTCGGGCAAGCACGAGCTGCTGGCCGAGGTGCGGAGCCTGGCTCAGCTGGCCGACATCCACTACGTCCGGCAGGGCGAGGCGCTGGGCCTGGGCCACGCCGTGTCGGTCGCCCGTAAGCACGTCGGCGACGACCCGTTCGTGGTCATGCTCGGCGACGACATCATGGACGAGCGCTCTCGCGTGCTCGAGGACATGATCGCCGCCCACGAACGCACCTCCGGCTCGGTGATCGCGTTCAAGTCGTTCCCCCCCGACGAGATCTCGTCCTACGGGTGCGCGGCGGTCGACCCGCCCGACGAGAGCGGGCTCGTGCGCCTGCGCGGCATCGTCGAGAAGCCCAAGCCCGAGGACGCGCCGTCGGACCTGGCGGTCATGGGGCGCTACGTGTTCACCCCGCAGATCTTCGACGCGCTCGACCGCATCGAGCCCGGCGTCGGTGGTGAGATGCAGCTCACCGACGCCATCGCCATCCTGCTCGACGAGCAGCCGGTCTACGGCTTCGTGTTCGACGAGGGTCGCTTCGACATCGGCAAGAAGCTCGACTACCTCCGCGCGACAGTCGAGCTTGCGCTCGACCGCGAGGACCTCGGCCCCGAGTTCGCCGCCTACCTCGCCCAGGTCGTCACCCGCCGCAAGATCGTCTGACGCCCTGCCCCCCGCCGCTCTCGGGACGCGCCACCCACGGCACGCCGTCTGGGCAGCCGGTCACGGGTCACCCGTCACAGGTCGGGGAGGACCTGATCGACGCCGAGCAGGCGGGCGAACGGGTCACCGATCGCGGCCACCCGGTCGACCACGGTGCGCACGGTCCAGCGGTCGGGGTGCAGGTCGGGGTCGTCGAGCTCGTCCCACTCGATCGGCACCGAGACCGGGGCGCCCGGCGCCGGCCGGGCGCTGTAGGGCGCCACCAGCGTCTTGTTCTTCACGTTCTGGGTGTAGTCGAGGCGGGCCAGGCCCCGCCGATCGGACTTGGTCCACGCCCAGCTGATCAGCTCGGGCACGGTGCGGCCGACGGCCTTGGACACCGACTCGGTCCAGGCCCGGGTCTGTTCGAAGGTGTAGCCCGGCGCCACCGGCACCCAGATCTGCACGCCTCGCTGGCCCGTCACCTTGGGCAGGCCCTCGACGCCGAGGTGCTCGAGCGCCGTGCGGTGCAGGCGGGCCAGGAACAGCACCTCGTCCCACGTCGTCTTGGCGCCGGGGTCGATGTCGAACAGGGCGTAGGTCGGCTGGTGCACGTCGACCAGGCGGGAGGTCCACGGGTGCAGCTCGATGGCCGCGAAGTTCGCCAGCCACACGAGCGTCGCGACGCTGTCGGGCACCGCGTACCACTCGGTCTCGCCGGGATCGGCCTCGTCGTTGCGCCAGCGGCTCAGCCATTCGGGAGCGTGGCTCGGCACCTCCTTGTGCCAGAAGCCCGGCTTGTCCACGCCGTTCGGGTACCGGTGGGTGTTGAGGGGCCGGTCGGCCAGGTGGGGCAGCAGGACGGGGGCGATCACGGCGTGGTAGCGGATGAGGTCGCGCTTGGTGACCGGCGCCTCGTCGTCGCGTCCGGGGAACAACACCTTGTCGAGGTTCGTGAGCGCCAGCTCGTGGCCCTGCACCGTCCAGCGGCCCTTGGCGCCGAGGGCGTCAAGCGCGGCGAGCTCGTCCTCTGTGGGGCCGTCCCACGTGGGGAGCGGCGGCCACCCGGCCGAGGCCCCCTCGGGTGCGCCCTCCGCCTTCACCTTGACCTCCGCCTCCGCAGCCGGCCGGTCGCCGTGCCACAGCGACTCGGGGTCGGCCTTCACCTCCTCGTTGGTGCGGCCCGACTTGACCGACCGGGGATGGTCCTCGGGATCCCAACCGGGCTGGGCGTCGTCGTCGTCCTTGTGGAGCAGCAGCCACTGTTCCTTGCCCGACCGCTCGCCGCCCCGGTCGGTGCGGACCAGCACGAACCGGCCGGCCAGCTTCTCGCCGGCCAGGTCGAAGTGCAGCTCGCCCCCGGCGATGGCGGCTGCCGGGTCGTCGGTGCGCACCGGCGACCACGTCCCCCGATCCCACACGATGACGTCGCCGCCGCCATACTCGCCCGACGGGATGACCCCCTCGAAGTCGGCGTACTCGATCGGGTGGTCCTCGACGTGCACGGCCAGGTGGCGGGCCTTGGGATCGAGCGTCGGACCCTTCGGCACCGCCCAGCTGGCCAGCACGCCATCGACCTCGAGGCGCAGGTCGTAATGGAGTCGCCGGGCCCGGTGCCGCTGCACCACGAAGCGCCCGCGCGCGGCGGGCCGGGCCTCGCCGTCGGGGGCCGCCTCGCCCGACGGCTCCTCCGTCCGGTCGAAGTCGCGCATCGACCGGTACCGGTCGAGCCGCTCCGCCGGCGACGACGATCCCTTGGCCACGCCCCCGGCCTACCCGATGTCGGGGCTCCAGGAACAGCCCCCGACCGGTTGTGTGACGCCCGCCACGACCTGCGTTTGCGCCCCCGGGGCCCCGGGAAGACCCGGCCAGCTCTCATACGGAGGTGTTCACCCATGGCTCAGGCCAATCGTGCCGGTCGTTCCTTCGACGTCGGTAACGCCACCACGATCCAGAGGGCCGCCGCCCTCGTCGGCGCGGTCTTCCTGCTCGTCGGGATCGCCGGTTTCATCCCCGGCATCACGACGAACTTCGACGACCTCACGTTCGCCGGAACCGACTCGCGCGCCGAGCTGCTCGGCCTGTTCCAGGTGTCGGTGCTCCACAACCTCGTGCACCTGGCGTTCGGGGTGCTCGGCCTCGTGGCCAGCCGCACCGTCCCCGCGTCGCGCCTCTACCTGATCGGCGGCGGCGTCGTGTACCTGCTGCTCACGCTGTACGGCGCGGTCATCGACCTGGCCGACGACGCCAACTTCGTGCCGTTCAACACGGCCGACAACTGGCTGCACCTGGTCCTCGGCGTCGGCATGATCGCCCTTGGGGTCGCCCTCACCGATCGCCGGGCGGTCCGTCGGACCGTCTGACGGTCCGACCGTCCAGCCGACCGTCCTCCCGACCGGTCCGACGGCGCGGCGCCCGCCGTCAGCCGCCACCGCCGCCCGACCGCTCTCGGACCGCCCGGGATCGGGCCACCGCTGGCCCGCCCCCGGGCGGCGGCGCAGCCGGGTCCCGCTGCGGCGGATCGCCCGCCGGGACCGGACCGGCCCACCGGTAGCGTGCGCCCCATGATCCCGCTCGACGAGGCCACGGCCCACGTGCTCGCCGGGTGCCCGCCGCTCGCATCGGCGACGACCCCGGTGGGGGATGCCGCGGGGTGCGTGCTGGCCGGTCCCGTCGCGGCCCGCGAGGACGTCCCGGAGTTCGCCAACACGGCGATGGACGGCTACGCCGTGCGCGCCGCCGATCTGGCCGAGGTGCCCGTCACACTGCCCGTCGTCGGCCAGGTGGCCGCCGGCCACCCGGCCGACCACCCGCTCGGCGCGGGGGAGGCCATGCGGATCTTCACCGGCGCCGTCATGCCCCAGGGCGCTGACGCCGTCGTCATGGTCGAGCGCACCGAGCGGCGCCGCACGCCCGATGGCGGCGACGCGGTCGAGATCGGCTGGGTGGCCGAGGTGGGCGACCACGTCCGTCCCGCGGGCGGCGACCTGCGCGCGGGTGACGCCGTGTTCGCCGCGGGCGACGAGCTGACCCCCGCTCGCCTCGGCGTGCTGGCGTCGCTGGGGGTCACCGAGGTCGAGGCCCGCCCTCGGCCGCGCGTCGGGGTGCTGTCGACCGGCGACGAGCTGGTCGAGCCCGGAGTCGCGCTGCGGCCGGGCCAGATCCGCGACAGCAACCGGCCAACGCTGCTGGCCCTGGTGGCCGCGGCCGGGTTCACGCCGGTCGACCTCGGCCGGGCCCCCGACGACGAGGCGGCGATCACCGCCGCCCTCGAACGGGGCGTCGCCGGGTGCGACGCCGTGCTGTCCAGCGGCGGCGTCTCCATGGGCGACACCGACCTCGTCAAGGTCGTCCTCGACCGGCTCGGCGACATGCGCTGGATGCAGGTGGCCATCCGCCCCGCCAAGCCCCTGGCCTTCGGCGTCGTGCCCGCCGACGTGGGCACCGAGGTCGACGGCGACGAGCGGCGGGTGCCGGTGTTCGGCCTGCCCGGCAACCCGGTGTCGTCGATGGTCAGCTTCGAGCTCTTCGCCCGTCCGGCGCTGCGGCGCCTGGCCGGCCACCCCGCCGACCGGTTGCACCGGCCACGCCTGGCGGCCGTGGCCGACGAGGCCCTGCCCCGGCGCCCCGATGGCAAGCTGCACCTCGCCCGGGTGCTCGTGGGCGTGGATGCCGACGGGCGGCTCCACGTCCGCTCCGCCGGGGGCCAGGGCTCCCATCAGCTCGCCGCCGCCTCGCGGGCCGACGGTCTGGCGCTGCTGCCCGACGGCGACGGGGTGGCGGCAGGGGACCCGGTGACGGTCGTGCTGCTCGGCGATCCGCCTGCACTCGCCGGCTGAACCTCCGCCGGCGCTCGCGGGCGCTCACCGGCCCGCCGGTCGGCTCCACGTGGGTCCGTCCGCCCGCCGTCCGCCGCCCGCCCGTCCGTCCGTCCGGGTGGCGCCGAGCGCGGTGGGGTGACGTTCGCGGACGGCACGGGACGCGGGCGGACGCGAGCGGCCCCTATCGAGGGACCAGGGGCTGCCGGTACCCTGACCGTCGTGCCCCTCACCCCCCTCGTCGACGGTTTCGGGCGCGTTCACCGCGACCTACGCATCTCGGTGACCGACAGGTGCAACTTCCGCTGCACCTACTGCATGCCAGAAGAGGGGATGCAGTGGCTTCCCCGGTCCGAGGTGCTCACGTTCGAGGAGATCGAGCGGGTCGCCCGCCTGTGCGTCGACCGCTTCGGCGTCGACAGCCTGCGCCTGACCGGCGGCGAGCCCACCGTGCGCGCCCACCTGCCGGTGCTCGTCGAGAAGCTCGCCCGCTTGAGGACCGCCGACGGGCGCCCCGTCGACCTCGCGCTCACCACGAACGGCGCCATGCTGCGCCCGATGGCCGGCGACCTGGCCGGCGCCGGTCTGCGGCGGGTCAACGTCTCGCTCGACACGCTGCGCCGCGACCGCTTCTTCGAGCTGACTCGGCGTGACGAGCTGGTCCGGGTGCTCGACGGCATCGACGCAGCGCTCGAGGCCGGCCTCGGCCCGGTGAAGGTCAACGCCGTGGTGATGCGTGGCGTCAACGACGACGAGATCGTCGACATGGCGTCGTTCGGGCGCGAGCGGGGCGTCACCGTGCGCTTCATCGAGTGGATGCCGCTCGACGCCCAGGGCAGCTGGACGGACGGCGCCGTCGTCAGCCAGGCCGAGATCGTGGCCGCCATCGGCGCCCGCTTCCCGCTCGACGCGATCGTGCGGGGCAGCGAGCCCGCCGAGCGCTTCGCCTACCGCGACGGCCGGGGCGAGGTGGGCGTGATCCCGTCGGTGACCCGCCCGTTCTGTGCGACCTGCGACCGCATTCGCCTCACCGCGGACGGTCAGCTGCGCTCGTGCCTGTTCGCCACCGACGAGTCGGACGTGCGCGGGCCGATGCGGGCGGGCGCATCCGACGAGCAACTGGCCGAGGTCGTGCAGCGCTGCGTCGCGGCCAAGGGCGCCGGCCACATGATCGGCCAGGTGCAGTTCGTGCGGCCCCGCCGCAGCATGAGCCAGATCGGTGGGTGACGAGGCGGTGCCCGGGACCGTCTAGGCTGGTCGTCATGTCTGACCGCGGGCTCACGCACCTCGACCCGCTCGGCCGGGCTCGGATGATCGACGTCACCCCCAAGGAACCGTCGCATCGGCGAGCCGTGGTGCGCGGCCGGGTGCACATGAAGGCCGAGACCGCCTCGCTCGTCGCACGCGGGGCGATCACCAAGGGTGACGTCCTGGCGGTGGCCCGGGTGGCCGGCATCCAGGCGGCCAAGCGCGCCCCCGACCTGATCCCGCTGTGCCACCCCCTCCTCGTGGGCTCGGTGCTCGTCAACTTCCGCATCGAGGACGACTTCATCGAGGTCGAGGCCCAGGTCGACACCGTCGACCGCACGGGCGTCGAGATGGAAGCCCTGACCGCCTGCTCGGTGGCGTGCCTCACCATCTACGACATGTGCAAGTCGAGCGACCGGGGGATGACGATCGGCGAGATCGCCCTGTGGGAGAAGACGGGCGGCCGCAGCGGCTCGTTCCGCCGGAGAGAGCTCGACGGCGACTTCGGGCTCTGACGCCCGCGCCCGAGGCGTAGCCAGGGGGCGCAGTCGCAGCTCAGCGGGCATCCACCCGCGCCTTCCCGCTGACCGGTACGGTCGCAAGTGGGAGGGCGTTGGACAGTGGAATCCATACCCGTACTGGTGCTCCTGGCAGTGATCTGGGCCGCAGTCCTCGTGCCGCCCTGGGTGCAGAGCCGTCGGGCGGGCCGGCCCACCGACACGATCCGCTCGTTCCACGAGCAGTTGTCCCTGCTGGGGCGGACCACACCCGACCACGCTGCCACCCGCTTCGTCACTGACGACCGGCGCGTCCGCAGCACGGTGTGGAGCAACCGCCGGGCCCGCTTCGTCGACGAGCCGCGCGCCGAGGGTGAGCCCGACCTGAGCGTGCCCGCGGACGTGTACGGGGAGGCCGCCTACGACGAGGACGCCTACCTCGACGCGGACGCCGCCTTCTACGGCGACGCCGCCTCCGAGCGCGACGCCGAGCCCGGCGCCGGGCGCGGGCCAGCCTATGCCGCGCTGTCCTACAGCGCCGCCGGGGACGGCCACGGCGACCTCGGCACGCCTGGCGACGATCCCCGCCTGAGCAACGCGGACGCGGGCTACCCCGGACTGCGCGTCGCTCACCGACCGCTGCTCGCCGGCGAGGACCCCCGCTCGGGGAGCGACCGCTGGGCCGAGCGGGCCCCGCGCCCGGTCCGTCGGGCGTCCCCGCCCGAGGCGGCCCGGTCCCAGGCCCTGGCCTACCGGCGCCGGCGCCGGGTGGTGGCCGTGCTCGTGGCCAGCGTGGCCATCACGCTCTCGTGGGCGCTCGTGCTCGGTGCCACCGGCCTGTGGATCACTCATGCCCTCGCGGACGCTCTGCTGGTGACCTACCTCGCCCTGCTCGTCCGCCGGCAACGGCGCACCAGCGAGCGGCTGCGCAAGGTGCACTACCTGGCACCGATCGAGGCCCCGCGGCCGGCGGTCGTCGTGTTGCGCAGCGGCGCCGCCCGCTGAGCCCGTCGAGGCGTCGGCGAGGGCGGCACCGGCCGGAGGCGGCCGTGCCGAGGGCCGACCCTGGGTGCCGGACCCAGCGGGCCCGTCCGCTATCGTGGGCGCTCCACCCGGGGGTGTAGCTCAGCTGGCTAGAGCGCTTCGGTCGCATCGAAGAGGCCGTGGGTTCGAATCCCATCACCTCCACCAAGCCTGTGACCTGGGGAAACACCGTGAGACGAGACCGTTTGGCCGTTCGATTCACGGAAGGAAACGCAGGCCATGTCGAAACGACACGAGGGCGCGGGCTGCGAACGACGCTCTCGTCGACGCGTATCTCGACTACTGCGCCCGCCACCGAGGCATGGCACCCTCGACGGTCTACAAGTACGGGCTGTCCTACCGTGCTCTGGTCGAGGTGGCTGCACGCCAACGGGATGATTCCCGTCAACCCTGCGGCAAGGATCGAGTCACCCAAGGTCCACAACGAGAACCCAACCCGTTCTCTGCCGAGGAATGGGTCAAGCTCTGGGCTACGGATCACCTGAGTGATTCGGACCGCGTCGGCTTGGGGCTCGGGATCTCCGGGCTGACGCGAGCCGGCGAGGGAGGGTCCGCTGGGACGCCCGCCCCCGCCGGCCGGGTCTCAGCTACCCGCCGCCACCACGCCTAGTCACGCCGAGCTGCCGGGCCCGCCACTGACGCGCAAGGCGCCAGGCGGAAGGGACCCCTTCGGATGACGATGCGGCCGCGGCAACCGCCGCTGCTCTTCCTCGTCTTCGACGGGGGCGTCCTCGTCCGGGATCGCTACCTCGTCCTCAGCCATGACCCCATCCTATAACACGTTCCTGTTGTAGGCCGCCGAGCGTGGCCGCGTGGGAACGGTTGGGGAACCGCAAGGACGCCGGCTAAGGGGCCGGCCTCACGGGAGCACGTCGGCCGCTCGCTCGGCCACCGACTTCGGGCGCCGACCCAGTTGCTTGACGTAGCCGGCCGTCGTTGACGGCTGTGCATGGCCGACGTGGCGGGCGATGACAGCCTCGAAGTAGAAGCGGCGTGCCAGCTCCAGATCCGACATCACCCGCGACACATCACGAACCTACTGACCCACCTGGCCGGCGACATCAGGCAATTGGCAACTTCCGATCGCCACCGCCGAGCCGTCCGCCGCGCAGCCTTCACACGGGCGGGGTGCCACCAAACGCGGGGACCGAGCGGCACCCGCGGATGCGCCGATTTCCTGGTCGTTCCGACCGGCGGCGGCCTTCTCGTGATGGTCAGGGCGTGATCGGCCGGAGGACCATCTCCTGGGCCATGGACGCGACGATCAGGCCCTGCGGGTTCCGGATCACGCCGCGCAGGGTCCCGCGGCCTCCGGCGTTGACGAGGCTCTGCACGTCTTGGAGCAGCCAGTCGTCGGCGCGGGCGGCCCGGTGGAACCAGGCGGCGTGGTCGAGACTGATCATGCCCGTGGTGTCGCCCTCGAGGTGGAGGGGCCGTCCACCGAGGCCGGTCCAGTCGGTTGCATAGCCGAGCAGCGCCGTGTGCAGATGCGGGTCGTCGTCGAGCGTTCGAGGTAGGCGGAACCAGTGACGATGTGTCGCCTCGCGGGTGCCGTCGGGTCGCAGGCGACTGGGACCGAGCCAACGCTCGTCCCAGGGCCCGACCCCATCCAGGGTGTCATCGGGTTCGGGGAGGTCGCCGGGGAGGGGCACGTCCGTGGGGATCCCGGAGAGGTCGTACACGTAGCCGTCGGTGTCGGTGGTGAACGAACAGCTCATCGTGATGACCGGTTTGGCGTGCTGCGACGCCGTGACGCGGTGCAGGTTGAACGCGCGTCCCGCCTTCACGACCTCGCTGCGGAAGATGATCTCCTGTCCGCCTTGCACGGGTCGCAGGAAGTGGGCGTGCACCGAGTGGAGCCGGCTTCCCACCGGGGCGTCACCGCACGCCGCGCTGATCGTGAGAGCCAGACCGACTCCCCCGAACACCACGGGCCCATACCGGTCGGGTGTCCGCCCAACCCACGTGTCTCCTCGCCGTTCGTGGCGCAGCAGATCGAGGAGCTCGTCGATCGCAGCCTGCTGCTGAGCGACCCGATCCGTCACCTCAACGCCCGCGGAACTCTGGCCTGCGCTTCTCGATGATCGCCTGCACCGCCTCCTGTCCATCCTCGCTGCCGAGGCCTGCAAGCGCGTTGCGGATCTCATCGGTCATGCGCGCGTCGACGTCGGTGATCAACGGTGTTCTGGCGACTAGGCGCTTCGTGCGTCGCACCGCCAGCGGTGCTTGGGCGCCGACGGCTTCGCAGAACTCCAGTAGCCGCACATCGAGCAGATCGGCGGGCACGACCTCCGAGACGAGTCCGCGGCGAAGCGCCTCGTCGGCATCCACGAAGCGGGACTCGAGCAGAAACCGCAGCGCGTTCTCGTGGCCGACGAGCGTTGGCAGGGACCAGGTGAGGCCGCCGTCGGGCGACGTACCTGCCCGCAGGTACCCCGGATGCAGGCGCGCCGTGTCGGCAGCAATCCGGATGTCGGCGGCCATCGCCAACGAGAGACCAGCGCCCACCGCCGCCCCGTTGATCCCGGCAACGACCGGCTTGTCGGTCTCGAACCGCAGCGCGAGAAGAAACCGTCCGACCCAGCCCTTCTCATCGAGCATCTGCTGTTGGCCCGACAGCCCAGTCTCGACCGGCGCCTCATCGCCACCACCCAGGTCCAGGCCGGAACAGAACGCGTCGCCGTTGCCCGTCAGCGCCACGACCCTGACGTTGTCGTCGGCGTCGGCGTCGCCGATCGCCCGCACGATGCTCCAGCCCAGTGACGAGGTGAGCGCGTTCTTTCGTTCCGGGCGATCGAGCCGCACCACCCGCACGTGCCCGACAGTCTCGGCGGTCAGATGCGACATCAGGTCAGGCTGCCACGCCTCACCGGCCTCCGCCGCCGGATTCACGCGCCGT
>DATHAO010000048.1:0-5279 GCA_035296625.1 Acidimicrobiales bacterium | reverse complement strand
GGGGACGCGGGCCAGCGCGTTGGGCGCCTCGCTGTTGACGATGTGGCCCCGGAACGACGGCAGCTCGACGCCGTCGACCACCTCGGTGTCGGACGAGCGGGGCTTGGCGAACTGCCCGGCGATGCGACCGACCTTGATGGTCGGCACGCCCGTCGAGTATGTCAGCACGACCGCCATCTGCAGGATGACCTTGAGCTTGTCGCGGATGGCGTCGGCCGAGAAAGCCTCGAACGACTCGGCACAGTCGCCCGCCTGGAGCAGGAACGCCTCCCCCCGGGCCACGTCACCCAGCTGCTCGGTCAGCGCCCGGGCCTCGCCGGCGAAGACGAGCGGCGGCAGGGTGCCGAGGTGCTTGAGCGCCCGCTCGAGGTTGGCCTCGTCGGGCCACGGCGGCTGCTGCTGGGCGGGGCGGAACCGCCACGAGGTGGGCGACCAAGTGGTCATGACGCTCCAGACTGGCTGCGCAGGGCGCGATCTGCCAAACGACTTACGCTTCCCATCGATGGCTGGTGTGCAGAGTGTCGAACAGCGAACCAGCCGCCTCCACTGGGGGAAGCGGCTGGCCCGGCCGAGGACGCCGGGGGGCGGGAGCCCCGACGTCCTCCGGTGTTATCGAACTCTGATCAGACTACGCCGTCAGGCGGCGCTGGAACGGGCGGCGGCCTCTTCCCGCACGGCGTCGACCGCCCGCTTCACCAGGCGCCGGGCCGCCTCGGCCGTGACGCCGAGCTCCTCGCCGACCTCGCGGTAGCTGCGCTTGCGTCCGTCGGTGAGGCCGAAGCGCTGCTCGACGGCGAACCGGGCCCGGCTGTCGAGCACCCCGAGGAGGTCGTGCAGCGTCGCCTCCTCCTCGCGGTCGACCATGACCTGCTCGGGCGTGGGCACGTCCGCGGCCAGGAGGTCGACCAGCTCGCTGCCGTCGTCGTCGCCGACCGGGCGGTCGAGCGACGTCGGCGTCGTGAGCCGGTACAGGCGGGCGTTCTCGTCGTCGAGCTCTTCGCCGTCGCCCGAGGCCTGCCGCAGGGCGGCCCGCAGCGAGGCGGACCGGTCACCGGGGAGGCGGACCAGGCTGGCCTTCTGGTCGAGCGCCCGGCCGATGGCCTGGCGGATCCAGAAGGTGGCGTAGGTCGAGAACTTGAAGCCCTTCCGCCAGTCGAACTTGTCGACGGCGTGCTCGAGGCCCAGGTTGCCCTCCTGGATCAGGTCGAGCAGCTCCATCGACGGAGGGAGGGGGTAGCGGCGTGCGATGCTCACCACGAGCCGTAGGTTGGCCCGGATGAACCTGTCCTTGGCTGCGGCGGCCGCACTCACCGCCTTGCGCAGCTCGCGGCTGCGCTCGCCGGCCTCGATGCGCACACTTGCGTCTCGGCCGCGCTCAATGGTCTGCGACAGCTCGCGCTCCTCGTCCGCGGTAAGGAGGGGCACGAGGCCGATTTCGTTCAGGTACTGACCCACCGAATCACTCATCTCGTTACTCCTCAACCACGACTACCGCGGTGTGATTCCCCTACGCAGGGGTTTTTGGATGCACCGGGCGAGGGAAAGCCGGAGATATGCAGCTACCCATCCTGCTGGCCGATCCACCGGTGACTGATGTCACCCGCTATCGGGAACAGGGGGGCGGAGCCGGTCTGGCCAGGGCGCACGAACTGGGTCCCGGGGGCACCATCCAGGAGGTCATCCTCTCGGGCCTGCGGGGCCGGGGCGGCGGTGGCTTCCCGACCGGGCGAAAGTGGCAGTCGGTGCGCGACGCCGCCCAGGCTGCGGCCGTGGACCGCGACGGCACCAGTAGCCAGACCTTCGTGGTGTGCAACGGGGCCGAGGGCGAGCCGGCCACGTTCAAGGACCGGGCCATCCTGCGGGCCGACCCCTACGCGGTGGTCGAGGGCGTCGCCATCGCCGCCTACGCCGTCGGCGCCGCCCGGGCCTTCGTCGGCGTGAAGGAGCGCTTCGAGGTCGAGACCGAGCGCCTGGCCCTGGCCGTCGACGAGATGACCGACGCCGGCCTCGTCGGCGACGTCGCCATCCAGGTCGTGCTCGGCCCCGACGCGTACCTCTACGGCGAGGAGACAGGCCTCCTCCAGGTCATCGAGGGCGGCGATCCGCTGCCGCGCACCCTGCCGCCCTACATCCACGGCCTGTTCGCCACCGTGCCCACCAGCGGCTGGAGCGCGGCGCCGGCCGGCGTGGTCGACGACGTGCCCTCGTCGAACCCGACGGTCGTGAACAACGTCGAGACGCTCGCCACCGCCGCCCTCGTGCTGGCGCGCGGTCCCGAGTGGCACCGGTCGCTGGGCACGCCGCAGTCGCCCGGCTTCGTGGTGGCGACGGTCGTGGGCGACGTCGTGCGCCCGGGCGTGGGGGAGGTCGAGATGGGCACGCCGCTGGGCGAGGTGATCGAGCGCGTCGGCGGGGGCGTGGCGCCGGGCCGCACGATCAAGGCGGTGCTGTCCGGGGCGGCCAACCCCGTGCTGACGGGCGACCAGCTCGACGTGGCCTGCAGCCACGAGGCCATGGCCGCCGCCGGCTCGGGCCTCGGGGCCGCGGGCTTCCTCGTCCTCGACGACACCGCCTCGATGGTCGAGGTGGCGCGGGAGCTGTCGCGCTTCCTCTACGTCGAGTCGTGCGGCCAGTGCCCGGCCTGCAAGCTCGGGTGCGGCGCCGTGACGGACCGGCTCGAGGTGCTGGCCCGGGCGGAGGCGGTGCCCGACGACCTCGAGGCGATCGCGTTCCGCCTGCAGACCGTGACCGACGGCAACCGGTGCTACCTGCCGGTGCAGGAGCAGCGGGTCATCGCCAGCCTGCTCCAGGCGTTCCCCGACGAGGTGGCCGCCGCGCTCGAGGGCGACGCCCTCCCGGAGCGCGGCTTCACCGTGCCCAAGCTCGTCGACCTCGCCGGTGGGACCGCCACCTACGACGCGGCGCAGGCCCGCAAGCGCCCGGACTGGACCTACGAGGACGCGTGACCAACGCGTTCGCCGGGGGACCGAATAGCGTTCAGAGGGTGGCGTCGCACTACGACAGCCGGACCGCCCTCGTGGTCGTCGACGTGCAGAACGACTTCGCCGATCCGGCGGGCAGTCTCGCCGTGCCCGACGGTGAGGCCGTGCTGCCCGTCGTGAACGCCGAGGTCGTCGCCGCGCAGGCCACCCGGGCGCTCGTCGCCTACACGCAGGACTGGCATCCCCCCAACACGCCGCACTTCGCGAAGGACGGTGGCACCTGGCCGGTCCACTGCGTGCGCGGCACGTGGGGCGCCGAGTTGCACCCCGACCTGGTGGTCGAGGGGGAGCGCGTCCGCAAGGGGACCGGCGGCGAGGACGGCTACTCGGGCTTCACGGTCGCCGACCCGCGGACCGGCGAGACCCATCCCACCGCGCTGGCCGGGCTGTTGGCCGACCGCGGCGTCGAGCGGGTCGTGGTCGTGGGCCTGGCCACCGACTATTGCGTGAAGGCCACCGCTCTCGACGCGGTGGCGCTCGGCTACCCCACCACGGTGGTCCGCGCCGGCGTGCGGGCGGTCGAGCTCGAGCCCGGCGACGGCGAGCGGGCCATCGGGGAGATGGCCGCAGCCGGGGTCGCGCTGGCGTGACCGACCCGCAGCCGGTCGCCCCGCCGGCGCTCGTCACGGACCTCTACGAGCTGACGATGGCCGCCGCCTATCAGGCGAACGGCATCGACCAGCAGGCGACGTTCGAGCTGTCGGTGCGCCACCTGCCCGAGGCGCGTCGCTTCCTCGTCGCCGGCGGGCTCGACGACGCGCTGGCCGGCCTCGAAGCACTGTCCTTCACCCGCGACGATGTCGCCTACCTGGCGGGGCTCGACCTGTTCCCGGCCCGCTTCCTCGACTCGCTGGTCGACCTGCGCTTCACCGGCGAGGTGTGGGCGGTCCCCGAGGGCGAGGTCGTCTTCGCCGGCGAGCCGCTCGTCCGGGTCACCGGCCCGATCGTCGAAGCGCAGGTCGTCGAGACCTTCCTGCTGAACCGCATCGCGAGCCACACCATGCTGGCCTCGAAGGCGGCACGGGTGGCCATTGCCAGCGGCGACCGCCGCTTCCTCGACTTCGCCGCCCGCCGCACCCACGGCGTCGACTCGGCGCTCGCCACCGCCCGGGCGGCGTGGATCGCCGGGGCGGCGGGCACCTCCCTCGTGGCCGCCGGCGCCCGCTGGGGCATTCCGGTCTCGGGCACGATGGCCCACTCGTTCGTCATGGCCTTCGACGACGAGCGTGAGGCGTTCCGGGCCTACGCCCGGACCTTCCCGCGCGGCGTGGTGCTCCTCATCGACACCTACGACACGGTCGAGGGCGCCCACCACGCCGTCGAGGTCGCCCGCGAGCTCGCCGGTCACGGCGTCGTCGTGGCAGGCGTGCGGCTCGACTCGGGCGAGCTCGCGACCCTCGCCACGCAGGTGCGTGCCGTCCTCGACGCCGCGGGGCTGACCGAGGTCGACATCGTGGCCTCCGGCGACCTCGACGAGCACCGCATCCAGGAGCTGTGCGCCGCCGGGGCCCCGATCGACGCGTTCGGCGTCGGCACCCAGCTGGGCACGAGCGCCGACGCCCCGTCGCTCGGTGCCGTCTACAAGCTGGTGGAGGACGACGACGGCCCGAAGATGAAGCTGGCGACCGGCAAGGTCACCTTGCCGGGACGCAAGCAGGTGTGGCGCGGCGAGGCCGGTGACGTGGTCGGCCTGCAGGACGACGACCTACCCGGGCGGCCGCTGCTGGGCTGCGTCATGGCCGGCGGCCGCCGCACGGAACCGGCCGAGGCGCTCGACGACATCCGCGCCCGGTGCACGACCGCCCTGGCCGGCCTGCCCGACCAGCTGCGCGCCCTCGAGCCGTCCAGGGAGCCGCTGTGGCCGGTCACCGCCTCGCCGCGTCTGTCGGCGCTCGCCGACCAGGTGCGGCTGGGACGGGTGGCAGCGGGGCACACGGGTCGCTGATGGGGGAGCGCCTCGGCATCTTCGGCGGCACGTTCGACCCGCCACATGTCGGTCACCTCGTCACGGCCGTGAACGTGCGGTACGAGCTGGCGCTCGACCGGGTGCTGCTCGTCGTCAACGACCAACCGTGGCAGAAGCTCGGCACCCGCGACATCAGCCCGTCCGAGGACCGCTACGCGATGGTGGCCGCCGCCGTGGGCCGGGTCGAGGGCCTCGAGGCCAGCCGGGCGGAGATCGACCGGGGCGGCATGTCCTACACGGCCGACACGCTCGCCGTCCTGCTCGACGAGGACCCGACCCGCCAGCTCTTCGTCGTGCTCGGGTCCGACGCC
>DATHAO010000047.1:0-87710 GCA_035296625.1 Acidimicrobiales bacterium | reverse complement strand
TCCTGAGGGGACACCGGCACTTCGTCCTGCCCCCACAACCGGTGGAACTCCAGCCCAGGCATCACCGCCGGCGCCACCGCCTCCACCCGCTCATCACTCACGAACACGGAGGTCCCCTCGGCGTTGACGCCCGTCACCACTCGTCTGATGGACATGACGCGATTCTGCCGCCCCGCAGTCCTCGGCACCCCGAGATCGAGCACGTCGTGCCAGGTCGGGTTGGTCAGAGGCGGCTGTACCAGGTGGCGACGGCGGTACCGATCTCCTTCGGGCTGTCCTCTTGGACGAAGTGCACGCCCCTGACGGTCACCTCTTCCTGGTTGGGGAAGGTTCGGCAGAAGTCACGCTGCGGCCCGGTGAGGATGGCACCGGGTTCGGCGTTGACGAACAGCTTGGGAACGGGGCTCGAGACCAGCCAGTCGCCGTAGGCCGTCACGACGTCGGTGACGTCGGCCGGTTCGCCGTCGATGGGTATCTGGCGTGGCCACGTGAGCGTTGGGCGGCGGCCTTCACCGGGTTGGGCGAACGGCCGCCGGTACTCGGCCATCTCCTCCTCGCTCAGCTGGCGCAGGATGGCGCCAGGCAGCACGGCCTCGACGAACAGGTTGTCCTCCAGGACGAGCCTGTCCCCCTCCGGTGACCGAAACGCCTGGAAGACGTCCGCTGCCGCGGCGGGCCACGCGTCCCAGATGACCGGGGCCACGATCGCTTCCATGTAGGCGATGCCCTTGACGGCGTCGGGGTGGCGATGGGCCCAGTCGAAGCCGAGCGCCGAGCCCCAGTCGTGAACGACCAGCGTGACCTGCGCGGTCAGTGCGAGCTGGTCGAACCATGCGTCGAGGTAGCGCCGGTGCTCGGCGAACGTGTAGCGGTCCGGTCCGGAGTCGGGAAGCTTGTCGGAGTCGCCCATGCCGATCAGGTCGGGTGCGAGGCACCGTCCCAGCCCTTGGCAATATGGCCAGACGTTGCGCCACAGGTAGGACGACGTCGGATTGCCGTGGAGGAACACGATCGGCTCGCCCGCGCCGACGTCGACGTAGGCCATCTGGCGCTCGAGCACCTCCACTCGGGTCTTCTCCGGGATGGTGGCCATGGACTGCTCCTCCGGTCTTGTGGTGACGATCGGCGTCAGGAGAGCGGCACGATCGGCGCCAGCGGATGGGGCCCCCGCGGTTGCCCCAGTCGATGAGTTTGGCCGCCAGGAAGAGCGGGACCGCGAGGCTCGCGCAGCGCGTGGCGCGCCGTCAGTCACGCCAGTCGATCCACTGGCCGTGCGCGTGCACGACGCCGAGGAGCGTCCTGTGGACGCCGGAGGTGTCGAAGCGGACAGCGCCGAGGACGCACGCGGCCGCATCGCCGTCGGTGTCGGGCACGTCGAAGCCGCCCACGACACCGGACTGCTCGGCGCTGATCCAGCCCACCGGCCGCGACGACGAGGCCCGTTCGAGCAACTCGACGAAGCGGGCGCGCTCGTCGAGCGACAAGTACGCGAACGCCGCCGTGGTGAGGACACACGCGGTCGCGCCGGGGGGAAGCTGATCGAGGACGCTGGGCAGCGCCGCGAGCGCTTCGCCCTTGACGACGTGGACAGGGTTCTCCCTGGCAAGGGCGATCGCCCGGCGCGTGCGATCGAGCCGCCCGGTGTCGGGCCAGACGCACGCGAGCAACCAACGGGCGTCGTCCTCGTCGGTGACGTCGACGGGTGAACGGTCGACACCGATGCGGGCGACGAGATCCGGGAGGCGCGCCGCGATCGGCGGAGAGCCACCGCGCAACTCGCACCGGATCACGACGTCGCTGTCGGCCGGTCCTGTCACGCCGCCGTTGCCGTAGTCGAGCAGATACCGGTCGCAGCGCAGGCTCAGGCCGGCGCTCGTCCCGACGTCCACGAGCGCCATCGGCGAAGGCGAGCGAGCCGCGAGCCAGGTGAGGGCTGGACCGATGAACGCGCTGCGGCCGCACTCGTTCGTCTGTGTACGCCGGGTGCGCAGCAGCTCCAGCAGCTCGGGCCAGCGGTCGTGGCAGTACGCCGGGAACAGCTGTGCGGCGTCGGCATCGGACCGCCCGTCGTAGACCGCCGCGAGCTCGGCATCCCGGTCAGCGAGCAGCAGGTAGTGGACGGCGCCCAGCAGGACGGTAGGCGCGTGACCGTCAGGCGGCGCCTCGCGCACGCGGGCGAGGAGGTCGCGGTTCCCCGCGACGGCACGACAGATCCGGTCATACAGCGGGGAGTACCCACGGCACGACTCGTCGGCGAACCACGTCCACAACGACGCTAGGTCCCTGATCGGATCGCGCTCCGAAACCCCGCTCATCACGGCACATCCTTGTCGGCTATCAGGTGACGCTGCAGGACCCTTCCCGCCTCAAGCGATTCAGGGGGCCGGTGCTGTTCGGCGCTCGCCGAGTCGGCGCCTGGACACGTCGGCGCAGATGCGCCATCGATGTGGGCGGAGCGGCCGCCAGCCTACGGAACTGGACGGCATTGACAGGGGCCCGGCTCGGCACGGTCATCAGCGCGTTCAGCTGGTGGCGGCATCGCCGCGCGGCATCGACCTCAGCGGGCGATGGCACGTAGATCTGTGGGCGGCGCGAGCGTCGTCGCGGAGGTCCGGGTGTCACACGACCGTGGCCCATTTCGTCTGGGTGTGTGACGGCGTCGAGACGAGCGAGGAGGAGACCCGTGCACGTCTTCGTTGCCGGAGCCACCGGAGCCATCGGCCTGCGGGTGGCGCGCCAGCTCCTGGTCACGTCGCTTGCCATTGACCACCACCGCTCGGCGCGCGTGCGCAAGGAGTCCTACGTCGGGCAGTGCCGACAAGTTCCGCCACATCGGACCGGTCGCCAACGTGCGCGCGCTCCTGCGCCAGCGCCGCTCGCGCGAGACACCGACGACCCATTGACCACGGGAGGTCCTGCCATGTCCGTTGCCCCGACAGCCGCCGGCTCGACCGCCGTCGATCCCACCACCGCCCGGTCCCGCGCCTCGGGAGCTTCCCCCGGACCGGCTCCCGCCGCCGAGCGGCCCGTCGGGGAGCCCCTGGTGACCGTGGTGGCCGCCCTGTCGGGCCTGGCCATGCTCGTCGCCGGGGTTTGGGCCCTGGTGTGGCCACGCGACTTCGCCGACTTCGTGCGCTTCGACTACAGCGAGCACTTCCTTCATGACGCGGGGGCGTTCCAGATCGGGATCGGTCTCGGCCTGCTCCTCGCTCTCCTGTGGAGGGACGCGCTCGCCGCCGCCTTGACCGCGTTCCTGGTGGCCAACACGATCCACGCCTACAACCACGCCATCGACCTCGACATCGGCGGCCGGGACGCCGACCCCTGGCTGCTGGGGGCCCTGTCCGTGCTGCTGACACTCGCCCTGCGGCAGCGGCTTCGCCAGCTCCGCTACGTCGTCGGCCACGTGCGCGCTGCGACGACGCAGGCCCTGACGCCGTTCGTCGAACAGAAGACCGTGGTCGTCACGACCCATCGCCGAGACGGAGCGCCCGTACCGACCGCGGTGAGCCTGGCCGTCGACGGCGACCGGGCCGTGTTCCGCAGTTACGAGAAGGCCGGGAAGACGCGCCGGTTGCGCAACGACCCGACGCTCGAGGTGGCCCCGTCCACGTCCCGGGGGGTGCCGACCGGACCGGCGATCACGGCGCGTGCCCGGCGCCTGGACGGCACCGAGTCCGGCCGAGCGGCGCGACTCCTGCGCCGCAAGCACCCGCTCCTGCATGGCGTGCTCGTGCCCCTCAGCCACCGCGCCGGCCGGGCCAAGACTGGCAGGACCGTCCACTTCGAGCTCACACCGGTGCCCTCGGAGGCGGGATAGAGGCGAGGGAGAATCCGTGCGAGAAGAGGTGCAGCGATGGAGGACCGGTGCCGTCGAGGCGGCGGCCGTCTGCGAGACGCATAACAAGGTGGAGCCGTCGCGCGACGTTGACGGCCATCGGGCCCGAACGACGAGGGAGCGGATGCTCGCTCGGCTAGCGGCCTCGGAGTCCCTTCTTCTTGGAACGCACTTCGCCGAGCCCTCGGCCGGTCGGCTCGTTGCCTACGACGGTGGCTACCGATTCGTGCCGGGACGGACGCTCGAGCCGATTTCCATCGAGACCGGGTGACGTCT
Source organism: Acidimicrobiales bacterium (assembly GCA_035296625.1). Lineage (GTDB taxonomy): Bacteria > Actinomycetota > Acidimicrobiia > Acidimicrobiales > VFJN01 > DATCLS01. Next base: position 83,596 of record DATHAO010000047.1, on the reverse strand, counting down.
GGACGAGAGGACGGAGCGCCACCGTGCCCGCATTCATCTACAACATCACCTTCGACGCCGAACAGCCACGCACCCTGGGCCGCTTCTGGGCCGAGGTCACCGGCTACAGCGTCGTCGAGGAGCGTGACGACTTCGTGAGGTTGCGAGCGCCCGGCCATGGGGGCGTTGGCCACATCCTGTTCATGGCCGTCGATGACCCGACCCCGGGCAAGAACCGGATGCACATGGACCTCGCCGCGCAGGATCCGGACGCAGAGATCAACCGTCTGGTCGGCCTCGGCGCTTCCCTCCTCGACGAGTCGAGGGACGGCAAGCCGCGGTGGCGCGAAGGAAACGGCATCAGGTGGGTCGTGCTCCAGGACCCCGAGGGCAACGAGTTCTGCCTGGGTGCCGACCCCGGGCGCAGATGATTCCTGGCGATCGGGTTGGCAGTCGAGAGTGGTCACGCATCAACCGCATCCGCCGCTTCTAGGTCGAGGCGGCGCCCCTGCTGGCGCATGTCCTCGCCCCACCAGCGCGCACGGATGAGGTGGCGGCCGTCCTACGCACGGAGGGATTCCGCCCCGGACGCTGGCAGCTGATGCTCAGCATCGTCGGTGCCATCGGCGTCATCAACAGCGTGTTGCTGGGCGTGACGACCGGCATGGCGGTCGCGGCGCTCACTGACGGCAACCTGTGGGCAGCGACCTCCGCTGGCGTGGTCGCCTTCGCGGTGGTGCTGGCACTCCACCAGCGCCACCAAGGCAAGGCGCGCCTCCAGGCCCGCACGGTCAGCGATCCCTTTACCGAGCGCGGCCTCGCGGACGTGTGACGGAGCGACGACGATGGCCTCGGCCCGACGCGCCTGGAGCGCGCACGGCTGCTCTGCGTCCGGACCGGGCTGAACCGGCGCTGGGGTGGGCCGCATGTCTTGGACGCCCAATCTCCGCCGTCAGCGCGGGTGCCCCGTCCGCTCTCCGAATCACAGCCGGATCACGTCTCAACCAGTCTGGCTGTAGGACTGGAAGGTCGCTGGATCAGGTCCGACGAGGGATCGGTCATCCTCACCGCCGACAGCAAGCCCGACCACGCTGTGACTGCCCTCATCGTCCTCGACCAGGGCCCAGACGACGACAGGGTACGTACCGAGCGAGGTCTGCATCTTGGCGCCGTGCAGAGCGGGTGCGATCTGCAAGATCTTCACCGGCGTCACCGTAGACGCGGATGGCGAGGGCGACACGCGGCCACCTGACCCAGGGTCTACCAGTGGTCTGGCGCCCTGCACGCCACGCCCGGCGCTACGCGACCAGGCCTCGCACGTCCGGGAGCAGGTCGGCCGAGCGTGTTGCCCGCCGCCGAGCCCGCCGACAAAGCCGAGGCCTACCGCGAGCTGGGAACCCCCCTGACGTACCACCCAGACGGCCGGGTCGCCGTGGAGCTGCGATCGGCAGGGACCTCCTCGTTCACGGCTGTTCGTCGTCCGGGACGAGTCGGATGGTCACATGATGCGCAGGGGGTCCGACGACGCTCCCGACGATGCGCGGCCCGTAGCGGTCGTACTTGGCGTGGTACGCCGCGTCGATCGCCGGCTGGGCGCTCTGATCGGCGTCGCCGAAGGTCACGTCGGCTTCGAGCCCATCGGTGCGGATGTGGCCGGTGCCGCTGGCGACGGCGTGTCGATACCACGGCCGCTCGGGTCCGCCGGCGGAGCGGACGTAGAGGTCGTCTCCGACGCGGGCGATCCACATCGTCACGTACCGCCGCAGCGAACCGTCGGGCCGCCGTGAGGCCAGCTCCACCTCGGTCGCGTCGCCCAGTCGACGGAGCTGCGGCTCTGTCCAGCTCGTCATGACCGGTCGATCATCATCTGCTGATAGCCGGCCGCGCCGGGCCCTTCCATCCTGCCGAGCCAATCGACGACGGCGCCGAGGTCGGTACAGGCGCTCGCCTTCGTCGCGCAGGCCGCGACGCTCGCGAACCGCCCGGTCGACGTCGTCCACGCGGTCGGCGGCGGCGCCCAGAACGAGCTGCTCTGCCAGCTGACGGCCGACGCGGCCGGGCTCCCGGTCCTGGCCGGACCGGTCGAGGCCACCGCCCTCGGCAACGTCCTCGTCCAGGCCCGCGCCGCAGGCCTGCTCCCCGACTCCCTCGACGCGATCCGCGCCCAGATCGCGGCCACCACTCCCCTGCGGAGGTACGAACCGACGTGACCGTGCTCGACACCCTCCGCTCGGTCATCCGGTTCGAGAAGCTCGAGACCGATGCCGTCGAGCGTCGCCTCGCCAGAGCCACCTCGGTCGCCGACCTCCGCCGCATCGCGAGGCGGCGCCTGCCCGGTGGCGTCTTCGACTACATCGACGCGGCCCTGCAGGACGCAGACCCGCTCGACAAGGCCGCCGCCTACAAGGAGCTGGGGATCGAACTCAGGTTCCACCCCGAGGGAGCCGTCCGAGTGGAAGCTCGACCTCGCCTGTACCCGAGTGAGTGTCGGAGGGGGGACTTGAACCCCCACGCCCTTAACGGGCACTAGGCCCTCAACCTAGCGCGTCTGCCAATTCCGCCACTCCGACGTGGCCTCCGAGCAGCGCACGGAGCGAGGCGTCACCTTAGCGCAGCCGGCGCACGCGCCAAACCCCGGCGGGCGCCGGTGGAGGCGCAGGCCGGGCGGGCGGCGGGGCGCTGACCAGGGCGGCAGGGGCAGGAGGGACGGCGGACACCGCCGGTCAGGCGCCGGGCTCGAGGTCCGCCACCGTGTCGATGTCCGCCGGCGAACCCGGGCACGGGACCTCGACCACGACGTCGGGGCGGCGGCGCATGACCTTGCGGGCGCCCTCGTCGCCCGTCTTCGGCAGGAGTGGCCAGACGTGCGACGACAGCCTCACCGGGTTCCCCCGCACCCCGTCGTACGTCGCCACGGCGATCGGGGCCCGGGTGTAGGCCACCCTGCGCCACGCCTCGGCCGGCACGAGGGGCTGGTCGCCCAAGCCGACCACGATGGTGCCGTACGCGTCGCGCTTGGCCGACCGCAGGCCCGCCTGCAGCGACGTCGCCAGGCCCTCCCGCCAGCGCTCGTTGCGCACGATGCGCACCACGCCCACGCCCGCCGGCAGAGGGACGTCCGTGTCGCCGACCACCACGTAGGTGGCGTCGAGGCCCGCCGTGGCCGCGTGCTCGATGGCCCACTGGACGACCGGGCGGCCGAGGTACGGCGCCAGCAGCTTGTTGCCCTCGCCCCCGGACTCGGCGAAGCGTGAGCCCCCTCCCGCCGCGAGCACGATGGCGGCGACGCTCACCGCGCCCCCCGCCCCAGCGCCGACGACCGCGACGCGCTCGGTGCGGAGGATTGCGACGGCGACCACGACACCGGCACGGGCCCGCGGGGGCGGTGCCCCAGGCTGCTCGGCATGGCCTCCACTTCCCTTACGTGCGCCCCCGCCGCCAGAAGACTGGCACGTTCCGAGCGCCCGGGGCACGGCCAGGCGAACGACCTGCGGCGCGACCCGCCGACGGTCACGCCGGCGGCCCGTGGATGGGTCCGGTCGTGTGGCCCAACGGTCGCGCGTCGGTGCGCCCGGTCCTGCGGGCGATGATCTCGGCGCAGATGCTCACGGCCGTCTCCTCCGGCGTCCGGGCCCCGATGTCGAGCCCGATCGGCGCCCGGATGCGCGCCACGCCCGCCCCGCCGACGCCCACCTCCGCCAGCCGGGCCAGCCGCTCGGCGTGGGTCCTGCGGCTGCCCATCGCCCCCACGTACCCCGCCCGGGTTGCCAACGCCGCCACCAGCGCCGGCACGTCGAACTTCGCGTCGTGGGTCAGCACGCACACTGCGTCACGCTCCGTGAGCGCCCCGCCCTCGCCGGCCAGGTAGCGGTCGGGCCAGTCGACCACCACCTCGTCGGCCTGCGGGAACCGCACCTTCGTGGCGAACACCTCCCGGGCGTCGCACACCGTCACCCGGTAGCCGAGCACCTTGGCGATGCGGACGAGCGCGGCCGTGAAGTCGACCGCCCCGAAGATCACCATCCGCGGCGGCGGGGCGAAGCTTTCGACGAACACGGCGACGGTCGCCTCACGCGCCTCGCCGTGCCGCCCGTAGTGGCGCACGACCGTCGTGCCGGCCGCCAGCTCGCCCAGCGCGTCGCGAGCCACCACCCGGTCGAGGTCGGGGTCGCCGAGCGTCCCGCGGACGTCGCCGGGCGCCGTGCCGGGCCGATCCGGGTCGTCGGGCGCCGGGTGCACGAGCAGCTTCGCCCCCGTCGCCGGGCCGTCGATCACGGTCGCGAGCGCCACCGGTCGGTCGGCCCGCACCGACGCCGCCAGCGCGTCGTAGAGCCCGCGGTCGCTCACCAGTCGAGCGGCTCGACGAACAGATGGATCGTGCCGCCGCAGGTCAACCCCACGGCGAACGCATCGTCGTCGCTGTAGCCGAACGTCACGACCCGCCGCTCACCGGTGCGCAGCACCTCGAGGGCCTCGCCGACCACCGCCCCCTCGACGCACCCGCCCGACACCGAGCCCACGACCTCGCCGGCCTCGTTGACGGCCATGGCCGCCCCCGCCGCCCGGGGACCCGATCCGTCGACGTCGACCACCCGGGCGATCGCCACCCGGTGGCCGGCGCGCCGCCACCGATCGAGGTCCTCGAGCAGCTCGCGCATCACTCCAGCTTACGGGGCGTGGCCGTCAGGCGACGCCGGACACCGAAGCCGAACGGAACGACCCGAGTGCGCCGGACGCCGAGCCCGACGTGCGCCGAGCCCGACGTGCGCCGAGCCCGACCGGGCCGAGCCGGACGGACCCCGAACCACGCTGATACACCGAACCGGACGGCCACCGAGCCCGCCGGAACCGAGCCCGACGGGCGGCCAAGCCCGACAGGCGAGCGGCCTCAGCCGAGCATGAGCGACAGCGCCACCACGGTGAAGCCCCAGATGAGGGCCACCACCACGGTGAGGCGGTCGAGGTTGCGCTCCATCACGGTGGAGCCCATGGCGCTGGCCCCCACGCCGCCGCCGAACATGTCGGACAGACCGCCGCCCTTGCCGCTGTGCAGCAGCACGAGGACGATCAGCACGATCGAGGCGGCGGCGTTGAACACGGCGGTCACGACTTCAATCACGACTCGGGGTCTCCTGGGCTGGGCGCGAGGCTGAGCGAGGCGTCGGTGCAGGCTACTGCGCCGTCACACGACATCGCGCACCCGGGCGAAGTGGCACGCCACGGGATGCTCGACGCCGCTGGTGGGCCGGATCTGGAGCAGCGGCTCGTCCTCCACGCACACCGACGTGTCGACGCCCCCCGCCTCGAGCCTCGCCTTGTGCCAACACCGGGTGCGGAAGCGGCAGCCGGACGGCGGGTTGGCCGGGCTCGGCACGTCGCCGGCCAGCAGGATGCGCTCCCGCTCCCGCTCACGCCCAGGGTCGGGCAGCGGGATCGCGGACAGCAGCGCCTGCGTGTACGGGTGGGCCGGACGCTCGTAGAGGGCGTCGCGCGTCGAGGTCTCGACGATCTTGCCGAGGTACATCACGGCCACGCGATCGGAGATGTGGCGCACCACCGACAGGTCGTGGGCGATGAACACGTACGCCAGGTCGAGCTCGTCCTGCAGCCTCTGCAGCAGGTTCACGACGCCGGCCTGGATCGACACGTCGAGGGCGGACACGGGCTCGTCGAGCACGATCATGTCGGGCTCGAGCGCCAGCGCCCGGGCGATGCCGACGCGCTGGCGCTGGCCGCCCGAGAACTCGTGCGGGAACCGGTTGGCGTGCTCGGGCGCGAGCCCCACCGTGCGCAGCAGCTCGGCCACCCGCTCGGCGATCTTGTCGGTCGGCCATCCGAAGTGCACCTTGAGCGGCTCGGCCAACGTCGCGCCCACGGTCTGGCGAGGGTTGAGCGAGGCGTACGGGTCCTGGAAGACGATCTGGAACCGGCGGCGCATCTCGGACAGCGCCTTGCCCCGCAGGGAGTTCAGCTCCTTCCCGTCGAAGCGGACCGTGCCCGAGGTGGGCCGCAGCAGGCTGAGCAGCAGCCGGCCCGTGGTCGACTTGCCGCAACCCGACTCGCCCACCAGGCCGAGCGTCTCGCCTCGGGCGACCTCCAGGTCGACGCCCGCCACCGCGGAGACGGAGCCCACCGCACGGCTCAACACGCCACCGCGGATCGGGAAGTCCTTGACCAGCGACTCGGCGACGAGCAGCGGCGTTCGGGCGGGTGCCGACCCGTTGCCGGTCTCGACGATGGTGTCGGTCACGCTCCGTCCCCTCGGTCGGGCACGTCGGCCGGAGCCGGATCGCCGACCAGCCGGTCGGTCCCGGTCACTTCGCCGGGACCGGCACCGGCGGCGGCACCACCGACGGCCGCACCACCGACGGCCGCCGCCCCGTTGCCGGAGTCGGAGTCCGGGTCGGGCAGGCCGCCGGAGCCGACCGGCTCGCCGGCGCCCAGCGCCTCGGCGGCTGCCACGTCGATCAGCAGCGCGTCAGCCATCTCGGCCGCCGACACCACGTCGACCGACTCGCGCAGCGACTCGACGGACACACCCTCGAGCTCTTCGGCGTAGTGACACGCCGACCGGTGGGCGTCGCCGGTGATCAGGCGCAGCTCCGGCACCTCGGTGTTGCAGAGCCCGGGGACCCGGCTGAACCGGCAGCGCGGGTGGAACGGGCAGCCCGACGGCTTGTTGATCAGCGAAGGAGGCGAGCCGACGATCGGCACCAACGGCTCGTCCCCCATGTCGTCGAGGCGGGGCAGGCTGGCCAACAGGCCGAGCGTGTAGGGGTGGCGGGTCTCGTAGAAGATCTCGTCGGTCGTGCCCAGCTCCACCTGTCGCCCGGCGTACATGACCATCACTCGGTCCGCCAACCCGGCCACCACGCCCAGGTCGTGGGTGATGAGGGTGATCGCCGAGTTGATCTCGTCCTTGATGCTGATCAGCACGTCGAGCACCTGCGCCTGCACCGTGACGTCGAGAGCCGTGGTCGGCTCGTCCGCGATGAGCAGGTCGGGCTTGCAGGTGATGGCCATGGCGATCATGGCGCGCTGGCGCATGCCGCCCGAGAACTCGTGCGGGTACATCTTCGCCCGCTTGCGCGGCTCGGGGATGCCCACGAGGTCGAGCATCTCGACGGCCCGCTCGAACGCCTGGCCCTTCGAGATGCCCTCGTGGATCCGGGCCATCTCGCCGATCTGGCGCCCGACCGTGTGCACCGGGTTCAGCGCCGTGAGCGGGTCCTGGAAGATCATGGCGATCTCGCTGCCCCGGACCTTGCGCCTGTCCACCTCGGGGAGCGTCAGCAGGTCGGTGCCCTTCCAGAGGATCTCGCCGCTGTGGATCTTGATCGTGGGCAACAGGCCCAGGATCGTCATGGCCGTCACCGACTTGCCCGACCCCGACTCGCCGACGATCGAGAACACCTCGCCCCGCGACACGTCGAAGGACACGCCGTCGACGGCGCGCACGACGCCGTCGTCGGTCTCGAACACGGCGCGCAGGTCGCGCACCGACAGGAGGACGTCGTCGCCCGTCACAGAGCTCACCTCGCGGCTCACTTGAGCTTGGGGTCGAGGGCGTCGCGGAGGCCGTCACCGATGAAGACGAACGCGAGCACGGTCAGGAAGATGGCGGCACCCGGGAAGAACATCAGGTGGGGTGCGTTCACCAGGTTGCCCTTGCCCTGCGCGACCATCAAACCCCACGCCGGTGTGGGTTCCTGGACGCCGACGCCGAGGAACGACAGAGCCGCCTCCGTCAGGATCACGCTGCCCACGGCGATCGTGCCGTAGACGATGATCGGCTGCAGGGCGTTGGGCAGGATGTGCCGCATGATGATGCGCGAGCGCGAGAAGCCGAGCGCGTGAGCGGCTTCGACGTACTCGAGCCTCTTCAACGACAGAAAGCTGGCGCGCACGATGCGGGCGATGCCGAGCCAGCCCGTCAAGCCGATGATCAGGATCACCGAGTTGATGCTGCGGCCGACGACCGTGGCGATGGCCACGGCCAGCACCGTGTAGGGGATGGCCAGGAACACGTCGGTGAGGCGCATGACCAAGGTGTCGGTGATGCCGCCGAAGTAGCCGCCGAGACACCCCAGCACGAGCCCGAGGATCAACGACATGGCAGTGGCGAGGAACCCGATCCGCACCGACACGCGGGCGCCGTTGACCACGCGGCTGAACACGTCGCGGCCAATGCCGTCGGTGCCGAACCAATGGTCGGAGGACGGGCCCTGGCGGAAGTCGCTCGAGCGCTCGGTGATGCCGTACGGCGCGATCCACGGAGCGAAGATCGCCACGAGGACGAGCAGGACGACGAGCACCAGACCCACCATCGCCAGGCGGTTGCGCTTGAACCGGCGCCACACGTCGACCCGCAGCGGGCGGGCGGCAGCGATGTCGAGGCCACCGGTGAAGTCGCTCGAGCCCTCGATCGCGCCGGGTGCCGCAGGTTCGGTGAGCGTCACGAGTTCTCTCCCTCGCCCAGCCTGATGCGGGGATCGAACCAGGCGTAGGACAGGTCGACGACCAGGTTGATCAACGCGTAGGCGAGGACGACCGCCAGCGTGAGGCCGAGGAGGACCGGCAGGTCGCGCTGGCCGACGGCCTGAACGATCTCGGACCCCAGGCCGGGCCATGAGAACGTCGTCTCGGTGAGGACCGCCACGCCGATCACGGTGCCGAAGTCGATGCCGATGAGCGTGACCACGGGCAGCATGGCGTTGCGCAGCCCGTGCCTGATGACCACGTCGCGCTCGCCCAGGCCCTTCGAGCGGGCGGTGCGCATGTAGTCGGCGCGCAGCACCTCGAGCATCGAGCCCCGGGTCATGCGGGCGAGAAGCGCGGTGCTCACCGAGGCCAGCGTGATCGCCGGCAGGATCAGGTAGCGCCACTGCTCGCCGGTCGGGATGAAAAAGAACGTCCACGTGTCGGGGCCGAGCCCCGATGTGCGCAGCTTCGTCCATTCGGGCCAGCCCAGCTTGTTGGGTTGGACGGCGAACAGGTACTGCAGCACGAAGCCGAGCACGAAGACGGGCACCGCCGAGGCGCCCGCCGTGATGATCGTCGTCAACTTGTCGGCGATCGAGTAGCGGCGGATGGCCGCGAGCAGGCCGACGGCGATGCCGACGATGATCTCGATGAGGATCGCCCAGATGCCCAGCCGGATGCTGTTGATCGACCGCTCGCCGAGGATCTCGTTGACCGAGCGGCGGTTCAGGAACGACTCGCCGAGGTCCCACTGGATCGTGCGCTGCCAGTAGTGCACGAACTGCACCGGGATCGGGTCGTTCAATCCGTAGCGAGCATTGATGCGGTCGAGCACGCCCTGGTCGATCGCCCGGTTGGCGCCTCCGGCGATGAGCGACGCGGGGTCGCCGGGCAGCAGGAAGAAGAGGAAGAACAGGAACGACAGGGCGACGAAGACCGTGGGAATGATCAGCAGCAGGCGGCGGATGATGTAGCTGGTCATGGGAACCTTCGGGAGTTGGAACCCGGCGAAGGCCGGGAGCGCTCGCGCGCTCCCGGCCTCGCCTCGATGGCGGCGGGGATCAGCTCTTCAGGGAGACCGTCTCCCAGATGATCAGACCGAAGTTGGTCTGGGTGAAGTTGGCGATCTCGTCGCCGTTGTAGGCGTAGTCGCCGAGGTACCAGTTGAGCGGGATCGCCGCGATGTCGTCGTTGAGCATGACGCCCTCGGCCTCCTGGAAGAGGCTGGCCTGCTCGTCGGGATCGGTGGTCTCCTTGGCCTGGGCGACCAGGTCGTCGAACTTCTCGCTCGAGTACTGCGAGTAGTTGTTGCCACCGTTGGCGGCGTCGCTGCCGTACAGGTCGTACATGAAGTTGTCGTACGTCGGGTAGTCGGCGAACCACCCCGCCCGGCAGATGGTGCAGGCGCCGTCGGCGAGCTGCGTGAAGTAGGTCTCCGTGTCGATCGGCTCCTCGGCGGCATCGATGCCGATGGCCGAGAGGTTGTCGATCATGATCGCCACCACGTTCTCGTGGCCGGCGCCGGTGTTGTACTGCACGCGCAGCGGCTCGGTGATCTCGTTGCCCGCCGCGGTCCACTCGTCGAACGCTTCCTGAGCGGCCTCGGCGTCGTAGGCGCAGTACTCGCAGATGCCTTCCTCGAAGCCGGGGATGCCCGGCGGCGTGATGCCCGTGGAGACCTCGCGGCTGCCCTCGTAGACGGCCTCGTTGATCTCGTCACGGTCGATCGCCTGCGAGATCGCCTGGCGCAGCAGCTTGTTGTCCTCGCCGCCGAGCACCGGGTCGGTCATGTTGATGTCGAAGTGGTACGAGCCCAGGATGTGCACGTCGAGCGTCGTGTCGTGGTTCGACCGCGCCTCCTCGACGCGACCCGGCGGGATCTGAGCCGTCATGCCCTCGCCGGCCTCGAACGCGTTGTAGGACGTGTCGGGATCGGCGCTCACGCGGAACGTGAGGCGGTCGAGGTACGGCTGCTCGGGCAGGCCGAACGCCTCGTCGTACTTCGTGCCGTCCCACTCGGGGTTCGGGACGAGGACGATCTCCTGGTCCGTACGCTCGGTCTCGAGCATGAACGGACCGTTGCCGATCATCAGGCCGTTCTCCCAGTCGGCCTGGTTGTCGAGCTCTTCGACGGCCTCGGGCATCGGGAAGAAGAGCTGGAACCCGGCGACGGCGTCGAAGTTCGAGTACGGGGCCGACAGCGTGACCTCGAGGGTCATCGCGTCGTCGTCGGCCACGACGCCCGACAGGGTGTCAGCCTCGCCGGCCAGGCGCTCCGCGCCGCCTTCGATGAAGTTCATGAGGTAGGAGTAGTCACCCGCGAGCTCGGGATCGCTGGCCCGGTTCCAGGCCCGCTCGAACGAGCTCGGCAGCACCGGGGTGCCGTCGGAGAACGTCAGGCCGTCGCGGATCGTGAACGTCCACACCGTGGCGTCGTCGTTCGACTCGAAGGACTCGGCGACCTGCGGGACGATCTCGGGGTTCTCGGGATCGCTGGCGTCGATGTCCGTCAGGCCGTCGTAGAGCGAGTTCACGACCTGGTAGGCGTCGAGCGTCGAGTTGAGCGCTGGGTCGATGTGCTCGGGCGGATCGCCCACGAAGGTCCCCAGGTCGATGAATTCACCGCCCTGTACCGCTTCCTCGGCGGTGTTCTGCGTCGCCTCGTCACCATCGTCGTCGTCATCGCCGCCACACGCCGCGGCGACGAGCGACAGCCCGAGGATGATGGCGAGGAGCTTCGCCCCCTTGCGCTGTCGTCTCACTCTTGGACCTCCCTAGTGGTTCTCGCTCCCGAGGGGCCTCTCGGGCCAGCTCTACGGGGCCCAGGGTCCCGTGGGTGCCGGAGTCGCCGCGGAACGACAAGACGGGACTCCCCCTGTGTTCGGGTCGCCGGCGGGCGGCAGCAACCGCCGTCGGCGAACCGTGCGGACGTTAGCAGGATCGACCGGTAGTCAAAGGATTTCTGTGGCGTGTTGGTCCACAGACAGCCCTTGCGCCTAGTCATTTCGCCACTCTGATGCGCCATCTGCACGCGACCTGCTGGTCAAGCCGTGGCGGTCCGTCCGCACGTCTAGCCATCGGTGATAGCACGCTGTGCCTGGCGTCACACTTCCTCCACGAGGTCGTAACGCATCCGCGCGCGCGCCCCGAGGTCGCGCGCCACGTGGCGCGCGGCCTCTCGGCGTCGATCAGCGGGCTACAGCCGGTCGCGGAAACGCACGATGCCGGCGAACGACTCGGCGTCGAGGCTGGCGCCGCCGACGAGCGCGCCGTCGACGTCGGGCTGTGCCATCAGCTGAGCGGCGTTGTCCGGCTTCACCGAGCCGCCGTACTGCACGCGGACCGTCGCCGCGGCCTCGGCGCCCGCGATCTCGGCGACCACCTCGCGGATCCGCCCGCACACCTCCTGGGCGTCCTCCGGCGTGGCCGTGCGGCCGGTGCCTATGGCCCAGATCGGCTCGTAGGCGATCACCAGGTCACCCACCTGCGCCGGCGGGAGGCCCTCGAGACCGGCCTTGACCTGGCCCGTGACCTTGGCCTCGGTCGTGCCGCCCTGGCGTTCGTCCAACGTCTCGCCCACGCAGAGGATGGGCGTCATGCCGGCCGCCACGATGGCGTGCACCTTGCGGTTGACCCACTCGTCGGTCTCGCCGAAGACCTCCCGCCGCTCGGAGTGCCCGACGATGACGTAGGCGACGTCCAGCTTCTTCAGCATCACGGGCGACACCTCGCCGGTAAAGGCGCCCTCCTCCCGCCAGAAGCAGTTCTGGGCGCCGATGGCCATCGGCGGCTGCTCCTTCTCGGCCAGGAAGTAGGTCTGCACCGTGCGGATGTCGGTGAACGGCGGGTGGATCGAGACGTCGACCGCGTCGTAGTCCTCGCTGGTCAGCTCGTAGACGAGCTTCTGCACGAGCACCGTGGCCTCGAAGTGGTCGAGGTTCATCTTCCAGTTGCCGCTGATGAGCGGCTTCCGGGCGGGGGACGCCATCAGATCGTCCTGTCGCCGGTCGGAGCGTTGGGCGCGTGGCGCAGCGCCTCGAGGCCCGGCAGGTCACCCTGCTCGAGCAACTCGAGCGAGGCGCCCCCGCCCGTGGAGACGTGGTCGACGCCCTCCTCGAGGCCGAACTGGGCCAGAGCCGCGGCGCTGTCGCCGCCGCCCACGACCGTGAAGCCGGAAGCGTCGACGACCGCCTGGGCAACCGCCCGGGTGCCCGCCTCGAAGCGCGGGTCCTCGAACACGCCCATCGGGCCGTTCCAGAAGATCGTGCGGGCCTCGGCGATGCGGTCGCCGAAGTCGGCGGCCGTGCCGGGACCGATGTCGACGCCCGTCCAGCCCTCCGGCAGGTTCGTGCCGCCCTGGCGGACCTCGCCGCCGGCCTCGGGGTGGAGCGGCTCGCCGCCCGGCCCGAGCGCCGTGATGTCGGTGGGCAGCACGATCGCCCCGTCGGCCCGGTCGAGCAGCCCGCCGCAGGCCTCGACCATGTCGTCCTCCACCAGGCTGTCGCCGATCGTGCAGCCGGTGGCCTTCAGGAAGCTGAAGCACATGCCGCCGCCGATGAGCAGCTGGTCGGCCACCCGCAGCAGCGCCTCGATGACCTGCAGCTTGTCGCTCACCTTCGACCCGCCGAGGATGGCGACGAAGGGCCGCGTGGGGTCGGTGCGCAGGCCGCCGAGCACCTCGACCTCGCGGGCCAGCAGCCGGCCGGCCGCCGATGGCAGGGTCTGCGGCGGCCCGACGATCGAGGCGTGGGCCCGGTGCGACGCGCCGAACGCGTCGTTGACGTAGGCGTCGAACCCGTCGACCAGCCGGGCGACGAACGCCGGATCGTTGGCCTCCTCGCCGGGGTCGAAGCGCAGGTTGTCGAGCAGCTCGACGCCCGGGGCCAGCTCGGCGAGCCGGGCGCGCACCGGCTCGACCGAGTACTTCGGGTCGGGCTTGCCCTTCGGGCGCCCGAGGTGGGTGGCGGCCGTGACCTTCGCCCCGCGGGAGAGAAGCCACTCGATCGTGGGCACGGCGGCCCGGATGCGCATGTCGTCCGCGATGTGGCCGTCGCGGACGGGCACGTTGAAGTCGGCGCGCAGGAGGACCCGCCTCCCGTCGAGAAGAGGCAGGTCCTCCAGCGTCGGGACGCTGGTCATCGGCGCGGTCAGGCCTGGTTGGCGGCGCCGACCACCTGGACGATGTCGACGATGCGGTTCGAGTAGCCCCACTCGTTGTCGTACCAGCCGAACACCTTGACCAGGTTGCCGATGGTCTGGGTGAGCTGCGAGTCGAGCGTGCACGAGGCCGGCGAGCCGACGATGTCGGACGACACGAGCGGCGCCTCCGAGTAGTCGAGGACGCCGGCGAGGGGCCCGGCGTCGCCGGCGGCCTTGAACGCCTCGTTGACCTCGTCCTTCGACACCTCGCGGGCGAGCACGCCGGTGAAATCGGTGAGAGAGCCGACGGGCAGGGGCACCCGGATCGACTGGCCGTCGAGCTTGCCCTGCATCGACTGGAGCACGAGCCCCGTGGCGCGGGCTGCGCCCGTGCTCGACGGGATCAGGTTGATGGCGGCGGCCCGCGCCCGGCGCAGGTCCTTGTGAGGGCCGTCGACGAGGCTCTGGTCGCCCGTGTAGGCGTGGATCGTGGTCATCAGGCCTGACTCGACACCGAACGCGTCGTCGAGCACCTTGACCATCGGCACGAAGCAGTTCGTCGTGCAGCTGGCGTTGGACACGACCTTGTGGGTGGCGGCGTCGAACGTGTCGTCGTTGACGCCGATCACGAACGTGGCGTCGGCGCCCGACGACGGCGCCGACACGATCACGTAGGGCGCGCCGCCCTCGAGGTGGAGCGCGGCCTTCTCGCGGCTCGTGAAGATGCCGGTCGACTCGACGACGACGTCGACGCCCAGGTCCCCCCACGGCAGCTCCTTCGGGTCGCGCACGGCGAGGACCTTGAGCGTGTCGCCGTCGACCTTGATGCCGTCGTCGGCCACCTGGATCTCGTTGTCGAGCGGGCCCAGCAACGAGTCGTACTTGAGGAGGTGGGCCATCGTGTCGATCGAGCCGAGGTCGTTCACCGCCACGAAGTCGATGTCGGCGCCGGCCTTCTTCGCCGCCCGGAAGAAGTTGCGCCCGATGCGCCCGAAGCCGTTGATCCCCACACGGATGGTCATGGATGGCCCTCTCTGAGTCGTCGCAGATGCGGTTGCTCACTATGACAGTCCACGGCGCCCCTCCTCGGCCATTCCCCCACGCTGCGCGCGTGCGGTGGGCACGCAGGCGGTTGGCGGCCCGGGTGGGTCACGTGCGGACGGTCGCGAGGGCCGCAAGCGTGGTGGCGAGCCTGTCGGCGTCGTGGGCGAGGCCGTGGGGGCGCGCCACATCCGCCTCGACCAGCTTGGCGCGCACGTCGCCGTAGGGGATCGTGCCCCGCTGCACCACGACCACGTCCGGTTCGATGCCGTGGCGGCGCAGCGCGTCGATGTGCGCCGCCACGTCGTAGCCCCGGGTCTCGACGGCCTCGGCCCGGAGATTGCAGACGTAGACCCGCTGCGCGGCGCTCGCGGCCACGGCGTCGCGAACCTCGTCGACCACGGCGGCCGACAGCACGGAGGAATACAGCGAGCCCGGTCCCAACACGATCTGGTCGGCCACGGCCAGCGCCGCGACCACCCCGGGCGGCGCCGAGAGCGCGGCCTCGCCGGTCCCGCCGACACCGCGGGCGGCGTCGCCGAGGCCGGCTGCGACGCCGGCAGCGACGTGGGCACCGTTGGCTCCGCCGGCCGCCGTCCCGGCGTCGGGCCCCGGCGGCTCGGGAACCAGCCACACCCGCTCGATTCCCGGCGTCGACGACACCCGCACCTGCCCCACGACCGACGCCCCCGCCGCCGTGGCCCCGCACAGGCGGACGGGCCCGACGGTCGCCGGCAGCACGCGAGCCTCGTCCGGGTCGAGCCCCAGCAGGCGGCCGGCCTCGTCGACGGCCGCGGCAAAGTCGCCGGTCACGGCGGCCAACCCGGCCAGCACGAGGTTGCCGAGAGCGTGGCCCTCGACATCCGTCCCGGCGAATCGGAAGTCGAGCGCGTCCAACAGCGGTCCCGCCCCGGGCGCGCCCTCCGCCATGGCGGCCAGGCAGCGCCGCAGGTCGCCCGGGGCGGGCATGGCCAGGCCCCTGCGCAGCCGCCCGGTGGAGCCACCGTCGTCGGCCGTGGCCACCACCGCCGTCGCCTGTCCCGCGTAGTGCCTCACGGCCCGGATCGTGGCGGCGAGGCCGTGACCGCCACCCACCGCGACGACGCGCACCTTCCCCGAGCTCATCGGCATGTCCGCGCCCTCCCGTCCCGCCCCCACCCCGGCGGCCGATCGGCGCAGGGATCGGGAGGAGCGTAGGCGGCGACGACCCGGGCCCCGCCCGGGTCGGTCACTTCTCGACGTCCCGGTGCAGCACCCCCGGCGAGAACCCCTGGCGGCGCAGCAGGCGGGCCACCTCGGTCGCGATCGCGACGGACCGGTGCCGACCACCGGTGCAGCCGAACGCGACCGTCAGGTACGCCTTGCCCTCGGCCACGAACGCCGGCAGGAGCTGCGCCGTCATGTCGGCGAGGTGGGCGAGGAACTGCTGGGCCGCCGGCTGCTCGAGCACGTAGTCGCGCACGGGCTCGTCGAGGCCCGTGAGCGGCCGCAGCTCGTCGACCCAGTGCGGGTTCGGCAGGAACCGGCAGTCGAAGACCAGGTCCGCGTCCAGCGGTAGGCCGTGCTTGTAGCCGAACGACAGCAGCGTGACCTGCATGGGCGCGTCGTCCTCGGCGCCCGCGAACAGCGCCACGATCCGCCGGCGGAGGGCGTGCACGTTGAGGTCGCTCGTGTCGACGACGACGTCGGACTCGGCCTTGACCGGCTCGATCAGCTGGCGCTCGCGCTCGATGGCGGCGACGAGGTGCTCGTGGTCGCCCCCGCCCGAGAGCGGGTGCCGGCGTCGGCTGCTCTCGTAGCGCCGCACCAGCGCGTCGGTCGACGCCTCGAGGAACAGGATGCGCACCCGGGCGGCCGACGAGCGCAGCCACGCCAGCATGGGAAGAACCTCGTCCTGGTAGGCGCCGGTGCCGACGACGAGCGCCACCCGCTCGATCGACGATCCCGGCGTCTGGACCAGCTCGACGACCTTCGGCACCAGCTCCGGCGGCATGTTGTCGATGACGAACCAGCCGAGGTCCTCGAGGTCGTCCGCCGCCATGCTGCGTCCCGCCCCCGACAGCCCGGTGATGACCACGAACTCGCTCATGGGACTGGTCTACCGCCCGGGCGGATCAACTCCGTGCGCAGCACGAGCAGCCGGGGGATCGTGGCCGCCCCGGCGTACTCGGGCGCCTGCGCCACGAAGCCGGCCGGCGGCGCGGGCTCGTCCATGTGGGTGACGAGCAGGCCGAGCGCGGCCAGCGCGTTGACGTAGCGGCTGAGCGGCCGGTGGGCGAAGGGCAGCACGACGTCGGGGTCCACCTGCTCGAGGGTGATGGCCTCGAGCAGGTACTGCCCCACCCGCCAGTACTGCTCGGGCGGATCGAGGACCTGATCGTCGATCCACCCGCTGCCCGGCGTCTGGAACAGCGGGTGGTTCGTGAACAACACGAAGCGGCCGCCCGCCTCGAGCACCCGGGCGATCTCGGCCAGCGAGGCGTCGAGTTCGTCGGCGTGCTCGAGCACGAGGCAGCTCACGACGGCGTCGAACGCCCCGTCGCCGAACGGCAGCGCCTCGCCGACGCCCCGCACGTAGCCGGGACCGCCGGCCCGGGCCGACGCGGTGGCCAGCTGGCGCCACGCCGGGTCGAGGCCCACGACCGACGCCCCGGCCCCGGCGGCGAGGCGGGCGATCTGGCCCTCGCCGCAGCCGAGGTCGAGGACGCGGCGAGCCCCGGCCAGGTGTTGGGCCGCGAGGGGCAGGATCTGCTCCTCGTACTCGATGTCGGCACCGTCGGTGAACTCGGCCTGCCACCAGGCGGCGTGCCGTTCCCAGACGTCGCTCACCGGCGCGCCACCGGGCCGTGGACCTTGGCGTACACGGCGTCGGCCAGGTCGTCGGGCAACCACGACAGCGCGCGCAGCTCGTCGAGCGACGCCTTGCGCACGCCGGTCACGCCACCCATCTCCTTGGTGAGCCGCTTTCTGCGCGTCGGCCCGAGACCCTTGATGTCGTCGAGCACCGACTTCGTCATGCGCTTGTCGCGCAGCTGCCGGTGGTATGCGTTCGCGAAGCGGTGGGCCTCGTCGCGGATGCGCTGCAGCAGATAGAGCGCCTCTGACCCCCGGGGGATGCGCACCGGGTCGGCGCGGCCCGGCAGGTAGACCTCCTCGAAGCGCTTGGCGAGGGCGGCCACGGGGATCTCCTCGTCGAGGCCCAGGTCCTCGAGCACCCGTACCGCCACCGACAGCTGGCCCTTGCCGCCGTCGACGACGAGCAGCTGGGGCGGGTAGGAGAACTTGCCGGGCCGCTCGCGCACCGGCGCCGCCCGCTCGTCGATGTAGGCCGACAGCCGCCGGGTGAGCACCTCCTCCATGGCCGCGAAGTCGTCGTTCCCGGGGACCGACCTGACCTTGAAGCGCCGGTAGTCGCTCTTGCGGGGCAGCCCGTCCTCCATGACCACCATCGAGCCGACGTAGTCGGTGCCCTGGATGTGGGCCATGTCGTAGCACTCGATGCGCAGCGGGGCCTCGGGGAGGCCGAGCGCGTCCTGCAGCTCGTTGAGGGCCTTGGCGCGGGCGTTGTGGTCGCTGGCCCGGCGCAGCCGGTGGCGGGTGAACTCCTCGGCCGCGTTGCGCGTCACGGTGGCCTGGAGCTCGCGCTTGGCGCCCCGCTGCGGGATCCGGACGTCGACCGGCCCGTCGCGCAGCAGCGCCAGCCACTGCTCGTAGAGCCCGGGATCGTCGGGGTCGGTCGGGACGAGCACGGTGCGCGGCACGCCGAGCGGAGCGTCGTCGTAGAGGGCCTCGAGGACGTCGCCGACCAGCTCGCCGGGGGCCAGGTCCTCGACCTTGTCGACGATCAGGCCCTTGCGGCCCACCACCCGGCCCTTGCGTACGTAGAACACCTGCACGGCGGCCTCGAGGTCGTCCTCGGCCACGCCGATCACGTCGAGGTCCTCGTTGCGATCGGCCACCATCTGCTGGCGCTCGATGGCCTTGCGCACGGTGCCGAGCCGGTCGCGCAGCCGGGCGGCCCGCTCGTACTCGAGGTGGGCGGCGGCCTCGCGCATCTGCTTCTCGAGCCGGCGGACGACCGTGTCCGTGTCACCGTCGAGGAAGTCCACCAGGTCCTGGGTGAGGCGCCCGTAGGTCTCGTGGTCGACCTCGCCGACGCAGGGCCCGGAGCACTTCTCGATGTGGAACAGCAGGCAGGGCCGCCCCAGCCGCTCGTGGCGGCGGAACTTGTTGTCGGAGCAGGTGCGCAGGGGGAACGTGCGCAGCAGAAGGTCGAGCGTCTCGCGGATGGCGTAGGCGTGGGCGTAGGGCCCGAAGTAGCGCACGCCCTTGCGCTTGCGGCCCCGCATCACCGTCGGCCGGGGCCACTCGTCCTCGACCGTCACCGCCAGGAACGGGTAGCTCTTGTCGTCGCGCAGCCGGATGTTGAAACGCGGCTTGTGCTGCTTGATGAGGCTGTACTCGAGCATGAGGGCCTCGACCTCGTTGCGGACCTGGATCCACTCGACGGACTCGGCGCTCGCGACCATCGTCGCCGTGCGCGGGGGCAGGTGGCGGGGGTCCTGGAAGTAGTTCGACAGGCGCTGGCGCAGCGAGCGGGCCTTGCCGACATAGATGACGCGGCCGTCGCGGTCCTTGAACTGGTAGGAGCCGGGGGCGTCGGGAATCGTGCCGGTCGGCGGGCGCTGGACCACGTCCCCGAGGGTAGAGCGCGCCGAGCGCGGCGCCGCCCACCTCAGGGGCGGTTTCGCGGGTGTTCCGGGACCGAGTCGCGAAAGCGGCTGTGACGACCGTATGCTGCGGACGAAGCCGGCCCGGAATACCGGCTGCATATCGACTCCGGGGACGACATCCCCGTGGGTGAGGCGACCGGGCTGTCCCCACCGTCCGCTAACCGGAGTCTGACCTCGACGGAGGTTTGACAACAGATGCTTCGGCTCCAGACCCCGCTCAGCGAGCGGTACACGGGGGCGTCAGCCCTCGACCTCGAGGCGCGGATCGGTGCGGCCAAGGCCGCGCTCGGCGAGCGCCTGTTCACCCTCGGCCACCACTACCAGCGGGACGAGATCATCCGCTGGGCCGACGCCCGGGGGGACTCCTACCGGCTGTCGGTCCTCGCCCAGGAACGATCCCAGGCCGACGTCATCGTCTTCTGCGGCGTGCACTTCATGGCCGAGGCGGCCGACGTCCTGACCGGCGATCACCAGGCAGTGATCCTCCCCGACCTCAACGCCGGCTGCTCGATGGCCGACATGGCCGACATCGACGAGGTCGAGGAGGCCTGGGACTCCCTCGCCGAGGTCATCGACGTCGAGCGCGTCGTCCCCATCACGTACATGAACAGCTCGGCGGCTCTGAAGGCGTTCGTCGGGCGCCACGGCGGGGCCGTTTGCACGTCGACGAACGCCCGGGCCGTGCTCGACTGGGCGCTGGGCGGCGGGCCGGGCGATCCCGGGCGGCGGGCGCCGGCGCGGGGCGACAAGGTGCTGTTCTTCCCCGACCAGCACCTGGGCCGCAACACCGGCGTCGCCATGGGCTACGGGCTCGACGACATGGCGCTGTGGAATCCACGGCGCGACCTCGGCGGCCTCGACGAGGTGGCGGTCAAGGAGGCCACGTTCCTGCTGTGGAAGGGCCACTGCTCGATCCACCAGCGGTTTCACCCCGACCAGATCGACGCGTTCCGCGCCGAGCATCCCGAAGGCATTGTGATCGTCCACCCCGAGGTGCCGCACGAGACGGTGCGGGCCGCCGACCAGGTCGGCTCGACGGACTTCATCATCAGGGCGGTGGAGGCCGCGCCCGCCGGGTCGACGTTGGCCGTGGGCACCGAGGTGCACCTGGTCAACCGGCTGGCACACGAGAACCCCGACAAGACGGTGATCTCACTCGACCCGCTGATCTGCCCGTGCTCGACGATGAACCGCATCGACGAGGCCCACCTGGCGTGGGTGCTCGAGCAGGCCGTGTTCGGCAACGTGGTCAACCGCATCACGGTCGACAGGGACACCGCCGAGTGGGCGCGTGTGGCGCTGCAGCGGATGCTCGACATCACCTGACGAATGCCGCCGGCGGGCGGGAGCGGTCGGGCGACCGCTCCCGCCCCTGCGTCACGACACGGCCTCGCGGTCCTCGACGGGCATCGCCCGCCGCCGCGGCTCGCGCCCCGGTGGCTGAACCGGCCGCACCAGGCGCGGCGCCGGTGGCAGGTTCTTGCGGACCGGCTTCGACTTCAGCTCGGTGTCCTCACCGTGGTGGGTGATCGTGAGCGGCGGACCGTCGAGCAGCTCGTAGGTGGCGGTCGAGTTGCGCACGGTCACCGAGATGCGCCGCCCCCGGTAGCGGACGCGGAACGCCAGGCGGCCGAGGCTGCTCGGCAGTCGCGGGGCGAACGCCAGGTGCTTGTCGCGGGCGTGCATGCCCCCGAAGCCCTCGACGAGGGCTTGCCACGCGCCGGCCAGCGACGCCAGGTGGATGCCGTCCTTGGTGTTGTGGGCCAGGTCGCCTAGGTCGACGAGCGCCGCCTCGCCGAGGTAGTCGTGCGCGAGGTCGAGGTGGCCGAGCTGGGCTGCGACCACCGCCTGGGTGCACGCCGACAGCGACGAGTCGCGCACGGTGATCGCCTCGTAGTAGGCGAAGTCGCGCAGCTTCTGCTCGTAGGTGAACGCCTCGCTGCACAGGTGCAGGGCCATCACCAGGTCGGCCTGCTTCACGACCTGCTTCCGGTACAGGTCGAAGTACGGGAAGTGCAACAGCAGCGGGTACTGGTCGGACTTCGTGCCGTCGAAGTCCCAGCGGGCGTGCTCGGTGAACCGCTCGCTCTGGGGGTGGACGCCCAGGCGCTCGTCGTAGGGGATGACCACGGCGGCCGCCGCGTCCCGCCACGACGCCATCTCCTCGGTCGTCACGTCCAGCTCCTCCGCCCGGGCCCGCTGGCGGGCGCACGCGTCGGCGGCGGCCCGCATGTTGCGGGCGGCCATGAGATTCGTGAAGACGTTGTTGTCGGCGATCGCGCTGTACTCGTCGGGACCGGTCACGCCGTCGATGCGGAACCGGCCATCGGTGTCGTGGTGGCCCAGCGACCGCCACAGGCGCGCCGTCTGGACGAGCAGCTCGACCGCCACCTCGCGGTCGAACTCGTCGTCCTCGTTGGCGTCGAGGTAGCGGACGACGGCCGCCGCGATGCCGGCGTTGACGTGGAACGCCGCCGTGCCCGCCGGCCAGTAGCCCGACGACTCGCGGCCCCGCAGGGTGCGCCACGGGAACGCTGCGCCGTTGAGGTTCAGCTCGCGGGCGCGGTGGATGGCGTCGGGCAGGATCAGCTGCCGCCACCGCAGCGCGTCAGCCACGGACTCGGGATGGGTGTAGGTGAGCGCCGGCAGCACGAACGTCTCGGTGTCCCAGAACGTGTGGCCGTCGTAGCCGGTCCCCGTGAGGCCCTTGGCCGGGATCGGCCGCTGCTCCGCCCGGGCGGCCGCCTGCAGGAGGTGGAACAGCCCGAAGCGGATCGCCTGCTGCACCTCGGCGTCGCCGTCGAGCTCGACGTCGGCGCCGGCCCAATACTCGTCGAGGTAGGCCCGCTGCTCGGCGACGAGGCCCTCCCAGCCGGTCAACTTGGCGCCGGCGAGCGCGGCCACGACCTGGTCGTGCAGGGCTGGGCGGGTCCGCTGGCTCGACCAGCCGTAGGCGAGGAACTTCACGATCCGCAACGTCTGGCCCGGTTTGAGCCGGGTGGCGACCGTGAGCCGGCACACGTCCGGCGAGCTGGTCAGCTCGACGTCGGTGCCCTCGGGGCCGTCGATCATGTGCTGCATGCCGGCGGCGATGCGCAGGCCGCTGTTGCGGGTGCGGTGGACCATCACGGCCTTCGTGCCGTTGGCGACGTGCTCCTCGCCGACGAGCGGGTTCTCGAGCGCGGCTGCGGCCCGGGGGTCCTTCGACTGCGGGGGAAGCTCCTCGTTCGCCACCAGCTCGGACTGCAGCACGATGCGCAGCGAGGCGTCGACGGCCTCTACCTCGTACGCGATCGCGGCCACGGCCCGCTGCGTGAGCGACACGAGGCGGGTCGAGCGCACCTTGACCCGGTCGTTGGCCGGCGAGCGCCACTGCACGAGGCGACTCAGCGTGCCGGCCCGCAGGTCCAGCGTGCGGTCGTGCACCTCGAGGTGGCCGTAGCGGACGTCGAACGGCTCGTCGTCGACGAGCAGCCGGATCAGCTTGCCGTTCGTGACGTTGATGACCGTCTGGCCCGACTCGGGGTAGCCGTAGCCCGCCTCGGCGTAGGGCAGCGGCCGCAGCTCGTAGACCGAGTTCAGGTACGTGCCCGGGAGGCCGTGGGGGTCGCCCTCGTCGAGGTTGGCCCGCATGCCGACGTGGCCGTTCGACAGGGCGAAGACCGCCTCGCTGCGCGCCAACGCGTCGAGGTCGAGACCCCGTTCGGTCACCGACCACGGCTCGACCGCGTAGCCCGAATCGCTCATGTCCCGTCCGCCTCCAGCAGCTCGCTCAGGTCCTCGACGACGATGTCCGCCCCATGTTGGCGCAACGCGTCGGCCTGGCCGACACGATCGACGCCGACGACGAGCCGGAACCGCCCCGCACGGCCCGCCTCGACGCCGGCGAGGGCGTCCTCGAACACGGTGGCCGCGTCGGGACCGACACCGACCATCTCGCCGCCGGCGAGGAACGTGTCGGGGGCCGGCTTGCCGGCCAGGCCCCGCTCCTTGGCCACGTTGCCGTCGACGCGGGCGTCGAAGAGGTGGGCGATGCCGGCCGCCTCGAGCACGGCCGGCGTGTTGGCGCTCGACGACACCACGGCCGTCTTCAGCCCGGCGGCCCGGACCGCCTCGACGTAGCGCACCGACCCCTCGTAGACCTCGACCGCGCCCGCGCCGATCTTGCGCAGCACGAGCTCGTTCTTGCCGTTGGACAGGCCGTGCAGCGTCTCCGTGCCGGGCTCGTCGTCGGCGTCCCCGAGCGGCAGGTGGATGCCGCGCGACTCGATGAAGGCGCGCGTGCCGTCGAGGCGCGGGCGGCCGTCGACGAAGCGGTCGTAGTCCTTGGGGGTGAACTCCTCGAACACCTCGCCGGTCCGTTCGGCGCGGGCCCGCAGGAATCCGTCGAAGGTCTCCTTCCACGCCGCGGCGTGGACGGTGGCCGTGCGGGTGAGCACGCCGTCGAGGTCGAACAGGCAGGCCCTGACCTCGTCGGGCAATCCGAGCATCTCAGTCCCTTTCCTGGTGTCCGTTGGGAGGTGTCGGGGGGTCGGTGGCCACGGTCAGCTCGACCAGCGGCCGGCCGCGGCGGGCGGCGACGCGGTGACGGCGCTCGCCGGAACGGCGTAGGCCGCGGGCAGGCGGATAGCGGCGCCGGTGCCGTGGCCCTCGAAGTAGGCGGCCCGGCGCGCCGCGCGTCGCCCGTGCTCGGGCCGGGCCGTCGGTGCGGCTCGGCCGGGCGGCGGGCCGGTCGCTGGGCCGGTCGGGGGGCGTGGTCACGGGGTCTCTCCCGGTCGGTCGGGCGCGGGGACGGCCGGTCGGAGGTGGATGCGCCTGGCCAGGGGCGCGACGGTACCGGCCGGAGCGGACGTCGTCGCGCTACCCGGCCACCGGCCGCCCACGCCGCAGACCGCACGCCGACAGACTGCGGGGCGTGGACGAGCACCTGGACCACGTCGACGGTCTGATCGAGCGGCTCGGCCTGGCCCCGCACCCGGAGGGCGGCTGGTACGCCGAGACCTGGCGCGACGCCCCCGCCGCCCCCGACGGGGCCCGCGGCGCCGGGTCCGCCATCTACTACCTGCTGGCGGCCGGCCAGCGCTCGCACTGGCACCGGGTGGACGCCGTCGAGGTGTGGCACTTCTACGCCGGCGACCCGCTGGTCCTGTCGATCCAGGAGGGCGACGGGGCGGTCACCGACCTCCTGCTCGGCGGCGACATCGCCGCCGGCCAGCGCCCCCAGGCCGTCGTGCCCGCAGGGGTGTGGCAGGCCGCCCGCCCCACCGGCGCGTGGACGCTGGTGGGCTGCACCGTGTCGCCGGCGTTCACGTTCGACGGCTTCGAGCTGGCCCCGCCGGACTGGTCCCCCGGGCCGCGAGCGCCCTCGGGAGGGTGATCAGAGGCCGGCGCTCAGAGGTCGCGCGACCAGTTCTGGTGGACGAGGTCGTGGCCGAAGCTGCGCTCGGGGTGCGCGGCGTCGAGGGTAAAGCCGGCCCTCTGGTAGATGCGCCGGGCGTCGACCAGCACGTCGCAGGTGAACAGCGTGATGCGCCCGTAGCCGGCCCGGCGGGCGAAGCGCAGGCACTCGTCGACCAGGCGGGCGCCGATGCCCAGACCGCGGGCCCACGGCTCGACGAGGAGCAGCCGCAGCCTGGCCGTCTGGTCGTCGTCGCGGGCGCAGACCACGCTGCCGGCCCGCTCACCGTCGACCTCGGCGATCCACGCCCGCTCGCGGGCCGGGTCGTGGCCGTCGAGATAGCCGGCGACGATGCGGGCGCACAGGCCCTCGAACTCCGCGTCCCACCCGTACTCGACGGCGTAGAGGGCGCCGTGGCGCTGCACGACCCAGCCCAGGTCCCCAGGCTCGGGCGCCCGCAGCACGAAGCCCCGCCCGCGGTCCCCGTGCGCCCCCGACCCGGCGACGGCGGCGGCCGGCCCTGCGCCCACGCCCGCGGCCGTCGGCGTCGGCGCGAACGTGCCCTGGATCGTGCCCATCGCCCCGACGAGCCGCCGGCGCCGCTCGGCGTCGAGCCCGCCCACGAGGGCCCGCACCTGATCGGCCGCCTGCCGGTCGAGCTGCCCGAACACCTCCCGCCCGGCCGCCGTCAGCCGCAGCGCCACCCGCCGGCCGTCACCCGGCGACCGCAGGCGCTCCACCAGCCCGTCCGCGTCGAACCGGTTCACGATCCGGCTCAGGTAGCCGGCGTCGAGCCCCAGGGCGCGGCGCACGTCCCCCACCTGCCGGGGCTCGGGGTCGGCCTGGGCCAGCTCGAAGAGCACGCGGGCGTCGGTGAGCGAGAAGCGGCTGCTCGCCAGCCGCTCGTCGAGCACCCCGATGAGCCGGGTGTAGAAGCGGTTGAACGAGCGGATGCTCCCCACCGTCGCGTCGGGCACCTCGTCGACCCCGGTCGTCGCCATCGCATGCTCCCTGACTTGATCAACGATTTCTCTGACCGAGTCAAGCACATGCCGGCCCCCGTTGCGCCGGACGGTCATCGCCGGATGGCCGTCGCCGGCCGGTTCAGCCCGTGCCGACTCGGAGCGCCCCGGGCTCGTCGGCCGCCGGGTCCGGCAGGCCGAGCAGCGGGGCCACGAACCGGCCCGTCCACGAGCCCGGTTCGGCCGCCACCTCCTCGGGGGTACCGGTGGCGACGATCGCACCGCCGCCGCTGCCGCCCTCGGGACCGAGGTCGATCACGTGGTCGGCCGTCTTGATCACGTCGAGGTTGTGCTCGATGACCAGCACGGTGTTGCCTTGATCGACCAGCCGCGACAGCACCGCGAGCAGCTTGCGGATGTCCTCGAAGTGCAGGCCCGTCGTCGGCTCGTCGAGGATGTAGATCGTGTGGCCGGTCGAGCGCTTGGCCAGCTCGGAGGCCAGCTTCACCCGCTGCGCCTCGCCGCCCGACAGGGTGGTAGCCGGCTGACCGAGCCGCACGTAGCCGAGCCCCACGTCGACCAGGGTGCGCATGTGGCGGGCGATGGCCGGCTGATTGGCGAAGAACTCGAGCGCCTCCTCGCAGCTCAGGTTGAGCACGTCGGAGATGTTGAGGTCCTTGAAGGTGATGTCCAGCGTGTCGCGGTTGTAGCGGGCGCCCTTGCACACCTCGCACGGGACGTACACGTCCGGCAGGAAGTGCATCTCGATCTTGATCGTGCCGTCGCCGGCGCACGCCTCGCAGCGGCCGCCCGACACGTTGAAGCTGAAGCGCCCGGGCATGTAGCCCCGCACCTTGGACTCGTGCGTCTGGGCGAACAGCTTGCGGATGTGATCGAAGACGCCCGTGTACGTCGCGGGGTTCGACCGGGGCGTGCGCCCGATCGGTGACTGGTCGATGTCGATGACCTTGTCGATGTGCTCGATGCCGTCGACGCCGGTGTGCAACCCCGGCGGCACCTTCGACCGGTACACCTTCTGCATGAGCGACCGGTAGAGGATGTCGTTGACGAGCGTGGACTTGCCCGAGCCCGACACGCCCGTCACCGTCACGAAGCACCCGAGCGGCAGGTCGACCGTGACGTTGCGCAGGTTGTGCTCGCGGGCGCCGCGCACCCTCAGCCACTTGTCACCCGAGGGGCGCCGCTTGGCCGGCACGGGGATCGATCGCCGGCCCGACAGGTACTGCCCGGTGAGCGACCGCGGGTTGCGCAGCAGGCCCTTCACCGACCCGGAGTGGATGATCTCGCCGCCGTGCTCGCCGGCGCCGGGCCCGATGTCGACGACGTGGTCGGCGACCTTGATCGTGTCCTCGTCGTGCTCGACCACGAGCACGGTGTTGCCCAGCTCGCGCAGGCGCATAAGCGTCTCGATGAGGCGGTGGTTGTCGCGCTGGTGCAGGCCGATCGACGGCTCGTCGAGCACGTAGAGCACGCCGACCAGGCCCGAGCCGATCTGGGACGCCAGGCGGATGCGCTGCGCCTCGCCGCCGGCCAGCGTGCCGGCCGACCGTGACAGTGTGAGGTAGTCGAGGCCCACGTCGAGCAGGAAGCCCATACGGGCGTTGACCTCCTTCACCACCCGCTCGGCGATCATGCGGTCTCGCTCGGAGAGCTGTAAGCCGGCGAGCGTCTTGGCGGACTCGGCGATCGACATGCCGCAGATATCGGCGATCGAGTGACCGTCGATCGTGACGCCCAGGGACAGCGGCTTGAGTCGGGCGCCGCCGCAGGCCTGGCACGGCACCTCGCGCATGTAGCCCTCGACCTGCTCGCGGGCGCTGTCGGACTCGGCCTCGGCGTGGCGCCGCTGCAGGTACGGGATCACGCCCTCGTAGTTGGCGTGGTACGTGCGCTCGCGCCCATAGCGGTTCTTGAACTTCACCCACACCCGGTCGACGCCGGTGCCGTAGAGCAGCGCCTTGCGATGCTTGGCCGGCAGCTCGCCGAACGGCGTCGCCATGTCGAGGACGAGCTCGTCGGCCACGGCCACAACCAGCCGCTGGAAATAGCGCTGGTGGCCCGAGGCCCACGGCGCGATCGCCCCTTCCTCGAGCGACAGGTCGGGGTCGGGCACGACCAGCTCGGGGTCGACCTCGTAGCGGGTTCCGAGCCCGTCGCAGGTCTCGCAGGCGCCGTAGGGCGAGTTGAACGAGAAGTTGCGAGGCGCCAGCTCCTCGAAGGACAGCCCGCAGGTCGGGCAGGCCAGGTGCTGGCTGAACGTGAGCGTTTCGGGCGCGGTGCTCGCCGAGCCGGCGGCGTCGACCGCCTCTCCCTCGCCCGGCACCTGCGACGGGCCGCCGTCGCGGGGCACGAGCTGCACCTCGGCCACCCCGTCGGCCAGGCGCAGTGCCGTCTCGAGCGAGTCGGTGAGCCGGCGCTCGATGCCGTCGCGCCGCACGAGCCGGTCGACGATCACCTCGATCGTGTGCTGCTCGTAGCGGGCCAGCTCCACCTTGTCGGACGTCTCGTGCACGTCGCCGTCGACCCGGGCCCGGGTGAAGCCCTGTGCCGCCAGGTCGGCGAGCAGCGTCTCGTAGGTGCCCTTCCGGCCGCGCACCACCGGCGCCAGCACCTGGAAGCGGGTGCCGTCGGGCAGCTCCATGATGCGGTCGACGATCTGCTGAGGCGTCTGGCGGACGACCTGCGTGCCGTCGTTGGGACAATGGGCCACGCCGATGCGGGCGTAGAGCAGCCGCAGGTAGTCGTAGACCTCGGTGATCGTGCCCACCGTCGAGCGCGGGTTGCGGGACGCGCTCTTCTGGTCGATCGAGATGGCCGGGGACAGGCCCTCGATGAAGTCGACGTCGGGCTTGTCCATCTGGCCCAGGAACTGGCGGGCGTAGGCCGACAGCGACTCGACGTAGCGGCGCTGCCCCTCGGCGTAGATCGTGTCGAACGCCAGCGACGACTTGCCCGATCCCGACAGGCCGGTGAAGACGATCAGCTTGTCGCGCGGCAGCTCGACGCTGACGTTGCGGAGGTTGTGCTCGCGGGCGCCACGTATGACGAGCGAATCGGCCACAGCGGCACAGGCTATCGTCGCCGCGCAACCATGGAACGCATGTTCGCCCTCCGGCCGGAAGCCTCCCTAGGACCCGAGCGGAGGGGGCGCAGCGCGCGCCCGGCTCGTCCACGATCGAGGCCATCGTGGCAGGCACCGACCTCCTGGTGTTCGTTTACGTCGACACACGGCGTCAGATCGGCGACAGGACCATGACCCTCCCACGACGTGCGGATGTCGCCAGGGCGCACGCCACCCGGTGGGACCGCAGCGCCTCGGCGTAGGGCGCCCGCGTCGACGCCCGCTCGCCGCGCACGACCTCGACGAACTCCCGGTCGACGGCCTGGCGGGGGTCCACCTTCGGCTCCACGCGCCGGGTGCCCTCGGCGTCGTGCACCACGAGGGCCGTCTCCGACACCTCGAGGACGAGGCCGTCGGCCACCACCTCCAGAGTGGTGGCGCGGGCCCGGTCGGCCAGGCACGTGGCGGCGAGCGTGCCGACGGCTCCGCCGGCGAAGCGCAGGGTGCCGCCCGTCACCTCGTCGATGTCGCCGTCGGGGGCCGTGCGGCCCACGGACGTGCCGGCCGCGAACACGCTCTCGACCTCGCCCACCAGGACGCGGGCCAGGTCGACGAGGTGGGTGGCCTGCTCGACGACCTGGCCGCCCGAGCCGTGGCGCCGCACCCACCACGCGGGTGGCGGCACCTTGTCGAGCCACCTGCCCACCACCAGGCCGGGGGCACGGCCGTCGAGCAGGGCGCGGGCCTCCTCGACCGTGTCGAGCTGGCGCCAGTGGTAGCCGGTGCCGGTCGGCAGGCCCGCGGCCTCCACCTCCGCCGCCACGTCTTCGGCGGTGTCCAGGTCGGCTGCCAGGGGCTTCTCGACGAACAGCGGTAGGCCGCGCTCCACCGCCAGCGCCTCGGGACCGCCCCGGGCGAACGGCGGTGTGCATACGTACAGCGCATCGAGCCGGCCGTCGTCGCCGAGGCGCCCCACGAGGGCCTCCGCGTCGGGGAACGGCGTGGCCCCGACCGCGCCGGCCAGGGCGTCGGCCCGCTCGGCTACGGTGTCGGCCACGCCGGCGACCTCGACGCCCGGCAGACCCGACAGAACGCGGGCGTGACGCTCGGCCACCCCGCCGGCTCCCACGATGCCGACCCGCACGGGCCGCACGTCGCCGTCCGCTCGCTGCATGGCGCTGCTCCTGTCCGCCGGGCGGGCCCCGGACGTGGGGTTCGTCCCCCCAAGTGTTCACGGGCCACGGCCACGTCAGACGTTCGTCGTGCCACTCACCGGGAAGCACCGCGGCGTGTCCATGACAAGCGTCATCCGATCCCCCCGCCGAGCCCCGACGAGCGCCCCTTCGCATCTCCGGCTCCCGGGTGACCGGTCGCTCACCGTGCTGGTCAACGCCGGACCGTGGCTGGCCGTCCCGCCAGGCGGCTACGGCGGCATCGAGAACGTCGTCGCGACCCTGGTCAGCGAGCTGCGCGCCGCGGGGCACCGCGTCGTGCTGGCGACCGTCGGCGAGAGCACGATCGAGGTCGACCGCAAGGTGGCGGCCTTCGACGACGGCCAGTTCGCCCGCCTGGCAGGACCCTACGGCGCGGTCGTGGGCATCACGCACGCACATATGGCGGCCGTCCTCGGCGCCCTGCGGGACGAACCGGCGATCGACATCGTGCACGACCACCTCGAGGTCGTCGGCCCCTCGATGCTGGCGGCGCTGGGGCCGGCCTGCCCACCCACCCTGCAGACGCTCCACTGGGACCTGCGCAAGCACGGCCGCTTCTACGACACGTTCGACGGGGCCGGACGGGTCTTCTTCGCCGCCGTCTCCGAGAGCCAGCGGGCGCAGGCGCCGCGCAACCTCGCCCGACAGACGGTCGGCGTCGTGCCGCTGTCCGCCACACCGCCGGGGCCGCCCGAGCCGGCGGCCGGGCACCTGCTCTGCCTGGGGCGCCTCACCCCACTGAAGGGCTTCGAGGTGGCGGCCCGGGCGTGCCACCGGCTCCGGCGCCCGCTCGTCATCGCGGGCCCAGTGGGCGGCCAGCACGACCGGGTGGCGCTCGAAGCCGCCCTCTCGGATCCCGACTCGCCGGTGCGGACCTATGCAGACGTGCGCTATTTCCTCGACGAGGTCGACCCGCTGGTCGACGGCAAGCTGGTGCGCTGGGTCGGCTCGGTCGCCGGGCCCGACAAGGACACGCTCCTGCGCACGGCGAGGGCCGTCGTCTTCCCGCTTCAGTGGGAGGAGCCGGGCGGGACCGCGATCGTCGAGGCGCTGCTCGCCGGCGTGCCGGTCGTCGGGTTCCGGCGCGGGTGCCTGCCGTCGCTCGTGGAGCACGGTGTGACGGGCTTCGTGGTCGACACCGAGGACGAGCTCGTCGAGCACCTGCGGCGGGTCGACGAGCTCGACCGGTGCGCGATCGCCGAACGCGTGGGCGAGCGCTTCTCCCCCGCCCGCATGGCGGCCGACTACGTGGCGCTGTACCGCCAGGTCATCGCCCGGGCCGGAGCGTCGGCCGCGGCGCCGGCCGGCCTCGGCGGCGGGGCGCTGGCGCCGGCCGACCCGCTGGGCGTCAGCCCGGCCCGTCGAAGCTGAACACGACCTGGAGGGCGTGGCGCCGGCGGTCGGCCAGCTCGCGGATCACGGCCGGGGCGTGGGCGATCGGCACGACGTCGGTCACGAGCGCCCGACGGACGGCCTCGCCGTGGTCGGCGAGGAGGTCGAGCGTGGCCGCCGCCAGGCGGCGGCGGTCCCACGTGGCCTCGAGGCCACGAGGGACCCGGGAGATCTGGGCGCAGCGGACGCTCAGGCCGTTGTGGTGGAACTCCTCGCCGAGGCGGAGGTCGGAGGCGCCCCCCTGGTAGAAGGCCAGGTCGATCACGCTGCGTTGGGGGCGCAGGGCCCGCAGGGCGGTGGCGAGGGCCGCACTGCGGCCCCGGCACTGGAACACGACGTCGGCACCGCGGTCGCCCGGCCCGTGGACCCAGCGTTCCTTGCACCAGCGCCACGGATCGATGGCCGCGTCGTGGCGGCTGGCTCTGTCGGGGCCCGCCGAGCCGCGCGGGGCGCCGCCCGTGACGGCCGCGTCGCCGGCTGCGTCGCCGCTGGCCGTGTCGGGCGCGGTCGTGCCGCGCTGGGCGCCGCCCGTGACGGCCGCGTCTCCCGCGACGCCTGCGTCGCCCGTCACGGCGGTGTCGGTGCTCGTATCGGCTTCGCCGCCCGTGACGGCTACGTCACCCGTGATGCCCGTGCCGGGGCTCGTGGCGGCAGCGGCGGCCGTGGCGGCGTTGGCCGCGGCCGTGGTCGCGGTGGCGGCCGCGGCCGTCGCCGCGCCCGGGATGGCCGCGGCCGCGCCCGGGTCGTCGATGGCGATGAGGCCGAGCTGCTCGGCCGCCGCCCGGCGCTCGGGGGTCGGATCGGCGACGACGACTTCGGCGGCACCGAGATGGCGGGCGAAGAGGCCGGTGAGCAGCCCGACCACTCCCGCGCCGACGACGAGCACGTTGCGCCCCCGCACCCCGTCGCCCAGGTCCACCGCACCGGCGGCGGCGTCGGTCGCGCCGCCGCGACCGCCGTCGCGATCGGTGGCGGCTCCGGCGCCGCCGGACGCGCCGGCGCCCGCAGGCACGACGTCGCGGGCGGCGACCGACTCGGCGGCGGCGTGGAGCAGTCCGTTGGCGCAGATCGGCCCCATGTGGGCGACGAAGACGCCGAGCACGGGGTCGAGGTCGTCGGGCAGCGGCACCCGGAACGTGTCGGGCCCGCCCGTGTGCCGGTCGGCGTGGCCGTACCGCATCGCCAGCAGCTGCCCAGGCTCGATGGCCGCGTCGCGGCTCACGACCACCCGGCCGACCTCCATGTAGCCCATCGTGGTGATCGGGTACGGCGTGGTGGCCGGCCCCTCGGAGAAGACCCGCAGGTCGGGGTCGAAGGAGCCGTCGAGGTACGGGTTCGTGCCCTTCACGTAGCTCAGCTCGGTGCCCGCCGACAGCCCGCTGCACACGGTGACGACACGGAACCCGCCGTCGGGCACCTCGGTCTCTTCGAGCGGGAAGAACCGCAGCTCGCCCTCCGCGGCCACGCCGAGCGACCACCCCGGCCGCTCGGGAACGACGGAGGGCCCGGCCGTCTCGGGCACGGCCGGGGCCGGGCTGTCCGGTGCGGTCGCCTCCGGTGCGGTCGCGTCCGGTGCGGTTGCCTCCGGTGCGATCGTGTCCGGGGCGGTCACATCCGGTGCGGTCGGGGCGGGTCGAGCGTCCACGACGGCACGCCTACCCGCTCGCCGAGCGCTACACCCCGGCGTCGCGCAGCTCGCGCTTGAGCTCCTTGACCTCGTCGCGGAGGCGGGCGGCGTACTCGAAGCGGAGGTCGGCGGCGGCCTCGTGCATCTCCTCCTCGAGCTGCTGGATGAGGCGGCCGAGTTCGGAGGGCGGCAGGTCGGACAGCTCGTCGCGCAACTTGGCGGCGGCCCCGGGCCTCCCGCGGCGCCGGCCCTCGCCGGGCGTAGGCGCCGTCTCGGACGGGCGCAGGTAGGCGAGGATGTCGGTCACCGCCTTGCGCACGGTCTGCGGGTCGATGCCGTGCTCCTCGTTGTAGGCCATCTGCAGCTTGCGGCGCCGCTGCGTCTCGCCGATGGCCCGCTGCATCGAGTCGGTGATCGTGTCGGCGTACATGATGACCTGCCCGTCGACGTTGCGCGCCGCTCGGCCGATCGTCTGGATCAGCGACGTCTCGCTGCGGAGGAACCCCTCCTTGTCGGCGTCGAGGATCGCCACGAGCGACACCTCCGGAAGGTCGAGCCCCTCACGCAGCAGGTTGATGCCGACGAGCACGTCGAACTCGCCGAGCCGCAGCGCCCGCAGGATCTCGATGCGCTCGATCGTGTCGACGTTGGAGTGCAGGTAGCGCACCTTGAGGCCCTGCTCGACCAGGTAGTCGGTGAGGTCCTCGGCCATCTTCTTCGTGAGCGTCGTGACCAGCACCCGCTGGTCGGCCTCGATGCGCCGGCCGATCTCGCCCAGCAGGTCGTCGATCTGGCCCTTGGTGGGGCGGACGATGACCTCGGGATCGATCAGGCCCGTGGGGCGCACCACCTGCTCGGCCACGGTCGAGGACATCTCGAGCTCGTAGGGCCCGGGCGTCGCGGACAGGAACACGACCTGGTTGACCCGCTCGATGAACTCCTCGAAGCGCAGCGGCCGGTTGTCGGCCGCCGAGGGCAGCCGGAAGCCGTGCTCGATGAGCTGCTCCTTGCGGGAGCGGTCGCCCTCGTACTGCCCATGCAGCTGCGGCACGGCCTGGTGGCTCTCGTCGATCACCAGCAGGAAGTCGTCGGGGAAGAAGTCGAGCAGAGTGTTGGGGGTCTCGCCCGGGCCGCGCCCGTCGAGCGGCGCCGAGTAGTTCTCGATGCCGTTGCAGAAGCCGACCTCCTGCATCATCTCGAGGTCGTACTGCGTGCGCATGCGCAGCCGCTGGGCCTCGAGCAGCTTGCCCTCCTTCTCGAAGTACGCCAGCCGCTCGGCCAGCTCGGCCTCGATGCGGACGATCGCCTGGCGCATGCGTTCGTCGCCGGTCACGTAGTGGGTGGCCGGGTAGACCGACAGCTCCTCGAGCTCGCGCAGCTGCTCGCCGGTTACCGTGTCGACGACCGTCATACGCTCGATCTCGTCGCCGAACAGCTCGATGCGCACGGCCGTCTCGTCGTAGGCCGGGTGGACCTCAATGGTGTCGCCCCGGACGCGGAACTTGCCGCGGCTGAGGTCCATGTCGTTGCGCTCGTAGCGCATGTCGACGAGCTTGCGCAGCACTGCCCGCTGGTCGACCTCGGTGCCCGTCCGCAGGTAGAGCAGGTTGTCGCGGTACTCCTGGGGCGAGCCCAAGCCGTAGATGCACGACACCGAGGCGACGACGATCACGTCGTGCCGGGTCAGCAGCGCCGAGGTGGCCGAGTGCCGGAGCCGGTCGATCTCGTCGTTGACCGACGAGTCCTTCTCGATGTAGGTGTCGCTCGAGGCGATGTAGGCCTCGGGCTGGTAGTAGTCGTAGTAGCTGACGAAGTACTCGACCCGGTTGTCGGGGAAGAACTCGCGGAACTCGTTGGCCAGCTGCGCCGCCAGCGACTTGTTGGGGGCGATGACCAGGGTGGGCTTCTGCACCCGCTCGATCGCCCAGGCGACGGTCGCGCTCTTGCCCGAGCCGGTGATGCCCAGGAGCGTCTGGTACCGCTCGCCGTTGAGGATGCTGGCGCTCAGCTCCTCGATCGCCTTGGGCTGGTCGCCCGAGGGCTCGAAGTCGGACACCATGCGGAACGGACGCGCGTTCGCCGCGTCGGTCGTGAGGCTGCCCGCCAGATCGGGGACCGGAGTGGGGCTCGTCGACGTCGACATCGTCCCCCGAGGTTACCGGCGGGGTGTGACAGTCGAGCCGGTGGCGGGCTCGCCGCGGCCTGGTGCCGGGGCACCGTCGCGCGCGGACGCGGCCCGGCCGAACGCCGTCGCCGCGACCCGCTGGGCGAGCTCGACCGGATCGTCGGCCATCGTCCGCAGGTTGCCGGCCTGCCACAGCGTGGCGAGCCCGTGCACGAGGCACCAGCCGGCGATCGCCACCGACCCGGCCTCGTGCTCGCGAGCGGCCGGAACGGTGGCCGCCGTACCCCGCAGCGCGGCGTCGGTCCTGGCCCGGGCGGCCACCACGGCAGGGTCGTCGGGGCGGTAGAGGTGGGGCTCGAACATGACCTGGAAGTGGGCGGGGTGGCCGGTGGCGAAGCGCACGTAGGCCAGGCCCGCCTCCAGGAAGTCGCCGCGGGCCGCGGCCGCCGCCATCTCGTCGCCGAGCAGCTCGTAACCCTCGGCCACCAGCGCCGTGAGCAGGCCCGCCTTGTCGCCGAAGTGGTGGGCGGGCGCCCCGTGCGACACGCCGGCCCGGCCCGCCAGCTCGCGCAGGCTCAGCGCCGCGGGCCCCTTCTCGTCGATCACGTCCACCGCGGCGTCGAGCAGCGCCCGGCGGAGGTTGCCGTGGTGGTACGGCCGCTCGGTCACGCCGCCAGCGTACCAGCAATCTAGACGTTGACAAGATGCGGTCGCGGCGGGCTAACTTGTCACTGTCAAGTTCGGCGCCGTGCCGGATGGACGAGGAGGCTCCGATGCCCAAACTGCCGTGGACGACGATCGACACGGTCGAGCCCGAGACGGAGGTCGTCGTCATGGCGTCGCGGCTGCCGCTGCGGCGGTACCGGCACATCCCCGGCTTCATGGCGGCCACGCTGCGGATCCGGCGCCAGCTCGCGCAGAGCGAGGGCCTGGTCGGCTACGCGCTCGATGCCCAGCTCTCCCGCAAGACGTTCTGGACCCTCTCGGCGTGGACCGACCGCAACCACCTGCGGAGCTTCGACCGCGCCGATCCCCACAAGGGCTCCGTCGCCGTCACCCGCCCGCGCATGGATCCCACGACGTTCGTGACGTGGACCACGACCGCCGGGGAGCTGCCGGTCGCCTGGCCGGAGGCGGTCCGCCGGGTGGAGCAGCGGGAGGAGCAGCGCCGGGAGCAACAGACCTCAGGCGGCTGACACGAGCGGCCGAGCGCACGAGCCGGCGAGTGTGCCCCACGTGCTGCTCGGCAGCCCTGGGCGCCGGCGCCGAACGGGTCGTCCTGTGCCATCCTGCGGGCGACGGAGGACACGATGCGAGTCGGCCCGAGCACCGCACGCGACACCTTTGCCGACGCCCAGGAACGCCACCGGCGCGCCGGCCGGCGGATCTCCGTGCTCGGCGTGATGGCGGTCGTGATCATCGGGCTGCCCCTCAGCGTCGTGGTGTCGCCCCTGGCCGTCGCCGTCGCCGTCATCGCCATCGACCTGGTCAACCTGGTCGTCCCGATGCCCGACCTCGGGGAACTGGCCAACGACGCGGTGCTGGGCCTCGGCGACCCGGGCCCGGCCTGGCACGTGGGCCCGCTCGGCCTCGGCTGGATCGAGGGCCTGGTCGGCGCCACGGCGTTGCTGGCCCCCGGCGTCGTGCTCATGGTGACGACGTGGCGCTGCGTGCGGCGGCTGTTCCTGCGGGCCGGGCCCGAGGCGCTCGTGCTGGCGGCCGCCGCCCGGCCCCCGGAGGCCGGCGACCTCGAGGAGCGCCAGCTCGCCAACCTGGTCGACGAGATGGCGATCGCCGCGGGCATCAGCCCGCCCCGGGTCCTGGTCGTCGACGGCGACCACGCCAACGCCGCGGTCGTCGGGCGGTCGATCGACGACGCCGTGCTGCTCCTGCCCCGCGGCCTCCTCGATGACCTGGGTCGGGGCCCGACCGGCGCCGTGGTAGCCGATCTGCTGGCCCTCGTGCTGGACGGCGACCTCGGCGTGGCGCTGCACGTCGCCTCGGTCATGCAGACGCTCGACCTGGTCGGGGCCGTGCTGGCCGCCCCCACGAACCGGCGCACCCGGGCGGTGCTGTGGCGGGTGGGCCGCTTCGGGCTGCGCCGGGGGCGCACCGGCGACCCGGACGAGGCGCAGTTCATCGTCGACCATCTGGCGGCACTCGGCCGCGGCGACGCGGACCTCGAACCGGCCGGCGGGTGCCTGGCGGGCATGGCGCAGCTTCCGTTCCTCGTCGGGTCGCTGACGTTCCAGCTGACCCGCATGGGCCCGGGGCGCCTCCTGCTCGACCCGCTGCTGGGATCCCTGTGGCGGCGGCGGCGCCTGCTGGCCGACGCCACCGCCGTGCAGCTCACCCGCGATCCCGGTGCGCTGGCCCGGGCGCTCGCCTACCTCGACGAGCGCGGGGCGGGGGTGCCGGAGGGGCCGTGGCCCCACCTGTTCCTCGTGGGCCCGTCCGTCGGCCCGTCCGGCGGCCGGTCCGGCGCCGAGCCGGTCGTGGCCGGCGGGACGGCACACGCCGAGCTCGTCACGTTCCTGCCCCCGCTGGCGGAGCGGCTGCGCCGGCTGCACGCCATGGGTGCCCGGCCCGACGTCGATCCCGGCGTACCGGTCCCGGCCGGGGGCCACGGACCCGGCGGGCTGGCCACGCTGGCACGCGCCGTCCGCCACGCGGTCATGTGGCCGGCTCGCCTTGTGGCGGTGACGGCGCTGCTGGCACTGACCGCGTGCCTCGTCTACCTGAGCCTGATCCTGGACGCGCTGTTCCTCGCCCCCCTGGTCGTGCTGGTCCACGCCATGCTGCGTTGAGCGGGCCCGGGGCGCCGAGGCCCGTCGACGAGGCGGACCATGCTCAGACGCCGGCGTGTCGTTAGACGTCCCCCGCTGTGACCGGTCAGGGCCGCCGCAGCGTGGCTATCCAGGCCCACACCTCGTCGACCTGCCGGCGGAGGTCGTCGGGCGTGCCCGAGTTGTCGACGACCCGGTCGGCCCGGGCCAGGCGCTCCTTGCGGTCGGCCTGGCGAGCCATGCGGGCGCGCACGTCGGCCTCGCGCATGCCGCGGTGCTCGACCAGGCGTCGCACGGCCACCTCCGGGTCGACGTCGACCACGACCAGCCCACCGACCGGGTAGGCGTTCGCGGACTCGACGAGCAGGGGCACGTCGAGCACGACGACGCAGTCGGTCGCCTGGAGGTCCGCCAGGCGCCGTACGATCTCGCCGCCTACGGCCGGGTGGACGATGGCGTTCAGGTCCGCGAGCGCCCCGGCGTCGCCGAACACGACGTCGGCGATGGCGGGCCTGTCCAGCGTGCCGTCCGCGGCCACGATGCCGGGCCCGAAGCGCTCGGCCATGGCGGCGAACACGGGCGTGCCCGGGCGTTGCAGCTCGCGGGTGATGGCGTCGGCATCGACGACCACCGCGCCCCGCTCGGCCAGCAGGGACGAGACCGTCGACTTGCCGGACCCGATGCCCCCGGTGAGGCCCACGACCAACACGGCGGCGGACGTTAGCGGCGCGGCTCGGGATCTGCGCCATCGTCGGTCACCCCGGCGGGCGCCCGGACGCGGCACGAGGGGGGGCGGTGACGCCCCCGATCGTGCGGTCGTACCCGTGGCCCCGGCCGGAGCCGGGGGGACGCTACTGCTCGTCGTCGGCCGGTTCCTCGGCGGCGTCGACGTCGGGCTCGGGGGCCGCCTCGGCCGGAGCGGCCTCGGCGGCCGGCGTGGCCCCGCCGCCCTCGGGCGCCTCGCCGTTCTCGGCGTAGTAGTCGGCCCAGGCCTCGTCGGCCTCGGGCGAGTGCTCGACCGCGGCACCGATGTAGTTGCCCTCGGAGTCGTAGGCGTGCTCGCCGAAGTGCTCCTGGTACTCGGCGGCCACGATGCCGCCCTCGGCGGCCTGCTTGATCGACAGGCTGATGCGGCGGCGCTGGAGGTCGAGATCGATGATCTTGACCCAAAGCTCCTCGCCGGGCGTGACCACCTGCTCGGGCAGGTCGACGTGGTGCGCCGACATCTCGGAGATGTGCACCAGGCCCTCGATGCCGTCGCCGACCTGGACGAAGGCCCCGAAGGGCACCAGCTTCGTGACCCGGCCGTAGACCAGCTCGCCCACGCGGTGGCTGGTGGCGAACTCCTGCCACGGGTCCTGCTGGGTGGCCTTGAGGGACAGGCTGATGCGCTCGCGGTCGAGGTCGACGTCGAGCACCTGCACCTCGACCTCGTCGCCCACCGACACGACAGAGCCGGGGTGGTCGACGTGCTTCCAGGACAGCTCGGAGACGTGGATGAGCCCGTCCATGCCGCCCAGGTCGACGAAGGCGCCGAAGTTGACGACGCTCGACACGACGCCCTTGCGGACCTCGCCGGGCTTGAGGTTGGCGAGGAAGTCCTCGCGCTGCTCGCGCTGGGTCTCCTCGAGCCACGCACGGCGGGAGAGCACGACGTTGTTGCGGTTCTTGTCGAGCTCGATGATCTTCGCCTCGAGCACCTTGCCGACGTAGGGCTGGAGGTCGCGGACGCGTCGCAGCTCGACGAGCGAGGCGGGCAGGAACCCGCGGAGCCCGATGTCGATGATCAGGCCGCCCTTGACCACCTCGATGACGGGGCCGGAGACGACGCCGTCCTCTTCCTTGATGCGCTCGATGTCGCCCCAGGCACGCTCGTACTGCGCACGCTTCTTGGACAGGACGAGACGACCGTCCTTGTCCTCCTTGGTGAGCACCAGGGCCTCGAGCTCCTCGCCGACCGAGACGACCTCGTCGGGGTCGACGTCGTTGCGGATCGACAGCTCGCGGCTGGGGATCACCCCTTCGGACTTGTAACCGATGTCGAGGAGGACCTCGTCACGGTCGACTCGCACCACCGTGCCCGTGACGATCGCGCCGTCCTCGACGGTCACCAGCGTCGCGTCGACCGCATCGGCGAAGCTGCCGGTCAGGTCGTCTTGGACGATCTCGCGGGGGGTGTAGGTGCCCTCGCCGTCGTCGGGGCTGGGGTCGGAGGTGGCGGAATCGGTTGTTTGGACGTCGGACACGAACTGATTCGGCTTTCTTCGGGGCGATGTGACAGCGTGGAACTCGCTGGCGGCGGGCGGGCGGGCCCGCGAGAGACGCGCTGGGGGCGCGCCGAGCGAGCGTAGCAGCCGGTCGCGATGCTCAGCTACGCCCCAGGTCGGGCCTCCCGGTGACCCGCAGGGCCCGTGCCCACCGGCCCGCGGGCCCCTGATGATCGTCACGATGCCCGGTCGGGCGGCGCGGCCGCCGACCGCGAGCGACTAGAGAGTAAGCCCTATGTCACTCGTCGGCCTCGTAGCCGAGCGGGCGGGCATCGACGTCCAGGTGTGGCGCTCACCCGGCCTGCGCAGCTGACCGCGGCGGCGCGGCGGCGCGCGCGTCGCGGGACTCAGGCCGGTCGCTCGGCGACGAGCAGGAACTCGGGCGTGTCAACGGTCGGCGCCGCCGGAGCGTACGCACCGGGCGTGACCGACCACACCGCGCGGGGCACGAGGCCGGCCCGCCCGGCCAGCAGGCGCAGCTCCCGCGGCGTGAAGCACGTGGTCCAAAGGTCGGCGGGCACCTCGGCGCCGGACTCGTCCCGCACGGCCGTGCGCTCGTGGTTGACGCCCGCCTCGGCGTCGAACGTGTCGGCGTCCTCGAGCCACCGCACCTGGAAGTAGGCCGAGAACGCGGAGACGGCCGCCGCCCCGCCCGGCCGCAGGGCCCGGGCGATGCCGGCGAGCACGTCGCCGTCGCCGTCGAGCGGCGCCCCGGGACCGCCGGCCAGCCCGAACGCCCCCTGGCACAGGGAGATGGCGGCGTCGAACTCGGCATCGAAGCCGAGTGTCCGGGCGTCCGCCCGGACGAACGTGGCGCCCGGCGGGGCGTCGGCCGCCGCCAGCTCGACGAAGCGCCGGCTGATGTCGACACCCACCACCTCCAGCCCGCGGCGCGCCAGGGCGTGGGCGTGGCGCCCCGGTCCGCAGCCGACGTCGAGCACCCGAGCTCCGGGTCCGAGGCCGAGCGCCTCGACCAGGAAGCCGACCTCCTGCTCGGTGCCCTTCGTGAACGAGTACCGCAGGTAGGCAGCACCCAGGCGGTCGGCGACGGGCTCGAACCAGTGGCCGGTCTCGGGCATCGACCCGATCCTGGCAGGCTGGGGGCCATGGACGTCGCCATCGCCGGGGGCCACGGGAAGATCGCGCTGCGCCTGGAGCGCCTGCTGGCCGCCGGCGGCCATCGAGCCCGGGCGCTGATCCGCAATCCCGACCACGCGTCCGACGTCGCCGCGGCCGGCGCCGAGCCGGTGGTCCTCGACCTCGAGGCTGCGGACGCCGCCACGGTGACCGACGCCGTGCGGAGTGCGGACGCCGTCGTGTTCGCGGCGGGCGCCGGACCGGGCAGCGGCCCGGCCCGCAAGCGCACGGTCGACTACGGCGCCGCGGTGGCGCTGATCGAGGCGGCCCGGGCCGCCGGGGTCGACCGCTACGTGATGGTGTCGTCGATCGGTGCCCACGACCCGGCGTCCGGCCGGGGCGACATGGGCCCGTACCTCAAGGCAAAGGCCGACGCCGACGCCGCCCTGCTGGCGAGCGGCCTGCGCCGCACGATCGTGCGGCCCGGCGGCCTGACCGACGAGCCTGGCACCGGCCTCGTCACGGTCTCGACCGAGCTGGGCGGGCGGGCGTCGGTGCCCCGCGACGACGTGGCCGCCGTGCTGCTGGCCACGCTGGTCGACGAGGCCGCCGTCGGCGTCACCTTCGAGCTGTTCGCCGGCGACACGCCGATCGCCGAGGCCCTCGCCGCCCTCGACGGGACGTGACGCTCATCCCTTGGCGTCGGCCCAGGTGGGACCGAACGCCAGGTTGACGTCGAGCGGCACTCGCAGCTCGGCGGCGTGGCTCATCGCGTCGACGACCAGGTCGGTGGCCCGCTCGCGCTCGTCGGGCGGCACGTCGAGCAGCACCTCGTCGTGCACCTGGAGGATCAGCGCGCTGGCCATCGCGGCCTCTTCCAGCGCCGCCTCGATGCGCACGAGCGCGACCTTGAAGATGTCGGCGGCCAGGCCCTGGATGCCCGCGTTCATCGCCTGGCGCTCGCCGGCCTGGCGGATGCGCACGTTCGGCGACGACAGCTCGGGGATCTGCCGCCGGCGGCCGAACAACGTCTCGGTGTAGCCCCGCTCGCGGGCCTCGGCCACCGTGCGGTCCATGTAGTCCTTCACGGCGGGGAACGCCTCGAAGTAGGCGTCGAGGATGACCGCGGCCTCGCTCGTGGGGATGTTGAGGCGCTGGCCCAGCCCGTAGGCCTCCATGCCGTAGGCCAGGCCGTAGCTGACCATCTTGGCCTTCGACCGTTGCTCGATCGTGACGTCGCCCGGCTCGACCCCGAATACCCGGGACGCCGTCTCGGTGTGGATGTCGCGCCGCGAGGCGAAGCTCTCGACCAGGCCCGGATCCTCGGCGAGGTGTGCGATGCAGCGCAGCTCGATCTGGTTGTAGTCGGCGACGAGCAGCTCGCAACCCGGGGCGGGGACGAAGGCGCGGCGGAACGTGCGCCCGAGCTCGGAGCGCACGGGGATGTTGTGCAGGTTCGGCTGGTCGGACGACAGCCGCCCGGTGCGGGCCACGGTCTGGTTGAACGTGGCATGGATGCGCCCGTCGGCGGCCACCTCGGCGAGCAGGCCGTCGCCGTAGGTCGACCGCAGCTTCTCGACCTCGCGGTAGGCCAGCAGGTGCTCGATGATCGGGTGCTGGCCGGCGAGGCGCTCGAGCGAGGCGGCGTCGGTCGAGTAGCCGGTCTTCGTCTTCTTCTGCGGCGTGAGGCCCAGCTTGTCGAACAGGATCTCGCGCATCTGGGGCGTGGAGTTGACGTTGAACTCGGTGCC
Organism: Acidimicrobiales bacterium; assembly: GCA_035296625.1. GTDB lineage: Bacteria > Actinomycetota > Acidimicrobiia > Acidimicrobiales > VFJN01 > DATCLS01. The sequence continues at coordinate 40,542 of DATHAO010000047.1, read as the reverse complement.
AGCGTCCTCGTAGATCTGGTCGCGGAGCCGCTCGACCTCGCCGTGCAGCCGGTCGCGCAGGGTGCGCAGCTCGTCGGCGTCGACGCCCACGCCCACGTGCTCCATGCGGGCGAGCACCCGCACGAGCGGCACCTCGATCGAGTCGTAGAGGTCGCTGAGGCCGCGGTCGTGCAGGGCCGTGGACAGCGGCTCGGTGAGCCGGTGGACGGCCAGGGCGTGACGCCCGGTCTGCTGAGCGGCGCTGACGGAGCTGCCGTCGAGGTCGAGCTGCCCCTCGCTCGCCGCGCCGTCGGTGGGCAGGTCGGCCTGGGCGTAGCGGCGCAGGACCTCGTCGAGCAGGTAGCGCGACTCGGCCGGGTCGAGCAGGTAGGCGGCGATCGCCGTGTCGAGGGTCAGGCTGTGCACGTCGACGTCGAGGGCGAGCAGCGACCGCATGACGGCCTTGGCCTGGTGGGTGGCGATCGGGCGGCCGCCCTGCTCGGGCAGCGCCACGAGCCCCCGCAGTGCGGCGCGCACCGACGCGTCGTCGAGCACCGCGGCCGGCAGCCACGCCACCTCGGCGGCGTCGGGCGCGGTCACGAAGGCCAGGCCCTCGAGCGGCGAGCGTCCCTCGCCGGCGGCCCAGGCGGCTGCGAACGCGAGCGGTCCGGCGTCGCGTTCGGCACGCAGCTCGTCGAGCACGGCGACGGCCGTGTCGGGCGTGTCGATCACCGCGACCTCGGCCTCCAGCACCTCGGTGGGTGCGCCCGGCGCCACGTCCTCGCCGAGGGCCTCGGCGAGGCGCTCGGCCAGGCTGTGGAACTCGAGGAAGTCGAACAGCCGCTGGACCTCATCGAGGTCGGCGGGCGAGCGCACGAGGTCGTCGATCGTGACGCCCACCGGGGCGTCGCGCACGAGCACCATCAGTTCGGCGTTGCGGCGGGCCTGCACCTCGTGCTCGGCGAGGCTCGTGCGCAGCTTGGGCGTCTGCTCGTCGACGTGGGCGAAGAGCCCGTCGATCCCGTCGTACCTGGTGATCAGCTTGGCGGCGGTCTTCTCGCCGACACCCGGCACGCCGGGCAGGTTGTCGGAGGGGTCGCCGCGCAGCGCTGCGTAGGGCACGTAGAGGCGGGGCGGCACGCCCGTCCGCTCCTCGATGCCGGCCTCGTCGTAGAGCACGTAGTCGCTGACGCCCCGCCGGTTGTAGAGGACCTTGACGTGCGGGTCCTCCACCAGCTGGTAGGTGTCGCGGTCGCCGGTGACGACGATGACTTCGAGCCCGGCGTCGCGCGCCTCGGTGGCCAGCGTGGCGATGATGTCGTCGGCCTCGTAGCCCGGCAGCTCGATGATCGGGATGCCGAAGGTCTCGATGACCTGGCGGACCAGGCCGATCTGCTGGCGCAGGATGTCGGGCGCAGCCTCGCGGTTCGCCTTGTAGCTCTCGACGCGCTCATGGCGGAACGTGGGCTCGGGCCGGTCGAACGCGACGGCGACGCGGCCCGACCCGTGGTCGCGCATCAGGTTGATGAGCATCGACGTGAAGCCGAACACCGCGTTGGTGACCTGGCCCGACGCCGTGGACATGTCGGTGGGGAGTGCGAAGAACGCGCGGTAGGTGAGCGAGTTCCCGTCGATCAGCAGCAGGGGGGTGCCGGCCACGGGACCCGGGTGCCTAGCTGCCCGGCCGGATGTCGCCGGCGATGACGCGCTCCGCCACGACCCGCATGGTGATGCGCTCGCCCATGGCGCGCTTCTGGATGAACGAGAACGCCTCGCCCTCGGCCATGCCGTGCTGGTCCATGAGGATGCCCTTGGCGCGGTCGACCACCTTGCGGGTCTCGAGCTGCTCCTCGAGGCTGGCCGTCTGGGCGGCGAGCGCCTTCATCTCCTTGAAGCGGCCCAGCGCCACCTCGACCGCGGGGATGAGCTCGCTGCGCTCGAACGGCTTGACCAGGTACGCGAGCGCCCCGGCGTCACGGGCCTGCTCGATGAGGTCGCGCTGGCTGAACGCCGTCAGGATGAGCACGGCGGCACGCCGCTCGCCCGCGATCTCGCGGGCGGCCTGCAGCCCGTCCATGCCCGGCATCTTGATGTCGAGGATGGCGATGTCGGGCTCGTGCTCGCGCACGAGCTTCACGGCCTCGTCGCCTCGGCCCGTCTCGCCGACGACCTCGTACCCCTCTTCTTCCAAGGTCTCCTTGAGGTCGAGGCGGATGATGGCCTCGTCCTCGGCGATCACGACGCGGGTGGCCAAGAGCGTTCCTTTCGATCTTCCTTGATCAACGCGACTCTGCCAGAAGGCGGTCGAGCAGTTCGTCCTGTTCGGCTTCGAGCTTGGCGATCTCGTCGGCGACCACAGCGCGGTGCCGGCGCATGGCGTCGGCGTGGCGCTCGGCGTCGTGGTGGTCGCGCTCGGACACCGGTGTCTCGGAGACCAGGGCGCGCAGACGGGCGTCATCCGCGGCGTCGGCCAGGTGCGCGAGCTGTTCGGCACTCACCTCGAGCTCATCGCGCAATTGCCGCAGCCGCCCGGACACCTGGCGCAAGCGCCGTTCGACCGAGGACTTGGACATGGAAACCTAAGTCTAGGTGCGCCCGGGTCCACCGCCGGGGATGTCGCGGGGTCTTCGCGGGGATCTCGTGGGGGTTCGGGCCCCCGGCGCTGATTGACTGCCCCGCATGCGTCGCCTCGTCCTGCTGGCCTTCATCTGGGGCTGGTCGTTCCTCTTCATCAAGGTGGCGGGCGCAGGCCTGACGCCGTTCGCCCTCGCCTGGAGCCGCATCGGGCTCGGCGCGCTCGTGCTCTACGCCGTGCTGCGCAGCCAGGGCGGCCGCGTGCCGACCGACCGGCGTTCGCTGCGCCACTTCGCGGTCACCGCCCTCGTCGGCAACATCCTCCCCTTCGCGATGCTCGCCTATGCCGAGGAGCACATCACCTCGGCCCTCACCGCCGTCCTCAACGCCTCGACCCCGCTGTTCACGGCCCTGTTCGCAGCCGTCGCCCTGTCCGAGCGACTGCGGCCCATCCAGTTCGCCGGCCTGGGGGTCGGCGTGGCGGGCGTGGCCGTCGCCGCCGGGCTGGGCGCCGACGACCTGGCCGGGTCGTCGCTGCTCGCCACGCTGGCCGCCGCCCTTGCCGGCGCCGGCTACGGCATGGCGTTCGTCTACATGCGCCGCCACCTGGTGGGCATCCCGCCGCTCGTGGCCGCGAGCGGCCAGCTGGCCATGGGCGCCGCGCTGTTCTGGCCGGTGGCCCTCGGCACGTCGATCGCCGAGGGCATCGAGCTCACGCCGACGCGCGTCGCCTCGGTCGTGATGCTCGGCGTGTTCGGCACGGGCATCGCGTACGTCCTGAACTACCGGATCATCGCCGAGCTGGGCGCCACCACCGCCTCGCTCGTGACCTACCTCATCCCCGTCGTGGCGGTCGTGGTGGGCATCGTCGTGCTCGACGAGCCGTTCCAGTGGCGCCTCGTGGTCGGCGGCGGGTTGACGATCGCGGGCATCGCCGCGGTGAACCGTCGACGGGCCGACACCGGGCGGCCCGACGCGAAGGCCCCCGACACCGGGCGGCCCGACGGGGAGTCGCCGGACGGGCAGTCGCCCGGAGATCAGCGGCTGGACCGGGCCTCGGCCACCCAGCGGTCGTCGCCGTGGCGCAGGACATGGCCCCAGGCGTCGACGACCAGCTCGACGTCGTCGTCGCCCGACGCGCACGCGCACGACCAGCGGTCGTCCGCCAAGCGGGTGTAGGTCACGTCGCGGGGCGCCAGCTCGAAGCCGGGGAAGCTCAGGCGGGCGGCGGACACGAGGTGCGACTCCCCCACCGCCAGGCCCAGCCGGCGGATCGGCAGCGTTGCCGTGGCCGGCGTGAAGCCCAGTTCGATGTCGACGCACCCGTCGAGCTCGTCGACGCCCTCGCCGTTGCGGGTCCAGCGCCCGGCGCTGTCGAGGCGGGTGGCGATGCGCAACGGCAGTACGCCGGGGCGCTCGACCTCGACGTCGGCCGTGCGGGTCCGCCAGGCGTCGTCGACGACGACGCGGTAGGTGATCGTGGCGGGCTCGCCGTCGACCGCGGCCAGCACGAGGCCCGACAGCTGGCGCCCGCCCGGAATGACGCCGTCGGTGAACCGCTCGGCCGTCGCCAGCGTGGCGCTGCGCCACAGGAGGATCGTCGTGCGGGGCTCGTCGACCGGTTTGTCGCCGGGCTCCTCGCTGGTGGTCATGAGCATGACACCAGTACACGCCAGCGGCGACGTGGGCGGAAGTCGACGCGCGCGCACTCGCCCACCGGCGCCGTGGCGGCCGGGATCGGGACGGGCGTCCGGCGGGTACGTTCCCGATGATGGCGACGGATCCGTGGGGCATCGACGACGGATACGACGATGTCCACGGGCAGTGGCACCCGACCCCGCCGGAGACGGCCGAGGCGCTGCGCCGGGCCATGGGCGCCGACCCGGGGCCGGAGGCACCGCCCACCGGCCGCCCGCTCTGGATCGTGGCCGCCGGCACCGCCCCGGCACTGCTCGGCCCGTGCGGCCTCACCCTCGAGGACGGCACCGAACTGGCGCCCGTCACGACGCTGCCCCCCGACCTGCCGCTCGGCTACCACGACCTGCACCCGACCGACGGTGGTCCGACGACCCGCCTGATCGTGTCGCCCGGCGCCTGCCACCTGCCCCCGCACCTGCGGGCCTGGATGCTCACCGTGCAGCTCCCGGCGTGCCGCTCGGCGGGCAGCTGGGGCGTCGGCGACGCGGCCGACCTGGCACGCATCGGCGCCTGGGCCGGGAGCCGGGGCGCCGGGATGGTGGCCGTCAACCCGCTGCACGCCCCGCTGCCGCTCGATCCGGTCGAGCCCAGCCCGTACTACCCGTCGAGCCGGCGCTGGCGGAACCCCCTCTACATCCGCATCGATCAGGTCCCCGGGGCCAGCGACGACCCGATCGTGGCCGAGCTGGCCGAGCAGGCCCACCGGCTCAACGACGACCGGGTCATCGACCGCGACCGCGCCTGGGCGCTCAAGCGCCGGGCCCTCGAGCGCCTGTGGGAGCGGCGCGGCCGCGACCCGGGCTTCGCCCGCTGGCGCGTGGAGGGGGGCCGGGACATCGACGACTACGCCACGTTCTGCGCGCTTGCCGAGCACCACGGCGGCGGATGGTCGGGCTGGCCGGAGGAGCACCGCCATCCCGGCAGCCGTGAGGTGGCCACGTTCGCCGCCCGGCGGGCCGAGCGCGTCAGCTTCTGGGCGTGGCTGCAGTACCTGCTCGACCAGCAGCTCCGCCGGGCGGGCGAGGCCCTGCCGCTGCTCACCGACCTGGCGATCGGCGTCGACCCCGATGGGGCCGACGCCTGGATGCTGCAGGACCTGCTCGCCCTGGGGACCCGGGTGGGCGCCCCGCCCGACGTGTTCAACCGCGCCGGACAGGATTGGGGCCTGCCACCGTTCGTGCCGTGGAAGCTGCGCGAGGCGGCCTACGAGCCCCTCGCCCGGCTGTGGCGCGCCGCGCTCGGCGGGGGCGGCGGCGGCGTGCGCATCGACCACGTGATGGGCCTGTTCCGCCTCTACTGGCTGCCGCCGGGCATCGGCGCGACCGACGGCGCCTACGTGCGCTACCGGGGCGACGAACTGCTCGCCGTGCTGGCGGTCGAGAGCGTGCGCGCCGGGGCCGTCGTCGTCGGGGAGGACCTGGGCACCGTCGAGCCAACCGTCCGCACCGTGCTCGCGGACGCCAACGTGCTGGCGTACAAGCTCGTCTGGTTCGAGGACGAGCCGCCCGAGCAGTACCCGGCGCAGGCCCTCGCCGGGGTCACCACCCACGACCTGCCGACGATCGCGGGCGCCTGGACCGGTGCGGACGACGAGGACCAGCGGGCCGCCGGCGTCGAGCCCGACCCCTCGGCCATGGACGACCTGCGCCGTCGCCTGCGCGACGTGAGCGGCCGGCCGGCCGACGCCCCGCTGGAGGACGTGATCGTCGACGTGCACGCCCGCCTGGCCGCAGGTCCCTGCTCCCTCGTGGCCGCCACGATCGAGGACGGCCTCGCAGTGCCGGAGCGGCCGAACCTGCCTGGCACCACGAGCGAGCGCCCGAACTGGTCGTTCGGGCTGCCGGTGAGCCTGGAGAAGGCGCTCGACCACCCCCTGCTCGGCCGCGTCGCCGACGCCCTGCAGCGGTGACGGCGACCGTCGTGGCCCGTCGTGCCCGGAGCGGGATTCGAACCCGCACGCCCTTTCGGACAGGTCATTTTGAGTGACCGGCGTCTGCCAGTTCCGCCATCCGGGCAGGACGCCCGAGCCTAACGCCTGGCTAGAACAGGAGGCGGACCCCCTCGTGGCGCAGCAGCCACGCCTTCGTCTCGGGCCCGCCGCCGTAGTTGCCGAGCGAGCCGCCCGTCCGCAGGATCCGGTGGCAGGGCACGACGATGGGGATCGGGTTCGTGGCCATGGCGGTACCGACGGCCCGGACGGCGCCCGGGTTGCCGGTTGCGACGGCCAGGTCCTTGTAGGTGGCCGTCTCGCCGTAGCCGACCCCGGCCGTGAGGGCCTCGAGCACCCGGCGGCGGTAGCCACGGGACAGCCGCCGGTCGAGCCGCACGTCGAAGGCGTGGCGGCGCCCGGCGAAGTACTCGTCGAGCTGGCGCCGGACGTCGTCGAGCCGGTCCGGCAGGAACAGCACCCTTGGCGACAGGGCGGCGGCGAGCTCGTCGACCACGCCCTCCTCGGTGCCGAAGGCCACGCGGACAAGGCCTACCTCGGTCGTCGCGACGGTGAGCGGGCCGATCGGGCTGTCCGTCACGGCGTAGGCCACGTCGACCAGGTCGAGGGCGTCGGCGCGGGCCACGGCGTCCGCGACGAGGCGCGAGACGTCGGCGGGCGGGGCGGGCGGCGCCGCGGTCCGCCGCAGTGCGGCGGCGACGGCCCGCTCGCCGTCGACGGCGGTTACACCGTCGTCGGTCGCCGCTGTGCCGTCGTCGGCCGCGGCGCCGTCGTTGGTCGTGGGGACGGGGGGCAGACGGTCGTCGGTCACGCCGAGACCTCCTCTCGCAGGCGTACCAGCCCGGCCCGGACGTTCTGGCGGGCGGCCGCCTCGCTGCAGCCGAGCGCCTCGGCGATCTCGGCGTAGGGACGGTCGAGCAGGTGTCGCTGCACCACGGCCGAGCGCTGCTTCGGCGGCAGCCGCCGCACGGCGGCCCACAGGTCCTCGGCGCCGGTGGCGTCGGCGTCGAGGTGGCCCCGATCCGGCGGCTCGGCCACCGGTACGGCGTGGCGGGCGGCGTGGCGGGCCCGGTCGATCACCTTGCGGTGGGCGATCGTGAACAACCAGCCGCGCAGGTTGTCGTCCCGCCGCAGCCCGGGGTAGGCGCGCAGCGCCGAGACGACCGTCTCCTGGAAGCAGTCGGCCCCGTCGTGGGGGCCGGCCACCGCGACCAGGTAGCGATGGAGGTCCGCGGCGTGCTCGTCGAGCAGCGCCTGGAAGGGCGGGAGAGTCACCACGGGGGACAACGCCCCCGGCGTCCGGCCCGTGAGATGCTCGTCGTCGCCGCCCCCGACGCCGTAGGGTCGCCCTCGATGGCGAACCACGCCGCGAGGTCCGGGACCCGACCGTGAGCGAGCAGCCCACGATCCCCCGCTGCGCCGGGTGCGGCTGGTCGTGGTCGCTGCCGATCGACGAAGCCCTCGACGTCGTCGCCGACGTGCCCGCCCGGGTCGGCACGGCCCTCGACCGGGCGGGGGTGGCGGCGCTGCGGTCCCCCGCCGACGGCGTCTGGTCGCCGAGCAGCTACGCCTGGCACCTGGTCGACGTCCTGCGCATCGGCACCGAGCGCCTGTGGACGATCGCCCTCGACCCGGTGTCCGGCCTGCCCAGCTGGGACCAGGACGACCTGGCGGCCGTGCGCCGGTACGCGGACCTGTCGTCGATCGCGGTCCTCCGCGCCCTGCGGGACGCGGCGGCGACGTGGCTGGGCACCGCGGGGTCGGTACCGCTCGACGCGAGCGCCGAGCACGACGAGGAGGGCCCGATGACCGCGGCCGACGTCATCCGGCGCTGCGCCCACGAAGCGCAGCACCACCTGCTCGACATCGAGCGGGCGCTCCGCTGAGCCGCTCAGCCGCTCAGCCGCTCAGCCGGCCAGCGCGGCGAGCAGGTTCTTGGGCGTGTCCTTCGGGCTGATCTTGGGCCACGCCTCGGCCAGCACGCCCTTCTCGTCGATGAGGAACGCCGAGCGGATGATGCCCATGAACTTCCGGCCGTACATCGACCGCTCACCCCAGGCGCCGTAGGCCTCGGCGACGGCGTGGTCCTCGTCGGACAGCAGCGGGAACCCGAGCCCGTGCTTCACGTCGAACCGCTTCTGCTTGGCCGGCGGGTCGGGGCTGACGCCGAGCACGACCGTGTCGCCGATGTCGCCCAGCACGTCCCGCAGCCCGCATGCCTGGGTCGTGCAGCCGGGCGTGTCGGCCTTCGGGTAGAAGTACAGCAGCACCTTGCGTCCCGCCAGGCCGGACAGCGACACCTCGTTGCCGTCCTGGTCGAGCAGCGTGAACTGGGGGGCCTCGTCGCCTGCGGTCACCATGGCGCCGACCCTACCGGCCCTGCCGGGCGGGACGGCCCGCGGCGCGGGCTCCGGGCGCCGGGCCGTGGTCACACCGCCACGGTCAGGCTCGCCGTGAAGCCGGTGTCGACGGCGCCGGTGACGGTGGCGAGCTGCTGGTCGTGGCCGTCGCTGAACACGTTGTCGCTCTCGAGCGAGGTCTGCGCCAGGTTGCGGACGCTCGGCTCGTAGCCGGCGGCGGCATAGACCTGCTCGCAGACGTGGTCGGGCAGGGCGATCTGCGACGTGACGAGCGGCGTGCCCCCGCCGGTCGCCTCGTCGAGGCCGGCGAACACCTCGAAGTGGATGTGGGCCAGCGGCCCGAGTACGCCGCCGGGAACACGCTGGCGAAGCTCAACGTGCCGTCGGCGCCCGGCCTCCTGCACGCCTCGGAGGTAGTTCTCGCCGGAGACGTCGTCGGAGTAGAGCGAGTAGCCGCCGTCACGGTCGCAGTGCCACAGGTAGACCGCGGCCCCGCGAAGTTGCATGCACCCGGCGCCGACATCGAGGACGGTCAGGGCGATGGTGAGCGGGACGCCCTCCGCCACCCCGCTCGCCGAGCCGAAGCTGGACGTGATGTCGCTGCGGACGATGCCCGGGCCCGCCGACGGGCGATCGGTGCGTCATCCATGTCGCTCCTCCTCGATGTCGTGGTGGAGGCCGATCGTGGTGACCGAGGCCAGGAGCCGCCTCAGACGTTCCTCTGAGATTCCCGAGATCTGCCCGAACGGGCATCGACTCGGTCGATCGCCGGTGAGGTACCCGCGCCGCCAGGAACGTTCCCGGCGGGCTTCCTAGCGGGCGTTGACCATGGCGTCAGCTGCCATGGCGAAGTACTGCCGCATGCGCTCCTCGACCGGCGGGGGTACGCGGCCCTCGGCCACCAGGCCGTCGAGCGCCGCGCCCATGTGCTCGAGCCATGCGTCGCGCTCGGGCTCGCCGACCACGAAGGGCACGTGGCGCATGCGCAACCGGGGATGCCCGCGCTCATCGGAGTAGGTCGTGGGCCCGCCCCAGTACTGCCCGAGGAACAGGGCCAGGCGCCGTTCGGCCGGCGCCAGGTCGGCGCTGGGGTACAGCGGCCTCAGCCGGGGGTCGGCGGCCACGCCCCGGTAGAAGCGGCCCACGAGGTCGTCGAAGAACGCCTGACCACCGACGGCGTCGTAGACGCTGATCTCGTCGCCCGGTCCGGCGCTCACCGCGTGGGCCGCCCTGCGCGCTCGTCGCGGCGGAAGCCGTGCCCGAAGAAGCCGCCCTCGGGGCGGGCGTGCACGTGGAAGTGGTCGGGGATGTTGCGCATGTGGTCGTCGTAGTAGTGGCCGTCGAAGACGCCATCGGCCACCGCCGCCAGGCGCGACATCATGTGGGCCAGCTCGTCGCCGGAGGGGTCGACGCCGTGCCAGCGCCACACGACCATGGGCGTGTCGCAGATCGTGCAGTCCGCGATCCAGCAGACGTCGTCCTCGTGGTACCAGGGCGTGATGCGCTCGGCGGCGCACAGCAGGCAGACGTCGTCCTTCTCACCGGTGGCCACGGTCTGCGAGCGTACCGGCGGTACCGTGCCGCGCATGCCCCGCCGATCCGCCGGTTCCGGCTACCTCTCCCTGCCCGACGGAGGTGACGGGCCGGGTGTGCTCGTCCTGCACTCGTGGTGGGGCCTGACCCCGTTCTTCAAGGACGTGTGCGACCGGCTCTCCGCCGCCGGCTTCGTGGCGCTCGCCCCGGACCTCTTCGCCGGGCGCACCGCCGACGACCCCGACGAGGCCCGGGCCATGCTCGGCGAGGCCGACATGGACGTGACGCTCGACCTCGTACGCTCCAGCCTGCTAACGCTGCGGGGGATGCCAGCCACGCCCGAGGCGCCCGTGGGCCTGCTCGGCTTCTCGATGGGGGCGTCGTGGGCGCTGCTCATGGCCACCCGCATCCCGGACGTGGTGGGCGCCACGGTCGTGTTCTACGGCTCGCAGAGCGTCGACATGGCCGCGGCCACCTCGCCGTTCCTCGGTCACTTCGCCGAGCACGACGAGCTCGTCGACGAGGACGAGCTCGTCCTGCTGGAGGCCGACCTCAAGCTGCTCGACAAGGACGTCACGTTCCACCGCTACCCGGGCACCTCGCATTGGTTCTTCGAGGCGGACCGCCCGGCCCACGACCCGCCGGCCGCCGAGCTGGCGTGGAACCGGACGATCGAGTTCCTGCGGGCGCGCCTGTCGACCGTCGACGTCGACCCCGACGTGGACCCCGGCGACGTGGCCGTCGGCGATGAAGACACCCGCGACGAGCACCGGCGCGACGAGCACCTCGCCGGCGAGGTCCTCGCCGACGAGCTCGGGGCAACGGTCGACGAGGCCGCTCAGAAGGACGACGCCGACGGCTCGTAGGGCCGGTGGACGGTGCCCTCGCCCGGCGTGAGGTGCACAGCCCGGGCCGGCTCGTGCACGACGGCGCGGTGCCACGTGCCCTGGGGCACGATGCATGTCTGGCCCGCGGTCAGGCTCACGGTCCGCTCGGCGCCGCCCTCGTCGAGCACGATGTCGACGGCGCCCGACAGCAGCGTGACGATCTCGTCGCCGGCCGGGTGCCGCTCCCACGTGCCCCAGTCGCCGGCGTACTCGAACCCCGCGAGGAGCCATCCGCTCGCGAGCTCGGGGCGCTTCCCGGCCATCACCTCGGGCCAGAAGCCGTCGTCGACGGGAACGGCGCGGGCCTCGCCGGTGGTGTGCACCGAGACGTACGTGTCGGACAAGTCGAAGGCGGGAGAGGTCATGCCGCCACTGTGGCGCGGGCCCATCCTTTAACGCAAGTGTGAATTATTTGCTTTAGGGTGACTGTTTCGCCCATTATCGCGGGCGGTGACCGATCTCGACGCCACGCTCACGGCGCTGGCCGACCCCACCCGCCGCAAGGTGGTCGACCTGCTGCGCCAGTCGCCCCGGCCGGCCGGCGAGTTGGCCGCCTCGGTCGCCATGAGCGCCCCCGCGATGAGCCGCCACCTGCGGGTGCTGCGCGCCAGCGGGCTCGTCGAGGCGGAGACCGACGGCGACGACGCCCGGCTGCGGGTCTATCGACTGCGGCGTGAGCCCTTCACGGCCCTGCAGGCCTGGCTCGACCAGGTCCAGGCGTTCTGGAACGAGCAGCTCGGGGCGTTCAAGGCCCATGTCGACGCGCACGCTGTGGAGAGCCAGGCGGCCGCCGGTGAGCCGGCCGAGCCAGCCCGGCCGAGCCAGGCGGCCGCCGGTGGGCCGGACGAGCCGGCGGCGCCGGCGTGAGCACCGGGCACCACACCGCGCCGGACGCCGTCTCGACCGCCGTCGAGGTGGCGGTCGACCCGGCCACCGCGTTCCGGGTCTTCACCGCCGACATGGGCGCCTGGTACAAGGACACGCCCTACTCGTGGAACGACCCCGATCGGGCCGTGGGCATCCGCATCGAGCCGGGCGTGGGCGGGCGCTGGATCGAGGTCTGGGACGCCGCCACCGGCGAGGGCTTCACGATGGGCACGATCACGGCGTGGGAGGCGGGCCGCCGCCTGGTCATGACCTACACCAGCCGGCGCATCCCCGACCCGGTCACGGAGATCGAGGTGCGCTTCGACCCCGTGCCCGGCGGCACGCGGGTCACGCTCGAGCACCGCGGCTTCCGCAACCTGCCGCCCGACACGGCGGCCGAGGAGGTTGCCCACACCCGCGTCGGGGAGCCGTACCTGCTTGCTTGGTTGGCCGACCACCTGGGCCGCATCGCGTGAGCCGAGCGCATGCCGGGCATCGGCGCCGACCACGGCCGGTCCGTCGAGGCCGTCAGCGTCCGGCCGACGGCGGCCCGCCGCCGGCCTCAGCGAGCGCCGGTTAGACATCGGCGCGACCGCGGCCGGCCCGTCGAGGCCGTCAGCAGCCGGCGACCGCGTCGTCGATCGTGGCCTGGGTCGCCGCCGGCACCTCGTCGTCGTAGCTGGCGATGATCTGGTGAAGCGTGAGCTCACGGACCACGCAGTCGGCGTAGGCGAACGCCTCGTCCGCCCCGAGGCCGCCCACGGCCATGGCCTCGGTCAGGTGGTACGACCGGTCGATGGGCAGGTAGACGGCGTCGCCCGGGTCGACCAGCGGCTCGACGGGGCCGCCCGCCGGCGGGCAGGCGTGCAGCACCGCGGCGCCGTCGTCGCGCCGCTCGGCCGTGGCCTCGGCAGCCCCGGCGTCGCCCCAGTCGGCCAGGGCCGCGGCGATCTCGTCGGTGTCGGCGGCGGTGTCGCCCACGACCGCCAGGTCCACGCACGTCACGCCGCCCTCACCCGCGTAGGTTACGGCCACGTCGCCGCCCCAGCCGTCGGTGGCCGCGAGCGCTGTGTGTGCGTCGATGCCGGCAGTGAGGACCAGGAACAGGTCCACGGCCCCGAGCGTCGTCGTCTGCTCCACCGTCCCGGCCGGGACGGGGGCCTCGACGGGCGCGGCCTGCTCGCCGCCGACGAGCGCCCGCGGGTCGAGCAGACCCTCGGTGGTGTCGGGCGGGGCCCGGAACGCGGCGTCGAGGGCGGGGTCGCCGCCGGCCAGGACGAGCACGTCGACCATCGTGCCCCCCAGGTTGTACGGGACGCCGACGCGCTCCTGCAGCAGCGCCGCCACGCCCAACTCGCCCAGCGAACCGCTGGCGGTCGGGGAGCCCGGGCCGAAGCTGCCTTCGACGTACTCGTCGAACGTGGTCCTGTCGAGCGTGCCCACCCAGGCGTCCTCGACGCGCACGGCATCGCCCTCGACGAGGGCCTCGCGGGCTGCGAACTGCTCCTCGGTGAGGCCCGGGTCGGCGTAGAGGGAGTCCAGGTCGAAATGCTGGTCGTCGAGCACGTGCGTGAGCTCGTGGACGATCGTGCCCTGCGCGGTGGGCGACAGGTCGGGCCCGCGCACCACCAGGCGCTCCTGGTCGTAGTCGTAGAACCCGAAGCTGCCGTCGTCGCCGGTGGCGGCCTCCGCCGCCTCGTCGGCTGGCGCCACGACGCCGAGCGCCCGCAGCACGTCGAGGCCGTCGTCGGCCACCGACGCCGCGGCCTCGGGCGGCTCCTCCGGCTCGTCGTCGAGCTCGTCGTCGGTCGTGGCGCCGGTGTCGACGCCGAGCTCCGCGAGGTAGGCATCGGTGTCGAGCAGCTCGACGGCCACGGGGTGCCGGAACCGGAGGCCGCGCTCGTCCTCGACGAAGCGCACCAGGTCGACCACGCGCGGGTCCCACGCCACCTCGTCGTCGACGCCACCGGCGGCCTCGTCGCCCGCCCCGTCGCCCGCCAGCGCCGCGGGGACCTCGGCCCGGTCGGGCCGGCCGGCGGCCACGGCGACCACGGCCAGCAGGACACCCAGGCCCGCGGCGACACCCGTGACGACGGCTCGGCCGGCGCCCATCGCGCTCCCTCGCCCCGACCCGCCGCTCAGCCGGGGTCGAGGCCGGCGCGCAGCTCGGCCACGAAGGCACCGGCCGCCTCCGCACCCCCGCCGTCGAGCAGGCGGCGGACGAGGGCCGAGCCCACGATCACCCCGTCGGCCACGGCGGCCACCTCGGCGGCCTGGGCGGCGGTGGACACGCCGACGCCGACGAGCACGGGCTTGTCGGTCGTGTGCTTGAGCCGGGTGGCGATCTCCAGGGCGCTGCGCGCCAGGGCGGCGCGCTCGCCGGTCACGCCGAGCAGGCCGACGCCGTAGACCCAGCCGCGCGAGCGGGCGCACACCCGGGCCAGGCGCTCGTCGGAGGCGGTCGGGGCGGCGAGCAGGATCGTCTCGATTCCGGCGGCGTCCGCGGCCGCCGCCCACTCACCCACCTCCTCGAGCGGCAGGTCGGGCACGATCGCGCCGGCCACACCAGCCGCCGCGAGGGAGGCCGCGAACCGCACGTGGCCGTTGCGGTGCACGGTGTTGTAGTAGGTCATGACCACGACGGGCACGCCGCCCGTGTCGAGCCGCCCGGCGGCCGACACGATGCCCTGGGGCGTCGCCCCGGCGGCCAGCGCCCGCTCGGAGGCCTCCTGGATCGTGGGCCCGTCCATCACGGGGTCGGAGAACGGGATGCCGATCTCGATCGCATCGGCGCCCGCGGCGGCGACGGCCTCGACCGCCCGCTCCCAGCCGGGGAAGCCGCCCGTGACGTACGGGACGAGCAGCTTGTGGCCCTCGTCGCGCTGGGCCCGCAGCGTGGCCTCCAGCTTGCCGATCTCGCCCACGTCGAGGAGCCCACCGGCGGCGGCCCCAGTGCTCGGCTCTGGGCTCACGCCTCCAGCCCCGTCCCCGACAGGTCGGCACCGAGCAGCCGGGCCACCTGGGCGACGTCCTTGTCGCCCCGGCCCGACAGGTTGAGCAGCACGGTGCGCCCGGCGAGCCTCCCACGCTCCCGCGCCACCCAGGCGAGAGCGTGGGCCGACTCGAGCGCGGGGATGATGCCCTCGGTGCGGGCCAGCAGCTCGAACGCCGCCAGGACCTCGTCGTCGTCGACCGGCTCGTACCGGGCCCGGCCCAGCTCGGCCAGGTGGGCGTGCTCGGGGCCGACGCCCGGGTAGTCGAGCCCGGCCGAGACCGACCGGGCCTCGATCACCTGGCCCTCCTCGTCCTGCAGGAGGTAGGACTTCGAGCCGTGGACCACGCCGGGAATGCCCCGGCCCACGGCAGCCCCTCCGGCCGGCTCGGCGCCCACCAGTTCGACGCCGGGCAGGTCGACGAAGCCCGAGAAGATGCCGATGGCGTTCGAGCCGCCGCCCACGCAGGCCACGACCACGTCGGGATCGCCGCCGGTGAGGCTGCGGCACTGTTCCCGCGCCTCGTCGCCGATGACCCGGTGCAGCTCGCGGACCATGTACGGGTACGGGTGCGGGCCCATGGCCGAACCGAGGCAGTAGTGCGTGGTCTCGACGGTGGCGACCCAGTCCCGCAGCGCCTCGTTGACCGCGTCCTTCAGCGTGCGGCTGCCCGAGCTGGCCGGGCGGACCTCGCTGCCGAGCAGGCGCATGCGGAAGACGTTGAGCGCCTGGCGCTCCATGTCGACCTCGCCCATGTAGACCGTGCACTCGAGGCCCAGCAGGGCGGCGGCCGTGGCGCTGGCCACCCCGTGCTGGCCAGCCCCGGTCTCGGCCACGAGGCGGGTCTTGCCCATGCGCTTGGCCAGCAGGGCCTGGCCGAGCACGTTGTTGATCTTGTGCGAGCCGGTGTGGTTCAGGTCCTCGCGCTTGAGCAGGACCCGCACGCCGAGCTCGGCGGAGAGGTTGGCGCACTCGGTGAGCAGCGAGGGCCGTCCGGCATAGTCGCGCAGAAGGCGATCGAGCTCGAGGCGGAAGCCGGGGTCGGCCCACGCGTCACGGAACGCGGCGTCGAGCTGCTGGCAGGCGGGCACGAGCGTCTCGGGCACGAACTGCCCGCCGAACTCGCCGAAGCGGCCCCGGTCCCCGGGGTCGCCCATGAGGCTGACGGGGTGCGTGGTGTCGGTCATGAGGGGTCGTCGGCCATCCAGTCGAAGGGGCGGTCGCCGGGCCGCCGGTCGCCGGTGCGGTCCGGCCCGGCGGCGCTCGCCGGCGTCTGCTCGGCCGGGGCCGGAGGCTCGGCGATGCGGGCGGCGTAGATGAACGAGCGCAGCTTGCGGGCGTCCTTGCGGCCGGGCAACGCCTCGACGCCGGAGGACACGTCGACGCCCCAGGGGCGGATGTGGCGCACGGCGTCGCCTACGTTCTCGGGGGTGAGGCCGCCGGCGAGGATCACCTTCCGGTCGGTGGGCGCCCCCTCGGCGAGCGACCAGTCGAACACCTCGCCGGAGCCGGGGCGCAGGGAGTCGACGAGGATGGCGTCCGCGCCGTAGTCATCGGCCTGCTCGAGCAGCGTGTCGCCGGCGGCGAACGCCTTGAACAAGAGGGGCACGCGGGCCCGGACCCACCGCGAGGTGGCCGGCGGCTCGTGGCCGTGGAGCTGGGCGGCCCGCAGCCCGCTCTGGTGAACGATGTCGACGACCCGCTGGCGCGTCTCGTCGCGGAAGACCCCCACCGTGACGATCTCGGACGGCAGCCGCTTGGCGATGTCGGCGGCCTTCTGCGGGGCGATCTGGCGGGTCGACGGGGCGAACACGAAGCCGACGGCGTCGGCCCCCATGGCCACCGCCAGCAAGGCGTCCTCCTCGTTGGTGACCCCGCAGATCTTGACGAACACGCAGGCAGGCTACCGACCGTCGCCCGCCCGCCCGAACAGGGTTACGGACGTCCCGGCGGTCGGCGCAGGGCCGCGACCGCGGCGGCGGGGTCGCGGGCGGTGACGAGCGACTCGCCGACCAGCACGGCGTCGAAGCCCGCGGCGGCCAGGGCGCTGGCGTCGCCGGGGCCCCGGATGCCGGACTCGGCCACCCGCATGACCGACGCTGGCATGGCCGCCGCCACCCGCACCGCCCTGTCGGGGTCGACGGCGAAGGTCACGAGGTCGCGCTGGTTCACCCCGACGAGCGTGGCGCCCACCTCCAGCGCCCGATCGAGCTCGGCCTCGTCGTGCACCTCGACCAAGGCGTCGAGGTCGAGATCGACCGCCAGGGCGTGGAGGTCGGCCAGCTCGGCGTCGTCGAGGGCGGCGGCGATGAGCAGGACGGCGTCCGCTCCCATGGAGCGGGCGTCGCACAGGTCCGCGGCGCTCACCGTGAAGTCCTTGCGCAGGACCGGCAGCGCCGTGGCGCTCCGGGCGGCGTGCAGGTCGGCGACCGAGCCCCCGAAGAACTCGACGTCGGTGAGCACCGAGAGGCACGCCGCCCCACCGCGCTCGTAGGCCCGGGCCACGGCCGCCGCGTCGAGGTCGGGGTACAGGTCGCCCTTCGAGGGCGAGCGGCGCTTCACCTCGGCGATGACGGCGAGGGTGCGGGCGTGGTCGGCGCGGGCGTGGTCGGCGCGGGCGTGGTCGGCGCGCAGGGCGGCGGCGAAGCCCCGGGTCGGCGGCTGGGCCCGGGCCTCCTCGATCAGGCCGGGCAGGGGCCGGGTATCGGCGGCCGCCATCGTCCGGTGGGCGGCGACGATGCGGTCGAGGTAGGTCGTGGCGCCGGCTGCCTCGGGCACGGTCGGGACATTAACCGCCGTCGCCGGCGGCGCCCCCGCCGCCCTTCTTCGCCATCGCCCGAAGCGGGGCCAGCACGAACAGACCGAGCGCCAGCACGAAGAGGCCCACCGACAGGGCGACGAGCGGCGGCGACACGAAGAAGATGCCGCCCCCCAGCGACAGCACGGCGGCCACGAGCGTGCCAGGCGGCATGATCGCCCACCAGCCCTCGAGCGCCATGGTCTCGCCTACCGGGCGGCCGTCGGCCAGGTCGGCCCACTCCTCGGCGGTGAGGCCCAGGTCGTCGAGGTCGTCACCGCCCCACGCCCGCGCCCAGGCGGCGTGGTCCCCGACCGGCCCGGGGCCGCCTGGCGCGCCCGGACCGGCGCCGTCGACCGCGCCGGCGGTCGGCGCCCCGCCAGTGGCCAGCAGGCGGTCGTAGGCGGCCCGCCGGGCCGGGTCGCCCAGGACTCGCCACGCGGCGTTGAGCCGGCGCATCGCGGCCGGGTCGCCCCCGGCGTCGGGGTGGTGGGCCCGCGCCCGGGCGCGGTAGGCGGCCCGGACCTCCTCCACCGAGGCGAGACGGGACACGCCGAGCACGTCGTAGTGGGTCCGGGCCGTCACGATCGGCACCCCGGCCGCTCCACCGCCGGCCGTCCCCCGGGCCCCGCCACGCCTCAGTCGGCGAGCGGCGTCGCCAGCACCGTCACCGGCACCGACCGCTCGTCGCCACCGCCGGTGCGCACCTCGGCCGCCGACGGTGCGGTCACGCCACGGCCGACGTAGGCGAGGGCCACGGTGCCGCCCCCAGGCGCCGGGGCGGCGGAGGTCACCCGGCCCACCTCGGCGCCGTCGACCACCACGGGGGCATCGACGGGCAGGTCCTCGCCGCCCGGGGCGACGAGGGCGTGAAGGCGGCGCGGCACGTGGCCGCCCCGGCTGTCGATGCGGGCCACCAGCTCCTGACCGGTGAAGCAGCCCTTCGTGAAGCTCACGGAGGCGTCGATCACCCATTGACCGGCCTCGGCCGGGATCGTGCGCTCGGTCAGTTCGGCACCCAGGGCGGGCACGCCGGAGCGCAGGCGAAGCGACTCGTACGCGGCCGCATCGGCCTCGGCCACGCCCTCCGGCACCACCGCGCCCGGGCCGAGCAGGTCGACGCCCTCGGCGCCCGGCCACCCGGCGGGCAGCGCCAGCACCGGACGCCCGGGGGCGTCGGCGCCGCCCCCGGCGGCCGCGAGGACCCGGCCGGCAGCCTCGGCGGCGCCCGGGCCCCGCAGGGCCACGGCGGGCCAGTCGAGCGCCTCGACCTCGGCCTTGGTGCGCAGCAGGAAGCGCCGCAGCCGGCCCAGCAGGGCGGGGCCGGTCCCGGGGTCTGCGTCGAGCAGGACCTCGTCGTCGGCGGTGCGCGTGACCCGCACCCATGCGTCGACCTTGCCCGTGGGCTGCAGCACGAACGACCAGCTGGTCGCGCCCGCGGCGAGGCCGGCGACGTCCTGGCTGAGCTGGCCCTGCAGGTAGGCCACGGCGTCGGGGCCGGACACCCGCACGACGTCGCGCCGGACCGGCACGGCGCCCAGCTCGGCGCGAAGGTCGGCGGGAGCGGGGGCGTCGGCGGTCACCGGTCCAGTCTGGCAGGCGGCCGCTCGGTTCCCCCCGGCACCGCCCGGCGGGCGGCCGACATGCGCCGGGCCGCCGGGATGGCCGCCAGGATCGCCCGCGCCTTGTTGCGGCACTCGAGGTCCTCGTGCTCGGGCACCGAGTCGGCGACGATGCCGGCCCCGGCCTGCACCGACGCCCGCCCCTCGTCGTCGACCACCAGCGTGCGGATCGCGATCGCCGTGTCGACGTTGCCGGAGAAGTCGATGTAGCCGACCACGCCGGCGTAGGGACCCCGCTTGGCGGGCTCGAGGGCGTCGATGATCTCCATGGCCCGCACCTTCGGCGCGCCCGACACCGTGCCCGCTGGCAGCGTGGCCCGCAGCACGTCGATGGCCGAGCGGCCCTCGACCAGCTCGCCCGACACCTGCGAGGTGAGGTGCATGACGTGGCTGTAGCGCTCGAGGGTCATGTACTCGTCGACCTGCTCGGTACCGAAGCGGACGATGCGTCCCACGTCGTTGCGGGCGAGGTCGACGAGCATGACGTGCTCCGCGAGCTCCTTCGGGTGCTCGCGCAGCTCGCCGGCCAGCCGGGCGTCCTCGGCGTCGGTCTCACCACGGCGGCGGGTGCCGGCAATCGGGCGGGAGATGACCCGCCCGTCGACCACGCGCACGAGCGGCTCGGGCGACGCGCCCACCAGCGTGAGGCCGGGCTGGCGCACGAAGTACATGTAGGGGCTCGGGTTGACCTGGCGCAGGACCCGGTAGACGTCGAACGGCTGGGCGCCGAGGTCGAAATCGAACCGCTGCGCCAGCACGACCTGGAAGATGTCGCCGGCGAGGATGTGCTCGCGGGCCACCTCGACGGCCCGGGCGTACATGTCGCTGCCCATCGTCGAGCGCACGTCCGGCGGCGCCTCGTGGGACGACGGGGGCTCGACGAGCGGCTCGTCGATCGTCCGGGTGCCGTCGCGGGCGAACTCGTCGAGCCGGTCCACCGCCGCGTCGTAGAGCGCGTCGAGCTCGGCGTCGCCGGCCCCGTCCGCGTGGTCCGGCACGACGACGTTGTCGATGAGCACGGCCCGCTGGCGCCAGTGGTCGTAGGCCACGAGCTGGCCGATCACCGACATGACGGCGTCCGCATGGCCGAGGTCGTCGGGCGGCACGTCGGGCAGACGCTCGACCTCGCGCACGACGTCGTAGCCGAGGTAGCCGATCACCCCTCCGTGCAGGGGAGGCAGGTCGGCCAGAGCGGGGGCCCGCCATGCGGCGAGCAGGGCGTCGAGAGCGGCCAGCACGCCGCGGTCGCGGGGCACGCCAGCGGGCACGGATCCGGCGACCTCGACGGTGCGTGCACGGCTGGTGAGCGTGGCGAGCGGGTTGCGGCCAATGAAGGACCAGCGGCTCCACCGGGCCTCGCCGTGCTCGACCGACTCGAGCAGGAAGCCCGGGGCGTCGCCGACAACCCGGCTGAAGGCGGCGACCGGGGTCGTGAGGTCGGCCAACACCTCCCGCCACACCGGGATGACGGTGTAGCGGCGTGCCAGGGCCCGGAAGTCGTCGCGACTGGGCTGGATCACGCGCGGGTTTCGGGGCCGAAGGCCCGGAAGAAGCAGGAACGCTCGCCGGTGTGGCAGGCACCGACGCCCTGCTGGTCGACGACGAAGAGGAGCGTGTCGCCGTCGCAGTCGTAGTAGGCGCCGCGCACGTGCTGAACGTCGCCGGAGGTGTCGCCCTTGCGCCACACCTCCCGCCGGCTGCGGCTCCAGAACACGGTGCGGCCCTCGGCGAGGCTGAGGCGGAGCGTTTCGTCGTTCATCCACGCCATCATGAGCACCTGGCCGGTCTCGCGGTCCTGCACGATGGCGGGGACCAGGCCATTGGCGTCGTACTTGACCCGCGCGAGCTGGTCGTCGGTGGCGTCGATGGGGGTCACCAGGGGCACCGGGGCATCGTACGGCGGCCTGCCGCCGACGCCGAAACGGGTTCGATCGGGGGCGCCCCCGAGGCTCCGTCGCTGGACGTGGCGCCGGACGCGCGTCCAGGAGGTCCGCTACCCTCGGTGGTGCCTGTGGGACCCGATGCCATTCTCCGGTGCTTCGCCGACATCGCAGAGAGCGGCGAGAGCGACGCGGCGTCACCCGGCGCCGGCCCAGCGGACATCGCCCGGGCGGCGCACGCCCCGGTCTGGCTCGGCACGTCGCTCGCCCTCCCCCTCGACGCCGAGGCCGCCGTGGCGCCGACCGTGCCCCGCAGCGAGGGCATCCGCCACCTGGCCACGCTCGACGCCCTCGAGCCGTCCGAGCACCGGCTGCGCCTCGGTTGGGTGGTCGTCACCGGCCGGATCCGCGCCGACGACCACGCACAGGGCTACTGCTTCCCCCTGATCAGCCAGCCGGTCGTGCTCGAGCGTGACCTCGCCCGGACCGCGAACCTCACGCTGCGCCCGGTCGGCGACATGGAGCTCACGCCGCTCGTCATCGACGCGCACCGCGGCGCCGCACTCGAGGAGGGCCGGCAGTACGGCAGCGGCCGCCTGGACCACGCCGGGGCCGAGATCACGAGCCGCCAGCTCGGGCGCCTACCCCGCCTGCAGAGCTGGATCCGCGACGTGGTCGCCGCCTGCGGCCTGCCGCCGGTCTCCGACGTGCTGCCCGCCAGCGAGGATCCCCTCGGCCACCGGTCCCGCGTCGGACTCGTGGCCTGTGTGGGCGCCGTTCTCTACGCGATGGAGCCGGGGCGCCCGGCCGGTCCCGTGCCCCGCCACGTGGCGCTGCGCTCGTGGGCCGGCACGCGGGGCGTGCAGGCCACCGCGTTCGCCACCGTCTACGGCCTGGGCACGCCCCCTCCGGCGACGACGACGCCCGAGACGCTCGACACGCCGATCCCCCTCTCCCCCACCCAGCGGGCGGCCGCCACCCGGGCCCGCCGCGAGCCGCTGACAGTGATCTCGGGCCCCCCGGGCAGCGGCAAGACCCACACGGTGGCCGCCATCGCCGCCGACGCCGTCAGCCGCGGCGCCTCGGTGCTCCTGGTCGCCGGCAGCACCCAGATCGCCGACGGGCTGGCCGACGTGATGGCGCTGCGCCCCGGCCCCCAGCCACTGCGCTTCGGCCGGACCCAGCCCGCCGACGTCGTCGCCCGCGCCACGGGGCCGGGGGCGACGAGCGCCGAGATCCGGTCGGCCGAGCACGCGCTGGCCGAGGCGCGGTCCCGGCAGCAGATGCTGGAGCGGGCGATCACCGACCGCCTGGAGCGCGAGCAGCGGGCCCTGGCCGCCAGCCGGTGGGACACCGTGCTCGACCACCTCGACGCCGTCGCCCCCCGGGCGGCGCAGGGTCCGCTCGACCCCGAGCGGCTCGCCGGCCTACTGCGCCGTGCGCAGGGCGACGACGACGACGGCCGCTGGCGGCGCCTGCGCTCCCGCATCGCCGAGGCCCGGCTGCGCACGCTCGTGCGGGCCGACGCCGGCGAGCCCCTGTCCGAGGTGGCCCTCGCCGTGCGGGCCGCCCAGGACCGCAAGGTCGCCACCGAGCTGGCGGCCGCCGGCGGCACGACGCTCACGAAGGCGTGGACCGACCTGGCCACGGCGGACGACGAGGTCCTCGCGGCGGCCGGCGAGCTCGCGCTGCTGCACGCCGACAGCGAGTTGCGCCGCCGGCGCGGCCGCAGCGCCGTCGAGCACGTCCACAGGCTCCTCACCGCCGGCCACCGGCGGCGCCGCGAGCTGCTGCACACCGTCGACGCCGCAGCGCTCGTGGCCACGCTGCCGCTGTGGCTGGGCACGGTCGACGAGGTCGACGACCTGCTGCCGGCGGTGCCTGGCCTGTTCGACCTCGTGGTCATCGACGACGGGGGCTACGTCGACCAACTGTCCGCCGCCGGATCGCTGCTGCGGGCCGCGCGCGCCGTCGTGGTCGGCGACCCCCACCAGCTGCGCCGCGTCACCGAGACGACCGACGAAGCGGTCCGCGCCGCCGTGACCGACCACGGCCTCGACGCATACGCCAGCCGGCTCGACGTGCGCCACGCCAGCGTGCTCGACGTCGCCGCCGGCGCCACGACGGCCACCTGGCTCGACGAGCACTTCCGCTCGGTGCCCCATCTGGTCGACTTCTCGGCCCGGCGGTTCTACGAGGGGCGCCTCACGATCGCCACGCGCCATCCGGCGAACGACGGCGTCGCCGCCGTGGACGTCGTCCACGTCGACGCGCCGGGCGCCCTCGACCCCGTCCCCCACGAGGTGTCCGCCGCCCTCGACCAGGTCGAGCACCTGGCGGTGCTGGGCGAGTCGGGCATCGCCGTCATGTCGCCGTTCCCGGCCGTGGCCGAGCGCTTGCGGACCGGGCTCGTCAACCGCTACGACCTCGACGAGATCGACCGCCTCGGACTGCGGGTGGGTCCGGTCGACGCGTTCGGGGCCAGCTCGGCCGACCACGTCGTGCTGGTCCTCGGTCTGGCACCGAGCGACCCGCCGGTGCGGCGCCGCATGGTCGAGGACCCGGACCTGTTCAACGTCATGGTCACCCGGGCCCGCCACCGGCTCGTCGTGGTCACCGCGCTGGCGCCGCCCACGGTCGCCACGCCGGCCGGGCTCATCGACGCGTTCCTGGCCTACGCCCAGCGGCCACCCCGCCCGCCCCGCCGGCGCCGCCCCGTGGTGGTCACGCCCGACGACGAGCCGGCGACGGCCGGCCAGGCCGCAGTCCGTGCGGCTCGGGTATCGGACTGGGTGTCGTCGCTCGTCGAGGAGATGCGCTCGCACGGGGCCGCGGCCCAGCCGTCGTATCCGGTGGGGCGCTGGGTCCTCGACCTCTGCGTGGGCAAGGACGGCGAGGCCGTGGCCGTCGAGACCGCGGTCCACCCCGACGGCCCCGAGGCCCACATCGAGCGCCACCGCGCCCTGCGGCGGGTCGGCTGGCGCATCGTCGACGGATATCCGAGCCGGTGGGGCGGCGACGCTGCCCGGGCGGCCTACGAGATCACCGAGACCCTCCGCCACCACTGACCACGACGACCAGAGCGCCGGACGTGTCCCCGGCGACGAGGTCCTCGATCGTCACCGTGACCGGGCGGTCCGGCCGGTAGCGGTCGATCGTGAACTGGTCGAGCTCGATGCGTCCGGCGCGGTGCAGGCCGGAGGCCAACGGCTCGGGCGGCGGGACGCCGAGGAACACGAGCGCGCACGACCGGCCGACCAGCAGGTTGCACGGCCGGTCGGTGGGGCGGGGGACGACGACGTCGATCTCCTCGACGCGGGCCCGCTCACCGGCCCCGAGGACCCAGGACGGGGTGTGCTCGAGGTAGCGCAGGAGCGGCCGCGCCAGCACGCCGTAGATGTTGAGAACGAGCGCCCGGTCGCCAGTGCGGTCGGTGCCCGTGCTGGCGTTGCGCGTGCTGGCGTCGCCGGTGCTGGCGTCGCCGGTGCCGTCACCCGTGTTGGCGTTGCCCGTGTTGGCGTCGCCCGTGCCGACGTCGCCGGTGCCGTCGCTGGCGGTGCCCGTGTCGACGTCGTCGGTGCCCGTGCGGGCGTCCTTGGTGCCCGTGCTGGCGTTGCCGGTGCCGTCGGCGTCGTCGGCGACGGCCTGGGCCACGGATCGCCAGTCGACGCGCTGCAGGGCGGGATCCCGGGCCACGGATACGACCGCCACCAGCGACACCACCGCCAGCACGCCGCCCACTGCGAGGCCGAGCCACGGCCGGCGGGCGGCTCCGAGGGCCACCGCCACGGCCACTACCAACGGAACGAGCGTGGAGATCAGGTAACGACCGACGACGGCGTCCACCCCGACCGCCGCCGCCACGAGGGCGAGCCCCACGGTCGCAGCAGTGAGACCGACGAGTGCGGCCACCGCCCAGCGGGCCCGGCGCTGGCCACCTCTCGCGACCATCACGATGGCGAGCCCGACCACCACCGCGGCCGCCAGCCACAGCCGACCGACCGGCGGGCTCGGCCCGACGAGCGCGGTCTGCCCGGCGTCGCGCAGGCGGTCGACGAGCCGGAACCCGCTGATCCATGAGCGGTTGACCGTGTGCGAGTGCTGTTCGACGGCGAACGGTGCCAGTAGCGCGAGCACGGCGACCGCCGGCACGCAGGCGGCCACGATCGGGCGCCAGGGCCGCCCCCGGCGGCGACCGATCGCCAGCACAGCGATGGCTTCCGCCACCACGAGGAACGCCCCGAACCAGTGGACCGCCACGACGGCCGCCACGGCCAGCCCCCACGCCATCCGGTCGGCCCGGCGGTCGCGCTCGACGAGGCGGACGAGCGCCAGCACCGACAGAGCCCCGGCCAGGGCCAACAAGCTGTAGGACCGCGCCTCCTGCGAGTACCACACGAGCATCGGGTTGACGGCCACCAGCAGCGCGGCCAGGCGTGCGACGGACCGGCGGCCGCCCAGGGCCATGACCAGCGCGTAGGCGACCGGGATCGCGGCGACGCCGGCCAGGGCCGACAGCGATCGCAACCCGACCTCGCCGTCGCCGACCAGGCGCACCCAGACCCACTGAAGGCCGAAGTAGGGCGGCGGGATGCCCTCGCGGTTGGCGACGTAGGTGACGAGGTCGCGCAACCCACCGTCGACGGCCTCGCCGGTGCTCCACTCGTCGTACCAGAGGCTCTGGGCGCCGAGCCCCCAGAACCGCAGGACGGCCCCCAGCACGGTCGCGGCCACCAGTCCGGCGTCGGGCCATCGTGGCTGCGGTCGCCCAGGGCGCCCCGGTCGCCGTAGCCGTTCCGGTCGTCGCGGCCGCTCCCGGCGCCCGGGGCCTACGGGGGCTCGGGGGCCTCCGGGGCGCGGCACAGCCGTCGGCCATCGACGCCGGCGGGTGCCGGGCTCCCCCGCCTCGTCCCCTGCCGCGTCCCCGTCGGCGATCGGGCCCTCGCCCACGTGCACCACGCGACGCCGGATGCTAGCGGTTGCCCGGTCACGGGTCCCGCCAGGTCCATCGGCCCGGTGTGGCCGCCTGCGGCCGGCAACCGGCGTGCGACGCTCGGTCACCGGTCACCGGTGCCCAGTCCCCCGTGGCCGGTGGCCGGTGCCCGTGCCCGGTGCGCTGCCCGGGGACGGGGGCCAGTGGCCTAGAGGTAGAGGCCCGTGCTTGCCTCACCGAGCCGGGTGGACGCCACGGCATGCACGTCCCGCTCGCGCAGGATGACGTAGTCGTCGCCCCGGACCTCGACCTCGTAGCGGTCCTCGGGGTTGAACAGGACCTGGTCGCCGACCTCCATCGTTCGGACGTTCGGCCCGGCGGCCACGACCTCGGCCCATGCCAGGCGCTTCGCGGTCTGGGCCGTGGCGGGGATGAGGATGCCGGACGACGAACGGCGCTCGCCCTCCGGCGCCGCCAACCGCACGAGAATACGGTCGTTAAGCATCTTGATCGGGAGCTTCTCGTCGGACCCCGGGGCGCCGCCATGGGTCGGGGTGCGGTCTGGCACGGAGGTAGACGGTACCGGCTGGGCCGCTCCTATCCTGCGCCGCCAGCGACGGAAATCGTCGACCTGGTCCGGTCCGCTGGGCGTGGGGACGCTGGTCGTGAAGCCGTCCCGGCCACGTGACTGCGTGGACGGACTCGACGACGACGGGCGTCTACGGGCGAACGGTGATGCCCGCGGCCGCCATCTCGGCCTTCGCCTCGCCGATCGTGTGCTGGGCGAAGTGGAAGATCGAGGCGGCGAGAACCGCGTCCGCCCCGCCCTCGGTCACGCCGTCGACCAGGTGGTCGAGCGTGCCCACGCCCCCGCTGGCGATGACCGGCACGGTGACCGCGTCGGCCACGGCCCGGGTCAGCTCGAGGTCGAAGCCGGCCTTCGTGCCGTCGCGGTCCATCGAGGTGAGCAGGATCTCGCCCGCCCCCAGCCGCACGACCTCGACCGCCCAGTCGACCGCGTCGATGCCGGTCGGAGTGCGGCCGCCGTGGGTGAAGACCTCGAAGCCGCTGAGGGCCATGCGGGCCGACGAGCGCCGGGCATCGATGGCCACGACCACGCACTGCACGCCGAACTCGTGCGCCAGTTCGCCGATCAACGCCGGCCGCTCGACCGCAGCCGTGTTGATCGAGACCTTGTCGGCACCGGCCCGCAGCAGCCGCCGGGCGTCGTCGACGGTGCGGATGCCGCCCCCGATCGTGAACGGGATGAACACCTGCTCGGCCGTGCGCCGGGCCACGTCGACGATCGTGTCGCGGGCGTCGGATGATGCCGTGATGTCGAGGAACACGAGCTCGTCGGCGCCCTCGCGGTCGTAACGGGCGGCCAGCTCCACCGGGTCGCCGGCATCGCGCAGGCCCACGAAGTTGACGCCCTTGACGACGCGGCCGGCGTCGACGTCGAGGCAGGGGATGATGCGGACGCTACGCACGACCCGGCCGCCTCACGCCAGCGCAGGGGATTATGCGGACGCTGCGCACGATCCGGTCGCCTCGCGAGGGCAGGGGATGATGCCGACGCTACGCACGATCCGGCCGCCTCACGCCAGCCCGGCCACGGCGTCGGTGAGCCGGAAGGCCCCCTCGTAGAGCGCCCGCCCGACGATGGCGCCGGCCAGCCTCCGGCCGCCGCCCTCGAGCCCGGACAGGGCTCGCAGATCGTCGACCGACCCGACGCCGCCCGAGGCGACGACGTCGAGCGACGTGGCGGCAAGCACGGCGGCGAGCTGGTCGAGCGCCGGACCGGCCAGCGTGCCGTCGACGCCGATCTCCGTCACGACGAGGGCCGCCACACCGGCATCGGTGAACTCGCGTGCAACCTCGACCAGGTCACGACCGGAGCCCTCGACCCACCCGCGCACGGCCACGTCGCGGCCACGCGCGTCCAGTCCGACGGCAACGCCGCCGGGGTGGCGGGCGGCCAGACGCCGGACCCAGCCGGGGTCGTTGAGCGCGGCCGTGCCCACGACCACACGACGCACGCCGGCGTCGAACAGCGCCTCGGCAGCCTCGTCGGACCGCACGCCGCCGCCCGCCTGCACGGGCAGGTCGACCGCAGCGGCGATCGCGGCCACGACCGGCCGGTTCACGGGCTCGCCCGTGCGGGCGGCGTCGAGGTCGACGACGTGGACCCAGCGGGCGCCCTCGGCGGCGAACGCCTGCGCCTGGGCGACGGGGTCGTCCCCGTAGACGGTCTCGCGGCCGTAGTCGCCCTGGTAGAGGCGCACGCAGCGGCCGTCGCGCAGGTCGATCGCGGGGTACAGGTCCACCGGCGGGCCTAGGCCGCCTGGACCTGAGCGGCCCGGGCCACGAAGTTCGCGAGGATGCCGAGCCCGACCCGGCTCGACTTCTCGGGGTGGAACTGCGTGGCCCACAGCGGACCCCGCTCGACGGCGGCCACCAGGGGGGTGCCGTAGTCGCAGGTGGCGACGACGGTCTCGTCGCCCTCGGCCGTGGCCTCCGCGGCGTAGGAGTGCACGAAGTAGACCCACGCAGGCTCGGGCAGCCCCTGCAGCAGGCCGCTGTCGCGCCGGCGGTCGAGCACGTTCCACTGCATCTGGGGCCGCTTCACGTCGCCGGGGATGAGACGCACGGTGCCGGGCAGCACGCCGAGGCCGGGGACCTCGGGCACCTCCTCGGACCCCTCGTAGAGCATCTGCATGCCCACGCACACCCCGAGGAACGGCCGGCCCGAGCACGCCGCCTCGATGGCGATGCCGTCGAGGCCGCTGTCCTCCAGCGCCTGGATGCAGCGCCCGAAGTTGCCGACGCCCGGCAGCACGACGCCGGCGGCGTCCGCGATGAGGGCCGGGTCGGCGGTGAGGCGGGCGTCGGCACCGACGCGCTCGAGCGCCTTCTGCGCCGAGCGGAGGTTGCCGATGCCGTAGTCGAGCACGGCGATGAGGGCCATCGCCCGGATCCTACGAGCCCGTCACCCGCCGCCCACCGATTGCCGGTCGCCGCCCGCCCACCGATTCCCAGTGGGCGGCCCCCCTACCGACTCCCGGCCTCCCCACCGATCCCCGGCCGTCGCATGGTGGCCACTTCCACCGGACGATCGCCGTCACGGCGGCCGGTTCCACCGGACGATCGGCGTCACGGCGGCCGGTTCCACCGGACGATCCCCGTCACGACGGCCGGTTCCACCGCACTGTCGCCGTCACGGCGGCCAGTTCCACCGGACGATCGCCGGGGCCTCGCGCTCCCAGCCGAGGACCGACAGCGTGGCGGTGTCGAGCTTGAGCTGCTCGCCCCGCTCGGGCGGCAAGCCGAGCCAGCGGGCGCCGAGCACGCGCAGGAAGTGGCCGTGCGCGAACAGCAGCGCCCGCTCCGGCGCCTCACGGCGGACCCGCTCGACGAGGCGATCGGCTCGCGCCGCCACCTCGGCCGGGGACTCGCCGCCGGGTACGGTGCCCCGCCAGATGGTCCAGCCCGGAACGTCGTCGCGGATCTCGGGCGTCGTCCTGCCCTCGTAGTCGCCGTAGGCCCACTCGACGGCGTCGGGGTCGATGTCGGCGTCCGGGAAGCCCGCGAGCTCCGCCGTCCTGCGCGCTCTCCGTAGCGGACTCGTCAGCACGACGTCGAACTGCTCGGCGCGCAGGCGCTTCCCGACCAACCGGGCGACGTCGACACCGGCGTCGCTGAGGTCCAGGTCAGTGCTGCTCGTGTGGCGCCCGGTGCGGCTCCACTCGGTCTCGCCGTGACGGCAGAGCCACAACTCGGGACGGGTCATCGGACGCTCCGCTACCCGGAAAAACAGTGCGGATCCAGCACAACCGGTGAGCTTGCGGTCACACTGTAGGCATGATCGTGGTCGGAACAGCGGATGGGCTCGTCGAGCTGGCGCTCGACGGGCGCGAGATCCGTCGTGCCCTGCCCGGCTACCAGGTGAGCGCCATCTCTCGGGACTGGGTCATCGCGGACGGGCGCGTGGTGTCGCTGCGGGGCGGTCAGCCCATCGAGCTGCCGGCCGGCCTGACCGGGCGGTGCGTCCTCGCCGGCTCCGGCGGGCGGGCGCTGGTAGGCACGAACAAGGCCCACCTGCTGCAGGTCGGCAACCCGGGCGGCCCCGTGGCCGACGGCGCGTTCGAGGCCATCCCCGGTCGGGAGCGGTGGTCGACGCCCTGGGGCGGCCCGCCGGACGTGCGCTCGATCGCCGCCGGGCCCGACGGCCCGATCGTCGGCGTGCACGTCGGCGGCGTGTGGCGCCCCGAGGGCGACCGGTGGGTCGAGGCGGTGCCGGTCGAGGCCGACGACCACCAGGTGGTGGCGAGCGGCAAGACCGTGGCCGTGGCGGCCGGCGCCGGCGTCGGCCAGAGCGAGGACGGCGGTCGCACGTGGGACTGGCACGACGACGGCCTGCACGGCCCGTACTGCCGGGCGGCCGCCCTCGCCGAAGGCTGGCTGATCGTGAGCGCATCGTCCGGGCCGGGGGCCAAGCGCAGTGCCCTCTACCGCCGGCCGCTCGACGCCCCGGCCCGCCCGTTCGTCCCGTGCGGCGACGGCTTGCCCCAGGGCTTCGCCCACCAGATCGACACCTTCGAGCTCGCCGCCGCCGGCAACGTCGTCGCCCTGGGCACGCCCGTCGGCGAGCTGTTCGTCTCGCAGGACAGCGGGGCGACGTGGGCGCGCATCGCCGACACGCTGCCCGGCGTGCGCTGCGTGGCCCTCAACTCCTGACGGGCGGAGCGAGCCGACCGACGGCTAGAGCGTTCCCTTGGTCGAGGGCACGCCGCCGCCCTCGGCCCGCACGGCGTCGCGGAGACAGCGGGCCACACCCTTGAACGCCGCCTCGATGACGTGATGGGTGTTGCGCCCGGCCCTCCGGGTCACGTGCAGCGTGATGCCGGCGTTGAGGGCGAACGACTGGAAGAAGTGCTCGGCCATCTCGGGGTTGAACGGCGGGTCGCCGAGCGGGAGCACCGCCCCGAAGGGCACGTCCCACATGGTGAACGGCCGGCCGGACAGGTCGAGCGCCACCTCGACGAGCGCCTCGTCGAGGGGGAACAGGCCGCTCGCGAAGCGGCGCACGCCGGCCTTGTCGCCGAGCGCCTCGCGGAACGCCTCGCCCACCACGATGGCGACGTCCTCGACCGTGTGGTGGCCGTCGACGTGCAGGTCGCCGGTGGCCTCGACCGTCAGGTCGAACCCGCCGTGGCGGCCCAGCTGGTCGAGCATGTGGTCGAAGAATGGCAGCCCGGTGGCGGCGTGGACCTTGCCCTCGGGACCGTCGAGGTCGACCGCCACGGTGACCGCGGTCTCCTTCGTGGTGCGCTGGCGGCGGGCGGCGCGGCTCATGTCAGGACCTCCGTCAGGGCGGCGAGGAACGCGTCGTCCTCGGTGCGCGTGCCGAGCGTGACCCGGAGGCAGCCCTCGAGGCGGGGCCACGAGGCGCAGTCGCGCACGAGGACCGCGCGGTCGAGCAGCGCCTGCCAGACGTCGTGGCCGTCCCGCCCGCGGGGCCGGAACAGCACGAAGTTCGCGCCCGAAGGCCACACGTCGACCGGCAGCTCCGCGAGGGCGGCGGTGAGGCGGCCCCGCTCCTCGACGAGGGACGCGACGCGGGCGGCCATCTCGTCGCGGAACTCGAGCGCCAGCTCGCCCGCCGCCTGCTTCACGGCGTCGAGGTGGTACGGCAGCGCCACCTTGTCGAGCTGGCCCACGACCCAGCGCGGACCGACTAGGTAGCCGAGCCGGGCGGCCGCCATCGACCACGTCTTGGAGAAGGTGCGCGTGACCACGATCGTCCGGTCGTCGGACACCAGCTCGAGCGCCGACCACGGCGCGAACTGCCCGTAGGCCTCGTCGACCGCCACGAGGCCGGGTGCGGCGTCGACCACGTGGCGCACGGCGGCCTCGCCCTCGACCATGCCGGTGGGATTGTTGGGCGAGCACAGGAACGTGATCGCCGGAGAGGCCCCGGCGAGCACCCGCCCCACCTCGGTGAGGTCGAGCGAGAAGTCGGGCGCCCGCTCGCCCGCCACCACGCCCGTTCCGGTGATGCGGGCGATGTGGCTGTGCAGCGCATAGGTCGGCTCGAACACCGCGGCGGTGCGGCCGGGCCCGCCGTAGGCGAGCAGCAGCGTCTGGAGCACCTCGTTGGAGCCGTTCGCCGCGAACACCTGCTCGGGCCCGACGCCGTGGGCGGCCGCGATGGCGGTGCGAAGGGCGGTGTAGGACCGGTCGGGGTAGCGGTGCCAGGCGATTGCCGCCAGGCGCTCGGCCAGGCGGGCCGTGAAGGCCGCCGGCGGCGGCTCGGGGGCCTCGTTGGTGTTGAGCCGGACGGCCACGTCCACCTGTGGCGAGTGGTAGCCGGCCATGAGGGCCACGTCGTCACGGGCCGGCACGAGGGCCGGGGGCACGGCACCTGTCGGCTCGGCCGACCCCCCCGACGCCGTCGGCGCGACCGAGCCGGCCGAGGCCGCCGAGCCCGCCGATCTCGTCACATCGGTCAGGCCGGTCACGCCCGTCACGCCGGTCACGGTGCCACGCCCTGCCGCTGGGTGCGCAGCCGGATCGAGTCGGCGTGCGCCGGCAGGCCCTCGTAGGTGGCGAGCGCGACCACGTGGTCGGCCACCTGGTCGAGGCCATCGCGGCCCACGAGGACGGCGTGCACGTGCTTGCGGAAGTCGTCGACCCGGAGCGCGCCCGAGAACCGGGCCGAGCCGTAGGTCGGCAGCACGTGGTTGGGCCCGGCGATGTAGTCGCCGATCGACGCCGGGGCCAGGGGCCCGCAGAACACGGCGCCGGCGTGGCGCACGAGCGGCAGCAGCGCCTCGGCATCGTCGACGAGCAGCTCGAGGTGTTCGGGCGCGATGGCGTTGGACACGGCCATGGCCTGCTCGCGGCCGTCGCACACGACGGTGTAGCCGCCCTCGGCGAGCGTCGCCTCGAGGTGCCGGCGACGGGGCGACAGAGGCACCAGGCGGGCCACGGCCTCGGTCACGGCGTCGGCCACGTCGTCGCTCCAGCACACGAGCCAGGCCAGCCCGTCGGGGCCGTGCTCGGCCTGGAGCAGGACGTCGACCGCCGCGTGCTCGACCGGCGTCGAGGCGTCGGTGACGACCACGACCTCGCTCGGCCCGGCGAACGCGGAGGGCACGCCGACCAGCCCCTGGCCCGCCACCTCGCGCTTGGCCTGGGCGACGCGGGCGCTGCCCGGACCGACGATCACGTCGACGGGAGCGATCGACTCGGTGCCGTAGGCGAGGGCGCCGATGGCGGCCGGCCCGCCGACCCGGTAGACCTCCTCGACCCCGGCCAGCGCCGCGGCGGCCAGGATGCCGGGGGCCACGGTGCCGTCAAGCGATGGCGAGGTGACGAGCACGACCTCGGGCACGCCGGCGACCTTGGCGGGCACGACGGTCATGAGCACGGTCGAGACCAGCGGGGCAGCCGCGCTCGGGACGTAGCAGCCGACCCGGTCGACCGGGCGCACGAGCTCGCGGACCTCGATGGCGCCGTTGTGGTGCACGACCTCGGGCTGGCACTGGGCGGCGTGGTAGGCGGCGATGTTGGCGTGGGCGGCCTCGAGCGCGGCGCGCAGCTCGTCCGGGACGGCGTCGAGGGCGGCGGCCACCTCGCCGGGCGGCACCCGTAGGTCGTCGAGGCGGGCGCCGTCGAACCGCTTGGTGAAACGGCGGAGCGCGGCGTCTCCGTCGGCTCGCACCTCGGCGAGGACGGCCCGGACCTGCTCGACCGGCGGCTCGGTCTGCGTAGCGGGACGGGGCAGGCGGTGCCGCAGCTCGCGCAGGGAGGTGGGGCCGGGGGCGGCCGGGGTCGTGCGGAGATCGAGGCGGCGCAACACCGCGGCAACGCTACCCGTGGCCTGTGACAGGGCAGCCACGGGTTCCGACCGGGCGTCGGGACGATCGGTGTGCGCGCCGCGCCCGGGTAGAAACGAGGCGATGGACAGCGACCGCGCCGAGCTCTCCGCCCTGTCGAGCAGTCTCGACGACCTGACCGCCCGCATCACCGCCGTGGCCGACCGCCTGCGCACCTCGCCGCGGCCCGAGACCTCCGACGGCCTCTACGAGGTCGAGCGCTCGCTGACCACGGCGGGGCGCCAGCTCAACCGGGTGCTGCGCGACCTTCGCTGACCGCCCGGCATCGCGACCCGGGCCGACCCGAGCCGACGGGAACCGGGCCGGCCAGGAGGGAAGGTCGTGCCCGGAACGGGCAACGGCGCCCCGAAGGGCGCCGTTGCGGCGACGCCAGGCGGCGGATCCCGGCGTCGCAGGAACCAGGTGGCGGGAACCTGGTCTCCACGAACGTTATCTCGCGCAACGCACCCAGGTTGTCCATCTGGCGAGAAATAATTCCTCCGCTGCTGAGGCGGGGTCCTGAGGCGTGCGGGCACACCGGTCAGACCCGGAAGGCCGACGGACAGATGTCGGCCAGGACGCAGGCGTCGCATCGCGGCTTGCGGGCCTTGCACACCTGACGGCCGTGGAGGATGAGCCGCAGCGAAAGTGCACCGCGTTCCTCCTGGCGGATCATCGGATTCAACTCCAGCTCCACCTTCACCGGATCGTTCTGCGTGGTGAGACCCAGCCGCTTCGACAGGCGCAGCACGTGGGTGTCGACCGGGAGGCCCGGCAGGTCCATGGCGACGCTGCGCACCACGTTGCCCGTCTTGCGGCCGACCCCCGGCAGGCTGTCGAGGTCGGAGAGCCGGGCGGGCACCTCGCCGCCGAACCGGTCGACGAGGCCCGTGGCCATGCCGATCAGGCTCTTCGCCTTCGACCGGAAGAAGCCGGTCGAGCGGATCATCTCCTCGAGCTCGGCCGGCTCCGCCGCCGCGAGGTCGGCCGCCGACGGGTAGCGGGCGAACAACGAGGGCGTGACCATGTTGACGCGTTCGTCGGTGGTCTGCGCCGACAGGATCGTCGCCACGAGCAGCTGGAAGGCATTCGTGTGATCGAGTGCGCACAGCTGGGTAGCGGTGCCCGGGTACTCGCGGGCCAGACGGTCGGCGACGACACGGGCACGGCCCTTGGGCGAACGGGGGCGGCCTGTCACGTCGCCGGAGGCTACCGGCCGGCGCGCGTCCCCTTCGCCGCCCAGCGCGGGGCGAGACGACGCCCCGTTCCGCGGGGCGGGGCGCCGGTGCGGGCGAGCGTCCGCCACCGAACCGTCACGCGACCGTCCGCCACGCGGCCGTGGTGGCCTGGTACACCACCCCCATGCGACGCCGGGTGCTGGCCATCGCCGTGGGCGTGGCCCTCGTCGTGCCGCTCCTCCTGTCCGCCGGCGATCGGGTCCTGCAGCCGTCCGACGGCAACCGGGCCGAGCGCGCGGCCAGCGGCACCGCCGAGCAGGAGGCCGATGCCGACGGCACGGCGGACCGGCCGAGCGGGAACGCGACGTCCACGACCACGGGCCCGCCCGCCAGCTTCACCCTGGTGGCCACGGGCGACGTGCTGCTGCATTCCCCGCTGTGGCGCCAAGCCGAGGCCGACGGCGCCGCAACGGGGGCGGGCGGCATGGACTTCGCCCCGCTGTTGGCCGGCATCCGCCCCACGGTCGAGGACGCCGACCTTGCGATCTGCCACATGGAGACGCCGATCGCCCCGGCCGGCGGGCCATACTCCGGCTACCCGTCGTTCTCGGTCCCCCCCGAGATCGTGCCGGCGCTCGCCGCCACCGGCTACGACGCCTGCACCACCGGGTCCAACCACACCTTCGACCGGGGCGCCGACGGCGTCGACCGCACGATCGCCGCCTTGGAGGCGGGGGGCCTCGAGCACGCCGGGTCGGCCCGCTCCCCCGCCGAGGCCACCGAGATCACGCTGCTGCAGGCCGGCGAGGCGACCGTGGCGCTGCTGTCCTACAGCTACGCCTTCAACGGCATCCCCGCGCCGAACGGCGAAGCGTGGCGCGCCAACCCGATCGACGAGAACCGCATCGTGTCGGACGCCACCGGGGCCCGCCACGCCGGCGCTGACGTCGTGGTCGTGGCCCTCCACTGGGGCCTCGAGTATCAGAACGAGCCGACCGATCAGCAGGCGACGCTCGCCCCGCGCCTGATCGCCTGGCCCGACATCGACCTGTTGATCGGCCACCACGCCCATGTGGTGCAGCCGATCCAGGAGGTGGGCGGCGAGTGGATCGTCTACGGCATGGGGAACTCGCTGGCCACCCAGTCGAGCCGCGGCACGGGCAAGGAGGAGGGGCTGATCGTGCGGTTCACCTTCACGGAGGGCGACGAGGGCTGGTCGGTCACCCGGGCGGAGTACGCTCCGACGCTCATCGCCGAGGGGTTCTCACCGCTCCGCCTGGTCGAGGTCGACCGGGCGCTCGCGGACCCGGCCACCGACCCGGCCCAACGCGCCCGGCTCGAACAGGCCCGCGACCGCACGGCGGGCATCGTGAACTCGCTCGGTGCCGCGGAGGCGGGTCTCGTGCCGATCCAGCCCTAGTTTTGCCTCGTGCCCGTCGTCGACGTGACGCGCCGGTTGACCGCACACGCCCTCGCGGCCGTGCATGCCCTGGTGGCGTCGGCACGCGCCGCCGCCGACGTGCCCTTCGACGACGCCCGGCTGGCCCGCCTGGCGGCGGGCGGCGATGGCCGCCCGGCCACCGCGGCGCTCGCGTGGTCCCCCGGGCGCCGGCACCCGGACGCGTACGCCCACGCCGTGCCCGGGTCTGCGGGCTGGGACCTGGATCTCGTCGTCGCCCCCGACCGCGCCGCCGACACGGCCGCTCTCGGCGCCGCCGTGCTGGGGCCCGTGGTGGCGGCCGTGGCGGCCGACGGCGGCGGACCGGTCCACATGTGGCTCACCGACGCCGGCGACGTTCAGGACGCCGTCGCGGCGAGCGTGGGCCTGCGGCCCGAGCGTGACCTGTGGCAGATGCGCCGGTCCCTGCCGGTGGGCGAGCCGTTCGAGCTGGCCACCCGCCCTTTCGTGCCCGGCCGCGACGAGCAGGCGTTCGTGGAGGTCAACAACCGGGCGTTCGCGTGGCACCGCGAGCAGGGCGGCTGGACCGTCGCTGACGTCGTCGCCCGCGAGCACGAGCCGTGGTTCGACCCGGCCGGTTTCCTGCTGCACGAGCGCGACGGCCGGCTGGCCGGTTTCTGCTGGACGAAGGTGCATGCCGACCACGACCCGCCCCTCGGCGAGATCTACGTCATCGCCGCCGACCCCACCGACCACGGCCGCGGCCTGGGACGGGCCCTGACGCTCGCCGGCCTCGACCACCTGGCACGGGCCGGCCTGGGCACCGCCATGCTCTACGTCGACGCCGACAACACCGCCGCCGTCGGGCTCTACGAGCGGCTCGGCTTCACGGTGCACCACGTGGATCGGGCCTATGCCGGCGAGGTCGCCCCGGTCAGCTGACCCCGACGCCCAGCATGCGCCCGAGGGCGAAGGTGATCGCCGCCGGCACGACCGTGAAGAGCACCTGGCGCAGCGCGGCCCGGCGGATCGGCCGGGCGGTCGAGCGGGCGATCAGCACCCCGACCACCACCGCCGCGATCACGCCGAGGACCAGTGAGGCGACCGTGGCGGCCATTCCCGCCGTCACGAACCAGGGCACGAGCGGCACGACCGCGCCGACGGCGAAGGCGGCGAGCGACGACGAGGCGGCGGCGAGCGGCGAACCCAGGTTCGCGGGGTCGATGCCGAGCTCCTCGCGGGCGTGCGCCTCGAGGGCGGCGTCCGGGTCGTGCATGAGCGCGGACGCCACCTCGTGGGCGCGGTCGGGCGAGAGGCCCCGAGCCTCGTAGACCCGTGTCAGCTCGGCGGTCTCGTGCTCGGGCCGGCGCTCCAGCTCGCGGGCCTCGATCGCCAGCTCGCGCTCGAGCAGCTCGGACTGGACCCGCATCGAGTTGTACTCGCCGGCCGCCATCGACACGGCGCCGGCGAGCAGGCCGGCCAAGCCGGCGAGACGGACGACGCCCGGCGCCGGATCGGCCCCCGCGACGCCCAGGATGAGGCCCATGTTGGAAACGAGCCCGTCGCTCACGCCGAACACGGCGGCCCGGGCAGCACCGCCCTGCACGTCGCGGTGGTGGTGCTCGGGGTGATCGAGCCGGTCCGCCGGCTCGCCGGGCGCCCGCACGTGCCCCGGATCGGGCGGATCGGGCGGTTCGGGCTCGGAGCCGGGGGTCTGCGGGCGGATGGCCACGACGTCGACGGTACCGGCCGGCCACCACACCTCTACGCTGGGGAGCCGTGCCGACGCTCTACGACCTGGATCGCGACGCCCTCGCCGACCGCCTGGTCGGCGAGCCGCGCTATCGCGTCGACCAGGTGTGGGACGGGCTGCACCGCCAGCTCGCCGCTCCCGCCGAGCTGACCACCCTGCCCAAGGCGCTCCGCACCCGGCTGGCCGCCGAGCTGCCGGCGGCGCTCACCGCCGTCGCCGAGTCGGTGGCCGACGGCGGGGACACCGTGAAGTGGCTGTTCGGCTTGCCCGACGGCGCCCAGGTCGAGACCGTGCTCATGCACTACCGCGACCGCTCCACCGCGTGCGTCTCGAGCCAGGCGGGCTGCGCCATGGGCTGTGGGTTCTGCGCCACCGGCCAGGGCGGGTTCGAGCGCCAGCTCACGAC
This sequence comes from Acidimicrobiales bacterium, assembly GCA_035296625.1. Lineage (GTDB taxonomy): Bacteria > Actinomycetota > Acidimicrobiia > Acidimicrobiales > VFJN01 > DATCLS01. The sequence continues at coordinate 1,855 of DATHAO010000047.1, read as the reverse complement.
CGGCGAGATCGTCGAGCAGGTGGTCTGGGCGGCCCGGCGGGCCCGAGCCGTCGACCGCCGCCTGGCCAACGTCGTCCTCATGGGCATGGGTGAGCCGCTCGCCAACTACGACAGGGTGTGGCCGGCGATCGAGCGCCTGCACGGCGACCTCGGTCTGTCCGCCCGGCACGTGACCGTGTCGACGGTGGGGGTCGTCCCCGGCATCCGCCGGCTCGCCGGCGAGGACCTGCCCGTGAACCTCGCCGTGTCGCTGCACGCCGCCAACGACGCCCTGCGCGACCAGCTGGTCCCGCTCAACAAGCGCTACCCCCTGACCGTGCTCATGGCGGCCTGCGCCGACTACCTGCGGGCCAAGGGCCGGCGCCTGTCGTTCGAGTGGGCACTGATCGACGGCGTCAACGACCGTACGACCGACGCCCGCGAGCTGGCCGAGCTGGCCCGCTCGCTCCCCCTGTCTGCGCACGTGAACCTGATCCCGCTGAACCCGACGCCCGGCTACCCCACCCGGGGCTCGGCGCCCGAGCGGGTGGCGCGCTTCCGCGAGTGGCTGGGCGACCTGGGCATCAACGCCACCGTGCGTCGGAACCGGGGCACGGCGATCGACGCGGCCTGCGGCCAGCTGGCGCACCGCACCACCCCGGTGCAGCTGCGCCCCCGCTGACCGGCGGCCGGCCATTGACGGTCCGACGATGAGCGACAGGCCCATCTCCGTCGACCGGTCCGCTGACCTGTTCGCGATCCTGCGCGGGGGGGAGGCCCGAGGCCTCGCGCTCGCCGAGACGCTGTGGCGGTACCTGCCGCTCGTGCCGCGCACGCTCGAGGTCGGGGTGGGCGCCGGCGTCGTCGCCGCGGCGGTCGGGTCCGACGGGCGCTGGGTGGGAGGCGTGGACCTGTCGTACACCCGGCTGCGGCGCGCGTCGCGGCGGCTCATGGGGGCGGCCGCGCAGGCCGACGCCGCGGCGCTGCCCGTGGCGGGCGGCTCGGTCGACGCCGTCTACATGGTGTGGCTGCAGCTCGTGCCGGTGGGGGCCGTCGTGGCGGAGGCGGCCCGCATCCTGCGCGCCGGGGGACGGCTCGTCGTGGTGACGGGCCGCTACGAGAGCGGCACCGGTGACGAGATCGGCGCCATCGAGCGGCGCCTCGATGTGGTCCGGCCGCGCGATCGGCCGGCCGACATGACGCTGCGCGGGACGTCTGCGGGGCTACGACTGATCGAGCGCCGGGACTGGATCGTGGCCCTCGACCAGTCCCCGGCCGAGGCCGCCACCGGGCTCGAGGCCCGCAATCTCACCACCCTGTGGCACCTCGACCGCCCCAAGGAGCGGCGCGTGGTGGCCGAGGTCGTGGCGGCGCTGCGCAGCCTGCCCGACCACGACCGCCCCCGGCCGCGCCGCCTGGCCTACCCCTTGCTGGTCTTCGAGAAGCCGGTCGGCTGACGCGCCCGGCGCTGCGGAGCCGGCCAGCTCCCGGGCGCTCCGGAGATCGCCCGGCCGGTCTCCCGCCAGCTCGCCGGCCGGCCGTTCCCCGCCAACTCGCCGCGCCGGTGGCCCGCCCGGCGGATCGCCCGGCCGGCCGGCATGCGCCCGGTGGACGCCCGTGGGGGGGGTCAGCGGACGAGCACGGTGAGCCGGCCGGCACGGATGGCGTCGACCAGTTGCTCGCCGGGCGCCACGTGCGATCCCGCCCACACCACGGCCCGCTCGACCCGGCCCTCGACGGTGGCACCCGGCTCGATCGCCGGGACGCCCCCGGTCGCCGCGAGGTTGGCGTGCAGGTAGCGGGCCGGGGTGCCGCAGTCGAGCACCGGCCCGGTCCAGTCAACGACGTCGATCCGCCCCGCCGCGGCCTGCGGCCG
>DATHAO010000046.1:0-65625 GCA_035296625.1 Acidimicrobiales bacterium | reverse complement strand
CGTCCGGCTTCCTCACGCACCCGGTCTTCAGCGCGCATCGCTCGGAGACCCAGATGCTGCGCTACCTGCGCACGCTCTCGGGCCGCGACGTCGCGCTCGACCGCTCGATGATCCCACTCGGCTCGTGCACGATGAAGCTGAACGCCACCACCGAGATGGAACCGGTGACCTGGCCCGAGTTCGCGGCGATCCACCCGTTCGCCCCCGTCGAGCAGGCCGAGGGCTACCGCGAGCTGATCGCCGACCTGGAGCGGGCGCTGTGCCAGATCACCGGCTACGACGCCGTGTCGCTTCAGCCCAACGCCGGGTCGCAGGGCGAGCTGGCCGGCCTGCTCGCCATCCGCGGCTACCACCGCAGCCGCGGCGACGACCAGCGCGACGTGTGCCTCATCCCGGCCTCCGCCCACGGCACGAACGCCGCGTCCGCGGTCATGGCCGGCATGCGGGTGGTGGTCGTGGCCTGCGACGACGCCGGCAACGTCGACCTCGCCGACTTCCAGGCGAAGGCCGACGAGATGGGCGACCGCCTCGCCGCGCTCATGGTCACGTACCCGTCCACGCACGGCGTGTTCGAGTCCGCGATCGGCGAGATCTGCGACGTCGTGCACGCCCACGGCGGGCAGGTCTACGTCGACGGCGCGAACCTCAACGCCCTCGTGGGCGTGGCCAGACCGGGGTGGTTCGGCGGCGACGTCAGCCACCTGAACCTGCACAAGACGTTCTGCATCCCCCACGGGGGTGGCGGGCCGGGCGTCGGCCCGGTGGCGGCCCGATCGCACCTGGCGCCGTTCCTGCCGAACCACCCGCTCGCCCCCGAGGCCGGTCCGGCGACCGGGCCCGGCCCGATCTCGTCGGCGCCGTGGGGCTCCGCGGGCATCCTGCCGATCAGCTGGGCCTACACGAAGCTCATGGGTCCCGACGGCCTGCGCCGGGCCACCGCCGTGGCCATCCTGTCGGCGAACTACGTCGCCGCCCGCCTCGGGGACCACTTCCCGGTGCTCTACACCGGCGAGCACGGCCGGGTGGCCCACGAGTGCATCGTCGACGTCCGCGGCATCACGAAGGACACCGGCGTCACCGTCGACGACGTGGCCAAGCGCCTGATCGACTACGGCTTCCACGCCCCGACGATGAGCTTCCCGGTCGCCGGCACGCTGATGATCGAGCCGACCGAGTCCGAGTCCCTGGCCGAGATCGACCGGTTCTGCGACGCCATGATCGCCATCAGGGGCGAGGTCGACCGGGTGGCGGCCGGCGAGTGGCCGGTCGAGACCAGCCCGCTGCGCAACGCCCCCCACACCGCCGAGGACCTGCTCACCGAGGAGTGGGACCGGCCCTATCCCCGCGAGCTCGGTGCCTACCCGGTCCCATCGCTGCGGCGCGACAAGTACTGGGTACCGGTCAGCCGCGTCGATGGGGGTTACGGCGACCGCAACCTCGTGTGCGCCTGCCCGCCGCCGGAGGCGTTCGAGAGCTGACGCCCGGGGTTCCTGCAGCGGATTCCTGCGGTTCGCGTGCGCCTTCGACAGCAGGAACACCGGCGCCGGTACGGTCGGGACATGGCAGAGCCGGCGACGCCCGATCCCGCCCTCGTCGATCGTGCGGTGGAGGCGCTCGCCGATCCCGCCTGGGGTCACATCGTCGACCTTGTCGCCACGGTCGAGCCCGGCGGCGACGCCTACGACGTCCGCACCGCCGAGGGCCGGGTGCGGTTCCGCCGCGAACCGGCGCCCGGCGGCGACGCCTGGGGCTTCACGACGCTCGCGGTCGAGGGCCGCGACCCGCTGGCCGACACGGCCACGGACCGCTTCTCGCCGCTCGCGGAGGAGCGGGCCCACCCGTGGCCGACCCGCAGCGAGCAGTCCTACCCCTTCGCCCACGAGCACCTGGCCCAGGTGTTCGACCACCCCGCCGCCCCGGACGTGCTGGCGTTGCACACGGCCGCCCACAACTGGGAGGACCAGGGCGGCGAGCGGGGCGAGCACGGCTCGCTCGGCGTGGTGCAGGTGCGGGCGCCGTTCATCCTGGCCGGCGCCGGCGTGCGCCCCGCCGGCCTCGTCCCCCGGGCCGGGCGGCTGGTCGACGTCGCGCCGACCGTTCTCGCCCTGATGGGCGCCGCACCCGCCGACGGCGGCGTGGGTCCCACCGGCCGGCCCCGCCCGGGCGCCCTGCTCGCCCGGCAGGACGGCGACGTGCTCGGCGACCTGCTCGACCCCACGGCCCCGCGCCCCCGCCACGTCGTGGGGTTCCTGTTCGACGGCTGCAACGCGAACGTGCTCCACCACATGGTCGCCGCCGGCGCGGCCCCGAACGTCGCCCGCCTGCTGGCGATGGGCACCGGCCTCGGGCACGGGGCGGTGGCATCGCTGCCGTCCGTCACGCTGCCGAACCACACGACGATCCAGACCGGCGCCCACCCGGGCCACCACGGCATCCTCCACAACGCCTGGTACGACCGGGCGGCCGGCGAGCAGATCATCACGAACTCGCCGGCCACCTGGCCGTGGGCCATGCGCACGCTCGCCCCCGGCGTCGAGACGATCCACCACGCGGTGCACCGGACGTGGCCCGACGCCCGCACGGTGGCGATCAACGAGCCGTGCGACGTCGGCGCCGACCGCTCGACCTTCGACGCCATCCGGGCCGGCCGCCCGCTGGAGCGCGCGCCCCGGGCCGAGGACCTGCCCTTCGCCACCGAGCGGTTCGTCCGGCCCGAGAAGGGCTACCGCACGTCGTCGCGCATCGACCACACGGGCATGGCCCAGGCGCTGGAGGTGTGGGAGGGCGGCGAATCGCTCCCCCGCTACTGCTTCGTCAGCTTCACGCTCACCGACGCCGCCTTCCACGCCGGCGGGCCCTACGGCGAGATGGCGTGGGCCAGCGTGGTCGACACCGACGCCCGCATGGGTCAGGTCCTAGACGCCGTCGAGCGGGCCGGCGTGTGGGACGACACCGCGTTCTTCCTCGTGGCCGACCACGGCATGGAGGAGAGCAACCCCGAGGTGACCGGCAACTGGGCCGACGCCCTCGACGCCAGCGGGGTGCCGTACCGCGACGAGGCCTACGGGTTCGTCTACGTGCTCTGACCGGGGGCCGGCGGTCGGGACCGCCGGCCGGCCGGTCGATCAGCCGACGATCTCGGCGATCTGGCGTAGGAGGCCGGGCGGCCCGGCCACGAGCAGCGTGGTCACGCACGTGGCCCGCCAGTGCTCGAGGTCGTCGCGGATCTTGGCCGGCGGCCCGATCAGGTAGACGTCCTCGACCATCGAGGTGGGCACAGCGGCGGCGGCCTCGGCCTTGCGGCCGTCGAGGTACGCCTCCTGGATCTTCTCGCACTCGGCCTCGTAGCCCAGCCGTACGAAGGCGTCCTTGTGGAAGTTGCGGTCGCGCGCCCCCATGCCACCGATGTAGAGCGCGAGGTTGGGGCGCAGCAGGTCCGCGCACGCCTCGACGTCGTCGCCGGGGATGACCGGCACGACGCAGGCCACCTTGAAGTCGTCGGCGGCGCGGCGGGCACCCGGGCGGGCGAAGCCCTGGGCGAGCGAGGCCCGGTAGAAGTCGTCGGCCTTGGGCGAGAAGAACATGGGCAGCCAGCCGTCCGCGATCTCGGCGGCCAGCGCCACATTCTTCGGGCCCTCGGCCCCCAGGTAGATCGGGAGGTCGGTGCGCAACGGTCGCACGATCGACTTGAGCGGCTTGCCGAGCCCCGTGCCGCCCACGAGCGGCATGGCGTAGTGCTCACCGGCGAACTCGACCGGTTCCTCGCGGGCGATGACCCGCCGGACGATCTCGACGTACTCGCGGGTGCGGGCCAACGGCTTGGCGTAGGGCTGGCCGTACCAGCCCTCGACCACCTGTGGGCCCGAGACCCCCAGGCCGAGGATCAGCCGGCCACCTGAGAGGTGGTCGAGCGTGATGGCGGTCATCGCCGTCGATGCCGGCGAGCGGGCGGAGATCTGGGTGATGGCCGTCCCCAGCTTCACCCGATGGGTCGCCCTGCCCCACCACGCCAGCGGGGTGAAGCAGTCGGACCCGTAGGCCTCGGAGGTCCAGATCGAGTCGAACCCCAGCTCTTCGGCGGCGGCCACCTGCTCGGCCGCATCGGGCGGCGGTCCGCTCGAGGGCCAGTACCCGATGATCAGACCAAGCTTGGTGGACATGACCTGACGGTACGTCAGGTCATGTCGTCGGGCCACCCCGGGCTAGCTGTCCTTGTCGCCCTCGGGCTTGCCGTCGGCGCCCTTCGACTGGTCGCCCAGGTTTGCGCCGACCCCGGCCAGGCCCGAGAGCATCTCGCGCAGCTGGCCCAGCTGGTTGGTCACGGCGTCGCGCTGGCGGGTGAGGTCGGCGACCTCGCGCTCGGCGGTCTGCTTGGTGACCTGGGCGTGGGTCTTCGCGTCGAAGATGAGCTGCTCGGCTTCGGCGTTGGCATCGGAGACGGTGCGCTCGGCGAACGACTTGGCCTTGGCGATGATCTCGCCGGACTCGGCCTCGCTCTCGGCCCGACGCTGCTCGGCCCGCTGCTCGGCTTCCTTGGCACGGAGGTCGGCGGCCTTGGCCCGCTGCTCGGCGTCGATCACGAGCTTCTGGGTCTGGGCGACGGCGGAGTCGTGGCGCTCGCCCTCCTCGCGCTCGGACCGCTCGCGGCGCTCGGCCAGTTCGAGCTCGAGGGCCTGGAGCTCGGCCTCGCGCTTCTCCTTGGCCTTCGTGAGCAGCTTGGAGGCGGCGGCGCGCTTCTCCTCGGCCTCGCGGGCGGCCACGTTGCGCATCTCGATGATCTCGCGCTCGGCGGTGGCCCGCAGGGTGGCGATGTCGCGCTCGGCCGTGGCCCGGTGCTCGGCGACCTCGTGGTCGGTGACCGTGCGCAGCTGGCTGGTCTCGCGCTCGGCCTCGGACCGGAGGATGTCGACCTCGCGCTTGGTCGAGTTGCGCAGCTCGTTGACCTCGCGCTCGGCGGAGTCGCGGGTGGCCTTGGCCTCGCGCTCGGCGGCCGTCTTCACGGCGGCGGCTACGGCGCGCGCCTTCTCGACGACCTCCTTCGACTCGAGGTGGGCGGCGGCGACGAGCTTCTCGGCCTCGCGCTTGGCCTCCTCACGGTGCTCGTTCGACTGCTCCTCGGCGAGGCGGAGCAGCTGCTCGACGCGGGTGCCGAGGCCCGACAGCGTCGGCTGCGCGCGCTGCTCGAGCTGCTTTGCCTGCTCGGCGACCGTGCGCTCGAGCTCGGCCACGCGGTCACGAGCGTCGCTCGTGCCGTTCTTGGCCTTGGAGGCGAGGTTGCTCAGCTCATCGATGCGGGCCTGCAGCCGCTCGATGAACATGTCGACCTGAGTGCGTTCGTAGCCCCGCAGGACGATCGTGAAGTCCGGCGTCCCGCCCTCGGACGTCGACGATGACGTGGTTGTGGCCATGGGCCCCAACTATGTCAGAGCTGAACAGCCCCCTGCGTCCTCTCGCCGCTGATCGGCCACGCCAGGGCACAGATTTGTTCAACGGCTGACGCACTGCGTGGTCACGAAGTGACAAAGAGGGCCCAGGGTGGCGCAAACGCCCGTTCCGCGCCCGATGCCTCGACCAAAATTGGAACGTGTTCTACTGTAGGGAGCGTGCCGCACCGCTATCCGTTCCCCATCCCGTTCGGCTGGTTCTGCGTCGGCTACCCGGAGGACTTCCCGCCCGGCACGGCCAAGCCCCTTTACTACTGGGGGCGCCACCTCGTCGGCTGGCGTGACGCGGAGGGCACCGTCCACGTCCAGGGTGCGTTCTGCCCGCACCTCGGGGCTCACCTCGGCCACGGGGGCACGGTCCAGGGCACCGAGATCGCGTGCCCGTTCCACGGCTGGCGCTACGACGCCGAGGGTGCGAACACCTGCATCCCCTACAGCGAGCGGATCAATCGCCGGGCCCGCCTCACGACGTTCCCCACGATCGAGCGCAACGGCGTCGTGCTGAGCTGGTACCACCCCCACGGCGAGCCCCCTCAGTGGGACATCCCCGAGGTGGCCGAACTCGGGGACCACCCCGACTGGTCGACGACGATCCGCACCGACTACCTGATCGACGCGTCGATCCAGGAGATGGCCGAGAACAGCGTCGACTCGGCGCACTTCCGGTTCGTGCACAACACGGCCACCGTGCCCGAGATCGACGAGTACGTCACCGGGTTCCCCGAGGCCACCATGCGGTCGTCGCAGAAGTTCCCGACCCCGCGGGGGGTGATGGAAGGCCGCATCGACACCCACGCCTGGGGTCCGGGACTGTCGCTCGTGCGATTCAGCGGCATCGTGGACACGATCAACTACGCGGTGACGACGCCCATCGAGGCCGACCGCTGCGTCCTGCGGTTTAACTTCCGGTTCAAGACCATGGGCGACGAGAAGACGACCCGCAACGTGGGCCGGGCCTTCGTCGCCGAGGTCGACAAGCAGGTGCGTGAGGACAAGCCGATCTGGGAGCACAAGGCCCACCTGGTGCGTCCGGCGCTGGCCGACGCCGACGGCCCGTTCATGAAGTTCCGGTCGTGGGCGGCGCAGTTCTACGCCGAGCCGGTCGGCGACGAGCGGACGGTGTACCCGCCGCCGTTCTGGCCGGACCGGATGGACGACGCCCCGGCCAAGGCGACCGCCTCGGCCCGCAACGCGCCGCGCCCGGAGTCGGCGCCCCCGTCCGCCGTCTGAGGGCGTCCACCGCCGCCGCCGGGCCTCAGCCGTGGCCGTCGGGCTGATCCGGCGAGAACGGCCACTCCTCGATGGCGGCGCAGCGGCCGTCGTCGGCGAACCGCATGACCCACAGGTTGCGCCACCGGCTGCCATCCCCGTAGTCGACCGCGCAGCGGACCACGGCTGTGGGCCCGTCGACGGCCACGAGGTCGTAGGCGAAGCTGAACTCCTCGTCGGGCCCGTCGCGCCCGTCCTCCCAGAACCGGTGGATCGCCTCCCGCCCCTCGACCGGCGTGGCCCACGGCGACGGCAGGTAGGTCGCGTCGGGGGTGAACAGCTCGTCGACGGCGTCGGTGCCGGCCGTGCGCCAGGCGCGCTCGTAGCCGGCCACCCACTCCTCGACCCGGGCGGCGGAGGCGTCCACGGCCCCATGGTGGCACCCTGCGGGCGGTGCGGCGGTCACCGCCGGCCGCACCGGACAGGCGGACGTCCGAGCCGGCGCGGGCGCCGGTAGCTTCCTCGGCAGTGACCCCCGACGAGCCCGGTCGCCCGCAGCCCGCGCCGCCTGCCGCGCCCCCGGTCGAGCCCACCGGAGCGGTGCTCGCCGCGCTGGCCGCCGCCCTGGGCAGTGTCACGTCCGAGGCGTCGCTCGACCGGGTGCTCCACCAGCTCGCCTCCAGCGCCCGCGACCTGGCCGGCGCTCGCTACGCCGCCATCGGCATCCCCGAGCCCGAGGGCGACGAGTTCGCCCGCTTCGTGACGGTGGGCATGAGTGACGAGCTGATCGACCGCATCGGCCCGCTCCCCCGCACCCACGGCCTGCTCGCCGCCATGCTGAGCGAGACGCAGCCGTACCGCACGCCCGACATCCGGGCCGACCCGCGCTTCGAATGGTGGCCGGCCGCCCATCCCCGCATGGGGTCGTTCCTCGGCGTGCCGATCGTGGCCCGCGGCGCGGTCGTCGGCGCCTTCTACCTGGCCGACAAGGAAGACACCGACGAGTTCAGCGCCGCCGACGAGGAGGCGATCGTGCTGCTCGCCTCGCACGCCGCCCTCGCGATCGACCACGCCCGCCTGGTCGAGGACAGCCGCCAGCTCGCCCTCGTCGCAGAAAGAGCCCGTCTGGCACGCGAGCTGCACGACGCCATGAGCCAGTCGCTCTTCAGCCTGCAGCTCTCGGTCGGCACGGCCGCCGGCCTGCTGCGCACCGACCCGGACCGGGCGGCCGACGAGCTCGCCGCGGTGCAGCGCCTGGCGGCCGGCATCGTCGCCGAGCTGCGCTCGACGGTCGAGGGCCTGCGCCCGGCCGACCTCGAGCGCGACGGTCTCGTCGCCGTGCTGTGCGACCAGCTGGCGGTGACGGCCCGGGCCCACGACGTGGCGATCGACCTCGACGCCTGCGAGGACCCGGGGCTGGACGCCGAGGGCGAGCACCAGGTTCTCCGGATCGTCCAGGAGGCCGTGGGCAACGCCGTCCGCCATGCCCATGCCCGGCGCATCGCCGTCACGCTCGCCCTCAGCGGTGCCGGCGAACGTGGCGAGCACGGCGAGCTCGTCGCCCGGGTGGCCGACGACGGTGTGGGCTTCGACCCGGGCGCCGTCGGCCACCGGGCGCGCCGCCTGGGCCTCACCTCGATGGACGAGCGCGCCGCCGCCCTCGGCGGCCGCCTCACGATCGACTCGACGCCCGGCGCCGGCACGACCGTCGAGCTGCGGGTGCCCCGGTGACCGCGGCGGCCGGCCCGGGGCCGGAGCCCGTCGCCCGGCCCGGCGGCGACATCCGCACCGCCGGGCCCGCCGCCGATACCGGGGGCGCCACCGGCACGGACCCCGGCGCCGGTGACGGCTCCGACGGCACCGGGGGCGCCCCGACCGTCGTCGTGTGCGACGACCACCCGGTCGTCCGCCAGGGCCTCCGGTCGTTCCTCGAGGCCCGCGGCTTCTCGGTCGTGGGCGAGGCCGCCGACGGCGCCGAGGCGGTCCGCCTGGTGGACGAGCTGCGGCCCGATCTGCTGCTCACCGACCTCGTCATGGCCGGCGTCGACGGCGTCGAGGCGATCCGGCGCATCCGCGCCGCCGGCCACGATCTCGGCATCCTCGTGCTCACGAGCTTCAGCGGGGCCGACATGGTCATCCCGGCGATCCGGGCGGGGGCCGACGGCTATCTGCTCAAGGACGCGGGCCCCGCCACGCTCGAGGACGCCCTGCGGGCCGTGGGGCGCGGCGAGCCGATGCTGGCGCCCGAGGCCGCCGCCGTGGTCATGGCCAAGGTGGCGGAGGGGATGGCCCCCGAGCCGCCGGTGCCCTCCGACCCCGGGCTCGACCGGCTGACCGAGCGCGAGCGCGAGGTGCTCATGGGCCTCGGCCGGGGCTTGTCCAACCGGCAGCTGGCGGCCGAGCTGTTCGTGTCCGAGAAGACCGTGAAGACCCACGTGTCGAGCGTCCTGGCCAAGCTCCGGGTGCACGACCGCACCCAGGCCGCGCTCTACGCCGTGCGCGTCGGGCTCGTCGATCCCCGCCGGTAGGGGGTCTCCGCCTTTCGACCGAGGGGAACCGGTCCGAGGCCCGATGGGGCCGCCGCGCCCCGCCCGTAGGTTGCCCGCAGGTAGACGCGAGCTACGAAAGCGAGTCACACGATGGGACGAACAGCCATCGTCACCGGGGCCAGCCGGGGCCTGGGCCTCGCCCTCGCCCACCACTTGGCCGCAACCGGCTGGAATCTGGTGGTCGACGCCCGGGGCGCCGAGGCCCTCGGCGCCGCCCGGGCCGACCTGGATGCCGCCGGACCCGGCACGGTCGTGGCGGTGGCCGGCGACATCGGCGACCAGGACCACGTCGATGCCCTCGTCGCCGCCGCCCGGCGCACCGGCGAGCTCACGCTCCTCGTCAACAACGCCGGCACGCTCGGCCCGTCCCCGCTCCCCCACCTGGCGGACCTGGCGCCCGCCGACCTCGAGGCCACGCTGCGCACGAACGTCGTGGCGCCGCTTCGCCTCGTCCAGGCGGCGCTGCCGGACCTCCGGGCGCATGGCGGCACGATCGTCGACGTCACCTCCGACGCCGCGGTCGAGGGTTACGAGGGCTGGGGCGCGTACGGGGCGTCGAAGGCGGCCTTCGAGCAGCTCAGCCGGGTGCTGGCCGCCGAGGAGCCGGACGTGCGGGTCCACTGGGTGGACCCCGGCGACATGCGCACCCGTATGCACCAGGACGCGTTCCCGGGCGGGGACATCTCCGACCGGCCGAGTGCCGCAAGCCGGGTCCCGGGCATCGTCCGCCTGATCGACGAGCGGCCGCCGAGCGGCCGGTACCGGGTCGAGGACCTGCTGACGGCGTCCGCAGCGCCCGGGGAGGCCGGGACGTGAGGGTGCGCGACGAGCTCACCGGCGGCCGCCCGCTCACCGTCGTGCCCGGCACGACGCTGCGCCTCGACCGGCTGGAGCTGCTCGGCGGGTTCCGGATCCCCGAGGGCGGGGAGGCCGGCACGCCGCCCGAGCTGCGCCGCCCCGGTGGCGTCGTGGGCGACGAGGGCCGCGGGGACGTCCGGCTGATGGTCGCCCGCCGGACCACCGGAACCGTCACCCACCGCCGCTTCGCCGATCTGGTGGACGAACTGGCGCCCGGCGACATCGTGGTCGTCAACGCCTCGGCCGTCCTGCCGGCGGCCCTCGACGCCCGGGCCGCCGACGGCACGCCGTTCCGGCTGCACCTCTCGACCGAGCAGCCCGGCGGGTTCTGGGTGGTCGAGCCCCGCGTGCCGGCGGGGCCGGGCTCGGCACGCTTCACCGGCGAGGCGCCGCCGGTGCTGTTCCTGCCGGCGGGCGGAACCGCCGAGCTGCTCGCACCGTTCCCGGCGGCCACGCCGGTCCGCCGTCTGTGGCTGGCGCGCCTGGACCTGCCGGCGTTGCCGCCCGTGGCCGCCCGGCCCGGGCCGGGCACGGTCAACCGGTCCGTGACCGCGACGGCGCCGGTGGTGGGCAGGTACCTGGCCCGGCACGGCCAGCCGATCCGCTACACCCACACCGACGAGGCGTGGCCCCTCGACGCCTATCAGACCGTGTTCGCCCGCGAGCCGGGCTCGGTCGAGATGCCGAGCGCCTCACGGCCCTTCACCGACCGTCTCGTCAGCCGCCTGCTCGCCGCCGGGGTGGCGGTGGTGCCGATCACCCTGCACACCGGCGTGTCGTCGCAGGACGCGGGCGAGCCACCCTACGCCGAGCGCTACTCCGTGCCGGCCGCCACCGCGGACGCGGTCAACGCCGCCCGCGCCGCCGGCCGCCGGATCGTGGCGGCCGGCACCACCGTGGTGCGGGCGCTGGAGACGACCGCTGACCCGGCCGGCCGGTCCCACCCGGGCCACGGCCGGACCGAGCTCGTCGTCTCGCCCGCCCGGGGCGTGCGGGTGGTCGACGGCCTGATCACCGGCTGGCACGAGCCCGAGTCGTCGCACCTGGCGCTGCTGGAGGCGGTCGCCGGGCGCCCGCTGCTGGAGGCGTCCTACCGGGCGGCGGTCGCCGAGCGCTACCTGTGGCACGAGTTCGGCGACAGCCATCTGATCCTGCCCTGATCCCCGCCGCGAGGCGCCGGAGTCGTCCGCGCGCGTCGGGCGCCGCTGCTAGTTCATCAGGCCCAGGTCACCGCACGTGGCGCCGCCGTCGACGGCCAGCTCGGCGCCCGTGGTGTAGCTGGCGTCGTCGGACGCCAGGAACAGCACGGCCCGGGCGGCCTCGTCCGTCGACCCCATCCGGCTGACCGGCAGGCGCTTGTAGAACGGCGCCTCCTTGTCGGTGCCGGCCACCATGGGCGTGTCGATGCCGCCGGGGTGGACAGAGTTGACGCGGATGCCCCTCGGCCCGAGGTCGATCGCCGCCGTCTTCGTGAGACCCCGCACCGCCCACTTCGAGGCCACGTAGGCGCCGAGGTACGGCATGCCGGTCAGCCCGGCGGTGGAGGAGATGTTCACGATCGACCCGCCGCCGGCGGCCGTCATCGACCGGGTCACGGCCTTGATGCCGAGGAACACGCCCGTGACGTTGATGCTCTGGACCCGCTCCCACTCCTCGAGCGTGATCTTGTGGATGGCCTGGAACAGCAGGATGCCGGCGTTGTTCACGAGCACCGAGACCGGCCCGAACCGGTCCTCGGCCGCGGCCACGGCGGCGTCCCACTGCGCCTCGTCGGCCACGTCCAGGTGGGTGTAGGCGGCCGCGTCGCCGATGTCCTTGGCGACGGCCTCGCCCTCCGCGTCGCGCACGTCGGTCAGCAGCACCTTGGCGCCCTCGGCCGTGAACAGGCGGGCCTCCGCCTCGCCCTGGCCCCGGGCGGCGCCCGTGATGATGGCGACCTTGCCGTCGAGTCGGCCCACGGTCATCTCCCTCGGCCCGTCGGGCCGGTCGTCGGTGGCTACGAGGTCGGCTTGTCGGCGCCGACGGCCCACATGGCGAAGAACTGCGAGCCGCCGCCGTAGGCGTGGCCCAGCGCCACCCGGGCCCCCTCGACCTGGTGCTCGCCCGCCTGGCCCCGCACCTGCATGGCGGCCTCGGCGAAGCGGATCAGGCCCGACGCCCCGATCGGGTTCGACGAGAGCACGCCGCCCGACGGGTTCCAGGGGATGTCGCCGTCGAACGCGGTGGCGCCCTCCTCGACCAGCTTCCAGCCGCCGCCCTCCTCCGCGAAGCCGAGGTTCTCGAGCCACATGGGCTCGTACCAGCTGAACGGCACGTAGACCTCGGCGACGTCGATGTCGCGCCGGGGATCGGTGATGCCGGCCTGGGCGTAGACCTCGGCGGCGCAGTCCCGCCCGCCCCGGGGGTCGACCTGGTCTCGGCCGGCGAACATGGTCGGCTCCGAGCGCATCGCCCCGCCCAGCATCCACGCCGGGGCGCGGGCCGCCGCGTCGCCGCCGGCCTCGTCGGTGAGCACCAGGGCGCAGGCGCCGTCGGAGGACGGGCACGTCTCCGAGTAGCGCAGCGGGTCCCACAGCATGATCGAGTCCTTCACGGAGTCGAACGTGATGTCGGGCTCGTGGAGGTGGGCGTTCGGGTTGCGCAGGGCGTTCCGCCGGTCCTTGAGCGCCACGAGGATGCCGATGTGGTCGGGTGCCTGCGAGCGGCGCATGTAGGCCCGGATGTGCGGCGCGAAGTAGCCGCCGGCCCCGGCCACGAGCGGCGGGGAGAACGGAATCGGCAGCGTGAGAGCCCACATGGCCTCGCTCTCGGACTGCTTCTCGAACGCCACCGCGAGCACCCGCCGGTGGATGCCGGCCTGGACGAGGCTGGCGGCCACCAGGCCCGTCGATCCGCCGACCGACCCGGCCGTGTGCACGCGCAGCATCGGCTTGCCGACGCAGCCGAGGGCGTCGGCCAGGTACAGCTCCGGCATCATCACGCCCTCGAAGAAGTCGGGCGCCTTGCCCACGACCACCGCGTCGATGTCCGCCCAGGTCACCTCCGCATCGGCGAGCGCCTTCACCGCCGCCTCGCGAACGAGCCCGGCGATCGACACGTCGCCGCGGGTGGCCTGGTGCTTCGTCTGGCCGATACCGACGACGGCGACCCGTTCCCTGCCCATCAGGCCTCCCCCTCCAGGACGCACACCAGGTTCTGCTGCAGGCACGGACCGCTGGTGGCGTGCGCGACGGCCCGGCGTCCTTCGCCGGCCGCGATCCGTTGCGCGGCCTCGCCGATGCGGACCAGTCCGGCCGCCATCATCGCGTTGGCGGCCAGCGCACCGCCCGACGGGTTGATCGACGTCGCGTCACCGAGGCCGAGGACCGTGCGCAGGAGCGCCTCCTGGTGGGTGAACGGGGCGTGCAGCTCGGCGATGTCGACCGAGGCCGTGCCGGGTCCGGCGCCGGCCCGCTCGGCGGCGATGCGGGTCGACGGCGAGTCGGTCAGGTCCCGGACTCCGAGGGCGTGGGCCTCGATGCGGTGGTCGATCCCCCGGATCCAGACCGGGTGGTCGGTCAGCGCCCGCGCACGGTCGTCGGCCGCGAGGATCATCGCCGCGGCGCCGTCGGTGATCGGCGGGCAGTCGTGACGCCGCAGCGGCGAGGCGATCTCGGGTTCCTTCAGCAGCACGTCGGGGTCGTCGGACCCCTGCAGCTGGGCGAACGGGTTGTCCGCGGCGCTGCGGCGGCTGCGTGCGGCGATCCCCGCCATCTCGGCGGGGGTCGTGATGCCGGCGTCGATGCAGGCCCGGGCCTGCAGGGCGGCGAGGCCCACGGCATCGGGCCACAGCGGTGCGACGTAGTACGGGTCGAGCTGGCGGGACAGCACGTCGCGCAGCGAGCCGGGCGACGACCTGCCGTAGCCGAACACGAGGGCGGTGTCGGCGGCGCCGGTCTGGATCTTCACCCAGGCCTCGTAGAGTGCCCAGGCGCCGTCCATCTCGACGTGGCTCTCGCTGATCGGCGGCCAGGCGCCCACGCCGTCGAGGGACATGACGAAGCTGAACGCGGCCCCGGCCAGGTAGTCGGTGCTGCCCGAGCACGTGAAGTCGATGCCGGTCTGATCGATGCCGACGGACTCCTTCACCTGGTGCAGCACCGGCATGACCATTTCGACCTCGTTGCGGTCCCGGATGCGCCGGACATGGGGCGACTGGGCGAAGGCGACGACGGCGACGTCACGCATCAGACGTGCTCCCGGTAGGTCTCGTAGGCGGCGTCGGGCTCGCCGGTCGGGCGCCAGTAGCGGATCGAGGCGAGATCGGTCGTGAGCTCGTCGTCGTCGACCCACACGGCCTCGACGCGCAGGCCCATCCGCACCTTGTCGAACGGGATCTCCTGGACGAGCCCGAACAGCCCGAGGTCGGCGCCGTCGAGCAGGACGGTGGCGCACACGTACGGCACCTCCATGACCTGCCCGTAGAACTGGACGTTCACGACGCAGAACGTCGTCACGACCCCGGTGTGGGGCAGCTCGACCTGCTCGGTGGTGGGCACGCCGTCGGTCGGGCACGAGCCCCGCGGCGGCACATACACCTTGTGGCAGACCGGGCAGCGCTGACCCAGGATCTGCTTGTTCCGGATGCCACGCAGGAAGCGCGACGTGGCCGTTCCGGCGGTGAACGTGTAGTCGAGCCGGGCCGGGGTGCGGATGCCCCGGACGGGCTCGACGTCGGCGAGCGCCTCGCGGACGCCCTCGGGCAGCACGAGGTCGGTCATCGGTCGTCCCCCGCTCCGGCCGCGTCGCCGGCACCGGTCCTGTCACCGGCGTCGGCCTCGTCGGAGGCGTCACCGGCCGGCTCGAAGCAGGCGATGTCGTTCATGTCGCCCTGCCTGTCGGCCCGGTCGCGCCAGCGGATGCGCACCCGCATGCCCGTCGTCATGGCGGTCACGGCGCCGGCGTCGACGGCGTGCAACATGGCGGTGTCGGCGCCGTCGAGCCGGACGAGCGCCCAGGCGAAGGCGTGGCCGAGGGGCTGGTTCGGGCGGCTCTCGGGCTCCCAGGACCAGGTGGTCACGGTCCCCTCCTCGGCCACCCGGACGATCTCGTCGAGCTCGTCGCCGGTCACGGGGTCGTATTCCACCGGCGGGCACACAACCCGCCCGTCCCGGGCCCGTATGCCCAGCACCAGGCCCTCCCGGAGGCCCGTGAGGAAGGCGGACTGCACACGCCCCACGGTCCGCCGGAACGGGTACTCGAGCACCAGCGGCGCCGACAGCACCTCACCCTCTGCCACGCCGTCACTCCCCTCGTCGCCGGACCAGAACTGAAACACGTTCTACCCCGCATCAGCGGCGTCCGCCAGCGGCCGAACGCGCTTCTGGCAGCGCCCGGTCGCACATGGCGAAGGGAGCGCTGCCAGAAGCGATGGCGGCGGGAGCGCCGGAGCCTTCGCTGGCTAGAGCTGCTGCTCGGCCCCGACCTGCTGTTCACCCGCATTGGCGGAACCCTGGTCGCCAAAGGTGATGACCTGGCGGATGACCTCGCCGGCCTTCAGCGAGGCGAGCGCGTCGTTGACGTCCTCCAGGCGGAGCCTGCGGCTGATCATGCCCTCGAGGTCGAGGCGGCCCGTCTTCCACAGGCGCAGCACCCGGTGGAAGTCGCTGCGAACGTCGGCCGAGCCGTAGTACGAGCCGACGAAGGTCTTCTCGCTGTAGAACAGCTCGAACCCGTTGAACGTCACCTCGTGCTGGAAGCCGCCGGCGCCGATGACGCACGTCGTGCCGCCGCGGCGGGTGGCGTCGTACGCCGCGCGCATGGTGGTGGGGATGCCGATGGCTTCGAACGCGTAGTCGAAGCCGTCGCCGCCGGTGATCTCCTGGATCAGGGCCGGCAGATCGTCGGGCTTGGCGGCGTGCGTGGCGCCGAAGCGCTTGGCGTCCTCGAGCTTGCCGTCCACCAGGTCGACGGCCACGATCTCGGCCGCCCCGGCCACCCGGGCGCCTTGGATCGCCGCGATGCCGACGCCGCCGCAGCCGAACACCACGACCGACGAGCCGGGCTTCACCTTGGCGGTGTTGATGGCGGCGCCCACACCGGTCATGACGCCGCAGCCCACCAGCGAGGCGATCTCGAAGGGCACGTCGTCGGCGATCTTGACCGCACCCTGCTCGGGAAGGACCACCGCCTCGGCGAACGTGCCGGTGCCGGCCATGCCGAACGTCGGCGCCCCCTCGAGCACGAAGCCCGGGGTGCCGATGGCCTCCATCTGGATGTTCGAGCAGAGGTTCGGCTGCTTGCGATCGATGCAGAAGGCGCAGTGGCCGCACGGCGGGCTCCACGCCACGATCACGTGGTCGCCGGGCGCCACCGAGGTGACCCCCTCCCCCACCTCGGACACGACGCCGGCACCCTCGTGGCCGGGCACGAACGGCGCCGGCTGCGGGATGATGCCGCTCATCGCGGACAGGTCGGAGTGGCACACCCCGGTCGCCCTGATGTCGACCTTGACATGGCCGGGCCCGACCGGCGCCAGACCGATGTCGTCCCGGACCTCGAGCTTCTCGTCACCCGTGTTGCGGAGCAGTGCAGCGCGCATTGTGTCCCCCTCGGAGCATCGATGGCGGCCTCGCGGCGCACCCTACTTGACCAGCCGGTCAGGCAACACCCGCCCTGGTCAGCCGAATCTTTCGGCGATCAACTCGGTCGCCTCACGCAGCTCGCCGGCGACCCAGTCGATGTCACCCATGCCGTTGGCCCAGGCGATCGTCGCCGACCACCACACGTGCCCGATCGCCTTCGCGGCCGACGCCTCGACGACCGGGTCGATGTCAGGAGGGAACGCCGGGCGCATGATGCGGGCGAGGGCGCTGGTCACCTCGCCGATCGCCTCCACGCTCGCCGGATCGCCGGCGGTCATGGCGCTCACCACCGCGCTGGTGAGCCGGGTCTCGCGGCCCATGGAACGCAGCGCCCGGTCGAGCACGTCGAGGATGCGCTCGACGGTGGTGTCGCCGCCCGGCGGGTGCCGGGTCACCCGGCGCTCGAGGTCGTCGACCCACTGGACCATCACCGACGCCAGCAGCGCGTCCTTCGACGGGAAGTACCGGTAGATCGTGCCCAGCGCCACCTCGGCCCGGTTGGCCACGTCCCGCATCTGCACGGCCTCGTAGCCGCCCTCGATGCCGAGCTCGAGCGCCGCTCGGATCACGCGCTCTCGGCGAGCCGCCTGGCTCTTGGTGAGGGCCGGCCGGGAGCGCACCTCGGACGCCATCAGCGGCACGCTAGCTGGTCGTACGCGGCTCACGGCGTCCGATCCCACCGCCGTCCGGCGAGCTCGCGGAACGGGACCTGCTTGTCGGTGCGGGGCTCGCCGGGCAGGCCGAGCACCCGCTCGCCGATGATGTTCGCCTGCACCTGGTCGCTGCCCCCGGCGATGCGCAGCGACGGCGAATGCAGGAACCGGCGCAACCACGTGCCGTCGTCGACCACGTCCGCCCGCCCGAGCATGCCCGCGGCACCCTGCGCCGCCATCGCCGTCTCGGTCAGCGCCTTCATGAACCGCCCGTAGGCGAGCTTCATGACCGACGCCTCCGCCCCGGAGGATCGCCCCTGGCTGAGTGCCGTCTGGGAACGGTAGCGGAGGAACCGCAGCAACTCGGCGCGCACGTGCAGGTCGACGAGCGCCTGGCGCAGCAGCGGGTCGCCGGTCCGCCCCAACGACCGGGCCAGCTCGATGGCCGCGGCGGGCGTGGCGCCCGTGCCGCCGGCGATCGACGAGCGCTCGCTGGTCAGCGTCGTCTGCGCCACCCCCCAGCCGTCGCCCGGCCCGCCGAGCATGTTCTCGCCCGGCACCCGCACCGCGTCGAGGAACACCTCGGAGAAGTGGGCCTCGCCGGTCATCTGCCGCAGCGGCCGCACCTCGATGCCCGGGCTCCGCATGTCGAGCAGGAAGTAGCCGATGCCGCGATGCTTGGGCTGGTCGAGGTCCGTGCGGGCGAGGAGCATGCCCCAGCGGGCCCGGTCGGGCGACGAGGTCCACACCTTCTGGCCGGTGACCGCCCAGCCGTCCCCGTCGCGCTCCGCCCGGGTCGACAGGCCGGCGAGGTCCGATCCGGCGCCGGGCTCGCTGAACAGCTGGCACCAAAGCTCGTCGCCGCGCAGCATCGGCCGCAGGAACCGGTCCTTCTGGTCGTCGGTGCCGTGCGCGACGATCGTCGGGCCGGCCATGCCGATCGAGATCATGAACGCTCCGGTCGACACGCCGTAGCGGGCCTGCTCCTGGTTGAAGATGACCTGCTCGATCGGCCGGCCGCCGCGGCCGCCATGCTCCTTGGGCCAGGTGATGCCCGCCCAGCCGCCGTCGTAGAGCGTCCGCTGCCAGGCCTGGCACCGGTCGACGTAGACCTCCTCGTCGTAGTCACCGGACCACAGCCCCATCGAGAAGTCGTCGGGGTGACCCTTGGGCGTGGCGTGCGCCGCGAGCCAGTCGCGCGCCTCGGCCCGGAACGCGGCCTCCTCCGGCGTGTCGTCGATGTCCACGCCGCCCACACTAGAACACGTTCTAGTGAAGTGCTCCGGGACGGCCGCCGGCCGCGTCCGCCGCCGGTCGCCCTGCCGCGGGGGCGCGTGGGATGCTTGCGCCCCGATGACCGCCGACGCCCGTCCTCCAGCGACGCCGTTCGCGGGGCCCTACGCCGACGGCCCGCCCCCGGCGGCGCTGCTCGTCGACGCACCCGCCCTCGAGCGCTTCGGCAGCGTCGAGGCCGGCCGTGCCGTCGAGATCGGCGTCGTGCTCGTCGCCCGGGTCCTGTGGGCCGTGGCGTCCTTCGCCGTCCGCCACCCGGCCACGATGTGGCGGGCGCGGCGCGACCGGGCGGCGCGGGCGGCGGTGGCCTCGCCGACCAGCGTCGGGCTCGTCGACGCGTTCATGACGCTCGGCCCCACGTTCGTGAAGCTCGGCCAGCTCATCGCCTCCTCGCCCGGCATGTTCCCCACGCCGCTGGCCGACGCCTGCCTGCGCACGCTCAGCGACGTGCCCCCGTTCCCGGCCGACGAGGCGCTCGCCATCGTCGCCGGCGACCTGGGCGCGCCGGCCGCCGAGGTGCTCGCCTGGTTCGACCCCGTCCCCCTGTCCGCGGCGTCGATCGCCCAGGTGCACGCGTGCGTGCTGGAGGACGGCCGCGACGCCGTGCTGAAGGTGCAGCGTCCGAACATCCGGGCCCGCATGAACCGCGACCTGCGAATCATGCTGCGCATCGCCCGCCTCGTCGACCGCACGGGCCGCGGCCACCTCGTCAACGCCCCCGGCGTCGTCGAGGACCTCCACCAGGTCACGAACGAGGAGCTGAACTTCGCCCTCGAGGCCCACCGCCAGGACCGCTTCCGCGCCCACATCGGGGCGTTCGGTGACAACCGTTGGATCACGGCCCCCGAGGTCCACTGGGACCACTGCGGCCCCCGCATCATCTGCATGGAGCGCCTGCACGGCACGCCGATGGACCGCTTCGCCGAGATCCGGGCCCGGGGCGTCGACGGCGAGCTGGTCCTGCGCCGCGGCCTGAAGGTGTGGATGGAGGCGGCGCTCGTGCACGGCCCGTTCCACGGCGACGTGCACGCCGGCAACATCTGGGTGCTCGACGACGGCCGGGCCGCCTACCTCGACTTCGGGATCATGGGCGAGCTGCCGGCGCCCCACCGCGACGCCATGCGCGACGCCCAGTACACGGTCATGATCGACGGCGACTACACGCGCATCGTGCGGGCGTGGCAGCGCATCGGCATCTTCGGCGAGGACGTCGGTCCCGTCGAGGAGGTCGCCGCTCGCCTCAAGATGGTGCTCGACCCCATGTTCGACATGACGCTCGGCGAGGCGAGCCTCGGCCAGATCCTCAGCCAGCAGCTCGAGCTCCAGCAGGAGCTGGGCGCCCGGGCCGCACGCGAGCTCGTGCTGGTGTCGAAGCAGATCATGTACTTCGAGCGCTACGCCAAGGAGCTGGCGCCCCGGTACAACATGGCCCGCGACCTGTTCCTGATGCGCAACGTCTTCCCCCAGGACGTGGCCCGGGTGAGCCGCCAGCGGGGCGTCGTCCTGCCCGACGACTCGATCCCCAACATCACTCCGGCGCGCGAAGGACGGGCCACCGCCGCTGGTGGGTGACTCATCGGGAGTGTTTGGTCGCGTTGGGTGGCATCCTACGGAGTCCCGCCGCGGCGCACGCGCGCGGCGGGCCCAAAGGGGAAGCGCCATGGAACGACTGTCAGGCCTCGACTCGGCCTTTCTGTCCTTCGAGACCTCGTCGATGCACCTCCACGTCGCCATGGTTGCCGTGCTCGACACGGCGACCATGCCCGAGCCCTACTCCTTCGAGGGGCTGAAGCGGTTCATCGCCGGCCGGCTGGACCACATGCCGACGACCCACCGCCGGGCCGTGCAGGTGCCGTTCCGGCTCAACCACCCGATCTGGGTCGAGGACCCCGACTACGACATCGACCACCACGTGCGCCGCCACTCGCTGCCACCTCCCGGGGGCGCGGCCGAGCTGTCCGAGCTCGTGGGCACGATCGTGGGGACGCCGCTCGACCGGGGCCGCCCGCTCTGGGAGATCCACGTGATCGAGGGCCTGGCCGCCGGGGCGGCGCCGGGCGCCACCGACGGCTCGGTCGCCCTCATCGGCAAGATCCACCACTCCGCTGTCGACGGCGTGTCGGGTGCCGAGCTGTTCGTCCACCTCTTCGACCTCACGCCGGACGCCCCCGAACGGCCGCCGGCGCCCCGCGTCGAGCCGGAGCGCATCCCGTCCGACGCCGAGTTGGTCGGCTTCGCCCTGTGGTCGCAGTACAAGCGGTCGCTCACGCTGCCGGCCCTGATGGGCTACACCGCCCAGAGAGTCGGGCGGCTGCTGCAGCGCCACCGGGACAGCGAGGCGACCGTCGGTGCCTTGCCGCTCACGGCCCCCCGCACCCCCTGGAGCGCGGCGATCACGCCGCACCGCAGCACGGCGTTCGCCCGCGTGTCGCTCGGGGACGTCAAGGCGGTCAAGAACCACTTCGGCGTCAAGGTGAACGACGTCATGCTCGCCGTCGTCAGCGGGGCCGTCCGCCGCTACCTGCTCGACCGCCACGCGCTGCCCCGAGCGCCGCTCGTGGCGATGTGCCCGGTCTCGGTGCGCACCGAGGAGGGCGGGGGCCGCTACGACAACCAGGTCTCCCCCATGTTCGTGCACCTACGCACCGACGTGGCCGACCCCGCCGAGGCGCTGCGGGCGATCGCCCGCTCGACGACCGGGGCCAAGGAGGACCACAAGGCGGTCGGTGCCCGCCTGCTGCAGGACTGGGCCGAGCACGCCGCGCCCTCGACCTTCGCGCTCGCCACCCGCGTCTACTCGCGCCTCAACCTGGCCGACCGGCACACCCCGGTCTACAACCTGGTCGTGTCGAACGTGCCCGGCCCCGACTTCCCGCTGTACATGGCGGGAGCGGCGTTGCAGGCGGCGTTCCCCATCGGGCCGATCTCCGAGGGGGCGGGGCTCAACGTGACCGTGTTGTCGATCAACGACAACGTCGACGTCGGCTTCGTCGCCTGCCGTGAGCTGACGCCCGATCTGGCCGTGATGGCGAGCCACATCGACGACGCCATGGCCGGCCTGCTCGAGGCCGCCGGGCTCACCTCGGTGCGCGCCCGATCCGACACGGTGGCGGACGCGGCCCCGTCGAACGGCGTCGCCGGTCCCGTCCCGTCGGGGAACGGCTCGCGCCCGGCACCGCCCTCGGCGGAGCAGGCACGGCCTGTGACGGACGATGCTCCGTCTGTGACCGACGAGGGTCCGCGTGCCGACGAAGCTCCGCCTGTGACCGACGAGGCTCCGCCCGTGACCGACGGGCGCCCACCGCCGGCGGACGAAGGCCCGGCGAAGGCCGCCGCCGGCAAGAGGAAGACCCGGTCCGGCACGGAGAGCACCAAGGAGGGCGGCTCCGCGAAGGGCGGCTCCGCGAAGGCCCCGGCCGGCAAGCGGGCCGCCGGCTAAGGCGCCCGCCGAGCGCACCCGGGCGCCGAGGGGTGCCTCGGCCTGATCTTCTGACGTATCGTCAGACGCGGATCTTCGAGAGAGGGACGCGCATGACGGCGATCGACGAGGGGCTCGGCGACATCGATTTGCTGGCGGCGACGTGGGGCCGGGGCGTGCCCCACGACCAGTTCGACCGGCTGCGGCGCGAGGCGCCCGTCCACTGGCACCCCGAGCCCGACGGGCCGGGGTTCTGGGCGGTCACCAAGCACGCGGACGTGCGCGCCGTGAGCCACGACCCGGTGACGTTCAGCTCCGAGCTCGGCGGCACGTTCATCCCCGACCAGGACGAGATGGCGCTGTCCCAGCTGCGACTCACGATCCTCAACATGGACCCGCCGAAGCACAACCGCTACCGGCGCCTGGTCTCTCGGGGCTTCACGCCGCGGATGATCGCCACGCTGGTCGAGGACATCGAGCGCCGGGCGGCCGCCGTCGTCGACCAGGTGTGCGAGAGGGGCGAGGCGGAGTTCGTCGAGGAGATCGCGGCGCAGGTGCCGGTCCAGATGATCTGCGAGATGATCGGTCTGGAGCGGGCGGACTGGCCCCGCATGTTCGAGATCTCGAACATGCTCATCGGCTCGCGCGACGACCCCGACTACCAGGAAGACGAGGGCGCCGCCATGGCGGCCGCCGCGGAGATCTATGCCCTGTGCGACGCCGTGGCCGCCGACCGCCGGCAGAACCCCCGCGACGACATCATGACGGCGCTCGTGCAGGCCGAGATCGACGGCGAGCGCCTCGACGACCTCGAGCTCAACCTGTTCTTCGTCACGCTGGTCGTGGCCGGCAACGAGACGACGCGCAACCTCATCAACCACGCGCTGCTGGCCGTGCTCGACCACCCGGACCAGGCCCAGCGCCTGCGCGACGACCCGGGCCTGTGGGAGTCGGGCGTCGAGGAGATGCTGCGCTGGGGCAGCTCGATCCACAACTTCCGGCGCACGGCCACGCGCGATACCGAGATCCGCGGCGTGCCCATCGCTGCGGGCGACAAAGTCGTCGTCTACTACGCCTCGGCGAATCGAGACGAGGAGGTGTTCGAGGACCCGCACCGCTTCGACGTCAGCCGCACGCCGAACGACCACGTGACCTTCGGCGGCGGTGGCGTGCACTTCTGCCTGGGGGCGAGCCTGGCCCGGGCCGAGATCCGGGCGACCATGCGCCAGCTCGTCGAGCGCCTGCCCGACATCGAGCTCGCCGGCCCCGTCGACCGGCTCCACTCCGACTTCGTGAACGGGGTGAAGTCGATGCCGGTGCGGTTCACGCCGGCACCCCGACGCGGGACCTGACGATCCATCAGGTCTACACCGTGACCGGTGGCACGTCCCTGTAGAACATGTTCTACTTCCGGTCGTGGCCTACAACATCGCCGACCTGTTCGAGCACGCGGTCGATGCGGTCGCCGACCGGACGGCCCTGATCGTCGGCGACGACAGCCGCACGTTCGCCGAGCTCGAGGAACGGGCCAACCGCATCGCCCACCACCTGGCCGCCCACGGCGTGGGCCCCGGCGACCACGTCGGCATCTACGGGGTCAACAGCCTCGAGTGGGTCGAGGCGCTGGTGGGCGCGTTCAAGCTCCGGGCCGTGCCGATCAACGTCAACTTCCGCTACGTCGCCGACGAGCTCGTCTACCTGTTCGACAACGCGGATCTCACGGCGCTCGTGGTCGACCGTGAGTTCGCCCCGCGGGTCGCCGCGGTGCACGACCAGGTGCCCGGCCTGGCCCACGTCGTGCACGTCGACCCGCCCGCCGGGGCGCCGCCGGCCATCAGCCCCGCACCCTCGCCCGCCGAGATCGACGCGGCCGTGGCGGCGCTCGGCTCGGTGCCCTGGGCCGACGCGCTGGCCGGCGCGTCAGCCGAGCGCGACTTCGGGCCTCGCTCCCCCGACGACCACTACATCCTCTACACCGGCGGCACCACCGGCATGCCGAAGGGCGTGATGTGGCGTCAGGAGGACGTGTTCTTCGCCCTCGGCGGCGGCATCGACGCCACGACGAACGAGCCCGTCAAGAGCGAGCACGACCTGGCCGAGAAGGGGCTGGCCACCGAGACGCCGATCCGCTCCCTGTGCCTGCCGCCGCTCATGCACGGCGCGGCGCAATGGTCGATCATGCGCTTCCTCTTCGACGGCTCGGAGTCGGTGCTCATGCGGCGCTTCGACCCCCACGAGGCGTGGCGCGTGGCGGCCCGCCACGGGATCAACAACCTGATGATGACAGGTGACGCGATGGGCCGACCGCTCATCGAGGCGCTCGAGGAGATGGACGGCGAGGACCTCGACCTCTCCGCCCTGTTCGTCGTGGCCTCGACCGCCGCGGTGTTCAGCACGCCCGTGAAGGAGCGATTCCTCGCCACGATGCCGCACCTGCTGGTGGTCGACGCCATCGGCTCGACCGAGACCGGCTCGAACGGCATGGCGGTCGTGGCGCCGGGCGGCATGATGCGTGGCGGGCCCACGGTGACACCGGCGCGCGACGCCGTCGTGCTCGACGACGGGCTGCGCGAGATGGCGCCGGGTACCGGGGTAATCGGCCGGCTGGCCCGCAAGGGCAACATCCCGCTCGGTTACTACAAGGACGAGGCCAAGACGAAGGCCACGTTCGTCACCGGCCCCGGCGGCGAGCGCTACGTGCTGGCGGGCGACATGGCGCTGCGCGAGGAGGACGGCACGATCACGCTGCTCGGCCGCGGCTCGGGATGCGTGAACACCGGCGGCGAGAAGGTGTTCCCCGAGGAGGTCGAGGGCGTGCTCAAGGCGCATCCCGACGTGTTCGACGTGCTGGTCGTGGGCGTGCCCGACGAGCGCTGGGGCCAGCGGGTGGCGGCGGTCGTGCAGCCCCGGCCGGGCGCGACGGTGACGCTCGACGGCCTCGACCGGCACTGCCGCGGGCGGCTGGCCGGCTACAAGATCCCCCGCCAGCTCACGGTCGTGCCCGCCGTGGAGCGGTCGCCCAGCGGGAAGCCCGACTACCCGTGGGCCCGGCTGGCCGCCGTCGACGACGCCGGGGCCGCCACGTCGCAGTCGGCCGCCAGCGCACCGGCCTGAGGACGGTCGGCGGGGGCGGCGGGCTCACCGCGTCCGGCGGGGCGCGCCGCGGGGCCGGGGGCCATGCGCCTTCCGCACGAAACCCCCGACCCAGGCCTGCCCTGCCGACCGATGCCGCTCGCCCCGCCCAGGCGCCTTTGGCTTCGGTCGTTGCCCGCCGGCAGGCCCTGCAAGTGGCACGCTACGTGCCACAGGGCCGCGCGTCATGAGTAGCGCACGCGCAACATGCACACACGGTGTGGCCCGGCCGTACCCAGCGAGCGAACGCCGGGCCGCTCAGCGCTCCCGCAGCGCTTCCGCCAGGCCGTGCCGGTTGGACACGCCCAGCTTGCGGTAGGTGCGCTGCAGGTGGCTGTCGACCGTGCGGGTCGAGATGACGAGTCGCTCGGCGATCACCCGGCGGTGCAGGCCCTCGGCGGCCATCAGGGCGATCTCGCGCTCCCGGGGCGACAGCGCCACCTCGGGTGCCGCCTCGACCAGCAGCGGCGACCGGGCGCCCTCGCAGCGGGCGGCCGCCGCCGCGGCCCGGCGCTCGGCGGCCCCTCCCCCGGCGAGGCGGCTCGCCTCGCTCCAGGCCTCGGCGGCGGCCAGGTCGCAGCCCAGGGCCTCGAACGCCCCGGCCACGGCCTCGAGGCCGGAGCGGTCGGCGGACACCGCGGCCCGGGCGTGGTCGGCGTAGACCTGCAACACGGCGCTGTCGGTCACGGCCACGAGGCGCTCCAGCCGAGCCAGTGCCCGCTCGGGACGTCCCACCCGGACGAGGTCGTGGAGGGCGTGGCCGGCGTGGACCAGCTCGCCGCCCGCCAGCCCCTGCTCGGCCGCGGCGTCGAATCCGGCCGCCGCGCCATCGAGGTCGCCGGTCACGACCGGCACCCAGCTGAGGCTGCGGGCCACCTCGGCGGCGCCCACCCGGATCGGATGGTCGTCGCGCCGAGCACTCTCCGCGGCCGCGCTGCGAGCGCCGTCGGCGTCGCCGGCCTCGGCCAGCACGGCGGCCAGGCCGGCCAGCGACCAGGCAGCGAAGCCCAGGCGGCACACGGACTCGAACGCCGCGGCCGCCTCGCGGAACCAGCGGGCGGCCGAGACCGGGCGGCCCCGCAGGCGCAGCGTGCGTCCGAGCGACACGGCCACGAACGCCCGGGTGAACGGGTCGCCGAGCGGCAGCTCCTCGGCGGCGGCCCGCGCCAGCTCCTCGGCGATGGCCACCCGGCCGTCGTCGACGAGGGCCAGCAGCTTGTGGAACAAGTACTGACCGGTGTCGATGTAGTCGTCGGTCAGCAACGTGGCGAGCTCGAGGCCCCGGTCGGCCGCGGCGATCGAGTCGGCGATCCGGCCCTGGAGGGCGGCGGCCGGGCCGATCACGGCGGCGGCCTCGGCCGCGACCCGCGGGTTGGAGGACGACAGGAGCGGTGCGGCCAGGGCCTCGGCCCCGGCGATGTCGCCCATCTGCAGTGTGTAGCTGGCCCTCTCGGCGGTCAGCACGTCGCGCCAGTCGGCGTCGGCGACGTGGCGGGCGCCCTCCTCGAGGATCGAGCGGCCGACCTCGGGGCGGTTCGTGAACTGGAACAGGCCGAGGGCCTGGCTGAGCACGGCGAGTGCCCGCACCCGGTCGGTCGTGGCGGCGGCGGCCACCGCGGGGGCGACGCTGCCCAGCTCGTCGGTGGCGCCGATGCGGGCGAGCGCGCTGACGAGGAGGTGGCCCGTGCGGTCGTCGGGCCGCAGCTCCCAGGCGCGACGGGCCAGCGCGGCGGCCCGCTCGGGGTCGTCGCCGGCCCAGGCCCGGTCAGCGGCGTCGCGCAGGATCGCCGCCGTGTGGGGACCGGTGCGGCCGGTCTCGAGGTACCACTGGGCGACGAGCGCCCGGTCGGCGGCGCCGATCCCCTCCCGGCCAACCGCCGTCGGGCGGGCGGGGTCCACCGGCTCCGAGGCATCGGCACCGTCGAGCGCCTCGACCACGTCGAGCAGTCGGTGGCGGAGCGACGCCTGGCGATCGGGCGGGGTGGCGGCCCGGCGCAGCTCGCCGTAGAGCGGGTGGTCGAGCGTGACGTCGGCCCGTCCGTGCTCGATGCGCACCCGGGCGAGACGCAGGCGCTCGGCGGCGGCCACGTTCGAGCGTCCGACCAACGCGTCGGCGACGGCCATCGGCAGCCGCCCGGCCAGCGCCACGGCATCGACGAGGTCGACGACCGCCGGCGGCGACTCGGCCAGGCGCTCCTCGAGCAGCCCGCCCAGGCGGGGCGAGCCGGTGGGCACGGCGTCGAGGCGCCACAGGTCGGCGACCCGGCGCCAGCTGCCGTCCAGCCGGGCTTGCTCGACGATCTCAGTGACGAGCAGCGGGTTGCCCTGGGTCCAGGTCCACAGCCGGGCCCGGGTCGCGTCGTCGACCGGGCCGCCGACGATGGCCTCGGCCAGCTCGCCCCCCTCGGCGGCGGCGAGCGGTCCCACCTCGATGCGCTCGACGAGGTCGTGTTTCCACAGCGCCGTGACGGCGTCGGGTGCCGGGTCGCCCGCTCGTAGCGTGCCGAGCAGCCGCACCCGGCCGTCGAGCACGGCCTGCTGCACGAGCGCGGCCGACGCCGGGTCGAACGCGTGCAGGTCGTCGGCCACCAGCACCGGGCGCCCGCGGCCGGCGCGGGCGACGAGGTGGTCGAGGCCGGTGCGCAGGACGAGCGCCCAGCGGTCGGGGGCGCCGGTCAGGGACGGCAGCAGGTCGCCGAACGCGCCGAAGGGCTGGCGGCGGGCCGGGTCGCCCTGCGCCCGCAGGGGCGCCCAGCCCTCCGCGGCCAGACGCGCGGCCGCCAGGTGGAGCAGGTGGCTCTTGCCCACCCCGGGGACGCCGGCGAGCACGACGCCGCGGCCCTCCTCGGCGGCCACGGTGGCCAGCGTGCGGGCCAGCTCGGCGCCCCGGCCGACGTGCGGCCGTGCGCATCCCGCCGTCCGCGCAGCCACGGCCGTCACCGTAGTTGTGCCCGAGCGGGCACGGGTGCCGAACGCCGATGTGCCCTCAGGTGTTGACCACGTCGGCGCGGCCACCGGTGGGAGCGCTGGTGGGCGGCGCCGGCTCCACGTCCTCGGCGGGAGCAGGAGCGGCCGCGGCGCCCACAGCGCTCGGCGGTGGGACCTCCGCGGTCACCGCCGCGGCCAGGCGGTCGGCCTGCGCCTGCTGCTCGTAGACGAACCGGGCCATCCAGAAGCGCAGGAAGCCTGCGAGCGTAGCCTTGAGCCACAGCACCCCACCGACGATCGCCAGCGTCACCCCGAGCAGGCCGAGCACGATGGCGTCGCGCTGCTGGAGCGGGTTGCGGGTGCCGTGGGAGATGAACCACGCCGCGGCCGCGCAGGCGACGCCGGCCACCAGGCCGGCCAGCCCGAGGCGGGTCAGGACCCGATCGACGCCGGTGGCCGGGTCGCGCAGCTTCATGTCGGCCACCGAGGACGTGAACTGCTCGATGCGCGCGGATCTCTCGCTCATGGTGACTCAACCACCCAGGTAGGCAGACGACAGCTTGGCTTCGATCTCGGCCGGGGTCCCGACATCGGCGATGGCACCGTGGACCATGATGGCGGCGCGGTCGGCCACGCCGAGCACCACCCCGGCGAACTGCTCGACGACGAGCACCGACACGCCGGCTCGCGAGAGCGCCGCGACCTGCTGGTAGAGCTGCTCGACGACGAGCGGGGCGAGGCCCATCGAGAGCTCGTCGAGCACCAGCACGGCCGGATCGGTGGCCAACGCCCGGGCGAGGGCGAGCATCTGCTGCTCGCCGCCCGAGAGCGTGCCCGCCACCTGCTTGCGGCGCTCGCCGAGGCGGGGGAACCGGTCGTAGGCCGCGGCCTCGATGGCACCCAGCCTGCGGCCCGTGTACGTCGCCATGCGGAGGTTCTCGCGCACGGTCAGGTTCGGGAACACGCCTCGCCCCTCGGGCACGAGGCACACGCCCACGCGGGCCAGGTCCTCGCCGTGGGCGCCGTTGACCCGCCGGCCGGCGACCATCACGTCGCCGCCGGTCAGGGGGTGCAAGCCGGCGAGGACCGACAGCATGGTCGTCTTCCCCGCACCGTTCGGGCCCAGCACGGCGAGCACCTCACCGGGGGCCAGCGCGAGGTCGACACCGTGGAGCACCTCGATCGTGCCGTAGCACGCCCGTACGCCGCGCAGCTCGACGATGGGGACGCCAGGGCGGACGCCGGCGACCGCCGTTCCGCGGTCGGGTTCGGGGCCGTGGCCGTTCGCGCGCCCGGTCGTCTCGGCGGCCAGGGCGTCGCGGCCGAGCGGTGCACGGGTGTCGGTCATGCCACCTCCCCGACGACGGCGCCCAGGTAGGCGGCGCGCACGGCGGGATCTCGCTGGATCTCCTCGGGTGTGCCGACCGCCAGCACCGAGCCGAAGTCGAGCACGTGGACGCAGCGGCACGTGCGCATGACGAGGTGCACGTCGTGCTCGACGAGCACCACGCCGATCCCCTGGGCGGCCACCGTCAGCAACGTGGTGCGGAACGCCTCGGTCTCGATCTCGTCCTGGCCGGAGGCCGGTTCGTCGAGGAGCAGCACCCGGGGACTCGTGGCGAGCGCCCGGCCCAGCTCGACGAGGCGCGCCTGGCCGGTCGGCAGCTCGTCGGCCCGCACGTCGGCGACCTCTCCGAGGCCGACCAGCTCGAGCAGGGCGTCGACGTCGGCGTCCGGGCGACCTCTACGGCGGACGGAGGCGGCGAGCTCGAGGTTCTCGCGCACGGTGAGCAGGGAGAACAATTCGAGCCGCTGGAACGTGCGGGCCAGGCCGAGGCGGGCCCGGCGGTACGGAGGGAGCTTCGTGACCGACCGCCCGTCGATGCGCACCTCGCCCCGCTGAGGGGAGAGCAGCCCGCAGATGACGTTGAACAGGGTCGTCTTCCCCGCGCCGTTCGGGCCGATGAGGCCGGTGACCTCACCCGGATGCACGCGCAGGCCCACGTCGCGCAGGGCCAGGTTGCCGCCGAAGCGGACCGTCACACCGTCGACGTCGAGCAGGCTCATCGGGCCACCTCCGGGGCGGGTGCGGCTGCGAGGCCGGTCTCGAGCCCGAGGGCCCGGTCCAGCGCGGCGACGTCGGCGGGTGTGTAGGGCCGTGCGACGCCGAGCCACTCGAGCGGCACGTCGGCGGCCTCGCCGTCAGCGGCCCGGGCGGCGGCCCGCGCCGCGGCGGCCGCGCGGTCGGCCAGCGTCTGGGCGACGAGCCCGCCCACGACGGGGACGGCGAGCAGGGCCACGGCGAACGGCGTCCCCGTGAGCACCTCGGCGAGGCGCAGAGCGACGACGGCGGCCACACCGGCGAGCGTGCCGGCGAGGACCGGGATGTTCGCCCGCAGCGGGGCGAAGCCCTCGCGCATGGCGTGCACGATGCCGTTCGGATTGCGGCCGAGCGTGATGCCGAGCGTGCCGGGCAGCACCCGGTACACGTTCTCGAACCACGGGGCCGCGTCGACCAGGAGCGGAAGTCCGCCGATGAGCACGCCGGCGGCCAGGGCGCCCGCGGCGTTGCCGATCCCGCCGACCACGCCCAGCAGCAGGAGCGGCAGGCTCTGGACGAACGCGAAGTTCTGGGCGCTGATCGACCCCAGCGTGCCGCCGTAGAGGGCGCCGCCGAAGCCGGCCATCGCGGCCGACAGGCTGAACACCATGAGCTTCACGATCGCGGGGTTGATGCCGAGCGTGGCGCAGGCGGCGGGGCTGTCCTTGAGCGCGAGCAGGCGTTGCCCGAACGTCGAGCGGCGCACGGCCACGACCAGCAGGTACAGCACCGCGAAGACCACGGACAGGAAGACGATCCGGCCCGCCTCGGTCGAGACGCCGGGCACGTCGAGGTCCTGCACCTGCACCGAGCCCGTGCCGAACACCCGCAGGTCGAGCGGCCCGACCGAGAAGTCCTGCAGCCCGAAGAGCCACTGGTCGAGCAGCATCGCGAACGCCGCGGTCATGAGCGCCAGGTAGATCCCGGCCATCTGAAGCGTGGGCAGCGCCACGACGGCACCGACCAGACCCGTCACCACCGTGGCGAGGAGCAGGCCCCACCAGCCGCCCCCCTGGCCGTGGTGCGCCATGAGGAGCGCGCCGATGCCGGCGAAGCTCATCTGGCACAGCGAGAGTTGACCGGCGAAGCCGACGAGCGGCACGAGGGACAGGCCGATGATGGCGACGGCCACGATGCGCTGCACCGATATGGCGTCGGGCTCGGACACGATCAGGGCGGCCACCACCCCGGCGGTCACGAACGCTGCGGCGGCCAGGAGCGAGCCGGTCCAGGCCGGGCGGGGGATGACCTCGCGGACGACCTGGTTGGCCTTGCCCCGCAGGCGGCTCTGGGGGAGGACGAGCAGGACGACGAACAACAGGACCACCGGGATGGCGAACCGGAACTGCGACAGCAGCACGCTGTCGGTAGGCAGGTAGGCCAGGGCGTAGGCGTCGAGCAGGCCGACGATGATGGCTCCCACGAACGTCATGGGCACGTTGCGGAGCCGGCCGATGATCGCCGCCGCGTAGGCGTTGACGATCATGAGCGTGAGGTTCACGTGGCTGAGCCCGACCGACGGCGCCACCAGGATGCCGGCGAGCGCCGCGGTGGTGCAGCCGATCGCCCAGGCGAGCATGGCCGATCGCTGGGGGCGCGCGCCGTTGAGCGTCGACAGCGAGCGGTCGTCGACCGCGGCCCGCATCGCCAGGCCAACGCGGGTGCGGTAGAGCAGCAGCCGCAGGCCGATCGCGAGTCCCGCGGCGATGACGATCGCGACGACGTCGTGCCAGGTCAGGGTCACGCCGAGGACGTCGACGCTCTCGTTGCCGAAGAAGCGCTGCAGCGGGCGGGCCACGTCGGGGCTCCAGATCCACAGCCCGAGGCCCAGCGCGGCGGCCAGCAGGCCGATCGACACGACGATCCGGGCCGCCTCGGTGGCACCGTCGAGCCCGCGCATCACCACGCGCTCGATCACGACCCCCAGCAGTGGGCCGAGCACGCCGAGGACGGCGAGCAGGGCGAGCGGGGCGGGCCACCCCCAGTCGACGCGCAGCTGCCAGTAGGCGAACGCCCCCAGCATGCCGATGGCCCCATGGGCGAAGTTGAAGATGCCGGTCGTCGTGTAGGTGAGGACGAGGCCGCTGGCCGCGACGGCAAGGATGGCGGCGGTGGCCAGGCCCGTGATCGTCGCCTGCAGGAACTCGTCCATGGGGTCGCGACCCGTCCCGCTCAGGCCGACGGCTCGGGGACGCCGTAGTCGTCGGTGAGTTGGAGCACGTTGTCGGGGTCGCAGCCGTAGATGCCGTCGTTGGCGTGCGTGAGGTCCTCGTCGTACTGGAAGCCGTCCGCCGTGATGTGGACCATCAGGCTGCACTCGGTGGCCTCGGTGTTGCCCGGGGTCTGGCGCGAGTGCAGGCCGCCGGCGGTCCAGTCCTCGACGGCGGCCGCCTGGTCGAGCACGCACCGGCGGCTGAGGTCGCTACCGCACTCGTTCGCGGCGGTGGCGAAGAGGAGCAGCGCCGACAGCGCCTGGGCGCCGAGGAACGCGACCTTCCCCTCCGGGTTGTACCGCTCCATCAGATCGAGGAAGTCCTGCATCGCCGGGACCTCATCGGCCATCTCGAAGGTCGGGAACGCGGAGCGGGCATAGGTGGAATCGCTGAACGTCGAGGCGCCCTCCTCCATGAACTTCTGCTCGATGTAGTTGGGCTGCAGGACCGTGTAGTCGGGGTACCAGCCCTCGGTCTGCATCGCGCTCTGCAGGGCGACCATGTTCTCGGGCTCGCCGATGATCTCGAAGGTCTGCACGTCGGCGTCCCGCATCTGCTGCACGAAGTTGCGCCAGCCGGTCTCGCCGAGCGGCTTGTACTGCTCGTCGAACACGACGTCGTAGCCGAGGTCCGTCACCCCCTCGACGATCTGCGCGTGGACCGTGGCCGGGCCGCCGAGGTTGACCCAGAGGATGCCGAAGTTGCCGGCCGAGTCGTCGGCCTGGCGCAGCCACCGGTAGCTGGCCGCCTGGAACTCGTAGACGGGGTTGGGAATGGGCTGGACCTGCAGGTCGGCGACGCGGGCCTCGGGGCTGACCGTGTAGCCGGGGATGTTCGGCAGGCCGCAGTCGACCCGGTCGGTGACGCCCTGGCTGTCGAACACGCCGCCGCCGCCGACGAGAGCGAAGTCCTGCTCGCAGGCCTCGGCAATGCGCTGGCCGTAGTCGAACAGCTTGGCGTCGAGGTCGTCGATGACCACGTCCCGGCCCTGGATGCCGCCGTACTCGTTGCACCAGGCAGCGAACGCCACGGCCGTGTCGTACATCTCCTTGGTGAGGCCGGGGCGCTCGGCCGCGCCCTTGTCGGTGATCGTGCCCAGGCGGATCTCGTCCGCCGTGAGGCCCGTCTCGGTGGCCCCACCGCCCTCGCCCTCGCTGCAGACCGTCTCGATGTCGCCGAAGCCGCCGGCGTCGAGCCGGCTGCCGCCGGAGCCGGCGCCGTCCGTCCCACCGCCCTCGGCGGCCGTGCCGTCGGGCGCGGCCCCCACCTCGGTCTCGTCGTCGGCGCGCGTGCACGCCCCCGCCACGAGCGAGGCACTCAGGAACGCGGCCATGACAGCTGTTCGGCGGCGACGTCTGGTCACGAAGCGAGCCCCTCCTTCGTTGTCGGATCGCACCTTAGGGTGCGACCGGTTCCTGCGCAGCGAGAGACGATCCGAGCCGCAATAGCGATCCCGTGGTGCCCCCGATGAGCAGTTCGATGACCTTCGCCCAGCGGAAATAGCGGTGGACGGGATAGTCGATGTCGACTCCGATCCCGCCGTGCAGGTGTTGGGCGGCGTGCACGACGCGCTGGCCGCCCTCCGCCACCCAGAAGGCGGCGATGGCCAGTGCCTCGTCGGCCGGTAGCCCGGCGTCGAGGCGCCAGGCCGCCTGCCAGGTGGTGAGGCGGATCGCCTCGGTGTCGATGTAGGCGTCCGCGCTGCGGTGGGCGACGGCCTGGAACGTGCCGATCGGCGAGCCGAACTGCTCGCGCTCGGTCACGTGGCGGGCGGTGAGGGCCAGGGCCTCCTCGGCGACGCCGAGGGCGGTGGCGCACAGCAGCACGCCCGTGCGCTGGGCCGTCCACAGCAGAGCCGCGGCGCCGTCGGCCGGGTCGACGACGACAGCGTCCGAGTCGACATGCACGCCGTCGAGCAGGAGCGTGTGGAACGGCTCACGGTCGATCGCTTCCTCGTCGACGACGGTGAGGCCGGCCGCGGTGGGCTCCACGGCGACGAGCACGACGTCGTGCTCGCCGACGGCCGCCGGGACAACCACGGCGGCGGCGTGGCGGGCCCACGGCACCGGTGACAGCGTGCCGTCGAGGCGCCAGCCGTCGCCGTCGGCCACCGCCGTCGTGGAGGGGCGCGTCGTCGTGCCGAGCGCGCCGGGCTCCCACAGGGCGACGCTGAGCGGTGCCGTGCCTTCGACCGCCCCGGGCAGCCACCGCCAGCGCAGAGCGGCGCTGCCCCAGCGGGAGACGGTGGCTGCCGCGGCCGTCGATGCCCAGAAGGGCACGAGCGCGACGTGTCGGCCGACCTGCTCGGCGACGAGGGCGACGTCGAGGAGCCCGAGGCCCGAGCCGCCGTCCTCGTCGGGGAGGCCGAGGCCGAGCAGGTCGGCGCGAGCGAGGGCCATCCAGGCATCGGACGCCAGCCGGTCGTCGGCCGCCTCGAGCGTACGCAGCACGTCCGGCGGGCACCGCTCGGCGAGAATCGTGCCGGCGAGGTCCGAGATGGCCCGCTGGTTGTCGGTGAGTGTGAAGTCCACGTGCGGCCGCCCGGCTCAGGTCCTGGGCACCCGGGGCAAACCCAGGCCGAAGAGCGCGATGAGGTCGCGCTGGATCTCGTTGACGCCACCCCCGAAGGTGAGGATCAGCGTCCCCTGGAACGACCGGGACAGGCGCCCGGCGAGCGCGGCGCCGGGCGACCCACGGTCGAACGCGGCGGCCGTGCCCAGCACCTCCATGAGCAGCTGGTAGCCCCGAACGAACATTTCGGTGCCGAACACCTTGGTGGCGCTGGCGTCGGCCGGGTTGGCGTCGCCGCTCGACGCGACCTTCCAGTTGAGGAGCTGCAGAAACTCGAGTTGCGCTCGGACCCGGGCCAGGTTGACCTGCACCCACTCCTGGTCGACGACGCGGCGGCCGTCGGGCAGCTTGGTGGTGCGGGCCCACGCCAGCACGTCGTCGTAGGACTGGGAGAACATGCCCGCGGGGGCGAGCGACACCCGCTCGTAGTTGAGCTGGTTGATGATGAGGTCCCAGCCGCGGTTGACGCCGGCCACGAGCGCACTGTGGGGCACCCGCACGTCGTCGTAGTAGGTCGTGAACGTCGAGGCGTTCACCATCGTGTGAATCTTCGTGTAAGAGAAGCCCCGCGTGCTGGTCGGTACCAGGAAGATCGAGATCCCCTTGTGCTTCGGGGCCTCGGGATCCGTGCGGGCGGCGAGCCAGATGTAGTCGGCGTAGCTGGCGAGCGACGTGTAGATCTTCTGGCCGTTGATCACCCACTCGTCGCCGTCGCGGACGGCGGTGGTGCGTAAGGAGGCGAGGTCGGTGCCGGCCGTCGGCTCGGTGTAGCCGATCGAGACGTGAAGCTCGCCGGCCAGGATCTTCGGTAGGAAGTGGCCCTTCTGCTCCTCGGAGCCGAACGCCTGGATCGTCTTGCCGACCGTGTTGATCGACAGGAACGGGATCGGCGCGCCGGCCCGCCAGGCTTCGTCGAAGAAGATGAGCTGCTCGACCTCGCCTCGGCCCTGGCCGCCGTGCTCAACGGGCCAGCCGATGCCGAGCCAGCCGTCGCGGCCCATCTTGCGGACGGCCGCCAGGCAGTGCGGCCCGCCGGTCTCGCCGGCCGCCGTCTCCGCTCGCACTTCGTCGGTCATCAGCTGCGCGAAATAGGCGCGCAGCTCGCGGCGCAGCGCCTCCTGCTCCTCGGTGTATGCGATCTGCATACTCCGGTGACCCCCTCCCAAACTGGAACGCGTTGCAAAACTAACGCATCGTCAGATTCGTGTCGACGCATCGCTCGAGCGGACGGTGGCGCGTTCCCGTGGCCTGCGGCGACGCCCTGTGGGCGGGCCCCTGTCGGGGCGGCAGAGCGCCGGACCGGACGCGCTAGCGTTGACCACCTATGTCACGCCGGATCGACATCGAGCTGACGAGCGTCCGCGACGACGGCTCGTGGACCTGGCGTGCCGCTGGTGCCCGCGAGCCCAAGGGCACGTTGACCGCCGACCTCGTCCCCTCGGGCGCCGCGGTCGGCGACCGGCTGCGCGTCGAGGTCGAGGGCTACCTCGAGGGCATCGAGATCGTCGCAGTCGTCCCCACGCGGGCACCGCGCCGCGAGCCCGAGCGCATCGAGCTGATCGCGCCCCGTGCCCCCGAGGGCGACCTCGTGACCGCCGATCTGGCCCGGGGCCGCTCCGCAGAGCGCGCACGTGGCCGCGGACGGCGCGATGAGGGCGACGACCGGGGTGACCGGCCTGTCCGGGGCGAGCGCCGCGACCGGGACCGGGGCGATCGGGCCCGGGACCGGGGCGACCGCCGTGATCGCGGCCGGGGCGAGCGCGCCGACCGGGGCGAGCGCAGTGACCGGGGCGAGCGCAGTGACCGGAGCGAGCGCAGTGACCGGAGCGAGCGCAGTGACCGGGGCGAGCGCGGCGAGCGCGGTGACCGGGGCGAGCGCGGTGACCGGGGCGAGCGTGGCGAGCGCGGTGAGCGTCGCGACCGCGGCGACCGTCGCGAGCGGACCGGCCCGCGCAGTGACCGGGCGGTCCGCCCGACGGCCCCGGCCGAGGACGCCAAGCCCAAGGCGAAGCGGCTGCGGCCCGCTCGGGTGCACCGCGCGGCGCTGCTCGAGTCGGTGCCCGCCGAGCAGCGGCCGATCGCCGAGCAGCTTCTGCAGGGCGGCATTCCCGCCGTGCGCCAGGCCATCGACAAGCAGAACGAGGCCCTGCGGGCCGAGGGCAAGACCGAGGTCCAGCGCGACGCCCTGCTCAAGGTGGCCGAGGACCTGCGCCACCGCGTGGCGTCCGCCGTGTGGCGCGACCGCGCCGAAGCGGCCGCCGCCAGCGTCGACGAACTCGACCTGCGCGACCTGCGGTCGGTGGTCAACGCCGCCGGCGACGCCGGGCGCGACGAGGAGGCGCGGGCGCTCGCCACGCAGCTGCGCGAGGCACTCGCCAACCGGGTCGAGAAGGAGCACTCGGCGTGGCTGGCCGAGCTCGCCGACAACCTGCGCGACGGGCGCGTCGTACGGGCGCTGCGGCTCAGCTCGCGACCGCCCAAGGCCGGCGCCCCCATCCCGCAGGATCTGACCGACCACCTCTCCGCGGCGGCCGCCGCCTCGCTGACCGAGGAGACGGGCCAGGAGCGCTGGGCGACCGTGCTCGACGCGCTGGCCTACTCCCCCGTGCGTCGCCGGGTCATCCCACAGTCGCTACCCACGAAGCTGTCGCCTCAGCTGCGCGAAGTCATCGCCCGGCTGGGCAGCCGGCTGCCCGAGATAGCCCACATCTTCGCCATCGAGCCCGAGGCGCCGGCCGAGCGGCCGCGCCCCGGCCGCGGTGGCCCCGGTGGTCCCGGCGGCGGCGGTGGCCGCCGCGGCGGTCAGGGGGGCGGCGGTGAGCGCTCGGCCCGCAGCGGCCGAGGCACGGGCGGCGGTGGTGGCGAAGGCCGCGAGGGCGCGGGTGGCCGCGAGGGCGGCCGTTCGGGCCGCCGTGGTGGTGGCGGCGGAGGTCGCGAGGGCGGCGGTCGGCGCGGTGGCGCGCCCCAGTCGCCGGAGGCCAAGGCCGCTCGCGGCGGCCCCGCTTCCCAGGCCGAACCCGACACCGAGACCACGACCCCCACGCCCGCCGACACGGCACCCGACGCTGGCCCCGACACCGAGACCACGACCCCCACGCCCGCCGACACGGCACCCGAGGTCACGACTTCGACGGACGCCGCAGTGGCCGATGCCGGCACGGCCGGAACGCGCGCCGACGAGACGACGGAGACGGCCGGTGCCCCCGACGCGGGCACGACCGAGGACGCCGGGCAGCCGACGACGCCCTCCACCGCCGACGAGACCGCCACTCCGGCCGCCGAGGCCGGGGACAGCGGCGACAGCGGGCCGTCGAGCGACACGGGCGCGGCGGACGGCGGCGACGCCGAGGCCGCGCCGGCCGGGGAGACGACCGATGCCACCGGCCCCACGGGCGCCAGCGACGCTGGGACGGGTGGATCGAACGACGAGACCGCCGGTCCCGCCCACGCAGGCGGTCCCGCCGACGCAGGCGGTCCCGCCGACGCAGGCGGTCCCGCCGACGCAGGCGGTCCCGCCGACGCAGGCGATGCCGCCGACGCGGGCGGTCCCGCCGACGCAGGCGATGCCGCCGACGCGGGCAGGACCGAGGACGCAGGGGAGGTGACGACGCCCTCCGCCGCCGACGAGACCGCCACTCCGGCCGCCGAGGCCGGCGACAGTGGCGACCGCGGGCCGTCGAACGACACGGGCGCAGCGGGCGGCGGCGACGCCGAGACCGCTCCGGCCACCGAGCCCTCCGCCGACGCTGGCGCCTCGGCAACGCCCGAGGACGCCGCCGACGCGTCGTCGGGTGCCGGTGGTGCCGAGTCGGCCGGCGCCGAAACGGCCGAGCGCGGCGAGTCGAGCAACGGCACCGCGCCCGCCGAGCAGTCGGCGCCGCCCGAGCGCGCGAGCGCCAGCGAGCCGAGCGAGGCCGAGTCGGCGGAGGCCGAGGCGAGCACCGCCGAGCGCGAGGGCGAGGTACATGCCGCCGAGCCGAGCCCTGGCTCCGACAGCCCCGTGATCGAGGTCGGCACGATGCCCGACGACGAGTCGACCTCGGGCTCGTCGTCCTCCGGCGGCACCGAGAGCTGACGAGGCCGGCGCTCCGGCCCGGCCCGCCGTCTCACGCCCGTGCCATAGCCGTTGCGTTCGGTCGCGGTGGCGGTCGTCCTCGCCACAGGCGGCGGTGCCGCGACGGGTGCCGTGAGCGAGCACACGGTGGGCTGGCTGCTCGTGCAGCAGATCCCGGGCACAAGCGCACGGATCTGCCGCAAGGACACAGCGGCGCCCCTGGCGTGCCGAGGCGCGTTCCCGGTCGACGGTGCAAGACGTCACAGGTGCCGAGCCAGCCGACCGGCTGGCGCCCCGCCAACCAGGGCGGTGCAGGGCAGGGCAGCGGAAGCCGGCCGAACGGCCGTCACGAGCGGCGGGTGACCGAGGAGGGCGGGTCGAACAGGCCGAGCGGCGACCGAGGCAGCGGGCGGCCGGCGACCGGGCGCCGAGCGGGGCGACCGGGCGCCGAGCGGGGCGTCCGGGCGGCGACCGAGGCGGCAGGCGGCCGAGCGGCGGCGACCGGGCGCCGAGCGGGGCGACCGAGCGGCGACCGAGGCAGGGGGGCCGGGCCGCGGCGACGAGCGGCGAGCGGCGGCGACCGAGCGGCGGCCACCAGCAGGGAGCGGCAGCGACCGAGCGGCGAGCGGCCGCGACCGAGGCGGGGGCGGGCAGCGAGCGGCG
This sequence comes from Acidimicrobiales bacterium, assembly GCA_035296625.1. Lineage (GTDB taxonomy): Bacteria > Actinomycetota > Acidimicrobiia > Acidimicrobiales > VFJN01 > DATCLS01. The sequence goes on along the minus strand of DATHAO010000046.1, from coordinate 25,916 downwards.
GAGGTCAGGTGCGGCGGGGGGCGACGACGGACTCGCCGCTGCCACGCCCGCGGTACTCGCCAGTGACGGCGTCCTGGTCCCACCGCGATCCGCACGCCTGGCACGTGCAGGCATCGAGCTGGATCGTGCCCAGATACATCCGGTCGATCTCGTAGGCCCCGCAGAACGGACAGTCCAGCGGCCCGGTCCCCTCGCTCGTCGATCCGCTCGCCCCGATGGTCTCGTCCCCCGTCTCCGGCCGCGCCGGCTGACCGGACTTTCGACCCTCGCCGCCGATGCGCACGTTAGCGAACGTGCGCCCGTCGGCGCCTGGCTTCCGCGCCCCGCCCCCTGACTAGGGTTCAGGGACATGGCCGTCGACTTCGAGAAGCGTGGACCGTGCGCGGTCGTCAAGATCAACCGCCCTGAGGCCCGCAACGCCGTCAACGGAGACGTGGCCCGGGGCATCGAGGCGGCGATCGACGAGATCGAGGCCGACGACGGCATCTGGGTCGGCATCCTGACGGGCGAGCCGCCGGTGTTCTGCGCCGGCGCCGACCTCAAGGAGATCAACGCCGGCAACGCCGGTGCGCTCGCCACCAAGCGCGGCGGCTTCGGCGGCGTCGTGCAACGCGAGCGCACGAAGCCGCTGATCGCCGCGGTCGACGGCCCGGCGCTCGCCGGCGGCACCGAGATCGTGCTGTCGTGCGACCTCGTGGTGGCGTCGACCACGGCCACCTTCGGCATCCCCGAGGTGAAGCGGTCGCTGGTCGCGGCGGCGGGCGGCCTGTTCCGCCTCGGGCGCAAGCTCCCGTTCAACCTCGCCATGGAGCTCGCCCTGACCGGCGATCCGATCGCCGCCGAGCAGGCCCACAGCCACGGGCTCGTCAACCGCCTCGTCGAGCCGGGCAAGGCGCTCGACGGTGCCATGGCCCTCGCCGAGCAGGTCTGCGCCAACGCCCCCGTTGCGGTGCGCGAGAGCCGGGCGATCGTGCTCGCCGCCACCCACGCCCCCGACGAGGTCGGCTGGAAGATGTCGATCGAGGGCATGGCGACCGCCATGTCCAGCGAGGACTTCTCCGAGGGCCTCACGGCCTTCATCGAGAAGCGCCCGCCGCGCTGGAAGGGCCGCTAGGCCTCCTCGCCTGCGTCGAGCGCCTCCTGGGACGGGATGATTCCGTGGGTCTCAAGGAACGTCGCCAGGCCGTCGACCAGCCCGTGGTCGGCCACCTCGGCGAGGGGCACCCAGGCGACGGCGTCCGCGTCGTCGGCCGCCCGGGCCGCCTCGGGTGGGTCGAGCAGCTCGACGCGGAAGTCGAGGATGACGTAGTGGCGACCGGGCGAGATCACCTCGGTCCAGCCGACGAACGGGCCTGGCGACGCCCGCAGGCCGGTCTCCTCCAGTAGCTCCCGCACGGCCGCATCCGCGGCACGCTCCCCCGGCTCGACGCGGCCACCGGGCACCGCCCACGTGCCGGCGTCGAACCGTCCACGCCCCCGCCGCACGAGCAGGAGGCGCCCACCGTGCTCGGCCAGGGCGCTGGCGCACACCTCGGGTCGCACGGCTGGGACCGGCAGGCGGGGTCGGGCCACCGGGGAACGGTTCCGGCGGACTAGTCCAGCGGGCGGTGCACGACGATGGCCCGCGCCACGAGCCCGAACGACTCGAAGAAGTTCTTCGTCGAGCGGTCGCCGGGCAGCGCGATGCTGTCGACGCCGAAGCAGCCGCGGGCCCGGCACCAGGCGATCAGGTGGTCCATCAGGGCCTCCCCGACGCCCACCCCGCGGGCGCCCGGGTCGACGTAGAGGTCGTGGACGACGCCCAGCACGCCCCCGTCGTCGAGCGTCTCGGCCTGCGCCAGGGCGTAGCCCACGACGGTACCGGCGAACGTGCCGACGGCCAGCTCATGGTCGGGGTCGGCCACGGCGGCGGCCAGCGCCTCGTCGACCGGGCCGGCGCGCCGCTCGTGACGGCTCCACAGTGCGCCGCCCTTCTGCGCCGCCTTCTCGATTGTGGCGGCGGCCACGAGCGGCACGACGGCCCCGAGGTCGTCGGCCGTGGCCCGCCGGGCTTCCGCGTCGGGCACGGTCACAGGGGTCGGCCCGGTCACGCCTGGAGCTGCGCGACCTTGTTGAGAATCGTCTTGCGGCCGCGGTTGGCGATCTCGTAGGCCCGGACGGCCTCGAGCTCGTCGTCGTCGAGCCCGTCGAGCCGGATCACGACCTGAGAGGCGGAGAGGCTGTCGTAGTCGGTGATGGCCAGTTCGGTCACCGCCGGCGCCGCCGTGGCTGTGGCCTTGGTGACCGGCCGCTCGGCTCCACGGGCGCCGGCGCCGGACCCGTTGCCCCGCGCCGCCCCCGTTGCGGGCGTCGCCGCCGGCGCGGCCGGGACCCGGCTCGGCTCGGCGCCGTCGCCCGAGACGACATCGTCCGAGACGACATCGTCCGAGACGCCGTCGCCCGTCACCCCGAAGGTGCGGAGGACCTCCGCGGCCTGCCCCTCGAGCGCGGCCATGCGCCGCTGCAGCTCAGCGCGGCCCTGGCGCACGGCGAACTCACCGAACACCCGGGCGTTGCGGGCGTAGCCCTTGCCGTCCTCCACCAGCTTCGGCAGCAGAGACGGCCCCTCGAAGAACAGGCCGATCGGCGCGTAGACGAACACGTCCACCGCCTGTTCCAGGGGGCTCTTGTGGCTGTCGTCGGTCACTCGTCGGTCTCCCGCGGGTGGGGCGTGAGGCGCGCGGGGCGCTACACGCAGTCGGTGCAGAGCATGAGGTCGCCGTCGGCCAGCTGGCTGGGGTGCTTCACGAGGAAGCACGACTGGCAGACGAACTCGCCTGGGCGCTTGGGCTGGATCCGGCCGGTGCCGTCGCCCCGCTCGTCGGGCTCGGGCTGTTCGTTCTCGTCCTCGTCGTCCTCGTCGGGCGGCGCGGCGATGCGGTCCTTGAGGATCGTGTCGAGGTCGGCCTCGACGTCGTCGGGGTCTTCCTCGTCGTCTTCTTCCTCGTCGTCGTCGTCGTCGGACTTGCGGGCCCGAGCGCCCTTGGCCTTCGCCTTCGCCTTCACGGGCGTGGGCGTCGGCTCCTCCTCGACCACGTCGACGTCCACGTCGACGTCGACGTCGACGTCGATCTCGTCGTCGTCGCCAGGCGGGTCGTCGACGACGAGGTCGACCTCGAGGTCTTCGGGCTCCTCCTCGAAGTCTTCCTCGATGTCCTCGCTGTCGAACGTCTCGTCGACGGTGTCGTCGTCAGCCATCGATTCCCTTCACGAGGTTGGCCATTCGCGGCCGGATGATAGGCACACCGCGGACCGTGGCGGGAACCCACCGGGTCGTGGTGTTGCGAGCGAGCGGCAGGCCGCCGCCGGGACGCTCCGGGGGCCGCCTGTGGGGCGGTCAGGGTAGCGAGGAGCCGCCCGACCCGTGACGTGACACGAGTCACACTGTGGGGAACGTGACCTGGTCGACCTGGCCGGGTGCCCGGCGCGGGCACCGCAGGACCGGTCAGCGCGTCTGGCGGCGCAGCTCGGCGCGGCGCTCTGCGTCGAGTCGCTCGAGGCCGGGTTCGGGCGAGTGGTCGGCGAAGCGCATGGCCTCGGCCACGGCGTGGTGCCCGGCGCGCTCGGCGATCAACGTATGCATCCGCTGGGCCACCTGCCGGTAGGCCGGGTGGCCCTGAGGCGTCGTGCGCAGCTCGATCAGGTGCATGGCGGACCGGGCGTTGATCTGCATCGAGAAGCGCACCCGGTAGGCCAGCGACACGGCGTAGGGCGCCTGGGCGGGAAACCGGTCGACGAGCGTGTCGTGCAGCGCCGCAGAGCGCCCCATCACCTCGTCGAAACGATCGCCGAGCCCGGCGGCCTCGATCGCCTCGGGGCGTGTGTAGCCGTGGCGGGGCGACAGCGGCTGCCACTCGATGGTGAGTATGCGGTGGCGCTGCAGGTCTCGGAAGGCGCCGTAGTCGGCCAGCACGTCGAAGCGGTAGCTCGGGCGCTCGAACGCCCGCCCCGGCCGGTGGCGGCGGTTCGTGCGGTCGCCCACATAGGCCCGCACCACGGACAGGCGCTCGTCGACCCCCATGGCCCGGACGCGCCGCTCGATCTCCACCTCGGGCAGGTGCGTGTAGGGGTAGAGCATCGACGCGACGAGCTTCACCTCCGCCTCGGGGTCGAAGTCGACGAGCGTCACCGACGGGCCGTCGTCGTCGCCGGTGCCGCCGTCGGGCAGCAGGGCGGCGGTGACGTCCTCCATGGCGGAGCGGGTGGTCGCCAGGTAGGCGCTGGCGGCCACGCCGCGGTCGGTCACGTCGACCCGCTTGAGGAAGCTCGGGATGACCTTGCGCAGCTCGGTCAGCATCAGGTCGGCGTAGCTGCGGGCCTCCGGCAGGGGGTGGGCCCGCATGCGCAGCAGCAGTGCCTCGTAGGCCTGGCCCGAGCCGTAGATGCCCACGTTGGACAGCGACGCCGCGGGCAGCAGCCCGCGCACGGCGTCGAGCGCCTTGGCCTTCACCGCCTGGCGGTGGACGAAGTCGCTCGTGGCCGCCTCCTTCGGGTGGCGGTCCCGGAAGAAGTCGACCATCTCGCCGGCCATCTCGGCGTAGGTGTCGAAGACCCGGTCGAGGTCACCGACGTAGCGCAGGCCCAGCGAGCTGCCCAGCACGGCGGGGTCGCGGTGGTAGCGATAGCGGCCGCCCAGCCGGTCGTCGTACGCGATGTAGCGGGTGGACTGCTCGAGGTAGGACATCAACCGGCCCCGCTCGAGCACCTTGGTGAGCAGGTTCGACGCCTGCTCGCAGGCCAGGTGCACACCGCCGATCTGGGCCACCGAGTCGTCGCCGTACTCGAAGAAGACGCGGTCGTAGAGCTCTTCGGCGCGCTGGAGGCCGACGGTGGCGTCGACGCTGTCGTCGCCGCTGATGTCGAGCTCGCCGACGAACTCGTCGAGGAAGAGGCGCCTCAGGCTCTTGGGCGAGCGCGAGTAGCGGGCGAACAGCGCTCCCTTCACCACCTCGGGCAGGTTGACGAGCGCGAAGACGGGCCCGTCGAGGTTGGTGAAGTAGCGCCGGAGGACGTCGCCCTCCGCGGGTGTGAACTCCTCACCGACGTAGACCGTCATAGGGCAAGTGATCGTAGGGCTCCCGCGGTCTGCGCTCGGGGATGGCCTGAACCGCTCAGGTCGCCTGCCGGGCGGCCACCTCGGCCTGGTGCTGCGCCCGGGCCAGGTCGACCAGGCCGGCGTCGAGCCACAGGTCGGCGACCGTCCAGGCCAGGGCCTTGGCCCCGTCGATCACCGCCCGGTCGCCCTCCGGGCCGCCGGCGAACCCGGCGAACTCCGGCGTATGGATCGGCACACCGGACGGCGCGACCTCGATCATCGGGTGGATCGACGGCACCTCGTAGCTCACGTTGCCCATGTCGGTGCTGCCGACGACCCGGTTGGCGGCCGTCGGCTCGTGCACGGTGCGTCCGAGCGCGGCGGCGTTGGCGGCGTACCGCTGGCCGATCGCCTGGTTGTCGACCATGTCCGCGTAGGTGACGTCGTCCCAGCGGAGCTCGAGCGTGCAGCCGGCCGCCTCGGCGCCGCCCCGCAGGCAGGCGGCGAAGCGCTCCTCGAGGACGGCCAGGCCGGCGACCGTGGGCGAGCGCACCATCCACTCGCTGCGGGCCATCGCCGGCACGATGTTGGGCTTGTCGCCGCCGTGGGTGATGATCCCGTGGACCCGTTCACCGCCGGCGATGTGCTGGCGCAGGGCGGCGACGGCGTTATAGCCGAGCACGGCGGCGTCGAGGGCGTTGCGGCCGCGCTGCGGGAAGGCGGCGGCGTGGGCCGCCTCGCCGGTGTAGGTGGCCCACACCTGCTGAACGGCGATGGCGTCCATGGTGACCAGCTCGGCATCCGCCGGGTGGATCATGATCGCGGCATCGACGCCGGCCAGGGCGTCGGCCGCCATCATGCGGATCTTGCCGCCGCCGCCCTCCTCGGCCGGCGTGCCGAGCACGGCGAGCCGGCCCCCCAGCTCGTCGGCCAGCGCGGCAGCGGCCAGCCCGGCGCCGAGGCCCGCGGCGGCGATCACGTTGTGCCCGCAGGCGTGGCCGATGCCGGGCAGGGCGTCGTACTCGCACAGCACGGCGACCGTCGTGCCCGTCGCGCCCACCAGGGCTTCGAACGCCGTGTCGAGGCCTCGGGCCCGGCGCACGACCGGCAGCCCCTCGTCCTCGAGCACCCCGGTGAGGAGGTCGTGCGCGAACCGCTCCTCGAAGTTCAGCTCGGGGTGCGCGTGGATCTGATGGGACACGTCGACCAGGAGGTCGCGCCGCCGGTCGATCTCGGCGGCGAGGCGCTGCTTGACGTCGCTGATCAGGGCGGGCTCCATCGGGCCACGCTAGTGGCCACCGGCCGGCCCACCGGGAGGGCTCAGTCGGGGTGGCGGAGCACGATCTTGCCCAGCTGGGCGCCGACGCGCAGATGCTCGAGGGCCTTCGGGTAGTCGGCGAGGTCGAACACCTCGTCGACGTGCACGGTCAGGCCCTGGTCGACGAGCCGGGTGACTTCGGCGAACTCCTGGTACGAGCCCATGGTCGAGCCGATGATCTCGATCTGCTTGAAGAACAGACGGGGCAGGTTCAGCTCGACCGCCTGGCCGGAGGTGCCGCCGCACACCACGAGGCGGCCGCCGGGCACCAGCGCCTTCACCGATCGGTCCCAGGTAGCGGGACCGACGCTCTCGACCACGACCTCGACGCGCACGGGCCAGTCGGCGGCGGAGTCGAAGGCATCGGCGGCGCCCAGCTCGATCGCGCGGGCACGCTTTGCCTCGTCCCGTGACGTGGCGTAGACCACGGCGCCCAGCTGGCGGGCGAGTGCGAGCGCCGCGGCGCTCACGCCCCCGCCGATGCCGACGACCAGCACGTGCTCGCCGACGGCCAGGCGGGCCCGGCGCAGCATGCGCCAGGCGGTGAGCGTGGCGAGCGGGTAGGCGGCGCACTCCTCCCAGCTACGGCCGGCCGGGCGCGGCACGACGTTGCGGCCCGGCACGACGACCAGGCCGGCGTGGCCGCCCCAGCGGTTCTCGCCCACGATCTGGAAGCCACGGCCGAGCGGCGAATCGATGCCGTGCTCGACGATCGCCTCGAGCGGCGACACCGCCGGGTTCACGACCACCTCGTCTCCCGGCGCCACGTGGGTGACCTCGGCACCGACCGACTCGACGACGCCCGCGACGTCCGACCCCGGCACGTGAGGCACCGGCGGCTTGGGCAGACCCCGGGTGACCCACAGGTCCATGTGGTTGAGGGCGCTGGCCACGGGCCGTACCCGCACGTCCGCGGGCCCGACCGGCGGGTCGTCGAGCTCGCCGAACCGGTAGCTGCCGGGCGACTCGTCGAGGATCCAGGCGCGCATGGCGGCGAGACTACGGCCGCCCGCGCCGGCGGCGTAGCCCGGGCCGCGGTGCCGACGGGTCACACGGCGCACACGAGTGCGTCCGGCTCGACGCGGATCGACAGGCGGCGGGCCTCGCCCAGCCGCTCCCCGTCGAGCCACACAGCGGTCGGCCGGTCGAGGTCGACCTGCACGGCGGTCACCCGGCTTTGGCGGATGCGCGGGTGGGGCACGTGGGTGCCGGCCGGCAGCCGGCGGCGGGCCTTCAGACGGTCGCCGAGCCCCAGCGCGGCGTCGACGTCCAGCACGTCGAGGCGGCCGTCGTTGGGGTGGCCGCGGGGGGCGACGTCCCAGGCGCCGAGGAACTCGGCATTCATGGCAGCCACGATCCGGCCCCGCCACCACGACCCCCGCACGACGAGGTGGGCGACGAACCAGTGCTGGCGCCCGTCGACGAGCACCGAGCCCAGGTCGACGGGGGCTTGGACCAACTCGCCGCCGGCGAACCGGTCGGCGCCGCCCCGGGCGCCCAGCGTGCGGGCCAGGTCACCGCCGGCCAGACCCAACGGCGGGATCGGCTCGCCGGCGCGGCGGGCCTCCTCGACCACCCGGCGGGCGGCGACGTCGCCCTCGACCACGACCAGGCCATCGGGCGCCGGCCCGGCCTCGCCCCAGGGCTCGCCACGGCGGATCACCACGGCGTCACCCGCGCACGGCGTCCCGGCAGCGCCCGAGCCCGCCCATGCGACCGTGCCGCGCCGCACGCGGAGGGGGCTGGCCGGTCCACCTCAGGCCGGGCGGCCGGGCCGGGGCCCCACCGGTCGGTCGTCCAGCAGCACCCCGGGGTCCGTCGGAGCGAGCGCCCGGGCCAGTGGCTCGTCGGGCTCCTCCGCCGCCTCCACCGCGATCGCCGACCCACGGGGGCCCGCAGCGTCGTCGCCGACGATCTCGTCGAGCGTCGAGGACACCGAGACCACGCCACGGTGCACGGCCTCTGCGGCCCGTCGGGCGTTGCGGGCCGTGGCCGCGTCGGGGGCCACCTCGCCCACCTGCCGCAGGAGGTCCAGCAGCGTCTTGGTGTTGCGGACGAAGTCGCCACCCGACAGGTCCTCGTCGCCCAGCACGTCGCCCAGGTCCTCCCCCGCCGCCCAGGCGTGGGCGATCGCCACGAAGCCGGGATCGGGCGAGCGGGTGAGAGGCAGAGCGGCCCTGTCCTCGTCGTCGCGGATGTCCTCGGCCAGGCGCTCGAGCTCGCCGAACCGGGTGCGGACCACACGCGACGGGAACACCGGCGGCGGCGCCGGACCGGGCCCCCGCTGCTCGTAGGTGAAGCACGACACCAACCCGGCCAGCGAGGCCGGATCGAGCCCGTCGAGCAGACCGGCGCTCATGGCCTCGGCCACGAGCAGGTCGGACTCGTGGTAGGTGCGGGCCAGCACCCGACCGCGGTCGGTCAGGGCCCAGCCGTCGAGGTAGCCCCATGCCTCCAGCAGCTGGAGCACCTGGTCGAATCGGCGGGCCAGCGAGCCGGTGCGCGAGCTGACCTCGCGGCGGGCGGCGTCCAGCTCGCGGCGGGCCCGGGCCAGCTGGGCGAGGGAGCGCACGTGTCGGTCGCGGTCGGGACAGGCGTGCACCGGGTGCTCACGCAGCGCCACCCGCTCGGCCGCTCCCGGCGACTCGTCGCCTGCGACACGGCCGCTGCGCCGGTTGGAGCGCCCGCCGGGGCGGGCCCGGCGCAGCGCCGCAGCGACCTCCTGCTGGAACGCCCGGCTGTTCGGCGTGTACGGAACCGGCATCTCGATGCGTGCCAGGCGACCCGGCACTTCCTCCACGTCGTCGAGGCCCAGCGTGAGCAGCTCGCCGCCGTCGTCGATCGCCCGCAGGCGCACCGCCCCGCCCTTGCGGAAGGCCACCGACAGCACGGCCAGGCGGTCGCCGGCGACCTCGACCACGTCGCCGGGCAGCAGGCGCGACAGCGCGAACTCGACCTCGCCGCGGCTCGGTGCGGCCGCCGAGCGGGCGTCGCCCTCGGCCTGGCGCAGGCTTTGGTACTCCTGGACGTCGCCGAGCTCGCAGCGCGACTCGGCGAGCAGGCGGGCGATGCGCTCCTCGTGGCGCTCCATGCGGGCCTCGACCCGCACCACCGCCCGGTCGGCCTGGAACTGGGCGAACGACAGGTTCAGCAGGTGGTGCGCCTGGCCGGGCTCGTAGCGGGCGACCAGGTTCGCGGCCATGTTGTACGTGGGCCGGAACGCCGAGCGCAGGCCGTAGGCGCGGCTCGCCGCGAGCGCCGCCACCTGGTCGAAGGGCACATACGGCGACCACAGCACGACCGCGTAGCCCAGGTCGTCGATGCCGCGGCGCCCGGCGCGGCCCGTGAGCTGGGTGTACTCCCCCGGTGTGAGGAACGCCCGGGTCTCGCCGTCGAACTTCGTCAGTCGCTCGATGACGACCGACCGGGCCGGCATGTTGACGCCGAGGGCGAGCGTCTCGGTGGCGAACACGGCCTTCACCAGGCCCTCCACGAAGCAGGCCTCGACCGCCTCCTTGAACGGCGGGACCATCCCGGCGTGGTGGGCGGCGATGCCGGCCTCCAGCGCCGCCGACCAGCGGTCGAACCGCAGCACGTCGAGGTCGTCGTCGGTCAAGCCGGCGGTGCGCTCGGCGACGATCTCGCGGATGCGGCTGCGCTCGTCCGGTGTGGTCAGGCGCAAACCGGCGTCGAGACAGGCGGCGGCCGCCTCGTCGCAGCCCGCACGGCTGAAGATGAAGTAGAGCGCGGGCAGCATGTCGCGCTCGCCCAGCAGCTCGATCACCTCGGTGCGCCGGGGGGTGTAGAAGCGCCTGCGGGGACGCCGCTGGCCCCCGCGTGGGCCACGGCCGCGCCCGTCGTCGTCGTCGAGCCGCTCGGCCTCGACGTTGGGCCGGCCGTCGACGAGCGTGGGCAGCAGCATCGGCTGCTCGGACCGTCGGTCGCCCACCAGGTAGAGGTTGCGCAGCTCGACCGGACGCTCCTCTTCGAGGACCAGCTCGGTGTGCCCGCGCACGGTGGTCAGCCACTCGGCCACCTCGTCGGCGTTGGACACGGTGGCCGACAGGCACACGAGTTGGACCTCGGGCGCCAGGTGGATGATCACCTCCTCCCACACCGGGCCCCGGTAGGTGTCCTGGAGGAAGTGGACCTCGTCGAGCACGACGTAGAGCAGCCCGTCGAGGGCGGGCGAGCCGGCGTAGATCATGTTGCGGAGCACCTCGGTGGTCATGACCACCACGGGCGCGTCCCCGTTGATGCTGTTGTCCCCGGTCAGCAGCCCGACCCGATCGGTGCCGTAGCGACGGACGAGGTCGGCGAACTTCTGGTTCGACAGCGCCTTGATCGGCGTCGTGTAGAACGCCTTGCCCCCGCCCGCCAGCGCCCGGGCGACGGCGTGCTCGGCCACGACGGTCTTGCCCGCCCCGGTGGGGGCGGCCACCAGTACCGACGAGCTGTCGTCGAGCGCGGCGAGCGCTCGGAGCTGGAACGGGTCGAGCGGGAAGTCGTAGGCCACGGCCGCCCCGCCGTCGGTCACGCCGCCGCCGCTTCCGCGTCCCGCCGTCGCTTCTCGATGAGCCGGCCGACCAGCACGGCCACCTCGTAGAACAGGACCATCGGCACCGACAGGGCCAACATGCTGAACGGGTCGCCGGACGGCGTGATCACGGCCACGAGAACGGTGATGCCGACGATCGCGAAGCGCCGGGCGCGGCGCAGCATGTCGACCTCGAGGATGCCGGCCAGGATCAGGAAGACGAGCACGATCGGGAACTCGAAGCCGATCCCGAACGCCAGCATCATGTAGGTGATCAGCTTGAAGTACTTGCCGATGCTGTAGGCGGTCGTGATGTCCTCGCCGCCGATGTTGATCAGGAAGCCGAGCGCCTTGGGCATCGTGTAGTAGGCGAGGCCGGCGCCGAGCGCGAACAGGAACATCGCCGAGATGACGAACGGGATGGCGTAGCGCTTCTCGTTGGCGTAGAGCCCGGGGCTGACGAACCGCCACAGCTCCCACAGCAGCACCGGCATGGCGATGGCGATGCCGACGTAGGCCGACGTCTTCATGCGGATGCCGAAGCCCTCGAGCGGGTCGGTCGCCAGCAGCTGGCCGTCGGTGATGCTGTTGTTCGGGTCCGCGACCTGCCGGTACGGGCGGATCAGGAAATCGGACACCCACGGGTACAGCACGAACCCGATGAGGATCCCGATGGCCACGGCGACGACGCAGATGATGAGCCGCGTGCGCAGCTCGGTCAGGTGCTCGACGAGCGTCATGTGCCCTGCGTCGACGGGCACCGGTTCGGCGCTCACGGCGATGTGGGGCCGGTCGTGGGGGGCATCGGGCTAGGACGCCGCCCGCTCGTCGCCCGCGACCCCCGGTGGTGGGTCGCCGTCGGCGGTGCCGGCGGCTCCGGTGGCGCGGTTGGCCCCCGTGGCCCCCGCCGCACCGGTGGGCGGGGCGATGTCGGCGGGCGGCGCCACGATCTCGTCGAGGGCGGCGGCGACCTCGGGCGCCACCTGCCCGGCGCCGCCGAGCGCAGGGGTGGCGGGCTGGATGACCGGCGTGTCGCCGTCATCCCCCGGGTCGGTGCCCGGGGACGGGGCACCGGCCCCGCCCGGCACGGCGGCCATGGACGCGGGGCCGCCGCCGGCTGTGGTGCCGGCGCCGTTCGCGGCCACGCCGTCGATCGGGTCCGCGTCGTCGCCCCGGCGGTGGGCCCGCTCGGATTCGCGAGCTACGGCGTCGACCCGCTCGACGGCGGCGGCCAGTGGCTTGGCCTCGGTGCGCCGGGGCCGATCGAGGGTGGTGGTGATCTCGGCGTCCTCGAAGGCCTCGCGGATCTCGTTTTGGAAGCCCGACGACATGCGGCGCACCTCGCCGACCACCTTGCCCAGCGTGCGGGCGGCGTCGGGCAGCCGGGTCGGGCCCAGCACGATCAGGGCGACGAGCATGATCACAAGCAGCTCGCCACCGCCGACGTTGAACATGGCATCGAGTGTAGAGGTGTGGTGCCGGCGGGTCGTCGACGCGTCGGGGCCGTGTCAGGCCCCGCGCAGCCCGTCGCGGTCCGGCGCCTCGATGACCCGCAGTGGCCGGACGGCCGCTGGAGGAGCATCGTCGGTGTCGTCCGCACCAGAGCGCTCCACGGTGGCCGCCCCGTCGTCGGCGTCCTCGACGGGGCTGACGGCGTGGCGGGCGCGAAACCCGGCGACCCGGGCGTCGGTCTCCTGTGCCGCGCTTCGCAGCGCCGCGAGACTCCAGCGCAGCTCGCTCAGCCGGCCCACTTCGCGGGTGAGCGCCGTGGCGGCGTCCTCCAGCCGGCGGGCGTGGGCGGCCACCAGCCCGGCCGCGACGGCCGCGGCGATGACGGGTACGGCCCACACGATGCTCACCGCCGCCAACCCTAGGCGCCGCCCCCCGGGCAGACGGGCCGGGGTGGGCGTGACCGGCGACCGCGCACCAAGATGGCGGCCCGATGGCCACCCGCCTGCCCGCCCTCAACGTGCCGCCCATCGCCTTCGCCCACCGGGGCGCCCGGGCGCACGCCCCCGAGAACACGATCGAGGCGTTCGCCCTGGCGCTGCGCCTCGGGGCGACCGGGCTCGAGACCGACGTGTGGCTCACCGCCGACGGCGAGGCCGTGCTCGACCACGACGGCGTCGTGGGCGGACGGCTGCGCCGGCGGCGCATCGCTGCGGCGACCCGGGCCGCCCTGCGGCCGCACGTGCCCACGCTGGACGAGCTGTACGCGGCCTGTGGCACTGGCTTCGATCTGTCCCTCGACGTGAAGGATCCCGCGGCGGTCGACCGGGTGCTGGCCGTGGCCCGTGCGGCGGGTGACGAGGCCGTGCGCCGGCTGTGGCTGTGCCACCCCGACTGGCGGCTGGTGCGGGGCTGGCGACGCGCGAGCGACGCCGTCCGCCTCGTCGACTCGACCCGCATCGGCCGCATCAAGGAGGGCACCGAGCGCCGGGCCGCCAACCTGGCCAGCGCAGGCATCGACGCCATCAACATGCACCACCTCGACTGGACCGGCGGGCTCGTCGCTCTGGTCCACCGCTTCGAGGTGCTGGCCTTCGGGTGGGACGCCCAGGTGCCCCGGGTGCTCGCCGAGCTGGTCGACATGGGCATCGACGGGCTCTACAGCGACCACGTCGACCGCATGGTCGACGCCGTCGGCGCCGCCTACCCCGGCTGAGGGCGCCGGCCGGGCCGGCGCGCGCCTACAGCCAGCCGATGTCGCCGAGCGGCAGCACCTTGATGAACGCGCGCCCGACGATCGTGTCCTCGTCGATCGGCCCGAAGACGCGGCTGTCCTCGCTGTTCGTGCGGTTGTCGCCCATCACGAACACGTGGCCCTCGGGGATGGTCAGCCGCGGCAGGTTCTCGGTGGGCGTGCCCGGCTCGAGGTAGTCCGACTCGTCGAGCCGCTCGCCGTTCACGTACACGAGCCCGTTGCGGCCCTCGATCGTGTCGCCGCCCACGGCGACGACCCGTTTGATCAGGTCCTTGATGTCTTCGTCGTCGCTCGAGGCTCCCGGGGGGCGCTCGAAGACCACCACGTCGCCACGGTGCACGTCATGGAGGCGGTACGACAACTTGTTGACGAGCACCCGGTCGCCCACCTCGAGGGTGGACACCATCGACGGCGAGGGGATCCAGAACGCCTGGACCAGGAACGCCTCGATGAGCAAGGCGATGATGATGCCGCCACCGATGACGCCGACCCACTCGGCGACGGTGCGGCCGAGGCTGCGGGGCTTGCGCTTGTGGTGCCTGCCGGACCGGCCGGACCGGCCCGACGACACCGGCGCCCGATGCCGGGCGGGTCGGTCGTCGTCATCTTCCTCCAGGTGGTCGCCCGTCCGGCCGGCCGTGGGAGGCGCGGCGCCGTTGCCGCGACCGTTGCTGGACGGTGGCGCCGGGGGCGCCGACGACCCGGTGCTGCGGGCGTAGGCCCGCGGCATGGCGGGGCCCGGGACGGACGCCGGACGAGGCCGGGCGGGGGCGGTGGGGGCGGCGACGGGAGCCGGGGGCGGGACGGGCCCCGGGGCCGGCGGACGGTCATCGTCGCCACCGTCTCCGGTTGAATCGTAAGGGGGAGACAGATCGCGCACGACCTACTGAGGCTAGCGCGGCCTTGGCCCGTCCCCGTCCTCGCGTTCGTAACGCGCCAGCACCCGTCGAGCGGCGTCCGCGCCGGCATGCAGCAGTGCCTCGTCGTCGGCCTCGACCACCCGGGCGTCGGGCCCGAGGCGCACGAGGAGGCGGGCCAACCAGGGCTGGGCGGACACGGCGAGGCGGACGCGCAGCGAGCCGTCGTCGCGCTCGTCCACCGCGTCAACCGGGTAGGTTTCGATCACCCAGCGGGCCGACGGCGCCAGTTCGAGCGTGACGCGGGCGACCTCGGGTCCCGGCGTGAACACCTCGCCGTCGGCCGGCGTGGCGGCGGCCGGCGGCGGGGTGAAGCGCGTGTCGAGGACGTCCACGTCGTAGATGCGGTCGATCCGGAAGAGGCGCTCGCCGCCGGCCATGTGGCAGTGGCCCCGGACGTACCAGGCGCCCTCGTCGGCGAAGAGGGCGTAGGGATCGACCTCGCGGGTCGTGCGCTCGTCGCGGCTGTAGGCGTAGTAGTCGATGCGTACCCGGCGGTGCTCGGCGGCCGCCCGGCGCAGGGAGTCCAGCAGGCCCGGCCGGGTGTCGCCGAGCGCGACCGACACGGCATCGCCGGGGTCGACGCCGAGCACGCCGGCCACCTTGTCGAGGGCGGTGGCCAGCGGTCCCTCGGGGTCGGCGCCGGGCAACTCGCGCCAGGCGGCGCCCGCGGCCACGAGCGCGAGGCCCTGGTCTGGGGTGAGCTGCAAGGGCCGGGCGAACACGTCGGCGAAGCGCAGCCACACCCTGTCCCCCTCGATCGTCACGTCGATGAGGGTGTCGGGCGTGTAGGGCGGCAGGCCGACGAGCGGGATGATCTGCAGGTCGTCGAGCAGCTGCTTGCGGGTCATGCCGAAGCGCTCGCACACCTCCTCGAGCCGGGGCCCGTCTTGGGCGGCGATCCACGGCACGACGGTGAGCAGGCGCAGGAACCGGTCCGAGGCAGTGGTCCTCTTCGCGGGCCCCGCTCCGGCACCCGGGCCGGGCCGGGGGTCGCCGGCGCGGCCGGGGTCGGCTGGGCCGCCGGGGGTGGCCGGGCCGCCGGGGTCGACGGAGTCGGAATCGGTCACGGTGCCGTCCCCGCCTCGGCCCGGGCCATGGCGCGCACCCAGGCGATCACGTCCTCGCGCAGCTCGGGCGGGGCGAGCACCTCGGCGTGGTCGAGGAAGCCGAGCACGAAGGACCGGAGGTTGTCGCGGTTCGTGACGGCCATGGCCACGACCACCGAACCATCGAACCGCTCCTCCCGCACGGCGTCGGGCCCCAGGTGCTGCGCGATCCACGGCGCCTGGGGAGCGTCGACCAGGACCAGGGCCTCGACGGGCTGGCCCTCGCCGAGCTGCCACGGCTCGATCGCACCACCGGGCACGGCCGTCGACGGGCGCTCGAAGCGGGGGCCGGTGAGAGCGTCGATGCGGCTCTCGAAGCGGTCGAGGCGGAACAGGCGCTCGGCGGTGCGCAGATGGTCGAACCCGGTCAGGTACCAGCGGCCCCGCTGGTAGTCGAGCCGGTAGGGGTCGACCCGGCGCTGCTCGCCCCTGTACGTGAACCGCACAGGTGTCTGCGCGGCGATGGCGCCGAAGAGCGGGCCCAGGTCGGGGCCCCCGGGCAGGGCGGCCACGGCGAGGCCCGGCTCGCCGTCGGCGTCGCCGACGAGGCCCCCGAGCTTCAGCAGGCCCTCGCGCGCCGAGGTGCCCTCGAGGCGCACGACCGAGGCGGCGAGGCGGAGGGCCGCCAGCTCCTCGGGGGTGAGGCCGGGGTCCCGGAGGTAGTAGCGATCCTTGGGTATGCGGTAGCCGTCGATCGGCTGCTCCCGCCCCGGGACCTCGGCCATCTCCAGCGGGAACCCCATGGCCCGCAGGGCGTCCTTGTCACGCTCGAACGCCCGCCGGAACGCCGCCAGGTCACCGGGGTAGGCGTCGAGGCGCTCGCGGATCTCCTGGGCGGTGAGGGGGCGCGGGGTCGTCAGCAGCAGCGCGGTCAGGTTCAGGAGGCGCTCCAGCTTGGCCGCGGACATCGGCGCAGAGGCTACCGGTGCTCGCCGCCCCGCCCGGCCCGTGGGCCCCGGGCCAACGCGAAATGTTCTGCACACCGTGCGACGTGCCGGGCGCCTCCTGCACAAACCTCGGACCCCGACGCGCCGGGCACTCCCCCCGCCGGGCGAACGTCGGGCCCGACGTCGGGTCGGGGCGGCTCTTGCACAACATTGCCGACGGGAGGGGGCGGCGCCGGAGGGGGCCGCCCGTACCGGTGTGGTCAGGTGGGAAGGAGGGAGGCCGCCCAGGCGCCGGCGGCGCCGGCGGCCGCATAGAACAGGGGGTCCTCGGCCGGGCCCCGGCCCATGGACGTGACCCGCAGGCCCAGGGCTTCGAGCAGGGCCGGCACATCGGGACCCTCCACGGCAGTGGCCCCGGGCAGCTCGGCGACCAGCGATGCCGGCAGCGGCACGACGGGCGAGCCCCGGACCAGGGACAGGGCCGTGCGCACGTGATGGCTCACGCCCCGGTGCCGCGCCCGCCCGTCGGCGGCCGAGGCCCGCACGCATAGCGCCGGCCGGCCGCCGAGCGCCTCCGCGGCGTCGAGCACGGCGGCCACCTCGACCGAGGTCGTGCCGAGTGCCGACCCGGTCCCGACCACGCCGGGACCCATGCCGACGATCGCCACGTCCGCGTCGGCCACGTGCCGGGCCAAGGCCATGGCCGAGGGCACCGAGACGGCCTCGACATCCCCGCCGAACGCATGTCCGGCCGTCACCGTGACGTCGAGCACCGTTCGCTCACGCAGGGCGACTATTAGGTCGGACAGGGCCAGCGGGAGGGCCGCGCCGTCGGTCATCACGTAAGCGATCGTGGCGGCGGGCCGCAGGTGGCGGACGACGGCGGCCACGACCGCCACCTGGCTGTGCAGCGAGCACGCTACGACGGGCAGACCGCCGAGCTCGGCGGGCAGGTCGGGGTGGTCCTCCTCGGCGGCGCCCGTATCGGCCTGCAGGCTCGTGTAGCGCATCTTCATGACGTGACCCGGGCCCGGCTGCGACCAGGCGTCGCGGGCCAGGTTCCAGTGCACGACGTGCCAGCCGCCGGTGCCGAGACCGAGGTCGACGGCCGTCGTGTTGAGCACCACGGGATCGCCCACCGCCACCGGTCCCACCAGCCCGGTGAGGACGTAGGCCCGGCCGGCGTCGGTGCCGACGCGCTGCAGGCCGGGCCGCTCGGCCAGGATCTCGGAGACGGTGGCGGTCCGGAAGCTGGGCACGGTCAGGCGACCGTACTACCGGGCCCCGCCGGCCGATGGGACAGTCGCCCGGGGGCTCAGAGGCTGGCGATGAGCCGTTCGACCCGCTCGTCACGGGACTTGAACGGGTCCTTGCAGAGGACCGTGCGCTGCGCCTGGTCGTTGAGCTTCAGGTGCACCCAGTCAACCGTGTAGTCCCGCTTGCGCTCCTTGGCCCGGCGGATGAACTCGCCCCGAAGCCGCGCCCGCGTCGTCTGCGGCGGCACCTCGACGGCCTCGTCGATCGCCTCGTCGGTGGTGATCCGCTCGACCATGCCGCGGTCCTGCAGCTTGTAGAACAGGCCCCGCTCGCGGTTCACGTCGTGGTACTGCAGGTCGATCAGCGACACGCGGGGATGCGACAGCGGCAGGTCGTGCTTGGCGCAGTACGACTCGATCAGCTTGTGCTTGATCACCCAGTCGCACTCGCGGTCGAGGCTGTAGGGGTCGTGCTCGAGCCCGTCGAGGCAGTGCTCCCACATCTCCATGGCCTTCATCTCGAGCGGGGTGAGGCCCTTGGTGTCGGCGTAGCGCTGGGCCCGCGACAAGTACTCGCGCTGGATGTCGAGCGCCGAGGCTTCGCGGCCGTTGGCCAGGCGCACCGTGCGCTTGCCGGTGAGGTCGTGGCTGATCTCGCGAATCGCCCGGATGGGATTCTCGAGCGTCATGTCGCGCAGCACGAACGACGGGTCCTCGAGCATGCGCAGCAGGATCGAGGTGGCGCCGACCTTGAGGAACGTGGCGTACTCGCTCATGTTCGAGTCGCCGACGATGACGTGGAGGCGCCGGTACCGCTCGGCGTCGGCGTGCGGCTCGTCGCGGGTGTTGATGATCGGGCGGCTGCGGGTCGTGGCCGACGAGACGCCCTCCCAGATGTGCTCGGCGCGCTGGGCGATGCAGAACATGGCGCCCCGGGCGGTCTGCAGCACCTTGCCGGCCCCCGAGTAGATCTGGCGCGACACGAAGAACGGGATCAGCACCTCGGCGTAGTGGCTGAAGTCGTCACGGCGTGAGGTCAGGTAGTTCTCGTGGCAGCCGTAGGAGTTGCCGGCCGAGTCGGTGTTGTTCTTGAACAGGTAGATGACGCCGCGGATGCCCTCCTCGCGTAGGCGCTGCTCGGCGGCGACCAACAGCTGCTCGAGGATCCGCTCGCCGGCCTTGTCGTGGGTGACCAGGTCGAGGATCGAGTCGCACTCGGGGGTGGCGTACTCGGGGTGGCTGCCCACGTCGAGGTAGAGCCGAGCCCCGTTGGCCAGGAACACGTTCGAGGAGCGGCCCCACGACACCACCCTGCGGAACAAATAGCGGGCCACTTCGTCGGGGCTCAGGCGCCGCTGGCCACGCAGCGTGCACGTCACGCCGTACTCGTTCTCCAGGCCGAAGATGCGCCGCTCCACGAACCGCACGCTATCGCCGGTACCGCACGGCGCAGGGCGATGAACGCCGATCGTCATGACCCCCGCGACGGTGCGCAGGTCAGGACGTCGCATCCGCCCGTGCGCCAGGGTGCTCGGCGCCCGGGCCGGTACGGTCTCGGTGTGCGACCGGGCCGGATGGTGCGCGTGACGACCGTAGCGAACCCGCTCACGGCACGGATCCTGGCCGCCCAGCTCGGCGCCGAGGGCGTGGTCTGGCAGCTGCGCGGGGCGGACGACCTCTACCCGGTCGGCCCGGTCGAGCTGCTCGTCGACGAGACCGACCTCGAGGTCGCCCGCGAGGTCCTCACCGCCGTGACGGCGGACGGGCCGGACGACGACGACCCTGCCGCGCCGGACGACGCCGGCGCGCCCGGCGACCCCTTCACCGCCGGAGCGGGCGCCGGAGCCGCACCCCCGATCGGCCTCGTCTTCCGCGCCGGCGCGCACGGCGTCGGGGAGCCCGACGGCGAGCCGGACGACGAGGAGGAGCTCCCCGCGCTCACGCCGATCGACGCGCGCGGCCTCGTCGCCGCCCGGCGCCGCAGGGCCCGCCGCCTGCGGTGGACGGCCACGGCGCTGGCCCTGCTCCTCGTGGCCCAGGCGTTGCGTTACCTCGTCGCGCTGGTGTTCTGACCGGCCCTACGCGCCTCGGCGACCCGGGTTGCCCGCGATCGGCCGGGGAAGCACCGCGAAACGCCCAGCAGTGAGGAGCCGCGGTGACCGCGTTCGGCTACACCCTCATGAGCGAGGAGCACGGACCCCGCGAGCTGGTCGGCATCGCCCGCCGCGCCGAGGACCTGGGCTTCGACTTCCTCGTCTCGTCCGACCACTACCACCCGTGGGTGCCCGAGCAGCAGCACTCGCCCTACGCCTGGTCGGTGCTGGGGGCCGTCGCCGCCGTCACCGAGCGCATCGAGCTGGCGACGATGGTCACCTGCCCGACGATCCGCTATCACCCGGCGATCGTGGCGCAGAAGGCGGCCACGCTGGGCCTGCTGAGCGAGGGCCGCTTCACGCTCGGCCTCGGGGCCGGCGAGCGTCTCAACGAGCACGTCGTGGGCCGGGGCTGGCCGCCGGCCGACGTCCGCCACGAGATGCTGGCCGAGGCCATCGAGATCATCCAGCTGCTGTGGCAGGGCGGCTACCAGAGCTACCGGGGCGAGTACTTCACGCTCGAGGACGCGCGGGTCTTCGACCTCCCCGACCGCCCCGTGCCCATCGGCGTGGCCGCGAGCGGCCCCGAGTCGGCGACGCTCGCCGCCGAGTACGGCGACGTCCTCATCGCCACCGAGCCCGAGCTCTCGATCGTCGAGGCGTTCACGGCGGCCGGCGGCGACGCCGCCCGCACCTGGAGCCAGATCCCCGTGTGCTGGGGCGAGGACGCGGGCAAGGCTCTCGAGCTGGCCCACCAGCAGTTCCGCTGGTCGGCGCTCGGGTGGAAGGTGCAGGCCGAGCTGCCCAACCCGGTCAACTTCGACGCCGCCGCGGCGCAGGTCCGGCCCGAGGACCTGCGCGGCAGCATCCCGGTCGGCCCCGACCCGCAGGCCTATGTCGACGCCGTGCGGTCCTTCACCGATGCCGGCTTCGGGCGCATCGCGTTCGTGCAGGTAGGGCCGGACCAGGAGGGTTTCTTCCGGTTCTGGCGCGACGAGCTGCAGGGCGCCCTGGGCGGCTCCACCGGCTGACGAGGACGGGCCGGCGAATGGAACCCGCCGGCCGGCCCGACCGGATCAGTTCGGTTCGGGCGAGCCGCCGTCGGCGGCGGCCTGCGTGGTTCCCGCGCCGGTGTCGGACGGCGGCGACTCCTCGGCGACGCCCAGCGTCTCGGCGACCTTGGCCCGCGACAGCCGCTGGAACGCGCGTCGGCCGTTGGCCCGCGCCAGCACCGCCACCTCGAGCTCGTCGGGCGCCAACGTCCGGTCACCGGCCAGGGCGGCCACGGCGGCCCGGAGCGCCTCGGCGAGGCCGAGGCCGGCCTCGTAGGTGGCCTTCAGCCGGTCGGAGATGGCGTCGGCCTCGCCGCCCAGCACGGTGAATCCGGTCTCGTCGACCACCGTGCCGTCGTAGAGGATGTGGAACAGCCGGTCGTCGGTCGGCGTCGCGCCGACCTCGGCGACGAGGATCTCGACCTCCATCGGCTTCACCTCGTGGGTGAAGACGTCGCCAAGCATCTGGGCGTAGGCGCCGGCGAGGCTCTGCGCGTCGACGTCCTCGCGGCTGAACGAGTAGCCCTTGAGGTCGGCATGGCGCACGCCCGAGATCCGCAGGCGATCGTACTCGTTGTACTTGCCGGCCCCGGCGAACGCGATGCGGTCGTAGATCTCGCTGATCTTGCGCAGCGTCGTCGACGAGTTTTCGGCGCAGATGAGGATGCCGTCGTCGTAGAGGAGGGCGGACAGGGCCCGGCCGCGGGCGATGCCCTTGCGGGCGAAGTCGGCCTTGTCCTTCATCCACTGCTCGGGGGCGACGTAGAAGGGCATGCTCATGAGATGTCGCCTCCCGCCAGCGTCTTGGCGGTGGTGGTGCTCGCCGTGATGGCGAGGCGATCGACGAGCGACGTGAAGCGTTCGGCGACCTCGGTGTCGGCCACCCGCTCGAAGCCCTCGGCCGTGATCGTGGCGATCAGCGGGTAGATGCCCCGCACCGGATCGGGCCCGCCGGTGGCGGAGTCCTCATCGGCCGCCTGGAACAGGGCGCTGATCGCAAGGTCGACCGTGTCGCTGCGGTCGAGGTCGCGGCGGTAGCCCATCTTGATGACCGTGCCGGCGTGGAGGCTGCCCGATCCCGTCGCGGCGAAGTCCTGCTCCTCGTAGCGGCCGCCCGTGACGTCGTACTCGAACAGGCGCCCGAGGCTGCGGCGCACGTCGTAGCCGGCGAACAGCGGCACGACGGCCAGGCCCTGCATTGCGGCGGGGAGGTGGCTGCGCACCATCTGGCCCAGCTGGTTCGCCTTGCCCTCGAGGGACAGCTCGGCGTTCTCGACCTTCTCGTAGTGCTCGAGCTGGAGCTGGAACAGCTTGACCATCTCGAGCGCCGGCCCGGCGGCCCCGGCGATCGCCACGCCCGAGTGGCGGTCGGCGGGAAACACCTTCTCCATCGAACGATGGCTGATCAGGTTCCCGCTGGTGGCACGGCGATCGCCGGCCATCACCACCCCGTCGGCGTAGCGGATGGCCACCACGGTCGTGCCGTGGGCGGTCTCGATGCGCACACCGGGCGGGAGGTCTCCCCAGCCCTGGTCGTGGCCGGCCCGGCGGAGCACCTCGGTGAAGGAGGGCCCCGGGTCGTCGTCGGCGCGGAAGTAGGGCAACGTCACGACGACGGAGGCTACCGGGCGCCGGGCCCCACGAGGTCCACCGCGTCCGCGGTGGGAAACCGGCGCCGCGATGGCCGGAACGGCGGCCTACTGGCCGCCCTTCTGCACGTACGACTTAACGAAGTCCTCTGCGTTCGATTCGAGGACCTCGTCGATTTCGTCGAGGAGGTCGTCGAGCTCTGCCTTGATCTTCTCGCCTTGCTCGGAAGGGGCGGGCGTCTCCTCGACGACCTCGTCCTCACGAGCCGGGGCGGGCTTCTTTCTCAGCTCTCGCTCAGCCATGTCCCCTGACTCCGTTCCTCACTGACCCAGACGTTCCAACAGCTCGGCTGGACTGTCGCAGTCCGCCATCAACCTACCCACGTGGGCCTCCGTTCCACGCGTCGGGTCCATCATCGGGACCCGCCGGAGCGGGTCGCCTCCGATGTCGAAGACCATCGAATCCCAGTTGGCCGCCACGATCTGCGGTGCCCACCGCTGCAGGCACTTGCCCCGGAAGTAGGCCCGGGTGTCGGGCGGCGGCTCGAACGTGGCCCGCTGCACCTCGGCGTCGTTGGTGAGGCGCTCGAGGCCCACGCGCGTGGCCAGGCTCTTGCCCGGGCGCAGGTCGTGGTACTGCAGGTCCATCGCCGCCAGGCGGGCATCGTCCCACCGAAGCCCGCCTCGGTCGCGGTAGCCGTCTACGACCCGCTTCTTGGCCACCCAGTCGACCTGGGTGGACAGGCTCTCCGGGTCGGTCTCGAGCCCGGTGAGGACCTGCTCCCACCGGCGGATCAGCTCGGCGCCCGCTTCGGGTGAGCCGATGCAGTCGAGGCCGTGCTCCTCCGCGTACTTCTTGGCCCGGTCGAAGTACTCCCACTGGATCTCGAGGGCCGTCATACGGGTGCCCTCGACCATGTCGAGGGGCTGGCGCAGTGACAGGTCGTAGGACACCTTCCGCAGCGCCGCCACGGGAGCCACGATGCTCAGGTCACGAGGCAGGAAGTCGTCCTCCAGCATGGCCAGGACGAGAGCCGTCGTGCCCACCTTGAGGTACGTGGCGATCTCGGCCATGTTCGCGTCGCCCACGATCACGTGGAGCCGACGGTACTTCTGGGCGTCCGCGTGGGGCTCGTCGCGGGTGTTGACTATCGGCCGCTTGAGCGTGGTCTCGAGGCCGACCTCCTCCTCGAAGAAGTCGGCCCGCTGGCTGAGCTGGAACGGCACGTCCTCGGAGGTGAGACCCGGCGCCTCGGTGCCCACCTTGCCGGCCCCGGTGTAGACGAGGCGGGTGATGAAGTGGGGCATCACGTGGGTGACGATCCGGGAGAACGGGACCTGCCGGTCCATCAGGTAGTTCTCGTGGCACCCGTAGGAGTTGCCCTTGCGATCCGAGTTGTTCTTGTAGACGACGATCTCCTGACCGGCGGGCAGGAGCTCGACGGCCGCGGCCATCGACCGCTGGAGGATCAGCTCGGCGGCCTTGTCGAACACCACGATCGAGCGGGGGTCGGCGCACTCGGGCGTCGAGCACTCGGGGTGCGCGTGATCGACGTAGTAGCGGGCCCCGTTCGTGAGCACGGCGTTGACCAGGTGCGTCTCGACCTCGGGGGCGAGCGTGCCCTCGGCGGAGAAGCCCCGGGCGTCGACGTCGGGGTGCTCGTCCTCGAAGTCCCACCCGACCTTGGGCTGCTCGCGCCGGCCGTGGCCCAGGCGGGACAGCTCGTTGACGTACGCGTTGATCAGGACCGACGACGCGGCGATGGGGTTGGACTCGCCGGCGCCGCGCACGATGATGCCGAACTCGGTCTCGACGCCCATGATCTTTCGCAGGGCCACGACTGGACGTTACCCCCGGATCCGCGCCGCGGAGGCGCCAACGCCCCCAGATTCGCCGCCTTAATGTGCTGGACTCAGCACCTTGCGTGGCACGTCGGAGCGTGTCAGACCGAGGTCAGCACGGGCCGGCCGAACGCTCCGTCAGCACGGTGGCGTTGCCACGCAGCTCGGCCTCCACGCACCGGTTCTGCCAGCCGAGCGCCACGTCGACCGCCACCACGACCTCGTCCCCGTCGGGCCGCTCCGATCCCACGACGTGGGCGGCGCGGTCCTCCACGGCGTCGGCGGCCAGACGCTCGATGCGCTCGGCCGAGCCCGGGTATTCGGCGAGCTCCGCGTCGTCGACGCGCACCAGCTCGCGGCGCAGGGCCGCACGCACGCGGTCGGCCTCGTCGTCGATCGCGTTCGCCATCCACACGTTGGCGAACGACACGGCGACGAGAAGGGTGCCGCCCACGACCACGATGACCGTGAGCCGCCCCTCTCTCGTCTCCGTCAGCCTCCGGAGCGCCACCGGAGACGTCATGCCCGGACCTACAGGTACTGCCCGGTGGCGACGCGCTCGATCGAGCGGCCCCCGGTGGCCTTGCCGTCGTCCCGGTTCACGATCGTGCGCACGTAGACGATGCGCTCGCCCTTCTTGCCCGAGATCTTGGCCCAGTCGTCGGGGTTGGTGGTGTTCGGCAGGTCCTCGTGCTCCTTGTACTCCTGGTGGATCGAGTCGAGCATGTCCTCGAGCTTGATGCCCTTCGGACCGTCCGCCAGGTGGCGCTTGATGGCGAGCTTCTTGGCCCGCCGCACGATGTTCTCGATCATGGCCCCGGACGAGAAGTCCTTGAAGTACATGATCTCCTTGTCACCGTTCTGGTAAGTGACCTCGAGGAACTCGTTGTCGCGGTCGGTGCGGTACATCTCGTCGACCGTGCGTTCGATGACCGCCGCGACGTACTTGGACGGGTCGCCGCCGCCCAGCTCCTGCACCGCCTGTTCGTTGAGGGGCAGGTCGGCCGTCAGGTAACGGCTGAAGATCTGCATGGCGGCCGTCTCGCTGGGCCGCTCGATCTTGATCTTCACGTCGAGACGGCCGGGCCGGAGGATGGCCGGGTCGATCAGGTCCTCGCGGTTGGACGCGCCGATCACGATCACGTTGCGCAACGACTCGACGCCGTCGATCTCGGCGAGGAGCTGGGGCACGATCGTCGACTCGACGTCCGAGCTGATGCCCGAGCCGCGGGTGCGGAACATCGAGTCCATCTCGTCGAAGAACACGATCACCGGCCAGCCCTCCTCGCTCTTCTCGCGCGCCCGCTGGAAGACCAGGCGAATCTGCCGCTCCGTCTCGCCGACGTACTTGTTGAGCAGCTCGGGGCCCTTGATGTTGATGAAGTAGCTGCGGCCCTTCTCGTCGCCCGTGGCCGAGGCGACCTTCTTGGCCAGGCTGTTGGCGACGGCCTTGGCGATCAGGGTCTTGCCGCACCCCGGGGGCCCGTAGAGGAGGATGCCCTTCGGCGCCGGCAGCCGGTGCTCGGCGAAGAGGTCCT
>DATHAO010000045.1:0-4863 GCA_035296625.1 Acidimicrobiales bacterium | reverse complement strand
AGCGGGGCCGCCTGGCGACGGCCGAGGACCTGTACGCACGGTCCGAGGCGCTGGCCCGGCAGGCCGGCATGCCGCTGACCGAGTTCCGGTTCGAGCAGGTCGCGGCCTTTCGCGCCGCCGGGCTCTGGGCCGAGGCCGCAGCCCGGCTGGACGCGCTGGTGGGCCAGTTCGACCACCCCGGCACTGCGCTGCTCAGGGCCGAGGCGCTGCTGCTCCTCGCCGAGGCGACGCTGCGCAACGGCGACGCCGAGCGTGCCCACGCCGTGGCCGGCGACGCGTTCGCCGCGTTCGCCGCCCAGCGCCGTGGCGCCGATCGGGCGGCCGCCGGCGTGGTCGCCGCCGAGGCGGCGCTCGTGCGGGCCGGCGATCCGCTCATGCCGTCCTGCGCCCGCACGGCGCTCGGACGTACGAGCGACACACAGGTGCCGCTCCCCGCGGTGGGGCGCACCCGGGCCCTGGCCGCGCTGCTGGAGGACCGCGGCGAGCGGGCGCGGGCGATCACGGCATGGCTGGTCGTGGGCCGCCTGGCGGCCCGTTCCGGCCGGGCGGACGCGGCCCGCACGGCCTGGGGCCGGGCGGCACGGCTGGCGTCCCGCGGCCCGCTCCCGCTCCGGATGCAAGGGCACCTCGCCCGGGCGCTCGCCGCCCCGACGGCGCAGGCGTGCCGCAACTCGTGCGCTACGGGACTGGCGGACCTGGCGTCCCACAGGGCCGGGATGACCTCCACCGAGCTCCGGGCGCGCCTGGCCGCCCACGGGCGGGCGCTCGCCGAGGTGGCGCTGACCACCCTGCCGCGCCCCTGCCCACCAGGCATGCTGTTCCGCTGGTGGGAGGCCGGACGGTCGGCCGCCCAACTCACGTCGTCATGGTCGCCGGTCAACGACACGCGCCTGGCCCAGGACCTCGCCGCCCTGCGTCGGGCCTCACTGCCCGGCGGCCCCGGCGAGCACGGCGCCGTCGAGGAGAGCCGCCGCCTGCTGGAGCAACGGCGACTGGAGGCGCGCGTGCGGCGCCGGGCGTGGACGGACGTCGCTCCGATCGCTGCCTCGACGTCGGAAGGACGCCGGGCCGGTGACCCCACCCTGGTGCGTGTCGGCGACGTGGCGCGCCACCTGGGCGACCGCGCCCTCGTCTCGTACGGCGTGCTGGACGGCGAGCTCGTCGCCGTCGCCGTCCATCGGGGTCGGGCCCGCCGCCTCGCCCTCGGGCCGCGAGCCCCGGTCGCCGAGGTCGGCCGGGCGCTGGCCCGCGCCACGCGCCACCTGACATCGCCGGACGCCTCCACCGCCGCCCGCGCCATGGCCGCCGCCGGCACCGCCATCAGCCGGCTCGACGCCGCCGTGGCCGCACCCGTGACAGCGACCCTGCCGGCCGGCGCCCGGCCCCCCGAGGAGGTCGTGATCATCCCGCCTGCGGGCCTGGCCAGCGTGCCCTGGAACGCCCTCCCCGCCTACTCGGGGTGCCCCGTCCGGCTCGTGTCCTCGGCGCGGACCTGGCTCGCGACGGTCGGCGACGCCGCCGTCCGCAGCGGGCCGGCGGCCCCGGCAGCACTCGTGTCGACCCCCGAACTGCCCGGCGCGGAGGACGAGGTGGGGCGGATCGCCGCTGCCCGTCCGGGCGCCACCGTCCTGACCGGCGCCGCGGCCACGGTGGCATCCGTGGGGTCGGCGCTGGAGGGGGTCGTACTGGCGCACCTCTCCTGTCACGGCACACTCCGGCCCGACGCCCCACTGTTCTCGGCGCTCCGCTTGGCCGACGGGCCGTTCACCGTCTACGACCTCGAGCGGATCGCGCCGCCGCCCGAGGTCGTCGTCCTCGCCGCCTGCGACGCCGGCCTCGTCGCCGAGCCGGTCGAGGGCCCGGATGCGGGAGAGTCGCTCGGCTTCGTAGCCGTCCTCCTGCAGCGGGGCACCCGAGCGGTGGTGGCGGCCACCGTCCCGGTGCCCGACCTCGATACGTCGTCGCTGATGGTCAGCATGCACGACCGACTGCTGGCGGGCGCCTCGACGGCCGCCGCCCTCCACGAGGCGGTCGCAGCGGTCGACGCCTCGACCCCGAACGCGTTGGCCACGGCCCTCGCCTTCAGTTGCTTCGGCGGCGGCTGATCGCGGGGCCTCGCCACGTCCGGGCACCCGGAGGCGGCACCCGGCGAGACGGCCGACGCCTTGGCCGACGGTTTCCCTTGGTTCGCTCTCGGCTACGTCGATGACCGCCGCACGATGTCACCTCAGGACGAGGCTGGGTCGGCCGACGGCGGGTTCCCCTTCCAGCTCGGGTCGATCGTCTGGACGCGGCTCTCTATGCGCCAGGTGCCGTCTTCGTAGCGGAGTTCGTCCGTGTAGCTGCCGGTTGAGTAGACGCCCGGTGTGGTGGCGGCTTCGGCGACCCACCAATGGGAGTAGGCGCGGGCTCGGCGCGGGTCGTCGCTGAGCTCGATGACGGCGGGGCCGGTCATACGGCGCTTCCCATCCATGGAGCCGGCGGCGTGGTGAGCTCGCGACATCTCGGCGATGGCGTCGCGGCCCGCGTGCTGGCCGAAAGGGCCCTGGTAGTGGGCGTCGGCCGTGAAGTGGCTGGCGAAGCCCTCGATGTCATGGCGGTCGATGGCGATCTCGATGGCTTGGAGGACCTCGCTGATGTGACAGCGCGCCAAGATGCCGGCGTCGGTCGGGGTGTGACCTGGTGGGTCGGGGGATGCATGTTCCGACCGATCTCGTGTGACGTTGCGAGCGTGGCGGTGCTCGAGCTCGCTGCTCTCGAGACCCCATGAGACGATGCGCTCGGGGTGGATGCGGATGGCCGCGCCCGCTGGGCCGACGGCGATGAGCTCGGCGTGACCTCGGACCTCGATGCCTCGGGGCTGCCACGGAGGCAGCACCTCGTCGACGACGATGGCGACCCGGGGGTTGCGGCTGAGGTCGCGGTACTTCTTGGTGGCGGCGAGGTCCATGCCGCCTACCTCGATGCCGTCGATCGCCGGCTCGTAGCCGTAGCCGACCGGTGTCGCGTGGGGCGTTCCGTCCGGGCCGATCGTGGCGATGCGGGCGAGACGGCGTTCGCCGCTGTGGAGGAAGTCGAGCTCGGCGTCGGTGAAGTTGCTCATGGCCGCCCGCCTCACCGTGCGGCGGCGAGGGCCGGGGCCTGCCCGCGCAACAGGGTGGCGATGCCTGCCAGCCGCCGGCCCTGCTGACGGGCGGCGATCGCCTCGGCGAGGGCGTGCACGTTGCCGGTCGACGAGTAGTAGATGACGGGACGTTGACCATGGCATCTCCTTGAGCTCGGACCGCTAAGTATCCGCGGTGTGAAGTTCCTCGAAGTATACGCCGCGAGTACTTCCGGATCAACGGCGTTGTAGAGTTCGCCCGAGGCCTCGATGACGTCGCGCTCGATCCCGCACCCCACGAACGTCCGCAGTCGCCGCACGCGAGCGGCGCTGCTCTCGGCTGCACACGCCATCCTCGAAGAGCAGGGCTTCGAGGGCCTGACGATGACCGCGGTCGCCGAGCACGCCGGGGTCACGCGGCGCGCGCTCTATATGCACTTCCCCGGTCGAGGAGAACTGGTCGGCGCCCTGTTCGACCACGTCGCGGACGTCGAGGGACTCGCCGACTCGCTGAGAGGGGTCTGGGAAGCGCCCGACGCGGTGAGCGCGCTCGACGAATGGGCGGCCCATCTGGCCCGCTACCACCCGCGACTCCTTGCGGTGGACCGCGCCCTCCAGGCCGTGCGGCACCACGATCCCGACGCCGCCTTGCACCGCCGGCGGGTCGTGGCAGAGAAACTCGCCAACTGCCGGCGCCTCGCCGGCCGTCTCGACGAGGAACGCCGGCTCGCCCCCGGCTGGACCGCCGACTCCGCGAGCGACATGCTCTTCGCGCTCATCTCCTCGGACATGATCGAAGCGCTCGTCGTCGACCGCCGCTGGTCCCGCGAGCAGCTCACCGAGGGTCTGGCACTGCTCCTTCGGTCCACCTTCGTTGTCGACGCGAACGGCCGGACCCCGGCGGCGACGGGTGGATGAGCACGGCCTGGCGTCGGGGTCCCCACCCCCCTCGGGGTTTAGCATCGGGCTCCGTGGCCGGTTCGCCGCTCGATCGGGAGGCGCTCGACGGGCCGCTGGCGGGACGGGTCCTGCTTCCCGGCTCGGACCCGTACGAGGCGCAGTACAGGGCGTTCAATGCCCGGTTCCACGAGCTGCGGCCCCAGGCCATCGTGTCGTGCGCGACCCCGCAGGACGTGGCCGAGGCAATCTCGTTTGCCCAGCGCCACGGCGTGGAGCTGGTGCCGCGCAGTGGAGGGCACTGCTTCGCGGGGCGCTCGTCGACGCGAGGGGTCGTCATCGACCTCACGCCCATGAGCGCGGTGTCGGTGTCGGACGGCGTAGCCACGGTGGGCGCCGGCGCACGGCTTGGCGACGTCTACGAGGCGCTGCAGCCCCACGGGGTCACCGTCCCAGGTGGCACGTGCCCGGCGGTGGGGATCGCCGGCCTGGCGCTCGGCGGCGGGCTCGGGATCCTCGGCCGGGCCTACGGCACGACCTCTGATCGCCTGGTCCGAGCGGAGATCGTGCTCGCCGACGGCGGCCTCATCGAGTGCGATGAGAATCGCCACGAGGAGTTGTTCTGGGCGGTTCGGGGGGCGGGGGCCGGCAGCTTCGGTGTGGTCACCTCCCTTGCCTTTCGGACCGTTCCCGCACCCGAGGTGACGAACTTCCATGCCGCGTGGCCCTTCTCCGCCGCGGCCGCGGTCATCGACGCCTGGCAGCGGTGGGCGCCGACGGGGCCGGACGACCTCGCCGCCAGCCTGAAGGTGACGGTCGCCAGCGATGTCGGCCGACCGCCGTCCGTGGACGTGTACGGGGCG
>DATHAO010000044.1:0-20122 GCA_035296625.1 Acidimicrobiales bacterium | reverse complement strand
GCCGGCTCCGGCAGCGGCCGCCCCTCCGAACGCCAGAACCATCGGTAGGGTGCCGAACGATGCAGAGCCTGCTCGACCTGCCGCTCGGGGACTTGCTGGCCCGGGCGCGCGACGTCCGTGACGCGGCCACCGGCACCCGCGTGACCTACTCCCCCAAGGTCTTCGTCCCGCTCACCATGTTGTGCCGGGACAAATGCGGCTACTGCACCTTCGCCCAACCGCCCGCCCGCCTCGACGCGCCCTATCTGACGCCCGAGCAGGTGCTCGCCATCGCGCGTGCCGGGGCGCGGGCCGGCTGCCACGAGGCGCTGTTCACCCTCGGCGAGCGTCCCGAGGAGCGCTACCCGGCCGCCGCCGAGTGGCTCGCCGAGCACGGCCACGCCACCACCGTCGACTACCTGGCGGCGATGTGTGAGCTCGTCCTGACCGATACCGGCCTGCTCCCCCACGCCAACGCCGGCGCCCTCCACGGGGACGAGCTCGCCCGGCTGCGGCCGGTGGCCCCCAGCCAGGGCATGATGCTCGAGTCGCTGCGCGGCGACCTCGAGGCGCACAGGGGCTCGCCCGACAAGACGCCCGAGCGTCGCCTCGCCACGCTCGAGGCCGCCGGCCGGCTGTCCATCCCGTTCACGACGGGGATCCTCGTCGGCATCGGCGAGGCCCGCGAGGACCGGCTCGCCGCCCTCGAGGCCATCGCCGAGTCCCACGCCCGCTGGGGCCACGTGCAGGAGGTGATCGTCCAGAACTTCCTGCCCAAGCCCGGCACCGGCATGCACCGGTGGCCCGCCTGCCCCCTCGACGACCACCTCGAGGCGATCGCCCTCGCGCGCCTCGTGCTGTCGCCTGACGTGGCGGTCCAGGCGCCGCCGAACCTGGCGGAGGACCCGGGCGTGCTGCTCGACGCCGGCATCGACGACTGGGGCGGCGTCTCGCCGGTCACCGCCGACCACGTGAACCCCGAGCGGCCCTGGCCGGCGCTCGACCGCCTGCGGGCCGTCACCGAGGCCCGCGGGTTCACCCTCGCCCCCCGGCTCACCGTCTACCCCCGGATGGCCGCGGATCCGGAGCACTGGCTCGACGAGCGCGTCCACTTCCCGGTGATGGACCGCAGCGACGCCGAAGGTCTCGGCCGCGACGACCCGGGCGCCGTCTTCCCCGAGCAGACGCTCGAGAACGGCAACGCCGGCACCGGGGTCGAGGTGATCCTCACCGGAGTGCGATCGACCGCGTGGTACTCGGGGGCCCCGGCCACGCCTCCCACGCTCCTGCCCGCGCCGGCCGCGCCGGCCGGTGGTGCCGGCACCGCCCGGGGCCGCGTGGCCGAGGTGCTCGCCGGCGTGCGGGCCGGCCAGCAGGTGGGCGAGGACGAGATCACCGACCTCTTCGCCGCCCGGGGTCCCGAGGTCCGGGCCGTGGCCGAGCTGGCCGACGAACTGCGCCGCGAGGCCGTGGGCGACACCGTCACCTACGTCGTCAACCGCAACATCAACTACACGAACGTCTGCACGTTCAAGTGCCGGTTCTGCGGCTTCTCGAAGGGTCCGCTGTCGCTCAACCTGCGCGGTACGCCCTATCTGCTCACGCTCGACGACATCGCGGACCGCGCCGAGGAGGCCTGGAAGATCGGCGCCACGGAGGTCTGCCTGCAGGGCGGCATCCACCCCAAGTTCGACGGCGACTACTACATCGAGGTGACCCGGGCCGTGAAGGAGCGGGTGCCCGGCATGCACGTCCACGGCTTCACGGCGCTCGAGGTGACCGAGGGGGCCAAGCGGCTCGGCGAGCCGCTGGAGACCTACCTGCGCCGCCTCATGGACGCCGGGCTGCGCACGCTTCCCGGCACGGCCGCCGAGATCCTCGACGACCCGGTACGGGCCATCCTGTGCCCCGACAAGATCACGACCGACGAGTGGCTCGAGGCGCACCGAACCGCGCACGCCGTCGGCCTGCGCTCGAACGTCACGATGATGTTCGGGGCGGTCGAGTCGCCCCGGTCGTGGGCCCGCCACCTGGTGCGCACCCGCGAGCTCCAGGCCGAGACGGGCGGGTTCACCGAATTCGTCGGCCTCCCGTTCGTCCACATGGGGGCGCCGATCTACCTGCAGCGCAAGGCGCGGCGGGGCCCGACGTTCCGCGAGGTCCTGCTCGTCCACGCGATGGCCCGCATCGCCTACCGGGGCCTGATCGACAACATCCAGCTGTCCTGGGTGAAGCTCGGCCGGGCCGCTGCCCGCCAGCTGCTCCAGGCGGGGTGCAACGATCTGGGCGGCACGCTCATGGACGAGAACATCTCCCGGGCCGCCGGCGCCGCCCATGGCCAGATGATGGACGCCGAGGCGTTCCAGGCGCTCGTGGCGCCGCTCGGCCGTCCGCTCGCCCGGCGGACCACGCTCTACGAGCCCGTGGAGCCGGCGGCCACCGCGTCGTAGGCCCCGCTCAGGACCGGGCGCTCCCCTCGGCGCCGGTGATGCGATGGCGACGCCGGCCGTGCCGTCGACCGGGCGCTGGTCGTCATGGCAAACGGCTGCTCGGCACCATCGAGTCAGGGCAGACCACCACCTGGGTGGTCAGCACGGCGGCTGAAGGACCGCGCGTCTCGGCTCGCCGCCCCGGCGTGCCAGGCTGGCAGGACGATGGACCGCGACCTCATCAAGCAGCTGCTCGACCAGGCCGGCGCCACCCGCAACCGCGACGTCCTGGCCGACATCCTGCGCAACACCTATGAGCTGGTGAGCCAGGACGCCGACCGCCTCGATCTCAAGATCACCCGCGACGCCCTCAAGGAGATGAGCACGGCCTTCCGGGTGTTCGCCCCCTACAGCGAGGTGCGGAAGGTGACGGTGTTCGGCTCGGCCCGCACGCACCCCAGCGACCCGCTCTACGACCAGGCCCGGGAGCTGGCCGCCCGGCTCTCCGCCGCCGGGTGGATGGTCGTGACCGGCGCGGGGCCCGGCATCATGGCCGCCGCCACGGAGGGGGCCGGCGTGGGCCGCAGCCTCGGTGCCGCCATCCGCCTGCCGTTCGAGGAGGAGCCGAACGAGCTGCTCGACCTCGACCGGGTCGTGAGCATGAAGTACTTCTTCACCCGCAAGCTCATGCTCATCAAGGAGTCAAGCGGCTTCGTGTCGCTGCCCGGCGGGTTCGGCACCCAGGACGAGACGCTCGAGCTGCTCACGCTCATGCAGACCGGCAAGGCCACGCCCGCGCCGCTCGTACTGCTCGACGTGCCCGGCCAGACCCATTGGCGGGCATGGCGCAAGTTCGTCGACGACGAGCTGGTGGGCGCCGGGCTCGTGTCCCCGAACGACACGAACCTGTTCCTCATCACCGACGACGTCGAGGAGGCCGTGCGCGAGGTGCGCAATTTCTGGCGCAACTACGACTCGCTCCGCTGGGTGGGCCAGATGCTGGTCGTCCGCCTACGGGCCCGCCCCACCGACGACGAGGTGGCCGAGCTCAACGAGCGCTTCGGCGACCTCACCCTCGACGGGGGCATCGAGCGGTCCGAGCCGTTGCGGGCCGAGGTGTCCGACGGCGACAAGCTCGACCTGCCTCGGCTCGCACTGCGGTTCAACGTGCGCAGGGGCGCCGGGTTCCGCGACATGATCCGGGCGATCAACGGCCTGCCGAGTGCCCCGCCGCTCGCCGAGGTCGACGGCGGCGCTGGGACCCGCTCGGGCTGAGCCGGCGGGCCCGTCGGTCGGGCAGTCGATCGGGCCGGCGGTCTATCGGGCGGCCCGCGAGCGGGCTGCGAAGGCTCAGTCGTCGACCGTGTCGGGTTCCCGCAGCAGGCCGGCGGCCTTCTCGACGGCCCGCCGAGCCCGGGTCAGGCGGCGCTCGTCCACCGGCAGCTCGTTGCCGCCGTTGTCGATGGACTCGCGGAGGCGGTCGAGGGCCAGGTCGGCCAGCTCCTCCGCGATACCTTCCAGTCGGTGGCGGATGTCGTCGAACTCGCCGGCCACGGCGTCCAGCATGGCAGAGCACCGGTCGGGGATGTGCCATGGTCGCGAGTGGATGTCCCCTGACGACGCCGCGCCCGGGAGCGCGGACGAAACCGCCGACGACGGCCCGGATGACCGCCACGAGCTCGTGTCGTTCGACGACCCCCACGAGCACCGCACCTGGGTCTTCGACCTCACGTTCCTGGCCAGCCCGTGGGAGTGCGTCTACGGCCACGGCTGCCAGGGCGTGCTGACGGGCCCGGCGCCCGAGCTCGAGCAGGGCTGCTGCAGCTACGGCGCGCACCTGGTCGACGAGGCCGACGAGCGTGACGTGCGCGCCGCCGCGGAGCGGCTGACCGCCGACCAGTGGCAGCACCGCGACCTGGCCGCGGAGGCGGGCGGTCCGCTGCAGGCCGGTGAGGACGGCGGCCCGGCCGTCACCCGGCTCGTCGACGACGCCTGCATCTTCCTCAACCGGCCGGGCTTCCCGGCCGGCGCCGGCTGCGCCCTGCACCGCGCCGCCCTCGACGCAGGCGACCGGCCCCTCGACTGGAAGCCGGACGTCTGCTGGCAGCTCCCGCTCCGGCTCGTCGAGTCGACCGACGAGCTCGGGCACGTCACTTCGACACTACGCGAGTGGAAGCGCCGCGACTGGGGGGCCGGCGGCGACGAGTTCCACTGGTGGTGCACCGAGGCGCCCGACGCGTTCGTCGGGCACCGACCCGTCTACGAGGCGCTGCGCGACGAGATCATCGAGCTCGTCGGCGGCTGGGCTTACGACCGTTTCCTCCACCATGTCGCCGCCCGGGGGGCTGAACGCGTCCTGCCCCACCCCGCCCTGCGGCGCGCCGGGTCGGCTTGACCGGAGGGGTGGGACGCTCGGCGGGGAGCCGGGCTAGTTGTCGGACTCGTCGTCGTCGGCGTCGTGCATGCACCAGGTGGCATGCTCGTCGCCGGGATCGGCGCCACACTCCGGGCACGGCTCGGTGTCCGTGCGCTCGAAGATCTCGGTGATGTCGAGGTCACTACTGCGCTTGAGCGCCCGTGCTTCCTCGAATCGGCGATGTCGACCCTTCTTCACGGGCCAGCTCCCACGTGATTGCGTTCGGCGAGGAAGTGTACCGCCGGTCGTGGCCGGCGAAGGTCCCCGGCGACGGAAGCCACGCGGGGTGCTACGGCCCCTTTCCTAGCACGTGATGGAACGTGACTGAGCCTCGATCGCACCTACGCTCCCCAGCGATGGACGTTCCCTGGTGGCAAACCGCCGTCTTCTACCAAATCTACCCGCGCTCCTTCGCCACGAGCAGGTCGGCGCCCACCGGTGATCTGGCGGGCATCGACGAGCACCTCGACCATCTCGACTGGCTCGGCGTCGACGCCGTCTGGCTGTCACCGTTCTACCCCTCCCCCATGGCCGACTTCGGCTACGACATCTCCGACCACTGCGACGTGGACCCCCTCTTCGGCGACCTCGCGGCGTTCGACCACCTGCTCGAGGGCTGCCATCGGCGAGGGCTGAGGCTGCTCGTCGACCTGGTTCCGAACCACACCTCCGACGCCCACCCGTGGTTCCGGGCCGCGCGGTCCAGCCGCGGCGACCCGAAGCGCGACTGGTACGTCTGGCGCGACGGCACGCCCGACACGCCGCCGAACAACTGGATCGCGGCGTTCACGAACGAGTCGGCGTGGACGTGGGACGACGCCACCGGCCAGTGGTACCTGCACCTGTTCCTGCCCGAGCAGCCCGATCTGAACTGGGCGAACCCGGCGGTGATCGAGGCCATGCACGGCGTCATGCGCTTCTGGCTCGACCGGGGCGTCGACGGGTTCCGCATCGACGTCGTGCACGGCATCGGCAAGGCCGCGGGGCTGCCCGACGACCCGCCCGAGGTGGCGGGCATGCCGCACGCCAGCCTCAACGACACCGCCGAGACCCACGAGCTGATCCGCGGCATGCGAGGGGTCGCCGACGCCTACCCGGGCGACCGGCTCCTGCTCGGCGAGGTCTACCTGCTGTCCACCGAGAAGGTCGCGACCTACTACGGCGCGGGTGACGAGCTGCACCTGTCGTTCAACTTCCCGCCGCTCTACACGCCGTGGGACGGGACCCGCTGGCGGCGACAGATCGACTCGACCGAGCGGCTGATCATCGGGCGCGGGGCCTGGCCGACCTGGGTGCTGTCGAACCACGACAACACGCGCCACCGCACGCGCTACGGCGGTTCGGAGGAGCGGGCCCGCGCCGCCCTGTTCCTGTTGCTCGGCCTGCGGGGCTCTCCGGTGCTTTACCACGGCGAGGAGCTCGGCCTGGAGGACGCCGCGATCCCGCCCGAACGGGTCGTCGACCCCGGCGGACGCGACGGCTGCCGGGCGCCGATCCCGTGGACCGGCGCACCCGACCACGGCTGGGGCGTCGAGGACCCGTGGCTGCCGTGGCCGCCCGAGGCCGACGTGCGCAACATGGCGGCGCTGCGCGACGACCCCGAGTCGATCCTGCACCTCTACCGCCGGTTGCTCGGCGTCCGGGCCCGGTCGAAGGCCCTGCAGCTCGGCGAGCTGACGTGGGTCGACGCGCCCGACGGCGTAGTCGCCTGGCGCCGTTCGACCGACGGCGAGTCCTGCGTCGTGGCCGTCAACATGGGTGCGGAGGAGGCCACGTTGGACCTGGCCGGCACCGTGCTCGTCACGAGCGACGGCGCCGGCGAGGGCGGGGTGTTCACGGGCACGCTCCGGCTCGACCACGCCGTGCTGCTCGATCCGGGCTGACCGCCGTGCGGGCCTCGGGCCTCAGTCGGTGGCGAGCGGGGCGGGGAGGTGCGAACGGGCCTCCAGCACGAGGGCGCCGTCGCCGTCGAACGCGAGGGCGGCGTCGCCGGTCAGCAGGCGCCGGACCGGCGTGCCGGCCACCTGCTCGCGCCACCCCGAGCACAGGCGCGACGACGTGTCGCCGCGGACGAGCAGCTCGATGTCGGCCCGGGTGGCGATCAGGGCCGCGTCGAGGTCCGCGTCGCGGGCGAGCTGGCTGACCCAGGCCGAGGCAAGCGTGACCGCCGGCCGGAACGTCGAGTCGACCCCGTCGCGGGGCGGGTCGAACACGGCGTCCTCGGGGAGCGCCACGCCCTGCTCCACGGCGGCGAGCAGGCTCTCGCCGGCCCCGCCGCGCAGGTGGCGCCCGTCGAGCGAGCGGACCTTGTCGAGGTCACCGCGCTGCCGGGGCGGCCGTTCGGCGATCGCGACCACGGCGAGGTCGGGCAGGATGTGGCGCACCGGCCGGTCGAGCTCGCGGGCCCGGCGCTCGCGCCAGGCGGCCACGCACTGGGCGACGCCACGGGCCTTCCCGCGCAGGCGGCGGGCCTCCTTGATGCGCCACCAGGCCAGCTCGGGGGCGACCGGCTCGCCGTGACGGCGGCGCAGCTCGTCGCACTCGTCCAGCGCCCAGCCGAGGCGGCCGCGCTGCTCGAGCTCGTCGCGCAGCGAAGCCCACAGCTCGGCGAGGTGGGCGACGTCGGCGGCGGCGTAGGCGGCCGCGGTGTCGGACACGGGACGCCGCAGCCAGTCGCTCAGCCGGTCGGCCTTGGCCACGTGCAGGCCGAGGCGGCGCTGCAGCAGCACGCCGAGGCCCGGCGAGCCCATCCCCACGAACCCGGCGGCTACCTGCGTGTCGACCAGGCGGGTCGGCAGCGCCCCGCAGGCCCTCTCGAGGATCTCGAGATCCTGGCTGGCGGCGTGCATCACGCAGGTGGCGTCGCTGGTCAGGAGTGCGTTCAGGGGCCGCACGTCGACGGCCAAGGGGTCGACCAGGGCGATCTGGCCGTCCCACGCGAGCTGGAGCAGGGCCAGCTGGGCGTAGTACGTGCGCTCGCGGTGGAACTCGGTGTCGAGCGCGTAGAGCTCGGTGCGCGCCATGTCGGCGACCAGGGCGTCCAGGCTGTCGGGGTCGGCGACCCAGCGGAACGCCGGCGGCGCGGCGGCGGTGGTTACGGCTCCATCCCCGTGGTGACGGCCTCGCCGGCGTCGATCCACGCCGTCGTGCCGCCGGCGACGTTCACGGCGTCGATGCCCTGCGACCGGTAGAACTCGGCGGCCCGCATGCTGCGGGCGCCCTTCGCGCAGATGACGTAGACGGTGCCGGCCTGCGGCACGGCGTCGAGGTTGGCGGGCACGGTGGCCAGAGGGATGAGCTGGGCGCCGGGGACGTGGCCCTCGTCGTACTCGTCGGGCTCGCGCACGTCGACGACCGGGGCACCCTCGCGACGCCTCTCGGCCAGCTCAGTCACGTCGATCTCGGGAACCTCCATGCCGGGCAGGCTACTCACCCGCCCCGCGTCCCGGGTCACGCCCCACCGTGCGGGCGCGGCGGGGTCCGTCGCGTCGTGGCGGCCCCGTCAGCGCCGGCTCCCGTCAGGGCGGGGGCAGGTCGGCGGGCTCGTCGGCGTCGGCCAGCGCCGGGCCCGCCAGCCCCTCGACCGCCACAACGCCGAGCCCGGCGGTGGCGACCGCCCGGCCGAGTCCCCGCTCCCCCGCGGCGAACCGGTCGCGCAGCGGCGCCAGCGCCGTCCGCCGCCACGCGGCGTGGTCCCACTGGCGGCGCCCGCCGGCCACGGGCACGGCCACGTCGGCGTCGAGCTCGGGGGCCAGCGCCCCCACGGTGGCGGCGAGCGCCTCGGCCGAGGGGTGCAGCAGGTCGCAGGCCACGACGAGCACCAGCTCGTCGCCCGCACCGGCGCGGGCGTCGGCGGGTCCCCCGTCCCGCCGGGGCTGGGCCGCCGGGCCGGGCGGGCGCCCGGCGGGACCATCGGTCCACCCGTCCGCCCCAAGCGGCCCCCCGCCGGACGGCGGGCCGGACCCGGCCCCCACCAGGCGCAGCGCCGTGAGCACGCCGCCGAGCGGCCCGTCACCCGGGTGGTCGTCGGGCAGGTGGGCGAGGCCCAAGCCCCTCAGCCCGGCCGCGTCGCCGCCGACGGCCACGACTTCGCCGGCGCCCGCCCCACGCAGGGCCCGGGCGACGCGCACGACCATGGCCTCGCCCTCGACGACGAGGAACGCCTTGTCCTGCCCCATCCGCCGGCTGGCCCCGCCGCACAGCACGGCGGCGCCGAACGTCGGAGGTCCGGGCGGCGGGCGGCGGCGGAAGCCGGGCCGGTGCACCATGGGGCTAGGGCACGTCGCCGCCGTAGCGGGCGGCGACGCCACGGCTGGGGCCGTGGCCGGCGACGGCGTCGGAGAGGTCGGCGAGGAACGCATCGACGACCGGTCCGTGCGACGGCGACACGATGGCGTGGAGGCCGCCCTGCTGGCGGTCGAGATGCCAGCCGCGGTCGTCCATGATGTCGGCCACCGCCGCCAGGTCGTGGCGATCCGAACCGATCTCGAGGATGCCGGGCACCGGGTCGCCGGTGACGGCCAGGCCGTCGATCGCGGCGATCCCGGCCCGGAAGCGGGCGGCGGCGTCGCGGACCTCGCGGGTGAGCCGCAGGTAGCCGTCCTCTCCGAGGTGCGAGACGGTGGCCCAGGCGGCGGCGATTGGCGCGGCGGGCCGGGTGCCGGCCGTGGTCGCCGAGCCGTAGATGCCACCCGGCCATCCGTCGAAGACGAAGTACTGGTGGCGGAGCAGGTCCTCGCTGCGGTGCAGCAGCAGCGAGACGCCCTTGAACGACCAGCCGTACTTGTGGATGTCGGCCGACAGCGACGTGACGCCGTCGACGCGCATGTCCCACGGCGGGATGGGCTCGCCGAGGCGCTCGAGGAACGGCAGCAGCCAGCCGCCGAGACAGGCGTCGACGTGACACAGCACACCGCGCTCGGCGGCGAGAGCGGCCAGCTCGGGGATGGGGTCGACGACGCCGTAGGGGTAGTTCGGCGCCGAACCCACGACCAGAGCCGTGCGCTCGTCGACGGCGGCCGCCGTGGCCGCCACCTCGGCCCGCCCGTCCGGGCCGACCGGTACCCGGACCTCGGCGACGTCGAGGTAGTGGCACGCCTTGGCGAAGGCCGGGTGGGCCGTGGCGGGCAGCACGATCGTCGGCTCGGCGATGCCGCGCACCGACCGGGCGTGGTCGCGGGCGACCTGCACGGTCAGGAACAGGCTCTCGGTGCCGCCGCTGGTGAGCTTGCCGGCCCGCGGCTCGGCGCTGCCGAGCAGGTCGGCCCCCATGGCCACGACCTCGCGCTCCATCTGGAGCAGGCTCGGGAACGCGAACGGGTTCAGGTAGTTCTCGTGCAGGTACTCGAGCGCGATCGCCTCGTGGAGCCGTTCCAGCTCGGGGTCGGTGGCGTTGTAGACGAGGCTGAACGTGCGGCCGTGGCGCCAGTCAGCGTCGTCGCCCCGGCGCCCCCGCACCTCGGCGATCAGCTCGTCGGCAGGTCGCCCCCGGCGGGGGAAGCTGGGGTCGGCGGTCATGGCCGGATCGTAGGTGCGCCGCCCGGCCGGCGCCGCGCTCA
The DNA here is from genome assembly GCA_035296625.1 of Acidimicrobiales bacterium. Lineage (GTDB taxonomy): Bacteria > Actinomycetota > Acidimicrobiia > Acidimicrobiales > VFJN01 > DATCLS01. The sequence goes on along the minus strand of DATHAO010000044.1, from coordinate 9,740 downwards.
GCCGCCGTAGCTCATGCGGGTGTCCTCCATGCGGAGGACCTCGGTGTCCTCGGGAGCCTGGAACCCGCTGTCGACGACCTCGCCGATGAAGAACGTGTGCCCGCCGCAGTCGACCGGGTTGCGCACCTCGCACTCGATCCACGCCGGGGCCTGGTCGAGGATCGGGGCGCCGGTGCGGCCGTCGTGCACCGGGATGCCGTTGAGCGTGCCGGCGGCGGGGTCGTCCTCCGCCGGCTTGGTGAACCTGCGCACGATCGCCCGGTCCTCGCGAGCCACCGTGTTGAGCGTGAAGCTGCCGCCGGCGACGACGAGCTCGTGGGTGAGCGCGGTCTTCTCGACGCCCACCCCCACCAGCTTGGGTGCGAAGCTGACCTGGGACGCCCAGTTCAGGGTCATCAAATTCCGTTTGGAGCCGTGGCGGCTGCCCACGACGTAGAGGCCCGAGGGCATGGTCCACAGCACCCGGCGCCGCAGCTTGTCGTACTCCTCATGCTGCTCGGGGGTATCGAGCCCGGGAGGGAAGGGTCCGATCGGTCCGGTGCCCCCAGGTGCTGCCATGCGCGGACCCTAGCGGCGGCGGGAGGCAGGCGGCCGATGAGGCGGGTGGGGGGCGATGTCACACCGTGGGTGGTCCTCGCCTGGCCTGGTTCGATGGAGGCGCGCTCAGGACTATCGGTCAGGACGAGCGCCAGGGCGCGAGCACGGCGTGGAGGGGTGGGACGCCGCGCTCGCCGGCCATCGTCTCGAGCAGTTCGGCGGCGTCGTCCAACCCGACGGTCTGCCGTGGGAGCCCGGCGAACGGGTAGGTCCCACGGGCAATGAGCTCGAGGGCCGCGCCGTAGTCGGCGGTGTCGACGCCGAGCGCGCCCACCAGGCGCAGCTCCTTGTACACGAGGTGGTCGGGGTCGAAGCCGGGCGTCCCGCCGCCGCCCCGGGTCCCAGCGACGACGACGGTGCCGCCGGGACGCGCCAGCGCCACAGCCTGCGCAAAGGCTTCGGGGGCCTTGGCGGTCACGTCCACGACGACGTCGGCGCCGGCGACGTCCGCCCCGGCCCGCAGGCGCGCCACGGGATCCTCGGCCCGCACGTCGACCGCGAGGTCGGCACCGAACCGGCCGGCCAGAGCGAGCCGGGGGTAGTCGCGCTCGCCTGCGCCGGTGACCATCACGAACCCGGCGCCAGCCTCCTTGGCCGCGGCCGCGGCGGCGAGGCCGCGGATGCCGCAGCCGAGCACGGCCACGACGTCCCCGGCTTTCGTGCCGGGGACGGTGACCGCCCATCGGAGGCCGGCACCGACGGGGTTGAAGGCCACCGCCACCTCAGGCGCGAGCGAGCCGGGCACGGGCAACAACAGCGAGTCCGGGGCCAGGTACTGGTGGGTCGCGAAGCCGCCCCACAACCCCGGCGGCCGGTCGACGCTGGTCATGCCGTACATGTCCGCCAACCCGTGCCGGCGGCACCGCCGGTGGTCGCCCCGCCGGCACGGCCCGCACGAGCGGCACGCGAGGAAGACCTGCACCGCGACCCGGTCGCCCGCGGTGACCCGCCAGCGCTCGGCCGCCCGCTCGCCCACCGCGTCGATCACGCCGACGGCCTCGTGCCCCGGCACGAATGGGAAGCCGGGGGCGAGCGCGCCCGTGTAGAGCTCGTGGTCGGTGCCGCACAGGCCGCACGCCTCCACGCGCAGGATGCCGTCCTCGTCGCCGACGGCCGGGAGCGGCAGCTCGTGCCGCCGCAGCGTCCGGGGAGCCTCGAGCACGAGCGCGTCGGCCCGGCCGCCCCGGCCACTCCGGTGGTCCGCCCCGCCAACGGCGGCCTCCGGTGGCACGCCGGTCATCGCTGATGCTCGATGTCGAGGTACTGCGGCAGGCCGCCAGCACCTCCGGTCGTGTCCGCAGGGAAGCGGTCGGCGATCTTCTGGTCGTCGCGTTCTTCGAGGGTGGGCGGCACGGTTCCTCCGGGTGGTGCGACCTCGACTGGGTTCAGCCCATGCGGCGCAGTCAGGTCATGGGGCGTGGAGGGCGGGGAGCACCTTGCCGGCGAAGGTGCGCATGCTGCGCTCGGCGTCCTCGATCGGCAGCCCGGCGAAGCGGAAGCACGCGGTGAGGTCGAAGTCGCCGATTACCTCCCGGCGGGCGCGCAGCCGCTCGAGGATCTGCGCGGGCGTCCCCCACGCCTGGATGCCGAGGTACAGCTCGCACATGCGCTCGAGGCCGATCGCCCGGAGGAGATCGACCGCGTTGCCGTAGGCCTCGTAGCCCTTGGCCGCCTTGAAGTGGTCCGACGCCAGCTCGTAATGCTGCACCACGCTCGTCAGGTAGCCGGCGAGGTGCTCGTGGGCCTTGTCCTCGGCGCGGGCCGGGTCGGTGTCGCAGTAGACGAAGTCGCACGTGACCGGTGGTCCCGGGCTGCGCCGGTGCACGGCCTCGAAGCGCTCGCGGTAGGTCGCCATGGCCACGGCCTGGTCCTCCCAGGGGCGCTGGCTGAACAGGACCATCCGCGCGCCGAGGTCGGCGGCGGCGAGCACCGAGTCGGGCGACATGGCGACGCAGTAGAACCGGTCGCGAAAGCCGCGTACCGGGGCCGGGCGGATCGGGGTGCGGGGCTGGGGGTAGTACGGGCCCTCCCCTTCGATCCACCCGCTCTCGAGGGCATCGATCACCATGCGGGCGGCCTCGTCGAAGCGGTCGCGCGACTCGTCCATCGGGATGCCGAACCCGTCGTACTCCCGGCGGGCGAGCCCGCGCCCGACGCCGAACAGCACCCGGCCGCCGGCGAGGTGGTCGAGCAGCGAGATCTTCTCGGCCACCCGCAACGGGTCGTTCCACGGCAGGATCACCGCGCCGGTCCCGAGCAGGATGCGCTGCGTCCGGGCGGCCATGTTGGCGAGGAACACGGTGTTGTCCGGGCAGAACGCATAGTCCTCGAAGTGGTGCTCCACCGGCCACAGGGCGTCGAAGCCGAGCTCGTCGGCGAGCACCCCGAGCCGTACCTCCTCGGCCACGACTTGCCCGTCGCCGACGTCGTCGCCGTAGCCGTACGACTGGAACACCATCTGGACGCCGACGCGCATGGCCCCCTCCTCGCGCCGCTGCGAGCATGCCACGGATCGGGCCGGCGCGACGCACTCGGGCGGCGTCCCGGGCGTTGCACCGCACGAGCTTCCGCCGCATCGAACGGTGGCGGGTCGCTGGCTGAGGCCGGCTGAGACTAGATGTGACCTGGGGTCGCGTCGGCTGGCCTGATCTTTGACACCCAGTTCAGCGTCATGAGGTTGCGCCGGTCGCCGGCCAGGCTGCCGAGAACGTAGAGGCCGGAGGGCAGCGTCCAGAGCAACGCGGCGCCGGCACTTGTCGTACTCCTCCTGCTGCTCGGGAGTCTCGACCCCCGTCGGGAACGGTCCGACGGGTCCGGTTCCTCGGGCGCAGCCATGCGGCGGACCGTAGCGGCGGGGTCGCTGACCGCGTCGTGGAGGACGAGCCCGAGCGTCAGCGTGGTTGTGGCCGCCGTGATCGCGAGCAGAGGAGCGCGGCGTCGGCCGGGTCTGACGCCACCAGACCAGCCTTCTCCAGACGGGGCGGTTCCGGGTGGGCACGAACGGCCGCGGCGGCTTCCTGAGCGGCGGCGAGGGTGTAGACGCCGAGCTCGCGGAGCCGCTCGACCCACGGCCGAGGCCACCTGAGCCACGCTGCGCCGTAGCTCGGGTATCGGCCGGCGTCGTACCCGCTGTCCCAAGCGGGATCGAAGATGGTGGCGAGATAGCCGCGCAGTCGCGCCACTTCGGCTGCGTCGGGGTCGGCGAGGAAGTCCACCCGCCACTGGCGCCGGCCGACACCACCGAAGCTCGCGTGCAGGAGGTGCTCGTCGAACGCGATCACGTCTCCCGGCACGGTCTCGATGGCCTCGGCCAACGACTCACCCAACGACGGGTCGCGGTGCGATCCCGGCACCACCCGCAAGGCACCGGTGCCGGCCCGAAGGGGTTCGAGGTAGGCGACGCAGCCGATGCTGTCGACGTCGACCTCGCTGTCGCGGTGCCAGGCCGTCGCGCCGGAGTAGCGGGTGCCCTTCCCTCGCAGCGGTATGACCGGGCGGCCGAGCAGTTGTGCAGCAGGCCGGGCAAGCGTGTCGAGGAGTGCCAGGCTCTCGGGCGTCCGCTCGCACATCATCGGCAGGTAGCGGAAGGCGTCACCGCCGGTGCCCGGCCTGGACGTGAGCCCCTCGTTCAAGGCCCGGTCGACCTCGTGCGAGAGCGGTGCCGGATCGAACACGTTCCGAAGTACGACGAACCCGGCGTCGGCGAACCGGGCGACGTCCACGTCGGCGAGCACCGGTCAGGTCTATCCCTGCGAGGTCCTGCTCGTCGAGGGCTCTTGACCTTGAAGTCGACTCGAAGGCTTACCGTGGGCTCATGGGCACCACCTACCGGATCGCGGACGTGGCCGAGCGCAGCGGGTTCACGCCGGCGACGCTGCGCTACTACGAGGACATCGGCCTGATGGCGCCGGTAGGGCGCACGGCAGCCGGCTACCGGATCTACGACGACGCCTCCCTCGACCGGCTTCGGTTCATCGCCCGAGCCAAGCAGCTGGGCTGCTCCCTCGACGAGATCGCGGAACTCGCCACGGCGTGGGACGCCGGCAGCTGCGCCCCCGTCCAGGCGCGGCTGCGCGCCGCGGTCGAGGGGAAGATCGCCGACTCGCAGACCCGCATGGCCGAGCTGACGGCGCTGACCGCCGACCTGCGGCGGGCGGCCGCCGTGCTGTCCGGTCCGGCGGCGGCGGGGGCGTGCGACGACACCTGTGGCTGCACGGGCGAGGTCGCGGCGACGGCGTCGGGCTCGGGGTCGGTGCGCACTGGCGTGGCGCTGGTCACGAAGGCGGAGGCGGTCGCCGGGGCCCCGGCCGAGCCGCCGATCGCCTGCACGCTCGACGGCGGGGCCATGGGACAGCGGGTCGAGGAGTGGCAGACCCTGCTGACGGGCGACGGCGCGCAGTGGGGCGTCGCCCGGCGGCGGCCGATCGACGGGGGTGTCCGCCTCGAGTTCCGGGCCGGCACGGAGCTCGCCGACATCGTGCGCCTGGCCACGTTGGAGCACGACTGCTGCCTGTTCTTCCGCTTCGCCGTGACGGTCGACGACCGCGGCGTCGCCCTCGAGGTCCGTGCCCCCGCGGACGCCGCCGAGCTGGTCGCCTCCCTCTTCGGCGCCCCGGCCTGAGCGCCCGCCTTGCGGCGGACCCCACCGCCCCGGCGTCACCGGCCCCTACCGCCCGGCGCGGTTGCCCGCTCTTACCGCCCGCCGCGTCGCCGGCCCGGCCGGACGGGCGCCGGGCCGGACGGGTACCCCTCACGCCGGGGCAGGTCAGACCTGCGAGGTGGGGTCCTCGGGCAGGCCGAACAGCGGGAACAGGTGGGCGACGTCGAGGAAGGCGTTGATGCCCGTGATCCGCTCACCGTCGGTCTCCACGATCTGCAGCGACCACGGCTCGTGGCGACCGCCCGGGCCGCTCGGCCGGTACTGCCCGAAGGCCGCCGATCCGTTCGCCGACACGGGGATCAGGCGCGACCCGCGGCACTCGGCGCCCGGCCCGGTGAGCCACCGGAGGATGTCGCCGTGGCCTCGCATCCACAGGGCGTACGGCGGCATCGACAGCGTCGCGTCCTCGTGGAGCAGCGCGGTGAGCGCGTCGAGGTCGTAGCGCTCGAACGCGTCCGCATAGCGCTCGAGCAGGTCGCGCTCCACGTCGTCGAGCGGGACTGGCGTGAGGTCGTGGGTGTCGATCGTGGACCGGGCCCGCTGCAGCGCGCTGTTCACCGACGCGACCGTCGTGTCGAGCAGGTCTGCGACCTCGTCGGCCTTCCAGCGCAGCACCTCGCGTAGGATCAGCACGGCGCGCTGGCGGGGCGGGAGGTGCTGCAGCGTGGCCACGAACGCCAGCCGGATCGACTCGCGCGCGACCGCCCTCTCGGCAGGGTCGTCCTCGACGGGGACGGCGCGGCCGTCGGGGATCGGCAGGACCCAGGCGCTTTCGGGCAGCGCGGCGCCGAGGACGGCCTCGCCGGTCGTGGCAGGCTCGAGGTCCATGGGGCGGGCGCGGCGCTGCCGGCCGTTCAGCATGTCCAGGCACACGTTCGTGGCGATGCGGTAGAGCCACGTGCGCAGCGTGGCCCGGCCCTCGAAGCGGTCGATGCTGCGCCAGGCCCGGATCATCGTGTCCTGCACGGCGTCCTCGGCCTCGAACGCCGAGCCCAGCATCCGGTAGCAGTAGCCGGTGAGCTCGACGCGGTGCTGCTCCAGCTGGTGCTCGACATCCGTGCCCCGGGGCACGGCGTGGCGCGTCGCGCCCTCGTCGTCGGTGGCGAGATCGGTCACGGATGCTCCTTCCCCGCCCGCAGCACGAGCATGACGAACCGGCACGGTGACGAGGGTACGCCCCCTCGACCGGTCCTCCGACCCGCCCGCCCGCCGGCTGGCGCCGCCGCTCGGGTGCGCACCTCACCCGCAGCCCCGTGGACGTGCGCGGCCCGCAAGGCCGCCGCTCTGGTGACGGATGTGGTTGTTTCCCAACCACTTCCGTCACAAGAATTCCGCGAGGCCAGGGCTTCGGGCCGGCGCCGGCGGTCAGGCCGGCGCGGGGCCGAGGAGGCGGTCGAGGACCCGGGGGTCGCCGTCCCAGGCGGCGACGAGGGTGGCGCGAGGGACCTGCCGGGCGGCGTAGCGCAGGGCCAGCGCCACGACCACGACGTCGTCGAGCGGGCCGATGACCGGGAGGAACTCGGGGATCAGATCGATCGGCGACAGCACCCACAGCCCGGCGAACGCCACGGCCACCTTGGCCCGCCTGGGTACCGCCGGATCGGCCCGCAGGCGGCGGACCAGGGTCACGCAGTGTGGCAGGAAGGCGGCGAGCTCCCGGGCGACACCTGGCGGCAGCCGGCGTGCGAGCACGAGCAGCACGATCCAGCTCCCGACGATCGCCGCCACGCCGACCCCGAGCGCCTGCCACCACGTCATGGCCCCGACGGTAGAGCGCGGGGCGGCGTTCGCCACCGACCGCGACCGGAACCGATCGTACGGACGTCGGGACTGTCGGGAGTTCACTAGGCATACGAACGCGTGTTCGATACCGTCACCGACATGCCACCTCCCGTGATCTACGTGATGAGCACCGGGGCGACGGGGCCCCGTCACGACCGGCGCCCGGCCGGCACCTTGCACGCCGCCCCGAGCACCCACCCGCCGACGCACACCACGTTCTGCGGGCTGTCACACGGGCTGTACTGGTTCGGCGGCGTCGACTTCGGCGGTGCCGAGGGGACCAAGTGCTCGACGTGCGTGCGGGTCGCCCGGCAGCGCCGGGACGGGCGGGAGGACGAGGGTGCGGTCCGGCGCCCGTGAGCCATCCGTGCCCGGTGCACGGGCGGTCTCTACGATGGGAGATCCACTCCGACAGGGCCGGCCCAGCCGTGGCCGGTCGCCCTGGGTCGCGACCGCAGCCCGCATGTCGCGTCCCGTGGGGTTCACCATTCCGGAAGACCACGCACGGCAGGATCTCGGGCGGCGACGCCTGCGGGACCGTCGGGCCGGAGGGCCGATCATGGATGTCCAGGCTGCGAACCCGTGCACGCCATCGCGCCACGAGCCCTCGGGCGGCGCCCCGTCGGGCAGGGGCGGGGCCGGTGCCCGACGGTCGGGGACGGGAGCGGGGCGATGACCGTGACCGAGCCGCGGTCGAGGGACGAGTCGAGCCACGACGCGAGGCCCGAGATCCGGTGCCTTCACGGGCACCTGGTGCAGGCGGCCGACCGCAGCTCTGTCGCCCGGACGTGTGCCTCACGTGCCCCCGCCGTTCGCCGAGATGCGCGGGGCGCTCGAGCGCAACCGCGACATGATCGGCGACGCCCGCGTCCGGCGCATCGCCGACCGGGCGCTCGGCAGTTTCTGATCACCGGCGGCCCAGGGCCCCGGCAGGCCCGGCCCGGCCGGCCAGGGCTGCTCGCCCTCGGCCGGCGGCCAGTCGGGGCGGAGCTGGTGCAGGAACGGCCGGCCAGGGCCGCTCGCGTCCGGCGGCTAGGGCTGCTCGCCCTCGGCCGGGGGCCAGTCGGGGTCGAGCTGCCGCAGGAATAGTGCGCAGCGCTCGGCCTCGTCGGTCTCCTCGATGCGCTCGGCCATGGCCCTCAGGCCGTCGAGCGCCCGCAGGAAGCCCCGATTCGGCGGCCGCCGCCAGCGGACGTAGCCCGAGCCGCGCCAGCCGTTGGCCCGCAGCCGGTCGAGGCCCCGGTGGTAGCCGATGCGGTAGTACGCGTAGCGCTCGACGTCGTCGCGCCCGAGGTCGCCGAGCGTCGCCCATCCCTCGAGGAAACGGGGCCAGTCCGCGACGACGCTGGCCACGGCGGCCCGGCGCTCCAGGTCTGGCTGGGCGAGCGCGGCGTCGAGCGCGGCCCGGGCCTCGGCCGGCTCGTCGTCGAGCACGGTCTCGGGCGGACCGCTGGTCGTGAGGCTCACCGGCCGGTCAGTCATCGTCGTCTCCCCTGCTGAACAACTTGGCGACGCGGGGCAGACGGGCCACCCGAGCGCCGAGGGCGTGGGCGGCGCCGAGGCCGGACACGGCGGACAGCGACCCGAGCCGGGCACCGGCCACAGCCTGGACGCGGGCAGGATCGGGGCCCCCGGTGTCACGGTGATCGGTGCCGTCACCGGCGTCAGCGCCGTCACGGCGGCCGTCGGCAGCGCCGCGGCCGCCGGCAGCACCCCCTTCGGTGACGGCGGGCGCCGCGCCAGCATCGCGGGAGGCGGGGCCATCGCGGGCGGCGCGATCGCGGGCGGCGCGATCGCGGGCGGCGCCATCGCGGGATGCGCCATCGCGGGAGGCGACGGGATCGCCCGGCAGGGCGGCATCACCGGAGCCGTCGGCATCGCCCGGCACGGCGTCGCGGGCGCCCGCAACGTCGGCGGCGGAGTCGGCCGCCAAGGCGGGGCTCGCGGCACCAGCTCCCGGGTCACCGGGGCGACCGGCGGGGTCGGATGCCCGGCGGCCGCCGGAGGCGGCGCGGCCGCGGCGACTGGTCCGCCGGGGCGCGTCCGGCAGAGACGTCGCCGACGCGGGTTGCGACGGTGCGTCGCCGGGCTCGACCGTGTGTGCCGGGTCGGCCGCGGGCGTCGGCCCGGCCGCGGGCGTCGGCTCGAGCCGGCGGCGCCGGGGCCCTCCGTCCTGGTTCCGGTGTCGCCGACCGGACGGTCGGGCGGAGGGCCGCGCCGACCGCGGAGAGGGCGGCGACCCGGCCGCCCCGGCGGGCAGCGGCGCGGCCGCAGCGGGCTGGGGGGCGGAGGGTGGGATGAGCACCGGCGAGCCGTGCGCGGCCGGCGGCTCGCCCCGCGGCTCGTCGCCGTCCGGCTCGGGCTCGCCCACCACGCCGGGGGCGGCCAACGCCTCGGACAGGGAAGGGACCGGCAGGCCCGCCGCCCGGTCGTCGAGGTAGGCCCCGGTGGCGGCGTGGGCGAGCGTCATCAGCGTGCCCGAGTGGGTGAAGTCGTTGAACCGCATGCGCGGCGTCTCGCCCGCCGGCAGCACGTGCACCTCGATGCCCTCGGGCATGGCGGCCAGATCGCGCTTGAAGCGGTGGTGGCGGGCGATCCAGTAGGCCTGCACGGCCACGTCGAGCGGGCGCCGCGGCTCGGGCCGGGGCCGGGTGAACCCGCCGACCTGGAGCACGTAGATCGTGGTGGCGCCCAGCTCGAC
>DATHAO010000043.1:0-14164 GCA_035296625.1 Acidimicrobiales bacterium | reverse complement strand
GGTGTTGCCGGGCCCGCCGGGGAACAGCGTGTCGCCGCTGAACAGCAGAGGTGCGCCCTCGACCAGGAAGCACATCGACCCCGCCGTGTGACCCGGGGTGTGGATCGTCCGCAGGCGCAGGCGACCGACCTCGATCACGCTGTCGTCGTCGAGGACCTGGTCGTAGCTGGGCAGCATGCCGGCGTCCTCGGCGGTGACGTGCACGGCGTAGCCGGCGTCGCGCAGCTGGGGGACGGCCTGGATGTGGTCCCAGTGACCGTGCGTCTCGAGCACCTTCGTGACGCCGAGGCCCCGGCACAGGTCGAGCAGCCGGTCGTGCTCGTTCGCGGCGTCGAGGAGCACCGCCTCACCCGTCTCGGTGCAGCGGAGCACGAACACGTTGTTCTCGAATGGACCCACCACGACCTTGTGGATCTCGAGCCCGTCATCCCGGTGGTGAAGCGTTGGCATGGGTCCAGTCTCGCCGCTCGACGGCCGCTCGCCACCGCTGGCCCCGGGGTCGCGCCGCGCCGGACGCCGGATCACCGCTCGACGGGGGCGACCACCTCGAAGCCGAGGGCAGCCGCGGCCGGGATCTGCCGGCGATCGAACGTCGCGTAGGAGGCCGGCCGGGGGAGGCGGGCGGCGGCCGCCAGGTGGACGGCGTCGACGGTGCGCAGGCCGTAGGTGGCCCCGAGGTCGACGGCCCGGGCCAGGCAGCGGTCGTCGACCGGCACGACGACGAACGCGTCCCAGTCGTCGCGCAGCTGCGACCACAGGCGCTCGGCCTGGCGAGGGTTGCCGGCCAGGCGATGGAGGGCGAGCAGGGCTTCGCTGCGGCTCAGCGCGCTCGCGCACCAGGCCGGGTCCTCCTCCATGGCGTCGACGACCAGCCCGCGCCCGGCCCCGTGCACGTAGCGCCGGACGAGGGCGGAGGTGTCGAGGAACAGCGTCACGCTCAGCGCCCCCGAAGCTCGTCGAGCACGGCGTCGGGCCGCGCGTCGACGGGCACGTCCTCGGCAGCGGGGTCGCCCGGGCGGTCGCGGCGCCCCGGCGGCAGCGCGAGGCCGGCGGCCACCAGGTCGTCCAGCGTCAGCACACCGCCCACCGGTTCCAGCGGCCCGAGTCGGGCGACCGCCACCCCGTCGACGGTCACCGTGATGTGCTCGCCGGCGGCCGCCCGGCGTACGTACGCCGCCACGTTGCCGCGCAGCTCGCGGATGCCGATGCGGTCCATGTCCATGCGGTCGACCGTAGCAGTCGCGTACACGCGTGTACGCGGGCCGGGTGGCGCGGGGCGGGCGACGGGCCTACGGTGCACCTCGACACGATCGACCGGAGGTCCCAGTGAACTTCGCCTTCTCCGACGAGCAGGAAGAGCTGCGGCGCATCACGCGGCAGTTCCTCGAGTCCAAGTCGCCCGAGACCGTGGTCCGGCGCCTGATGGACACCACCGAGGGCTACGACCCGAAGGTGTGGTCGCAGATGGCCAACGAGTTGGGCCTGCAGTCGCTGACCATCCCCGAGGAGCACGGCGGCCAGGGCTTCACCTACGTCGAGCTGACCGTGGTGCTCGAGGAGATGGGCCGGGCCCTGCTGTGCGCTCCCTACTTCTCCTCGGTGGTGCTGGCGGCCAACGCCATCCTCCACTCGGGCGACGAGGCCGCCAAGAAGGACCTGCTGCCAGGCATCGCCTCGGGCGAGACGATCGCCGCGCTGGCCTTCACCGAGCCGAACGGCCGATGGGACGAGGAGGGCATCGAGGCCACCGCCACCCAGGACGGCGACGCCTGGAAGATCACCGGCACGAAGATGTTCGTGATCGACGGCCACATCGCCGACCGGCTGATCGTCGCCGCCCGCACCGGGGCCGGCGTCTCGCTGTTCTCGGTCGCCGGGGACGCCCCGGGCCTGAGCCGCACACCGCTCTCGACGATGGACCAGACCCGCAAGCAGGCCAAGGTCGAGCTGGCCGACGTGCCGGGCACGCTGGTCGGCACCGACGGCGCCGGGTGGGCCACGCTGAGCCGGGTCCTCGACCTCGCCGCCGTGAGCCTGGCGGCCGAGCAGGTCGGCGGCGCCCAGAAGGTGCTCGAGCAGGCCGTCGAGTACGCCAAGGACCGCGTGCAGTTCGGCCGCCCCATCGGCTCGTTCCAGGCCATCAAGCACAAGTGCGCCGACATGCTGCTCGAGGTCGAGTCGGCAAAGTCGGCCGCCTACTACGCCGCATGGTGCGCCGCCGAGCTGAACGACGAGCTGCCCGAGGTGGCGTGCCTGGCCAAGGCCTACTGCTCCGAGGCCTACTTCCATGCCGCCGCGGAGAACATCCAGATCCATGGCGGCATCGGCTTCACGTGGGAGCACCCCGCCCACCTCTACTTCAAGCGGGCCAAGTCGTCCGAGCTGCTGTTCGGCGACCCCACCTACCACCGCGAGCTCCTCGCCCAGCGCCTGGGCATCTGAGCCCTCGCCGGCCCCTGCGCGGGCGCCGGTCTCGGGACGGTGAGGGGCGGGGGGTGCCCACAGGGGCCCCCTCGTCGTGCTGCATCCCGGGCGGCGGACGGGATGAGGCGGGCGATCGGGCGCGGCGGCGGTTCGGGACCGTCCGCCGTGCAAGGCCCCGGGGGCGGCGCGTTAGCGTTCCGCGCCGTGGTCTGGGTCTTCGTCGTGATCGCCGCCCTGCTGGTGTTCGCCATCGCCGCGGCCACCGTCGGGAGCGAGGCCTTCCGGCTGGGCCACGCGCCCCCACCCACGATCTTCGACTTCGACGAGGCGGTGGTCACCGTGGCCGACGCCCTACCCGAGGAGGCCCAGGCCCGCCTGAGCTACGACGACGTGCGGGAGCTGATCGGCGCGGAGCTCGACCACCTGCGGGCCAAGGGCCTGTTCGCCCTGCCGGGCGAGGACGTGGTGGTCGACGGCGAGCGGGACGTGGTGTTGGCCGACGACGACGCCGTGGCGTACGTCCTCGGGGAGGCCGAGGAGGCGGGGCTCGAGGTCACGGACGCGGACGTCTTCCTGGTCATCGAGGCCCTCCACGCCCACCTCGCCGAGATCGGCGCCGTGGGGCCCGAGGCCGGCTGAGCGTCCGGCGGCCCTCGTCGGGCGGCCCCGGCGATTTCCAGTCGCCTCCGGGGTGCGGTGTAGCGTCCACGCATGGAGCGGCCGGTTCGGTTCGAGCAGAAGCGCTACCTCGGCGACAAGCGCACGCAGGTGGTCCATGACCTCGACGCCTGCACCGACGAGTCGATCATCGACGAGCTGATGTCGGCCGAGACGTACATCTGCTTCGGGCCCGACACGCTGCCCGAGGCCCGCAACCGGGGCTACAAGCGGTGTGGTTGCTGCGGTGACCCCGCCGACGATCCCGTCGCCGCCGGAGGCTGAGACGCCGCACGCCCCCCGCCCCGCGGGGCCCGGCGAGGCCTGAGCCGTGGACGAGCGCTTCGTGTCGGGCGACGTACGCCTCGTCGCCCACCTCGCACGGCCCGCCCGCAGCACCGCCGCGCGGCCGCCCGCGGTCGTCATCTGTCACGGCTACCCGTCGTCCTCGTCGGCCGCCCGGGCGGCCGACACGACCCCGGAGCTGGCGGAGCGCATCGCCACGGAGATGGGCTGGTCGGCCCTGGCCTTCGCGTTCCGCGGCTGCGGCGAGTCGGGCGGCCAATTCTCCGTCGCCGCCTGGCTCGAGGACGTGCTCGCCGCCGTCGACTACGTCACCGAGCAGGCCGATCCGTCGGGCGTGTGGCTCGTGGGTTTCGGCACCGGCGGGGCGATCGGCATTTGCGCCGCCGCCCGCGACCAGCGGGTCCGGGGAGTCGCCGCGGTCGGCACGCCTGGCGACTTCGACGACTGGGCGAGCCACCCGCGACGCCTGCTCGAGCACTGCCGCGAGGTGGGATGCATCACCGACCCCGCGTTCCCGCCCTCGCTCGACGCCTGGGCGCGCGAGCTGCGCAGCATTCGGGGCGTGGCCTGCGTGCAGCGGCTGGCGCCGCGGCCGCTGCTCGTGATCCACGGCAGCGAGGACGACTTCGTGCCGTCGTTCGACGCCCGGGTGCTCGCCGACGCCCACGGCGACGCGGAGCTGCGATTCATCCACGGGGCCGGCCACGCGTTGCGCCACGACCCCCGGGCGGTCGCGGTCCTCCTCGGGTGGCTCGACCGCCAGCGCCACGCCCTCGTCCGCTAGCCGGTCGCCGCTCGAACGTCCCGAACCGATGACGCCGGTTCGGCCGGCGCGCGCCAGCGCCTGGCGCACCTGGGCCACGACGGCGTCGGGCGCCTCGGTCAGGCGGCGCCACGTGTACCGGAGGACGGTCCACCCGGCGAGGCGCAGCGCGTTGTCCCGTACCCGGTCGGCCTCGAAGGCCGCATCGGTGAGATGCGCTCCCTTGCCGTCGGGCTCGACGGCGACGAGCCGGTCCGGGTAGCCGGCGTCGAGCCGGATCGCGCCGCCGGGCACGGCGACGGGATACTCGAACACGGGGGGGCAGGCCTGCGTCGACTGGCAGCCGCACGAGGATGCGGGCGATCTCGCCTTCCGGGGACCCGTCGGCCGTGGCGTCGCTCCAGCGCGAGGCGGACGCGGGCGATGCCGGGCCCGCCCCGCCGGGCGTGCAGGACGAGCGCCTCCCGCAGCGGGCCCCAGGTGGCCAGCCGGGGCCGACGCAGCTCGTCGAGCGCGCGGAGCACCTCGTCGTCGTCCGCCACAGCGGCGACGTCGATCGAGGTGCGGGCCGGACCCGTCACGGGAACGCCCGCACGGCGTAGGCCACCGGTGAGGTGGAACGCCGCGCTCTCGTGCACCCGGATGCCCGGCTGCCGGGGCCCGCGGCCCTGCTGACGCCGGTGCGGGTCGGGACGGCCCGGCTGACGCCGGTGCGGGTCGGGACGGGCTCTAGGCCGGGCTGTCCGACTTCGATCGGCCCTGCTTGCGCATCATCTTCTTCCAGGCGCGCACCTGGTCGAGCTGCTCGGCCGTGCCGATGTCGGCCACCGAGCGGGGCTGGTCGTCGGAGAACGGGGCGGTGGCCTTCTCCCAGCCCTCGGGCGTCACGCCGAAGCGCTTGGCCAGCAGCGCGGTGAAGATCTTCGACTTCTCGACGCCGAACCCGGGCAGCGCCTCGATCCGCGCGAGCAGCTCGTCGCCGGTGGCCACACCCGTCCACACGGCAGCGGCGTCGCCGCCGTAGTCGTCGACGAGGACCTGGCAGAGCGCCTGGACCCGCTTGGCCATCGATCCCGGGAACCGGTGGACGGCGGGCGGCCCCTTGAACGCCGCCTCGAGCTCGGCAGGGTCGAGCGCGGCGATGTGGGCGGCGTCGAGCCGGCCATCAAGGCGCTTGCTCAGGCGGAGCGGACCGGCGAACGCCCACTCCATGGGCACCTGCTGGTCCAGGAGCATGCCGATGAGCAGCGCCAGCGGCTCGTCGACGAGCAGCTGGTTTGCCTCGGCGTCACCGGTGACGGGGAGGGAGGCGGCGGGCACGCACGCACGGTACCGGGTGCCGGGTGCCGGGTGCCGGGTGCCGGGCCGGGGTGCCGGGTCGGGTCCGGGTGCTGCCCGGGTGCCGGTGCGGGGTGCGGGTGCCGGGTGCGGAGCGTGGGCGCGGTGCCGCGTGCCGGATGCGGGTGCCAGCGCGTGGGGCCCTCGGGGCCGGATCGAGGGATCACATCCGCCCTGGCCGTGGCCACGCGCCCGCGTGGCGGCGGGCGCCGCGGGCGCGGGGCACTAGCGTCGCCGCATGCGGGTCGGTCGCTTCACTCGTCGGGCAGGGTTGAGGGCGGGACTGTCGGCCGGTGCCGCGTCGCCGCTCGGGCGCGAGGCCGCGGCCGTCGCCGCGGCCGTCGGCGCTGCTCAGGAGAAGCCCCTCGTGGGGGCCACGCTCGGCACCGGCGCCGCGGCGCTGGTGGTGCACTGCTGGCGGTCGGCTGGGCACCGGTCGCTCCGGTACCCGATCGGCCGGCGCGACGCCTGCCTCGTCGCCGCCCGCGTGGCGGCCGGCGCCGCCATCGGCGTCGGCACCCGCTTCGTCTGGTCGGTCGCCCCGAAGGAGCCCGCAGCCGTCGCTCCCCACCGCACGTGGCGGGGCCTCGATCCTGCGCCGGACGGGGCCGGCATCGGCATCGTCGTCAACCCGGGCGCGGGGTCTGGGCGCGCCGGCACTTTGGACCCCGCCGCCGAGCTGGCCAGCGGCTTGCCCCGGGCCGAGATCGTCGTGCCCGACGATCCGTCCGAGATCCCCGATCAGCTCCGGAAGCTGGCCGCCTCCGGTGTGCGGGCCCTCGGCATCGCCGGGGGCGACGGCTCGATCAACACGGCGGCCGGCATCGCCATCGAAAACCACTTGCCCCTCGTCGTCGTGCCGGCCGGCACGCTCAACCACCTGGCCCGCGACCTCGGCGTCGAGACGGTCGACGACGCGGTCGACGCCGTCCGCGCCGGCCACGCCATCGAGATCGACGTGGCCCGGATCGCCGGCCGGCCGTTCCTGAACACGGCCAGCTTCGGCAGCTACGTCGACATCGTCGACGCCCGCGAGGACCTCGAGCGGCAGATCGGCAAGTGGCCTGCCCTGCTGGTGGCGCTCGTGCGCGTGCTGCGACACGGCACGCCGGTGGACGTCGTCGTCGATCGCGAGCCCCACCGCCTGTGGATCGTGTTCGTGGGCAACTGCCGCTACGAGCCCGACGGCATGGCGCCCACATGGCGGGAGCGGCTCGACGACGGCCAGCTCGACGTGCGCGTGGCCGACGCCGCGGCCCCGCTGGCGCGCCTGCGGCTGGTGGCCGCCGTCCTCACCGGGCGGATAAGCCGCAGTCCGGTGTTCCGCACGTGGTGCACGACGAACATGCATGTCGAGTCCACCGACGGCCCGCTGCGCCTGGCTCGGGACGGCGAGACCTTCGACGGCCCTGGCGCATTCGACATCGGCAAGAACGGCGACCGGCTCGCGGTCTACACGCCGAACCGCGAGCTCGCCTGAGAGCTGCGCCGACAGGCACAGCCGTGGTCCAGCGGCCCGGCGCCGTAGGCGCCAAGAGCGGCGGTACCGCGTCGTTCGACCTCTCGGCCGCGCAGCGGCCGAGAAGACAACCGGGGACTTATCCGCGCATCCACCGAGCCGGTCCGGCGCCCCTCACGCGGGGGAGGCGGGCCGAGGGAGGCAGGACGGTCCGACGGTCTAGAGGTCGTTCGCCCGGGGGTCCGGCCGGTCGATGTCGATGCCGTAGTAGGCGATCGCCTCGGCCACGACCTCGTGCTTGATCTCGCCCTGCTGGGCGAGGCCCCACAGCGTGGCCACCACGACCTGCGGCATGTCGACCTCGAAGAACTGGCGCAGGCGCTCACGGGTGTCGGACCGCCCGAAGCCGTCGGTGCCCAGCGGCACGAAGGGCTGGCGGACCCAGCGGCCCACCTGGTCGGGTACGGCCTTGATGAAGTCCGTGACCGCCACGACGGGTCCGCCGTCGTCGCCCAGCAGCTCGGTGACGAGCGGCGTGCGGGGTGTTTCGGTGGGATGCAGCCGGTTCCAACGCTCGGCCGAGAGCGCCTCCTCGCGCAGGCGCTTGTAGCTGGTGGCCGACCACAGCTCGGCGCCCACGTCCCATCGCTCGGCCAGCTCGGTCTGCGCCGACCGGACCGCGCCCTGGGCGGTGCCCGAGAACAGGATCGTGGCCCGGTGGGACCGGTCCGCCGGGGCGTCGGACCACTTGTAGAGGCCCTGCAGGACGCCCTCGGTGGCGCCCTCGGGCGCCGCGGGCATGACGTAGTTCTCGTTGTAGAGCGTCAGGTAGTGGATGACGTCACGGTTCTCGACCAGCATCTGGTGCACGCCGTGGCGGATGATCGTGGCCATCTCGTAGGCGAAGGCGGGATCCCACGCCTCGACGGTGGGGACGGTCGAGGCGAGCAGCTGGCTGTGGCCGTCCTGGTGCTGGAGGCCCTCGCCGAGCAGCGTCGTGCGGCCGGCGGTCGCCCCGAGCAGGAAGCCGCGGGCCCGCGAGTCGGCCGCCGACCAGATCAGGTCGCCCACGCGCTGGAATCCGAACATCGAGTAGAAGGTGAAGAACGGCACCATCGGCACGCCCCGGTGGGCGTAGCTCGTGCCGGCGGCGATGAACGTCGCCATCGAGCCGGCCTCGGTGATGCCCTCCTCGAGCAGCTGGCCGTCCTTGGCCTCGGTGTAGGACAGCAGCAGCTGAGCGTCGACGGACTCGTAGACCTGCCCCTGGGCGGCGTAGATCTTGAACTCCTTGAACAGCGCGTCCATGCCGAAGGTGCGGGCCTCGTCGGGGATGATCGGCACGACGCGGGAACCCATCTTGGGGTCCCGGCACAGGTTGCGCAGCAGCCGGGTGAACGCCGTCGTGGTCGACGCCGCCTGCTTGCCCGAGCCGGCCAGCACCTCGTCGAACGCCTTGTCCTCGGGCAGCTCGATCGGCCGCTTCACCGTGGTGAGCCGCTGGGGGAGCGGCCCGTCGAGCCGGCGGCGCTGCTTGGTCAGGTAGGTGTGCTCGACCGAGCCCTCGGCCAGGCGGATGTAGGGCGGCTCCTTGTCGTCGGCGAGCGCGTCCTCGGGGATGATGTCGCCGAGGAACAGGCGCTCGCGCATGACGCGGAGCTGGTCGACCGTCATCTTCTTGATCTGGTGCGTGGCGTTGCGGCCCTCGACGTCTGGGCCGAGCGTCCACCCCTTGATCGTCTTGGCGAGGATGACCGTCGGCGCCCCGCCCTGCTCGGTGGCGGCCTTGTAGGCGGCGTACAGCTTCCGGTAGTCGTGCCCGCCGCGGGGCAGCGTGCGCAGCTCGTCGTCGGACAGGTGCTCGACGAGCTTGCGCAGGCGAGGGTCCGGCCCGAAGAAGTGCTCGCGGATGTAGGCGCCGGACTCGACGGCGTAGCGCTGGAACTCGCCGTCGACCGTCGTGTTCATCTTGCTGAGCAGCACGCCGTCGACGTCGCGGGCGAGCAGCTCGTCCCACTTCGAGCCCCACACGACCTTGATGACGTTCCAGCCCGCGCCGCGGAACACGGCCTCGAGCTCCTGGATCACCTTGCCGTTGCCGCGCACGGGGCCGTCGAGGCGCTGCAGGTTGCAGTTGACGACCCAGATCAGGTTGTCGAGCTGCTCGCGGGCGGGCAGCGTCAGCGCTCCGAGCGTCTCGGGCTCGTCGCACTCGCCGTCGCCGATGAAGCACCAGACCCGGGTGCCGCTCGTGTCGTCGATGCGGCGGTTCTGGAGGTAGCGCAGGAAGCGGGCGTGGTAGATCGAGTTGAGCGGGCCGAGGCCCATCGAGACCGTCGGGTACTCCCAGAAGTCCGGCATCAGCCGGGGGTGCGGGTAGCTCGACAGGCCCTCGCCGCCCACCTCCTGGCGGAAGTTGTCGAGCTGGGTCTCGGTGAGCCGGCCCTCGAGGTAGGCCCGGGCGTAGGCGCCGGGCGCGGCGTGGCCCTGGATGTAGATGGCGTCCCCGGCCGAGCCGTCGTCCTTGCCCCGGAAGAAGTGGTTGAAGCCCACGTCGTAGAGGGCGGCCGACGAGGCGAATGTCGAGAGGTGGCCGCCGATGCCGTCGGCGTGCTTGTTCGCCTTTATGACCATGACGGCGGCGTTCCAGCGGATGAAGGCCCGGATGCGCCGTTCGAGCAGCTCGTCGCCGGGGAACCACGGCTCCTGCTCGGGCGGGATGGTGTTGACATAGGGCGTGGACACCGTCGCCGGCGTGCCCACCTGCAGCTCGCGGGCACGTTCCAACAGCTTCGACATGAGGAACCGGGCCCGCGTCTTGCCGTGGGCCTCCACGATGGCGTCGAGCGAGTCGAGCCATTCCTGCGTCTCAGTCGGGTCGGTGTCCGGCAGCTGGTGGACGAACCCGTCGATGATCATGGTGCCATGCTCGCGCTCTGGGGTGGGGTGGGAGAACCACGCGGTGCCCTCGTGGGGGAACGCTCGGTGAACTCGCCGCTACTCGCGGCTGGCGTCCTCGCGGCTGTCGTCCTCCCGCGTGGCCCCGCAGACGTTGCCCGAGGGTTCGGCGAAGAAGAGCGGGGCCACGTCGACGTCGTCGGCGTTGATGGCGAAGTAGGCGAGTGCGTCGGACTTCCTCGTCGTGGGCATGCGAGGACGGTACGACCGCCCCGCCCTGGCGGACCGTCGTGGTTCGGACCCACGGTATCGGCGCTGGGACGGACCAACGCCTGGGCGGGTCCCGGTCGTCTCCGGGCGGGACCTAGGGTGGTCGGCCGTGCCTGCATCTGGTGAACGGACGGTCGTGTACACCGACGGGGCCTGCCTGGGAAACCCCGGACCCGGCGGTTGGGCGTGGGCCGAGCCCGGCGGGCCGTTCGCCAGCGGGGCCGAGACGCGCACGACGAACCAGCGCATGGAGATCAGGGCGGCGTTCGAGGCGGTCACCGCGCACCCCGGTCCGCTCGAGGTGGTCAGCGACTCGACCTACGTCGTGAACTGCTTCCGAGATCGCTGGTGGGAGGGCTGGATCCGCCGCGGCTGGACGAACTCAGCCAAGAAGCCGGTGGCCAACCGGGACCTGTGGGAGCCGTTCGTCGAGCTCGTCCGCGACCGTGGCGACGTCACGTTCCGCTGGGTGAAAGGACACTCGAGCCACCCGATGAACGATCTCGTCGACCAGCTGGCGGTCGAGGCGGCGCAGACCCAGACGGGCCGGGTGGGCTCCCGGGCCTGAGCGGCCCTCAGGTCGTGGGGTCGCCGGGCCGCGGCGGGCTGCACGGGGCGGCCCGGTCACCGTCCACCGGCGCGGAGCCGTTGCTGGCGCACCCACCCGTCCCGGCGCCGAGGCCGGCGTGGTCGCGGTGCGCGTCCGTGCCGCCGTGCGACCCGTCGCCGGTGACCTGGCGGGTCATCCACACCGAGGTGCGCCGGCTGTCGTTCTCGGTGCCCCACTCGTCGGCCAGCTCCTGGACGAAGCGGAGCCCCCAGCCGCCGACGTCGCCGACTGCGGGCGGCTGCTCGCGCATGGTGGGCCGGCCGCCGCCCTCGTCGGAGACCTCGAGCCGGACGCAGTCGACCTCCCACACGAGCCGCACCTCCACGGTGCCGTTGCCGTGCACGAGGGCGTTGCTGACCAGCTCGCTGGCGGCCAGCTCGAAGATGGGGACGTCGGCGTGGAGACCCCACGAGCGCAGGGTCGACGCCACGAGGTGGCGTGCCCGCACGACCTCGCTGGGGTCCCGGCCGAAGCGTTCGATCAGATTGCGTTCCGTGCGCTCCGCTCCTCTCGCCCCCGCGCAAGCGCCGTGGCGAGTCCTGGGCGAACCACATGACCCAGCCGGTCGGCCATGACCTCCACCGTGGGCGCCTACCCGGCGACCCCTCGCCCAAACCACGGGGGAGCCTGGGGGCCGGCCGCCGATCGGTAGGGTGCGGGCGCCGCCGGCCGCGGCCCCCGGGCGAACGCCTGCTTCCGGTCCGGGCCGGTAGCGTCGCCGTCCGTGCAGGTGGGAGCCGACACCGGCGGGACGTTCACCGACCTCGTCGCCAGCGACGGCCGCTCGGTGAAGGTGCTGTCGACGCCCGCCGACCCCGGCCGGGCGGTGGCCGACGGCCTCGTGCGCCTCGCCGGACCCGGGGTCCGTCCGGCGCTGCTGGCCCACGGCACGACCGTGGCCACGAACGCGCTGCTGGAGCGGCGGGGCGCCGCCGTGGCGCTCGTGGCCACCGAGGGACTGGCCGACGTGATCGAGATCGCCCGCCAGGACCGCCCGTCGCTCTACGACCAGCTCGCCTCGCGGCCCGTCCCGCTCGTGCCCCGGGCGTGGCGCTACGAGGTGGTCGGGCGCCTGGGGGCCGACGGGCGCGAGCTCGTGCCGGTCGACACGGCGTCGCTGCCCGCCATCGACGCCGCCGTCGAGGCGGTGGCGGTGTGCCTGCTCCACGCCGACCTCGACCCGGCTCACGAGCGGACCGTCGCCGCGGCCCTGCGGGACCGGGGGCTCGACGTGTCGTGCTCGCACGAGGTGTCGCCCGAGGTGCGCGAGTACGAGCGGACGGTCACGACCGTGATCAACGCAGCGCTCCGTCCGCGCTGCCGCACATACCTGCGGGCCCTGACCGGCCTGGCGGACGAGGCGCTGGTGATGACGTCGGCCGGCGGGCTGCTGCCGCCCGGCGAGGCCGCCGAGCTGCCGGCGGCGCTGCTGCTCTCGGGGCCGGCGGGCGGCGTGCGGGCGGCGGCGGCCGTCGCGGAGGCCAACGGGTTCCCCGACGCCGTGACCTTCGACATGGGCGGGACGTCGACCGACGTGTGCCTCGTCCTCGGCGGGGCGCCGGCCCCGGCCGCCCAGCGCGAGGTCGGCGGGTTCACCGTCCGGTTCCCGTCGCTCGACGTGCACACGATCGGGGCCGGGGGCGGGTCGATCGCTCGGGTCGACGCCGGCGGCGCCCTCGTGGTCGGGCCGCAGAGCGCGGGCGTGGAGCCCGGCCCGGCCTGCTACGGGCGCGGCGGCACCGAGCCGACGGTGACCGACGCCGACCTCGCCGCCGGGCGCATCCCCGCCGACGCGGCGTTCGGCGACCTGGCACTCGACGCCGCGGCCGCCCGGGCGGCGCTCGACCGGGCCGTCACGGCCGAGGGCGTGATCGCCGTGGTCGACGCCAACATGGAGCGGGCGCTGCGGGCCGTGACGGTCGAGCGGGGCGTCGACCCGGGCGGGCTCGCCCTCGTGGCGTTCGGCGGCGCCGGCCCGCTGCATGCCTGCGCCCTCGCCGACGCCCTGGGCATGCCGGTCGTGATCGTGCCGCCGCGGGCCGGCGTGCTCTCCGCGGTGGGGCTGCTGAGCGCCCCGCCCCGCCGAGATCTCGTGCGGTCGTGGCCGGCGCCGGACGACCACGACGGGCTCGACGCCGCCCTGAAGGCCCTGGCCGCCGAGGTCGAGGGGCTCGTGGCCGGGGACGTCACGGTCGAGACCTCGCTCGACGGCCGGTACCGGGGCCAGAGCCACGAGCTGACCGTGCCGTCGGTGGACGGGTTCCACGCCGCCCACGAGCGCCGGAACGGCTACGCCCGCCCCGACCACCCGGTGGAGGTCGTGGCGATCCGGGCCGTGGCCGTCGGCGTCCCTCGCGTCGACATCGCCGACCTGCCGGTGGTGGAGCGCTCCCTCGGCGCGGCGCGGGGCCCGGCCGTGCTCGCCGACCCCGACTGCACGATCTGGCTGGCCGACGGGTGGACCCCGACCCCCGGCGCCGCCGGCGCCACCGTCCTGCGGCGGGCGTCGTGACGCTCGACCCGGCGGTGCTCCAGGTGCTCATCTCGCGGTTGACGGGCGTGGCGGAGGAGATGGGCGCGGTACTGCGCCGGGCGGCGTTCAGCCCGAACATCAAGGAGCGGGCCGACTGCTCGGCCGCGCTGTTCACGCCGGCGGGCGAGCTGCTCGTGCAGGCCGAGCACATCCCGGTCCACCTCGGGTCGATGCCGGCCAGCGTGCGTGCGGCGATCGACGCGTTCGGCGCCGGGCTCCACCCCGGCGACCAGGTGATCCTCAACGACCCGTTCGCCGGCGGGACCCACCTCAACGACATCACGCTCGTCGCCCCCTGCCTCGTCGACGGGCGCCTCGTCGGCTGGGCCGCCAACCGGGCGCACCACGCCGACGTCGGCGGATCGGCGCCCGGGTCGCTGCCGGCCGATGCCACCGAGATCCAGCAGGAGGGCCTGCGCATCCCGCCCACGGTCTTCGACGACGGCGTGCGACGCATCGTGCTCGCCAACTCCCGCACGCCCGACGAGCGCGTCGGCGACCTCGACGCCCAGGTGGGGGCGAACGTCGTGGGGGTCGAGCGCCTCGCCCAGATGGAGGGGGCCCCGCTCGACGAGGTGGTCGCCTACGGCGAGCGCCGGATGCGCGCGGCGCTCGCCGGGCTGCCGGACGGCGTCTGGCGCTGCGAGGACGTGCTCGACTCGACCGGCGCCGCCGCGGACCAGCAGCGCCCAGCCGGCATCGTCGTGACGGTCCGCCTGGCAGGCGACGAAGTGACGTTCGACTTCACCGGCACCGACCCGCAGGCCCGGGGCAACGTCAACGCCGTCGAGGCCGTCACGCTGTCCGCCGTGTCCTACGCGCTGCGCTCGGCCGTCGACCCGACGATCCCCGCCAACGGCGGCTCGCTGCGCCCGGTCCATGTCGTCGCCCCGCGGGGCACGGTCG
>DATHAO010000042.1:0-72080 GCA_035296625.1 Acidimicrobiales bacterium | reverse complement strand
ACTGGGACCAGCGCGTCATGGACTGGCTCGTGCAGCAGTTCAAATCCGCCCACGGCGTCGACCTCGCCGCCGACCGCATGGCGGTGCAGCGCCTGAAGGAAGCGGCCGAGAAAGCCAAGATCGAGCTCAGCCAGGTCCAGCAGACCCAGATCAACCTGCCGTTCATCACGGCCACCAACGAGGGCCCGCTGCACCTCGACGAGACGCTGTCCCGCTCGAAGTTCCAGGAGCTGACGACCGACCTGCTCGACCGCTGCCGTTCCCCGTTCGAGCAGGCCATCAAGGACGCCGGGCTCACCAAGAGCGAGATCGACCACGTGATCCTGGTCGGCGGCTCGACCCGCATGCCCGCCGTGGCCGACCTCGTCCGGGAGCTCACCGGCAAGGAGCCGCACAAGGGCGTCAACCCCGACGAGGTCGTCGCCGTCGGCGCGGCCATCCAGGCCGGCGTCCTCAAGGGCGAGGTGAAGGACGTGCTGCTCCTCGACGTCACCCCGCTGTCCCTCGGCATCGAGACCAAGGGCGGCGTGATGACCAAGCTCATCGAGCGCAACACCACGATCCCGACGCGGCGCACAGAGGTCTTCACCACCGCGGAGGACATGCAGCCGTCGGTCGAGATCCACGTGCTGCAGGGCGAGCGCGAGATGTCGCAGTTCAACAAGACGCTCGGCAAGTTCCAGCTCGTCGACCTGCCGCCCGCGCCCCGCGGCGTGCCGCAGATCGAGGT
Source organism: Acidimicrobiales bacterium (assembly GCA_035296625.1). GTDB lineage: Bacteria > Actinomycetota > Acidimicrobiia > Acidimicrobiales > VFJN01 > DATCLS01. The sequence continues at coordinate 71,350 of DATHAO010000042.1, read as the reverse complement.
CACCTTCGACATCGACGCCAACGGCATCGTGCACGTGTCCGCCAAGGACCGCGCCACGAACAAGGAGCAGTCGATGACGATCACCGGCCAGTCGTCACTGGCGAAGGAAGACATCGAGCAGATGGTCCGTGACGCCGAGGCGCATGCGGAGGAGGACCGCCGCCGCAAGGAGGAGGCCGACGTCCGCAACCAGGCCGACACGCTCGTCTACCAGACCGAGAAGCTCCTGCGTGACCAGGGCGACAAGATCTCTGGCGACGAGAAGTCGGCGGTCGAGGACAAGCTCGCCGGCCTGAAGACGGCCCTCGGCGGCAGCGACGTCGAGGCCATGAAGAACGCCACCGACGCCCTCATGTCGGCCAGCCAGAGCTTCACCCAGAAGCTCTACGAGGCCGCCGCGCAGGAGTCGGCCGCTGCCGGTGGCGGCGATGCCGGCCCCGGCCCGTCGACGAGCCAGCCGGCCGACGACGACGTCGTCGACGCCGAGATCGTGGACGACGAGGGTAAGGCGTGACCCAGTCGCCTCATCCCCCCGGGGGTGACCGGGTCGGCGACGCCGGCACCGACGACAGCGACCTCGACGCAGAGGTCGTCGAGGCCGAGATCGTCGACCCCGCGGACGCCGGCTTCGGCTCCGGGGGCGGCGCACTCGGACCCGAGCCCGCGGCGGCCGGGTCCCCCCCTCCGGCGGGGGGCCCGGCGCCCGGCGGCCCCGGGCGCGGTGGCGAGGCCGCGCCCGCGTCCCCGACGACGGGCGACGAGCCCGCCACCGGGGACGACGAGCTGGACGCCGCGGCCGAGGCGCTGGAGGTCGACCTCGAGCTGCTGCTGCAGGAGCGCGAGCGGTTCCTCGTCGAGAGCACCCAGTACCTCGACGCGTACCGCCGCACCCAGGCCGACTTCGAGAACTTCCGCCGCCAGAGCCAGAAGCGGCAGGAGGAGGCCGTGGTGCGCAGCCTGGGCGGGTTCGTCGAGAACCTGCTGCCGGTGCTCGACGCCTGCGACGCCGCCGTGGCCCACGGCCAGGGCGACGCGGTCGAGCCGATCCTCTCGGCCCTCTACCGGGCCCTCGAGAAGGAGGGGCTCGTGCGCATCGACTCCGCCGGCGAGCCGTTCGACCCCGAGGAGGCCGAGGCCGTCATGCACGAGCCCGGCCAGGGCGGCCAGCAAATCGTGGCCGAGGTGATGCGGGCGGGCTACCGCTGGCGCGGGCGCATCCTGCGCCCGGCCATGGTCAAGGTCACCGACTAGGAGCGGGCCGTGGCCGCACAGCGTGAGTGGTTCGAGAAGGACTACTACCGGATCCTCGGGGTGAGCGACACCGCCACCCAGAAGGAGATCAAGAGCGCGTACCGCAAGCTGTCGCGCAAGTACCACCCCGACGCCAACCCCGGCGAGAGCGCCGCGGAGGAGCGCTTCAAGGAGGTGTCGGCCGCCTACGACGTGGTGGGTGACTCCGACAAGCGCAAGGAGTACGACGAGGTGCGCCGGCTCGGGCCCGTGGCGGGCGGCGGCTTCGGCGGGGGAGGGTTCCCCGGCGGCGCCGGCTTCCCGGGCGGCACCTCCGGCGGCGATGGCGGCTTCCGCTTCGAGGACCTGGGCGACGTGCTGGGCGGCCTGTTCGGCCGCGGGCGCAACCGGGCGGGCGGCGGCGGGGCCCGGGGCCAGGGTCCCCACCGGGGCCAGGACCTCGAGGCGTCGCTGCACATGTCGTTCGAGGACGCCGCCCGCGGGCTGACCACGACCATCCATCTCACCAGCGAGGCCACCTGCTCGACGTGCCACGGCACGGGGGCGCGGCCCGGCACGACGCCCCACACCTGCCCGCGCTGCGAGGGACGGGGCGTGCTCGACGACAACCAGGGCTTCTTCAGCTTCTCGCAGCCCTGCCCGCAGTGCGCGGGCCGGGGCTACACGGTCGACGACCCGTGCCCGACCTGCCGCGGCAGCGGCATCGAGCACCGGCCTCGCGAAGTCAACGTGCGCCTGCCGGCGGGCGTCGAGGACGGCCAGCGCATTCGCCTGCCCCGCCGCGGTGGGCCGGGGCGCAACGGCGGTCCGCCCGGCGACCTGTACGTGACCGTGCAGGTCGAGCCCCACCGGCTCTTCGGCCGACGCGGCCGCGACCTCACGCTCACCGTGCCCGTCACGTTCCCCGAGGCGACGCTCGGTGCCGACATCGAGGTGCCGACGCTCGAGGGCGGTCCGGTGAAGGTCCGGATCCCTGCCGGCACCCGGTCGGGCCGCATCCTGCGGGTGCGGGGCCGCGGCGTGACGACCCCGAAGGGCACCGGCGACCTGCTGGTGACTGTCGAAGTGGCCGTGCCCCAGAAGCTGTCCGCTGGCGAGCGCAAGGCCGTCGAGGCGCTGGCCGCGGCGGCCGAAGCCGCCTCGTCGCCCCGGGCGCACTTCGGGCTCTGAGAGAAGGGAGACGATCGTGTTCGGAGACGCCCGCGAGCGCACCCGAGCCGTCTACGTCATCTCGGTGGCCGCCGAGCTCGCCGGGGTGCACCCTCAGACCCTGCGCATCTACGAGCGCAAAGGCCTGGTCGACCCGGCTCGCACGGCGGGCGGCTCCCGCCGCTACAGCGACGCGGACATCGCGCTCCTGCGGCGCATCCAGGAGCTCACCAACGAGGGCCTGAACCTCGCCGGCGTCGAGCGCGTGCTCGAGCTCGAGGCCGAGGTGGTGCGCCTGCGCGCGGAGCTGGCGGAGGCCCGAGCGGCGGCCGCCGAGGCGGTGGCCGACGCGCACCGCCAGCACCGCCGCGACCTCGTGCCGCTGCGCCAGGCGCTCGTGCCCTTCGACCGCCGCCCGCCAACGCCCCGCCGCTGAGGCGCCCGGAACAGGATCGGCCGGCGGGTCGACCCGTCCGCGGACCGCCGCTCGCGCGCCGGGTCAGGCGCCGGGCGGGGCGGCGACGGGGCGGTGGCCGCCGGGAGTCGTCGTCCGCGCCCGGTCCGGCCGGGTCGGGCCGTGCACCCCGTTGGTCCCGTTGCTGCCGTTCGTCCCGTCGGGGTCGGTCGTCCCGTTGCTGCCGTTCGTCCCGTTTGCCCCCATCGTCCCGTTCGTCCCGTTCGTCCCGTCGGTGTCCGGCGCCGAAGCGGGGAAGGGCGGTGGGGGCGGCGGCGCCACGGGGCGCGCTCCGAGCGCGGGGCCCGCGTCGGCCCAGCTCGCACCGTCGCCCTCGCCGGTGCCGTCGCCGTCGACCTCGGGCGGGCCTGGCCTGCGGTCCTGGCGGCGACCGGGGTCGACGTAGACGAGCGGCAACCCGGACACGGGCCGCACGTCGAACTCCATGGCCTGGTGGGCGAGCGCCGGGATGACGAACACGTCGACCCCGGAGCCCTCGAGCGCCCACGCCAGGCGCCGCACCCGGCCGTGGGCCAGGTCGCCGGTGAGGACGAGCGTGTCGGCCTTGGCGGCCTCGAGCGCGCTCAGCACGTCGTCGGGCCCGCCGAGCACGGGCACCCGGTGCCCGTCCACCACGAACGGCTCGCGCAGCCCCGGCACGCAGGCGGCGAGCGGCTCGAGCTCGGTGCTGCGGCGCACAGCGAGGCGCCGGACGATCTGGCCGACGCTCTCGCGCGACCCCACGATCAGGGCGCGGCGCACGGCCAGGCCCCGTCGGCGCCGGGCGCACAGCACGCGCGCCGCTCCCCACCGAAGAGCCAGGGTGAGGGCCACGGCGAGCGGCACGGCGGCGGCCAGGAACCCGCGTGGCAGCTCCTCGAGGTGGAGGACGAAGTAGGCCACAGCCACGAGGGCCAGGAAATCGGCGGCGGCCCGGATGACCCGACGGCCCCCCACCGCGGTGCCGAACGGGCCGACGTCGTAGGCACCCTTGATGGCGAGCACGGCGAGCCACGTCGGGACGATCGCGAGCGCCAGCACCGCGTAGGGGACCGTGAACGAGCGCACGTGGAACTGCGCCCGGTCGAGGCCGAAGTTCAGGACCCGCGCCAGCCCCAGGGCCGTCGCCGCCGCCAGGGCGTCGAGCACCACGAGAAGCGCCACGTGCTGTCGCATCCAGCGCGGACGCGAGGAGGTCTCCGCTGACCACACGGCCCCGTCGCCGCCGGATCGTGGCCCGTTCGCCGAACCCACGCTCGCACCCCCAACTCGATGTGCCCCGACCCGCCCTGGCCGGTAGCGGCCCTCACGCTAGCGACCGTTGCCCGCTCCGCGTAGGCCGCGATCGACTTCACGCACGGGAGTGCCGGAACAACGCAGCGTGTGGGCTGTTGCACCTGGTCACCAAGCCCTTACGCTGTCCGACACGATCAGTGGACGCGACGCCTGCCGGCACCTTACTGTGGGGTAACTACACACCGGGATCACGGGTCCGAAGGTCCGCTGGGGAACTTCGCGAGGGCCTCGAACAGTTCACGACGGGCGGTGCATCGATGCCCCGGCCAGAGGACGTAAGAGCAACAGTGGGACGCCGGGGAGGAACTCGTCCATGTGGCTCCGTGAAACGGATGCAGGCAACGCCTGTGGCTCTGGGGGGAGCTGGAGTGGCCAAGCTGTCGACATCGGAGGGGAAACCGAGGTCGACGCGGTGACGTCCATGGCCGCGGAGCCGCTTCGCATCCTGGTGCACGACTTCTCCGGGCACCCCTTCCAGATCGACCTGAGCCGGGCCCTTGCCCGCCGCGGGCACGTCGTGCAGCACGTCTACTGCGAGAGCTACCCGAGCGGGAAGGGCGACTTCGACGCGGGCGGCCTCGACACCCTCACCGTCGTCCCGGTCGCCGCGGGCGAGACGTTCGCCCGTTACTCGCCCGCCCGCCGCATCAGCCAGGAGATCGCCTACGGCGCCCGCTTCGCCCGGGTGGCCGCCGCGTTCCGTCCCGACATCATCGTCGCGTCGAACGTGCCTCTCATGGCCAAGGCCGTGTCGGCCGCGTGGTGCCGGGTCCGGCGCGTGCCGTTCGTGTTCTGGCTGCAGGACCTCCACAGCGTCGCCATGGCCAAGGAGGCCGCCAACCGCGCCGGCCGCGCCGGCAAGGCCCTGGGAACGGCGTTCGAGATCATCGAGCGCGGCCTGTTGCGCCGAGCCGGCGCGGTCGTGTCGATCACCGACGACTTTCGGCCCACGCTGCAGCGCTGGGGCGTGGCGACCGAGCGCACGACCGTCATCGAGAACTGGGCGCCGCTCGACGACCTGCCTCCCCGCCCCCGCGACAACGCCTGGCGGGGCCGGCAGGGCCTCGGCGACCGCTTCGTGTTCCTCTACTCGGGCACGCTCGGTCTCAAGCACCGCCCCGAGGTCCTCTACTCGCTGGCCGAGCAGCACTCCGGCGACGCCGAGGTCGTGGTGATCTCCGAGGGCATGGGCGAGACCCGGCTGCGCGAGATGCTCGCCGACCGCCCGCTGCCCAACCTGCGGCTGCTGCCGTTCCAGCCGATCGAGGACTACCCCGACATCCTCGGCAGCGCCGACGTGCTCGTGGCCCTCCTCGAGCCGGCCGCCGGCTCGTTCTCGGTGCCGTCGAAGGTGCTGTCGTACCTCTGCTCGGGCCGGCCGATCCTGGCGGCGATCCCGCCGGGCAACCTCGCCGCCAGGACGGTGGACCGCGCTGGAGCAGGTACCGTCGTACCGCCGGATGACGACGAGGCCTTCCTGATGGCAGCCAAGCAACTGCGCGTCGACAGCCGTGAACGGGCGGCGGCCGGGACCCGGGGACGCGAATACGCCGAGGCGGTGTTCGACACGTCCGCCATCACCGACCGCTTCGAGGGAGTGATCGACGCGGCCCTCGGCCGCCAGGGGTCGACGATTAACTCCTCACCCAAGGGGAACTAGCCGATCATGCATTCAGTGTTGGTGACCGGAGCCGGCGGCTTCATCGGCGGTCATCTGGTCAGGCGGCTCCGTGACGATGGCGTGTCGCGGATCAGGGCGGTCGACGTGAAACCTCTGGACGAGTGGTACCAGGTCTTCCCCGACGTCGAGAACGTCGTGGCCAACCTCGAGCTGAGCGACGAGTGTCGCCGCGTCAGCCAGGGCGTCGACTCGGTGTTCAATCTCGCCGCCGACATGGGCGGCATGGGCTTCATCGAGAACAACAAGGCCCTGTGCATGCTGTCGTCGCTCGTGTCGACGCACATGCTGATGGCCGCCCGCGACGCCGGCGTCGAGCGCTTCTTCTACTCGTCGTCGGCGTGCGTCTACGCCGCCGGCAAGCAGGCCAGCCCCGAGGTCGAGCCGCTCCGCGAGGACGACGCCTACCCGGCCATGCCCGAGGACGGCTACGGCTGGGAGAAGCTGTTCTCCGAGCGCATGTGCCGGCACTTCTCCGAGGACTTCGGCATCCGTACGCGCATCGCCCGCTACCACAACGTCTACGGTCCCGAAGGAACCTGGACCGGTGGCCGCGAGAAGGCGCCGGCGGCCATCTGCCGCAAGGTGGCCACCGCCAAGCTGACCGGCGAGCGACGCATGGAGATCTGGGGCGACGGGCAGCAGACCCGCAGCTTCACCTACATCGACGACTGCCTCGAGGGCACGCTGCGGCTCATGGCCAGCGACGTGGGCGAGCCCCTCAACGTGGGCAGCAGCGAGCTCGTGACGATCAACGACCTGGTCGACATCGTCTGCGAGATCGCCGGGGTCACGCTCAAGCGCGAGTACGTGCTCGACGCCCCCCAGGGCGTCCGCGGTCGCAACAGCGACAACACCCGCATCCGAGCCCTGCTCGGGTGGGAGCCGACCGTGACCTTGCAAGACGGCCTCGCCGAGACCTACGCCTGGGTCTACGACCAGGTCGCCGCCAGCCTCGTCCGGCCCTGAGAGCCGTCCGACCGCACGCCACGGGACCGTCGGGGGTCGAGCCGGCGTGGCGCTGACCGGGGGCACCCGTCGCCGTGCGGGGCGGCGCCGCGCCCTGGTCCTGACCGACCAGGGCGTGTCGAGCCTCAGCAACTTCGTCGTCACGATCATCGTCGCCCGGCTGCTGTCCAGCGACGGGTTCGGGGCGTTCAGCGTGGCGCTCGTCGCCTACCAGCTGGCCACCGGCTGCGTGCGGGCGGTAGTGGGGGAGCCGTACCTCTCCGCGCACTCGGCCCACGACACCCGCGTCCGCACCCGGGCGGCCGCCGACCTCGTGCGGGCCGCCTTCTTGACGTCGGCGCTGTGTTCGCTGGTGATGCTGGCGGCCGCCCTCGTGAGCGGTGAGGCCGCCGGTCCGCTGGTGGCGCTGGCGTGCGTCTTCCCGTTCCTCGGCATCCAGGACTCGCTGCGCCACGTCGCGGTCGTCGATCGTCCGGACCTGGCGCTGGCCAGCGACCTGGCCTGGCTCGTCGCCGTGGTCGGGCTGCTGGTCGTGGCGCCCGACGGGGCGTCTGCGGCCTGGTTCGTGGCGGCTTGGGGGGTGGCCGGCGCCGTCGGCCTGGCCGTGGCGCTCGTGACCATGCGGGTGCCGTTGCTGTCGGGGAGCGCCCGCCGGTGGGGCCGGACCCACCGCCAGATGGCGAGCGCGTTCCTGGCCGAGACCGTGACCGCCCGGGCGATGAGCCAGATCATCCTGCTGGCGCTCGGCGCCATCAGCGGCCTGGCTGCGCTGGGGGCCGTGCGCGCCGCCCAGACGTTCTACGGGCCGCTCAACACGCTGTTCGCCGGCATCAACATGGCGCTCGTCCCCGACGGGGCCCGCCAGCGCGACGACCCGGCCCGGCTCGTGCGGTTCATGGTCGGCGCCAGCGCGGTCGTGACCGCCGCCGCGGCGGCGTGGGCGATCGTCGGCGTCGTGCTGCCCGACAGCTGGGGCACCGAGCTGTTCGGCTCGACGTGGACCGACGCCGAGCGGGTCATGCTCCCCGTCGGCCTGGCCGTGGTCGCCGGCTCGGCGAACACAGGCGCCTTCGCCGGGCTGCGGGCGCTCGGGGCGGCCCGCTACAGCCTCCGGGCCCGCCTGATGAGCCTGCCGCCCGAGGCGCTGTGCGCCCTGGTCGGCGCCCTCGCCGCCGGCGCGGTCGGCTACTCGTACGGTTTCGCCCTCGGCAACACGTTCATGGCGGCAATCTGGTGGGGCTTCTTCCTCGCCGCGGTCCGGCAGCGGGCGGCGCGTCGGCCCCGTCCGGAACCGCCGCCCGTCCCGTTCGCCGACCCCATCCCCGGGAGCGCACGTTGAGCCAGACCCACGATCGACCGCCGAGCGCCCGTCCCGCCCGCACCGCCCGCCGGCCCCGGGTGGCGGTGCTGTGGGCCGAGCTGTCCGGCTATATGTCGTCGCAGCTCCTGGCGCTGCTCGACCGCGACGTCGACCTCGTCGTGTTCCACGAGGTGAGCTCGTCGACCGCCCCGTTCGACCCGGAGGCCCTCACCCAGGGCCTGCGCGCGCACGCCTGGTCGGGCAGCCCCGACGAGGCCGAGGTCGAGCAGGTGCTCGACGGCTTCGACCCCGACGCCCTGCTCGTCATCTCGTGGAACTACGGCGCCTACCGCCGCATCGCCCGCCGCTGGCGTGGACGCACCCTGCGGGTCTTGTGCATGGACAACCAGTGGTGGGGCACGCCCAAGCAGTGGGGTGGCGTGGCCGTGTCGCGCCTCGTCATCCGTCCCGCATACGACGTGGCGCTCGTGGCCGGCGAGCGCCAGGCCGACTTCGCCCGGCGCCTGGGCTTCACGAGCGAGCAGCTGATGTGGGGCGTCTACACCGGCGACCACCGGCGCTTCGCCCGGGTGGCCGAGGAGCGCAAGGGCGCCCTGCCACCCGAGGCGTTCCTCTACGTGGGCCGGCTCGTCGCCGACAAGGCGGTCGACGTCCTGGCCGAGGGGTACCGGCGCTACCGGCGCGAGACCCACACGCCGTGGCGGCTGGTGGTGGCCGGGACGGGACCCGACGACCACATGCTCGCGGGCATCGAGGGCGTCGAAATGCTCGGCTTCGTGCAACCGGCCGACCTGCCGGAGGCGTTCACCCGAGCCGGGTGCCTCGTGCTGCCGAGCCGCTTCGAGCCCTGGGCGGTCGTCATCCACGAGGCCGCCTCGGCCGCCCTGCCCGTGATCTGCACCTGGGTATGCGGAGCGTCGACCCGGCTCGTGCTCGACGGCTACAACGGCGTGGTCATGAGCCCCGACGACCCCGAGGCCGTCGCCATCGCCCTGCACCGCATCAGCGAACTGAGCCCGGTCGAGCGTCGCGCCATGGGCGAGGCCAGCGCCTCGCTGGCGCGCCAGTACTCGCCGGAGCGCTGGGCCGAGAACCTGCTGCGGCGCCTGCCCGAGCTCCGCGCCGCCGCCGGGATGACCCCGGCGCCGTGGTCGCCGGCGCCGGTCGCATCGCTGCCCCCCCGTGCCGTGATCAGGCGAAGCCGCCCCCGAGAAGGCGATCTCCTGTGAAGCCGTTGCCCGCGTCACCGCGGGGCCGCGGCCTGGTCAGCGACGGGCGGGCAGCCGGCGGATCGCGTCGATCTCGGCCTGGCGCTCGGCGGCCTGCTCGCGCACCTCGGTTCGCCGGACCGACCAGAGCACGCCGATCATCGCCGCCGTCACCCAGTAGTAGCGCTGGTACTCGGTCGGCTGGAACATGGCGAACGTGTTGGCCCCGATGAACGTGGCGAGCAGCGCGACCGCGGTCGGTTGCAACGGGTCACCCCGGGTGTTGACCAGCAGGCGGATGCCGTGCTGCAACGTGAAGAGCAGGATCACCAGCACGCCCACGAGGCCGGGGAGCCCGGCCTGGAAGATGAACCGGAAGAACATGTTGTGGGCGCCCGCGGCGTCGCTGGCTCCCGGGTCGTCAGGGTTGTAGCTGCCGAAGCCCTGGCCCACGACGAGCGACTCGTCGAAGCGCTGGATGACCTGCGAGTTGCGCTCCTCGCGGCTGTCGACGCTGTAGTTCACTGCGGCATCGCCCGACGTGTAGCGCGTAAAGCGCTCGACCACCGGCAGGTCGCTGTTGAACAGCGCCACCAGGCCCACGATCGACAGGAAGCCCACGACCATGGGCAGCAGCGGTGACGTCCAGGCGCGCCCGGGCCGCCGGATGTGCCGCCAGCCCCCGGCCGCCAGCATGGCCAGGACGGTGGCGGCGCCCGCGATCAGGCCAGTCATCGAGCCGGTCGTGGCGATGGCGTAGAGGACGATGGCGGTCGGCCAGGCCCGGGAGAGGAGGTCGCGCCCGTCGGTGCGGTACGTGCGGCGACGGGGGACCCCCAGCAGGAACAGCGGCAGGCCGGTAGCGATGAGGCCAGCCAGCTCGTTGGGCTGCTCGAAGAACGCAGTCTGGCGACCCTCGGCGTTCTCCACGCCGAAGTTCGTGATGTCCAACTGCCCCGTGATGGCGATCAGGCAGTTGAACAGGATCATGATGCGCCAGGCGGCGAGCAGCTTGTCGAGGCCCGCCCGGTCGGCGGCAACGGAGCGCAGCACCCAGAAGAACCCGAGGGTGATCCACCCGAAGCGCAGCACGATCGTCATCGACTCGGCGGCGTTCCACGACTGGAAGGCCGACAGCGTGCCTGCGGTCAGCAGCAGGATGCTGCCGAGCAGGACGGGCGGCGAGGCGCGGCGGGCCATCTTGGGCGCAAGGCGACCCTCGCGGCCATCGAGGATGTCGACGACGATGAACGCGGCTGACAGCAGGAAGGCGATGTCGGACACGGTCCACCCGCCCACCCGCGTGCGGTTGAGGCCCATCAGCACGATTCCGATCACCGCGAGGTGCAGCGCGAGGCTGCTGCGGCGCGCCGGCCCGGCCGTCGCGGGGGCGGGCTCGGCCGTCCGCTCGGCCGCCTCGGCGGTCGGCAGATCGCTCCCGTGCCCCGAGGTGAGGGGCACCGACGTCGAGGTCAGCGGGTTCGGCGTGATGCGCCGACGCTAACACCGACGTCGCGAGCGGAGCCTGCCGCGCATGGTCGGCCGGGCGAATGACGAGTACAGTCCTGGCTCCATGGATCCGCAGCTGGAGGAACCGGATCTACGGTCCTATCTCGGAGTCATAGCCCGGCGTCGCTGGTTGGTCATCCTCACCACGCTGGTCTTCCTCGGCATCGCGCTCGCCGTCTCGCTGATCCCCGCCCCCAAGTACCGGGTCAAGGCCCAGGTGCAGACGACGGGTGTCAACGACCCCATCTCGCTCATCTTCGGCGACGGCGGGGGTGACCTCGACCGCCAGGCCGCCAGCGAGCTCGCGTACCTCAACTCGACCGACGTCCGCTTCGCTGCGGCGACCGCCTACAACGGCTCACTCGACGACAGCGAGGTGTACAAGGTCGCCACCCAGCCGGTGCAGGGCCAGAACCAGAACGTGACCAGCTCGGTCGTCGAGCTGTCGCTCGTGTCCTCCGACCCGGAGGACGCCGCCACCCTCCTCAACGTCTACGCCAACGCGTACGTCGAGCTGCGCGAGGTCAAGCAGGCCGAGACGCTGATCACCCAGCAGGACCTGGTCCAGAACTTCGTGGCCCAGACCGAGGCCGACATCGCCGAGGCCCGCCAGCCCATCAAGGAGCTCGAGGACAAGATCGCCTCGGGCGACGCCACCGATGCCGACCGGGCCCGCCTCGACACCCTGCGCGCCGAGAAGGCCCCCGAGCTCGACCCGCTCTACGCCAAGCTCGGCGAGCTGCGGGGGCGCATCAACGACCTGCAGTTCGGCGTGACCGCCACGTCGTCGGGCAACGCGCAGGTGCTCAGCGCCGCCGGCGTCCCCTCGACGCCGGTCAGCCCGAACATCCCGCTCAACATCGCGATCGGCGTCGTGTTCGGCCTGTTCCTGGGGGCGGCGCTCGCGTTCGTCCGCGACTACTTCGACGACTCGGTCAAGACGAAGGAGGTCGTCGAGCGCTTCACGGGCGTCTCGACGCTGGGCCTCATCCCCAAGGTCGAGGGCGGCCAGTCCGAGCTCATCACCGTCACCCACCCGAGCGCGCCCGCCGCCGAGGCGTTCCGCTCGTTGCGCACGGCCGTCAAGTTCCTCGCCGTCGAGCGACAGGTGCGGGTCGTGCAGGTCACGAGCCCGTCGCCGGCCGAGGGCAAGACGTTCTGCGCCGTCAACCTGGCGGTGGCCTTTGCCCAGGCGGGCGACCGGGTGGTCGTGGTCGGCGGCGACCTGCGCCGGCCCCGCCTCGAGCGCATCCTCGACGTGCCGCTCACCCCCGGCCTGACCGGCGTGCTGATCGGCGACGTCACGCTTCCCCAGGCGATCCAGACGGTGGCGGGCGTGCCGAACCTGTCGGTGCTGCCGGCGGGCCAGCCGCCCCCCAACCCGTCCGAGCTGCTGAGCGGCGAGCGGGCCCGGCGCCTGGTCGACGTGCTCGGGCAGACCTACGACCTCGTCATCATCGACTGCCCGCCCGTGCTGCCGGTGACCGACTCGCTGGTCGTGGCCCGCATGGTCGACACGTCCCTGCTCGTCACGTCCGCCCACCAGACGTCGAAGCGGGGTCTCGTCCGCGCTGTCGAGCTGCTCCGCCAGGTCAACGCCCCGCTCGCCGGCACGGTGCTCAACAGCCTGTCGGAGAACGCCACGTTCGGCAGCGAGCCCTACCGGTACGACACGGTCGGTGCGGCCGCCGGCGGGTCGCGCCGGGGTGGCACGAACGGCAACGGCCTCGAGAGCGTCTACCCGTACGACGAGGGGGGCCCGGCCGACGAGAACGGCGGCCGTCGCTTCGGGCGGCGGGTCCGCGCCGAGACCTCGGGCGAGTGGCCCCCGGCTCCGATGGGCGGGTCTCCGGGCCCGCCGCACGGTCCGGCCAGCCGGGGCTGAGGCGCCGGACACGGCCCTCCGGGGGCCGGCGGGCCCTGGGTCCAAAGTTGAGTGGCCGGGTGTCAAGTTTCCTCACTGGTGGGTAAGCTGGCCGGCATGGCGCTCGACCCGAACCGCTGGACCCTGAAGGTCCAGGAGGCGTTCTCCTCGGCTGTCGACGCCGCCAAGGCGGCGTCGAACCCCGAGGTCACGCCCGACCATCTGCTCGGCGCGCTGCTGGGACAGGGCGAGGGCATCACGCTGCCCATGCTCCAGCGGCTCGGCAAGGAGCCGCTGCCCCTCCGCAACCAGGTCGACGAGGCGCTGTCCAAGCTGCCTCACGCCTACGGCAGCGAGGCCCGCCTCGGCCGCGACCTGCAGCGGGTCTTCGACACGGCAGACGAGGCCCGCACCGAGCTGCGCGACGAGTACCTCTCCACCGAGCACCTGCTGCTGGCGCTGGCCGACCGGCTCGGCGTCACCCGCGACGAGGTGCTCACCGCCATGCAGGCCGTGCGGGGCAGCCACCGGGTCACCTCGCAGAACCCCGAGGAGCAGTACCAGGCGCTCGAGCGCTACGGCCGCGACCTCACCGAGGTCGCCCGCCAAGGCCAGCTCGACCCGGTCATCGGCCGCGACGAGGAGATCCGCCGCGTCATCCAGGTGCTGTCGCGCCGCACGAAGAACAACCCGGTGCTCATCGGCGAGCCGGGCGTCGGCAAGACGGCCATCGTCGAGGGCCTGGCCCGGCGCATCGTCGAGGGAGACGTGCCGGACGGCCTCAAGAACAAGCGCCTGATCGCGCTCGACCTGGCCTCGATGGTGGCCGGCGCCAAGTACCGCGGCGAGTTCGAGGAGCGGCTCAAGGCCGTCCTCAAGGAGATCACCGACGCCGAGGGCGAGGTGATCACGTTCATCGACGAGCTGCACACGGTCGTCGGCGCCGGTGCCGCCGAGGGCGCCATGGACGCCGGCAACATGCTCAAGCCGCTGCTGGCCCGCGGGCAGCTGCGGATGATCGGCGCCACCACGCTCGACGAGTACCGCAAGCACATCGAGAAGGACGCCGCCCTCGAGCGCCGCTTCCAGCAGGTCTTCGTGGGTCAGCCGTCGGTCGACGACACGATCGCCATCCTCCGGGGCCTGAAGGAGCGCTACGAGGTGCACCACGGCGTCCGCATCCAGGACGCCGCGCTCGTGGCCGCGGCCGTGCTGTCCGACCGCTACCTCACCGGGCGTTTCCTGCCCGACAAGGCGATCGACCTGATCGACGAGGCCGCGTCGCGGCTCCGGATCGAGATCGACTCGCTGCCCACCGAGATCGACGTCGTCGAGCGCCGCATCCGGCAGCTCGAGATCGAGCGCGTGGCGCTCGCCAAGGAGACCGACGCCGCCAGCCGCGAGCGGCTCGAGGCCCTCGACCGCGAGCTCGCCGACCTGAGCGAGCAGCGCGACTCGATGCTGGCCCACTGGAACAACGAGAAGGAGGCGATCGGCCGGATCCGCGAGCTCAAGGAGCAGCTCGAGGCCCACCGCGCCCACCTCGAGCGTGAGGCCGACCTCGAGAAGGCCGCCGAGATCCGCTACGGCGTCATCCCCGTCCTCGAGCGCCAGGTCGACGCCGCCACCAAGCAGCTCGACGAGCTGCAGGCCGGCCAGGCGATGCTCAAGGAGGAGGTCGACGAGGAGGACGTCGCCGAGGTCGTGGCCCGATGGACCGGCGTGCCGGTCAGCCGGCTCATGGAGGGCGAGATGGCCAAGCTCGTCCGCATGGAGCAGGTGCTCCACGAGCGGGTGGTCGGCCAGGAGGACGCCGTGCGCGTCGTGGCGAACGCCATCCGCCGCAGCCGGGCCGGGCTGTCCGACCCTCACCGCCCGATCGGTTCGTTCCTGTTCCTCGGGCCCACCGGTGTGGGCAAGACCGAGCTGGCCCGGTCGCTCGCCGACTTCCTGTTCGACGACGAGCGGGCGATGGTCCGCATCGACATGAGCGAGTACATGGAGAAGCACGCGGTCAGCCGCCTGATCGGTGCCCCGCCCGGCTACGTCGGCTACGACGAGGGCGGCCAGCTCACCGAGGCGGTGCGGCGCCGGCCCTACGCCGTGGTCCTGCTCGACGAGATCGAGAAGGCCCACCCCGACGTGTTCAACGTGCTGCTCCAGCTGCTCGACGACGGTCGCCTCACCGACGGCCAGGGCCGCACGGTCGACTTCACGAACGCCGTGCTGATCATGACGTCGAACCTGCCCGGCGAGCCTCGAGACTTCTTCAAGCCCGAGTTCATCAACCGCATCGACGACATCGTGCGGTTCCGCGAGCTGACCGAGGAGGACCTCACCTCCATCGTGTCGATCCAGCTCGAGGGCCTGCGCCGGCGGCTGGCCGCCCGGCGCATCGGGCTCCACCTGACCGACGGGGCGATCGCCCTGCTGGCCCACGACGGGTTCGACCCCGCCTACGGGGCCCGGCCCCTGAAGCGGGTCATCCAGCGCGAGCTGGCCGACCGGCTGGCGCTGCAACTGCTCGAGGGCGAGATCGGCGAGGGCGACACCATCACCGTCGACGCCGTCGGCGACGAGCTCGCCATCCTCACATCGCACGGCTCCTGATCGTCACCGGTCCGGCGCTCCTGCGGCGTCGGACCTGGTCACCGCCTCGGGTAGGGTGGCCCGTCCCCGCCCGAGACCAGGAGCAGCGACACGTGCCGGCGACGATCGTGGTCGGAACCCAGTGGGGCGACGAGGGCAAGGGCAAGTTCACCGACCTCTTCGCCAAGGAGATGCACCTCGTCGTCCGCTACCAGGGCGGGCACAACGCGGGGCACACCCTGGTCGTCGACGGCGAGAGCTTCGCCCTCCAGCTGATCCCGTCCGGCGTGCTCTACGACCACATCACGCCGGTGATCGGCAACGGCGTGGTGGTCGACCCGGCCGTGCTGCTCGACGAGATGGACGAGCTGACGCGCCGAGGCGTCGACTGCAGCCGCGTGCGGGTCTCGTCGAGCGCCCACCTGATCCTGCCGTACCACCAGCTGGTCGACCGGGTCACCGAGCGGCACCTCGGCAAGAGCAAGCTCGGCACGACCAAGCGCGGCATCGGACCCGCCTACGCCGACAAGGCCGCCCGGGTGGGCCTGCGCGTGCAGGACCTGTACGACCCCAAGATCTTCCGCCAGAAGCTCGACCTGGTGCTCAAAGAGAAGGGGCAGATGCTGGCGAAGGTCTACAACCAGCTGCCGCCCGATGCCGACGAGATCGCACAGCGCTACGTGGGCGAGCTGGCCCCCCGGCTCAAGCCGTTCGTGGCCGACACTGTCAACCTCGTGCACGACGCCCTCGACGCCGGCCAGCACGTGCTGTTCGAGGGGGCCCAGGCCACGTTCCTCGACCTCGACCACGGCACGTATCCCTACGTCACCTCGTCGAACCCGGTCGCCGGCGGCGTCGGCCCCGGCGCGGGCGTCGGGCCCCTGCTCATCGACCGGGTCGTGGGCGTGGCCAAGGCCTACATCACCCGGGTCGGGTCGGGGCCGTTCCCCACCGAGCTGCTCGACGACGTGGGCGACGCCCTCGTCGACCGGGGCCACGAGTACGGCACCAACACCGGGCGGCGCCGTCGGGCCGGCTGGTTCGACGCCGTGATGCTGCGCCACGCCGTGCGGCTCAACTCCCTGTCCGAGGTGGCGATCACCAAGCTCGACGTGCTCGACGCGTTCGAGGCCGTGAAGGTGTGCGTGGCCTACGAGGCCGACGGGCGCCGCATCGAGCGGTTCCCCGACGACCAGTCGCTGCTGCACAAGGTGCGCCCGGTCTACGAGGAGCTGCCGGGCTGGGGCACCGACCTGTCCGCCGTCACCGAGGTGCGCGGCCTGCCGTCTGCGGCCCGGGACTATCTGGCGTTCCTCGAGGACCAGATCCACGCGCCGATCCGGCTGGTAGGGGTGGGGCCGGGGAGGGACCAGTTCGTGGTGCTGAAGCCGTGAGGCCTCTCGCGGCCGGTGGGGGGTGTCCGCTCACGGGTCCTGTCGCCTGCGGTGCCGGGCTACCGCCGTCGGCGCTGGCGCGCCTCCAGCGCCCGGCATCCTCGGCGCCCGTTCGCTCGGACCGCGTCCAGGGCCTGGCACCCGTTCGCTCGGACCGCCTCGCCACCCGGTACGCCCGCTCCGGGTGGTCCGGCGGGTGGTCGGCGTGGGTCGCCGGTCGTTCCGGGGGGTTCGGCTGGTCCTCTCGGCGGGTGGGGCAGGCATGAGGGTGTGTGTGGTCGGGGCGGGCGGGCGGGAGCATGCGCTCGCGCACGTGCTGGCGCGGACCGCCGATGTGGTCGTGACGCCGGGGAACCCGGGGATCCCCTGGTCGACCCGCGTACCGGTCCACGAGATCGACGCCGACCTCGTCGTGGTCGGCCCCGAGGGCCCGCTGGTGGCCGGCCTGGCCGACGAGCTGCGGGCCGCCGGGCGGCTCGTGTTCGGTCCCGGCGCCGACGGAGCCCGGCTCGAGGGCTCGAAGGCGTACATGAAGGACCTCCTGGACGCGGCGGGGGCGCCGACGGCCCGCCACGCCGCGTTCGACGAGGAGAAGCCGGCGCTCGACTTCCTCCGCTCACTGCCCGCGCCGTGGGTCGTCAAGACCGACGGCCTGGCGGCCGGGAAGGGCGTGCTCGTCACCGACGAGCTCGACGAGGCCGTCGAGGACGTGCGGGCCAAGCTGGCCGGCCGCAGCTTCGGCGACGCCGGCCGGCGGGTGGTGATCGAGGAGGGCATGGTCGGCCCCGAGCTGTCGGTGCTCGCCGTGTGCGACGGCACCCGGGCCGTGCCCCTCGCCCCCGCGCAGGACTTCAAGCGCATCGGCGACGGCGACGCCGGCCCGAACACGGGCGGAATGGGCGCCTACTCGCCCGCCCCGCTGCCGCCCGTGTCCGCCGGCGGCTCGGCCGGCACGCCCGACGAGGTCGTCGGCCTGGTGATGGAGCGCTGCGTCGAGCCCACGCTCGCCGAGCTGGTCCGTCGCGGCATCGACTACCGGGGCATCCTCTACGCCGGCCTCATGCTGACTGCCGAGGGACCGAAGCTGGTCGAGTACAACGTCCGCTTCGGCGACCCCGAAGCCCAGGTCGTGCTGCCCCGCTTGGCCAGCGACCTGACCACCCTGCTGGCCGAGGCCGCCGCCGGCTGCCTGGTCGGCGAGCCCCGCTTCGTCGACGCCGCCGCCGTGACCGTCGTGCTGGCGTCCGAGGGCTACCCGGCGACCCCGCGCACCGGCGACCCCATCACCGGCTTGGCCGAGGCCGAGGCCGAGGGCGCCACCGTGTTCTGCGCCGGCGTGGCCGTGGACGGGCACGGGCGTCTGGTGACCGCCGGGGGCCGGGTGCTCGACGTCACCGCCACCGGCGGCACCGTGGCCGAGGCCCGCGCCAAGGCCTACCGGGCCGCAGCCCACATCTCGTGGCGCGGCCTGTACCACCGCAACGACATCGCCCTGGAGGCATCCCGCCCGTGAGCGCACCCAAGGTCGCCGTCCTGATGGGGTCGGCCAGCGACAAGGACAAGATGAAGCCGGCGGTCGACACCCTCGCCCGCTACGGCATCGAGGCCGACGTGCGGGTCATGTCCGCGCACCGGTCCCCGGCGCTCGTCGCCGAGTTCGCCTCCTCGGCCCGCGAGCGGGGCTACGCAGTGATCATCTGCGGCGCCGGCATGGCTGCCCACCTGGCCGGGGCCGTGGCGGGCCAGACGACGCTGCCCGTGATCGGCGTGCCGCTGTCCGGCGGCGCGCTCAACGGGGTCGACGCGCTCTACGCCACCGTGCAGATGCCGAAGGGCATCCCCGTGGCCACAGTGGCCGTCGACGGGGCCATGAACGCCGCCCTCCTCGCTGTGCAGATCCTGGCGGTCGACGACGCCGACCTGGCCGACCAGCTGGCGAAGCACCGCGACGAGATGGTCCCCCCACCGTCGTGACGGGCGAGGATGGAAACGTGAGACCCGCGCTGCCCGACGTGCTGGCCTCCCGCTACGCCAGCACCCCGATGGTCGAGCTGTGGTCGCCCGAGACCAAGGTGCGCCTCGAGCGCCGTCTGTGGGTGGCCGTCATGGATGCCCAGGCCGGCCTGGGTGTCGCCATCCCCGCGGAGGCGATCGCCGACTATCGGGCCGTCGTCGACAAGGTCGACCTCGCCTCGATCGAGGCCCGGGAGCGGCTGACCCGCCACGACGTGAAGGCGCGCATCGAGGAGTTCTCGGCGCTGGCCGGCCACGAGCACGCGCACGCCGGCATGACCTCGCGCGACCTCACCGAGAACGTCGAGCAGCTGCAGGTGCGCTTGGCGCTCGAGCTGGTGCGCGATCGCATGGTCACGGCACTCGTTCGCCTCGCCGAGCGAGCCGCCGAGCACGCCACGCTGGTCATGGCCGGGCGCAGCCACAACGTGGCGGCCCAGGCAACGACGCTGGGCAAGCGCTTCGCCAACGCCGGCGAGGAGCTGCTCCAGGCGTTCCGCCGGGTCGAGGAGCTGCTCGCCCGCTACCCGCTGCGCGGCATCAAGGGTCCGGTGGGCACGCAGCAGGACCAGCTCGACCTGCTCGGCGGCGACCCGTCTGCGGTCGACCGGCTCGAGGAGGCCGTGCTCGACCACCTCGGCTTCACCGCGGCCCTCACCAACGTCGGTCAGGTCTACCCCCGCTCGCTCGACCTCGACGTGGTCGCGGCGCTGGTGCAGGCCACGGCCG
This sequence comes from Acidimicrobiales bacterium, assembly GCA_035296625.1. GTDB lineage: Bacteria > Actinomycetota > Acidimicrobiia > Acidimicrobiales > VFJN01 > DATCLS01. The sequence continues at coordinate 51,926 of DATHAO010000042.1, read as the reverse complement.
GCCCGTCCAGCCTCGCCACCACGATCCGCCTCATGGCCGGCCACGAGCTCGTCACCGAGGGCTTCGCCGCCGGCCAGGTCGGCAGCTCGGCCATGCCCCACAAGATGAACACCCGGTCGGCCGAGCGGATCAACGGGCTGGCCGTCGTCGTGCGCGGCTACCTGTCGATGACCTCCGAGCTGGCCGGCGACCAGTGGAACGAGGGCGACGTGTCGTGCTCGGTCGTGCGGCGCGTGGCCCTGCCCGGGGCCTTCCTCGCCTCCGACGGCCTGTTCGAGACTTTCCTGGCCGTGCTCGAGGGTTTCGGCGCCTACCCGGCGGTGATCGGGCGCGAGCTCGACCGCTACCTGCCGTTCCTCGCCACCACGAAGGTGCTGGTGGCGGCCGTGCGGGCCGGCGTGGGCCGGGAGCAGGCCCACGAGGCGATCAAGTCCCACGCCGTGGCGGTCGCCCTGGCCCTGCGCGAGGGGGCGGACACGAACGACCTCGTCGACCGCCTGTCCGCCGACGAGCGCCTCGGGCTCGATCGGGAGACGCTCGACGCCGTGCTCGCCGACCGCGTCGACTTCGTCGGCACGGCGCCCCAGCAGATCGAGGCGTTCACCCGCCAAGTCGAAGCGATAGCCGCCGCCCACCCGGAGGCGGCCGCGTACCGTCCGGAACCGATCCTGTAGCGCCGCGCATGGCCGTCGGTGGTGTGGCGTGGTGAAGGACGGTTAGTGAGACTCCTGGACACAAAATTGCGTCGTGCACCATGGCGGTAGCCGGGGCGCCACGGCGGCGACAATGGTGGTCAGTTCCCCCTTCCGGAGGTTCCCGTGACCGATCTCGGTCTCCCACACATCCACTCGGGCAAGGTTCGCGACATCTACGCCGTCGGTGACGATCGCCTACTGATGGTGACGAGCGATCGCATCTCGGCGTTCGACGTGGTCATGGCTGAGCCGATCCCCCAGAAGGGGCGCGTACTGACGGCCATGTCCGCCTTCTGGTTCGACCTCTTCGGCGACGTCGTGCGCGGCCACCTCATCTCCACGGACGTGGCCGATCTGCCGGCGACGACGCAAGGTGCGGCCGGGGCCAACGACCTCGTCGGGCGCGTGATGCTCACGCACAAAGCCGACATGTTACCGATCGAGTGCATCGTGCGCGGCTACCTGTCCGGCTCGGCGTGGAAGGAGTACTCGCGGGCCGGCACCATGCACGGCGCGCCGCTGCCCGCCGGTCTGCGTGAATCGGACCGGCTGCCCGAGCCGGTGTTCACGCCGTCGACGAAGGCCGATGAGGGTCACGACGAGAACATCTCCTTCAGAGCCGCCGCCGACCTCGTCGGCGAGGCGCTCGCCGCCCAGGTGCGCGACGTGGCGGTGGAGCTGTACCGCCGGGGGGCCGAGTGGGCCCGTGAGCGCGGCATCATCATCGCCGACACCAAGTTCGAGATGGGCCTCGTCGACGGCGAGCTCGTCCTGTGCGACGAGGTGTTGACGCCCGACTCGTCGCGGTTCTGGCCGGTCGACCGGTGGGTGCCGGGCGCGACACCCCCCTCGTTCGACAAGCAACCGGTGCGCGACTACCTCGAGACTCTCGACTGGGACAAGGCGCCCCCGCCCCCCTCGCTGCCCGCCGAGGTGGTCGAGGCAACGAGCGCCCGCTACGTCGAGGCCTACGAGCGCATCACCGGACGGTCCTTCGCCGACTGGCCCGGCGCACACGGCTGACGCGCCTACGCTGCGCGCATGCGCTTCTCGGTCCTCGTCGAGACCCGCCTCCACGACGGCATCGCCGACCCCGAGGGGGCGACCATCGAGCGGTCGCTGCCCGCCCTGGGGTTCGAGGGCGTGTCGGGGGTCAAGGTCGGCAAGTGCTTCCGCTTCGAGCTCGAGGCCGCCGGCGCGGACCCGGCCCGCGCGGAGGTCGAGGACATGTGCAAGCGCTTCCTCACCAACCCGGTGATCGAGGGTGCCACCATCGAGGTGCACGCCGCGACGTGATGACCACCTGAGTCCGTGGACTGACGGGGAAAGCGTCCGTCGTTGGGGACGGCGCCACCCGCGCTGGAGGTCGAGGGCGGGCAGCGTCCGTGGCGCTTGGGCGTGGGCCGCGCTCGCGCTCGTCCGCTGACGCACCTGGCCCGCGGGGCGCGGCGTTCGTGCGCCAGGAGCTGCCGGACGACGCCGTGCTGGCGATAGGCGACCCGGCGGGCATCTTCGCCTCCCTGGCCGCGGCCGCTGCTGCAGCTGGAGGGGGCACGGCCCCAAGGTGCGCATCGTGGTGTCGACGACGACCGCGTGTTCGCGAATGGCCCACCGGAGGACAGGTTCACGATCCGGGGCGTTCGCCCCGACCTCAACGGGATGTGACGCCGGTCCCGGTCGCCTGGGACGGCGGGGGGCAGCGGCTACCGTGCGGGCCATGACCACCCAGGTCGGGGTCGTCGTCTTCCCCGGGTCCAACTGCGAGCACGACGTCGTCGAAGCGGTCTCCGCCGTCGGCGGCGCCGGGCGCCTCCTCTGGCACGGCGACACCTCGCTGGGCGACGTCGACGCCGTGGTGCTCCCGGGTGGGTTCGCCCACGGCGACTACCTGCGGCCCGGGGCGATCGCCCGGTTCTCGCCGGTCATGGCGGCGGTCGCCGCGTTCGCCGCCGAGGGGGGCCCGGTCGTGGGCATCTGCAACGGCTTCCAGGTGCTCACCGAATCGGGGTTGCTGCCCGGCGCGCTGCAGAAGAACGCCGGGCTCAAGTTCCTGTGCCAGCCGGCGCGGCTGCGGGTCGAGGCCGGCAGCACGCCGCTCACCACGGCCGTCGCCCCGGGCACCGAGCTGCTCATCCCCATCAACCACTTCGAGGGCAACTACACCTGCGAGCCCGAGACACTGGCGGAGCTGCGCGGCGACGACCGCATCGTCTTCCGCTACGTCGCCAACCCCAACGGATCGATCGACGACATCGCCGGCATCTGCTCGGCGGGCCGGAACGTCGTGGGCCTCATGCCCCATCCGGAGCGGGCCTCACACCCGCTTCTGGGGTCCACCGACGGGCTCGTGCTGCTGCGGTCCTTGCTCGTGGCGGCGGGTGCCCTCGCCGCATAGGCGCTCGCGGACGGGTGCGGGCGGATCGTCGTCCTTGCGATCAGCCGACCCCGCCGTCGGCTGACCCTGCACGAGACGACCGGGGCCGTCAGCCCGCCGTGCGGCTGATGCCGGCGCGCTCCAGCACGGAACCGGGGACGCCGAGCTCACGCCACGCCGAGTACGAGATGCCCTTGCGCTCGCTGTAGGTGCTCGCCGCATCGACGAACTCATTTTCGAGTTGATCGATGTCGACGGTCGACTCGTTGGCCTCGAGGGCCGACTGCAGATCGAGCCGCTCCTGCACGAGGTGAAGGCGCTTCAGGGGATCGGCACTCGCGATCTCGTCCTCGACTGCGGCGAGGCGCTTCTTCATCGATTCGGGAGAGCGCTTACGGCCGCGCTTGGGCTTGTTCGCTTCGAGTGCTTCCAGATACCGCCGCACGGCACGGCCTTGGTCACGCCCCTCGGCCAGGGCCGCCTTGTGGTCGTCGCTCATGGGTGTTCTCTTGCGAGTGGTTGTCGCCATGCGCAGGATCCTATTTCCCTTCCGCAGAAAAATGCATTTCTGAGATCAACGATCGCTGACGGGCGACATTGCGAGGTCCCAGGAACACGATCCGCGGCGGACGCGTGATGGGCTGGGTTGGAAGGTTCGTGGCCTACGCTGCTCGAGTGACCACCGACGAGGCGATCCATCGGGCCCTCGGGCTCACCGACGACGAGGCCGGGGCCATCGACGTCATCTTGGGCCGTCGCCCGAACCACCTCGAGCTCGCCATGTACGCGGTCATGTGGTCCGAGCACTGCTCCTACAAGTCGAGCCGCATCCACCTGCGACGCCTCCCCACCGACGGGGCCGCGGTGTTGGTGGGGCCGGGCGAGAACGCCGGTGTCGTCGACGTCGGCGACGGGCTGGCGGTGGCATTTCGCATCGAGAGCCACAACCACCCCTCCGCCATCGAGCCCTATCAGGGCGCGGCGACCGGAATCGGCGGGATCCTGCGCGATGTCTTCACGATGGGAGCCCGCCCGATCGCCCTCATGGACCCGTTGCGCTTCGGGCCCCTCGACGACGCCCGCAGCCGGTGGATCGCCGAGGGCGTCGTCTCCGGCATCAGCGGCTATGGCAACTCGGTCGGCGTCCCCACCGTCGGCGGCGAGCTGGTCTTCGACGAGACCTATCAGGACAACCCCCTCGTCAACGTCTTCTGCCTCGGCCTGCTGCCCCACGAGCGCCTCGTGCTCGGCCAAGCGTCGGGCATCGGGAACCTGGCCGTGCTGCTGGGCTCGCCCACCGGCCGCGACGGCATCGGCGGTGTGTCGGTGCTCGCGTCCGCCGGCTTCGGCGACGGCGAGGCCGACGCCGCCAAGCGCCCGAGCGTGCAGGTCGGCGACCCGTTCGAGGAGAAGCGCCTGATCGAGGCATGTCTCGACCTGCTCGACGCCGGCCTCGTCGTGGGCATCCAGGACCTGGGTGGCGCGGGGCTCACGTGCGCCACCAGCGAGACCGCCAGCCGGGGCGGCGTCGGCATGGACGTCTACCTGTCGGCGGTCCCGCGCCGCGAGGAGGGCCTCGATCCGTTCGAGGTCATGACCAGCGAGAGCCAGGAGCGGATGCTGGCGATCGTCGAACCACGGGTCCTCGACGAGGTGCTCGCCATCTGCGCCCGCTGGGAGGTACGGGCGGCCGTCGTGGGCACGGTCACGGCCGGCGGGGCTCTGCGCATCCTCGACCGGCCCGACGGCGAGGTGCTCGCCGACCTGCCGGCGGCGTCCCTCCACGAGGACGCCCCGCTGCTCGACCGCCCCCGCGCCGAGCCCGCCGACCTCCACGACCGGCTCAGCGACGGCGCCGACGAGGCGCTGGCCGCCCCGGCGGACCTCGGCGCCGACCTCGTCGCCATGCTGGCGGACACGTCCTGGGTGTGGTCCCAGTACGACCACCAGCTGTTCCTGAACACCGTCGAGGGCCCGGGCGGCGACGCCGGCGTGCTGCGCCTCAAGCACCCGGTCACGGGCGCCCCCACCGGCAAGGGCATCGCCCTCACGGCGGACGGCAACCACCGGTGGTGCGCGCTCGACCCGCGCCGCGGCACCGCCCTGGTGGTCGCCGAGGCCGTCGTGAACCTGGCCTGCGCCGGGGCCCGGCCCCTGGCGCTCGTCAACTGCCTGAACTTCGGCAATCCCGAGCACCCCGAGGTCATGTGGCAGCTCTCCGAGGCCGTCGACGGCATGGGCGACGCCTGCCGGGCGCTCGGCCTGCCGGTCGTGGGCGGCAACGTGAGCCTCTACAACGAGAGTCGCGGCCGCGACATCGACCCCACCCCGGTCGTGGCCGTGGTCGGGCTGATCGACGACCTCGCGGCGCCCCCGCCGGGCGTGCGGCTCGTCGAGGGCACGCAGGTCGTCGTGCTCGGGCCCGAGCCGCGCACGTTGTCGGGCTCGCGCTGGGCCTGGGACCGGGGCCACAAGCGCGGCACGCCTCCCGCCCTCGACCTCCACGCCCACCGGGCCCTGTGCGAGCTGGTGATCGGACTCGTGCACGACGGGCTCGTACTCGGCGTGCACGACGCGGCCGACGGCGGGCTGGGCCTGGCACTGGCCGAGATGGCGGTGTCGGGCGGCACCGGCTTCCGGGTCCACGCGCCCGAAGCGGCCGGCCACGGCTGGCTGTTCGCCGAGTCGCCCAGCCGTGTGGTGCTCGCCGTCGATCCGGCGGCCGTCGGCGAGCTGCAGCGCCGCCAGGGCGCGGCGGGCGTCGACGGCAGGGTCGTCGGCGAGGCCGGGGGCGACCGGCTCGTGGTGGAGGGCCAGCTCGACGTGGGGCTGGCCGATGCCGTCGCCGCCTGGCGGGGGCGCCTGCCCGACATGCTCGGCCAGGGCACGACGCAGGGCTGACCGGCCGGGGCGTCGCCGCGGGGGCGGCGGGCCGCGCGGCTCAGGACAGGTCGGAGGCGCCGCGCCGGACGGGCGTGTCGTCGGCCGGCGCCTCGGCGTGCCGCCGGCGGGCCTCCTCCTCGGCGGCGTCGAGCTCGAGGGCGCCCGGCATGCCCGCCTCGGCGGCGTCGATGTCGACGTCGGGGTGCAGGTCGTGGACGACCTTCCACATCAGCTTGTCGAGCACGAAGAACTTGGCCACCCAGAGCACGGCGAAGCCGGACAGGTTGGCGACCGCCACGGCGAAGGTGCCGCCCCACGTGCGGTCGGCGTAGGCCACGGCGAGCATCGAGAGGAGCGCGCCCAGGATGGCCATCGACCAGAACGGCACCACCTCTCCCCACAACCGGTTCTCGCCCGACTGTTGCCAGGTCCAGTACCGGTTGATCGTGTAGTTCGGTATGCAGCCCAGCGTGACCGAGGCCAGGTTCGCGGGCATCGCCGCCCAGCCGAGGACCTCGAGGGCGAAGATGAGCGTGGCCTGCCCGACCAGGACCCCGGCCACGGACGCGGTCGAGTACTTGGCCAGCTTCAGCACCGTGGGCGAGCGCAGCAGGGTTCCCATCGGCCGGTGAGCGTACGCACCCGCGCCGCCGGCGTCCGCACGGCGGCACATCGTGCCTGGTCAGGACGTCGTGTCACCGGGCTCGGCGGGTGGGACGGCACAATGGCGCGGTGATCGACGCGGATCGCCCCCGGTCGGCCGCCCAGCACCTGGATCCCACCGAGCCAGCGGGACGTCCCGACGAGCTCAAGGAGGCCTGCGGGGTCTTCGGCGTGTACGGCCCGGGCTTGCCTGTGGCCCAGCTCACCTATCTCGGGCTCTTCGCCCTGCAGCACCGCGGGCAGGAGGCGGCGGGCATGGCCGTGGGCGACGGCGACACGATCACCGTCGTCAAGGACCAGGGTCTCGTGGCGAGCGTGTTCGACGACCGAACGCTTGCGGGACTCAGCGGCGACGTGGCCCTCGGCCATTGCCGCTACTCGACGACCGGCTCGTCCACGTGGCGCAACGCCCAGCCGGTCTACCGGTCGGTGGGGGCGCACGAGTTCGCGCTCGGCCACAACGGCAATCTCGTCAACACCGAGCGCCTCGCCAAGGAGGCCGGGATGCTCGAGGGCACGGTCACGAGCGACAGCGACATCGTCGCCGAGCTGATCGCCAGCGAGCTGGCGGCCGACCCCGACGGCACGGCGGCCCACGGCACGGCGGTCACCGCACTCGAGCGGGCGGTGGCCCGCGTCGTGCCGCAGCTGGCCGGTGCCTTCTCGCTCGTGCTCATGGACGAGCACGGCATCCTCGGGGTGCGCGACCCCCACGGCTTCCGGCCGCTGTGCCTGGGCCGGCTGGGTGACGGCTGGGTGCTCGCGTCCGAGAGCCCGGCACTCGACATCGTCGGCGCCGAGTTCGTCCGCGAGCTCGAGCCCGGCGAGGTGCTCGCCATCGACGCCGACGGGCCGCGCTCGTCGTACCCGTTCCCCGACGACGAGGTCGACCCCCGGCTCTGCCTGTTCGAGTTCGTGTACTTCGCCCGCCCCGACAGCAGGCTCTACGGCCGCAACGTTCACCAGGCCCGAATCCACATGGGCGAGCAGCTCGCCGAGCAGGCGCCGGTGGAGGCCGACATGGTGATGGGCGTGCCGGAGTCCGGCGTGCCGGCCGCCGAGGGCTTCGCCCACCGCAGCGGCATCCCGCTGGGCCAGGGCCTGGTGAAGAACCGCTACATCGGCCGCAGCTTCATCGCTCCCACCCAGGAGCTCCGGGCCCGGGCCGTGCACATGAAGCTCAACCCGCTGCGCGAGAACATCGCCGGCAAGCGCCTCGTGGTCATCGACGACTCGATCGTGCGCGGCACGACGCAGCGGGCGCTCGTGCGCATGCTGCGCGAGGCGGGGGCCCGCGAGGTCCACCTGCGCATCTCGTCGCCGCCGGTCATGTGGTCGTGCTTCTACGGCATCGACACCGGCGAGCGCACCGAGCTGATCGCCCACAACCTCGACACCGAGGCCATCCGCGGTCACCTCGACGCCGACACGCTCGCCTACCTCGACCTCGACCGGCTCGTCACCGCCACCGGGGCGGCGGGCGCCGGCTTCTGCGACGCCTGCTTCACCGGCGCCTACCCCGTCGAGGTGCCTGTCACCCTGCGCAAGCACGTGCTCGAGGCCGACGAGCAGCGCGTCGCCGAGGACGTCGTCCAGCCGGCGCTCGACGGCACGACGCTGATGGGCTGATGGGCGAGACCTACGACGCCGCCGGGGTCGACATCGCCGCCGGCGAGGCGGCCGTCGACCGCATCAAGGCCAAGGTCCGCTCGACCTACCGGCCCGAGGTCCTCGGCGACATCGGTGGATTCGGCGGGCTCTTCGAGCTGCCCCTCGACCGCTACCGCCGTCCGGTGCTCGTGTCGTCGACCGACGGCGTCGGGACGAAGGCGATGGTCGCCCGGGCGGCCGGGCGCTACGACACGATCGGCATCGACCTCGTCGCCATGTGCGTCGACGACATCGTGTGCCAGGGCGCAGAGCCGCTGTTCTTCCTCGACTACATCTCGGTCGGCAAGCTCGACCCGCATCTGGTCGACCAGCTGGTCACCGGAGTCGTCGAGGGGTGCCGGCAGGCCGGGTGCGCCCTCGTGGGCGGCGAGATGGCCGAGCACCCGGGCGCGATGGAGCCGGGCGAGTTCGACCTCGTCGGATTCGTCGTGGGCGTCGCCGAGCACGACCGCCTGCTCACCGGCGAGACCGCCCGGGCCGGCGACGTGCTGGTCGGTCTGCCGTCGCCGGGGCTGCGCGCTAACGGTTATTCGCTCGCCCGCCGGGTGTTGCTCGAGGTGGCCGGCCTGGCGCTCGACGACGAGCTGTTCCCCGGGCGGAGCGTGGCCGACGAGCTGCTCGAGCCGTCGGTCATCTACGCCCCGGCCCTGACCCGGCTGCTGGGCGACGTCGACGTGCGGGCGGTGGCGCACGTCACCGGCGGCGGCCTGGTCGGCAACCTGCCCCGGGTGCTGCCCGCCGGCCTGGACGCGCGCGTCGATCGCTCGGCGTGGGAGGCACCGGCGGTGTTCGGGGAGATCCAGCGGCGCGGCCAGGTGACCGACGACGAGATGCTCAAGGTGTTCAACATGGGCATCGGCATGGTCGTGGCCGTCCCGCCCGCGGACGCCGCCCGGACGCTCGCCGTGCTGGCCCAGGCCGGTCACCGGGCGGTCGAGATCGGCACGCTGGTGCCCGCGCCTGCAAAGCGGCCCGACGGGCGGCGGGTGCTGTTCGGGTGAGCGCCGACGGTTTCGACCCTCTCGTCGAGCACCTGCTGACCCACGCGGTACGGCTCGGCGACTTCGTGCTGAAGTCGGGCAAGCGCAGCGGCTGGTTCATCGACGCCAAGCAGACGACGTGCCGGCCCGAGGGCATGGTGCTCGTGGCCGACGCCCTGCTCGCGGCGCTGCCCGACGACGTGACCGCGCTCGGGGGCCTCACGATGGGGGCGGACGCCGTGGCCTTCGCCACCGCCGGCATCGCCGCCGAGCGCGGCCGCCCGCTGCGGGCCTTCAGCGTCCGCAAGGAGGCGAAGGACCACGGTGGGGGCGGACGCCTGGCCGGCGCGCTCCAACCGGGCGACCGGGTCGCCATCACCGAGGACGCGGTCACCCGGGGCGTGTCGATGCTCGAGGCCGCGGACGTCGTGCGCGCGTGCGGGGCCCAGCCGGTGCTACTCGTCCCGGTCGTCGATCGGGGCGGCACCGTCGAGGCGATGGCCCGGGAGGCCGGCCTGGCGTTCCACGCCCTCGTCACGGCCCCCGATCTGGGGTTCCCTTACGAGAGGGACGTCGGTTGAGCCGGGTGGTCAGCGGGTCGTGCGCAGCAGCCGCACGCGGCTGACCGCCTCGATGCGGTCCTCGGCGAGGCGCTCGGCGGCCTGGGTGGTCGTGGTGCCCTCGACCTCTGCCCGGTCGAACACCGCCAGCAGCGTGTCGTAGATCGCCTGCGTGCGGGCATAGGCCAGGTCGCGGTCGTAGCCGTGGGCCTCCTCCGCGATGTTGATGACGCCGCCCGCGTTGGCCACGAAGTCGGGCGCGTAGACGATGCTGCGGTGGCGCAGGCGCTCGGCGTCGGCCAGGCTCGCAAGCTGGTTGTTGGCCGAGCCGACCACGGCGTCGCAGCGCATCTCGGGGATCGTCACCGCGTTCAGCACCGCCCCGAGGGCACACGGGGCGAAGATGTCGCAGGGCAGGGCGTGGGCCGTGTCCGAGCTGACGGTCATCGTGCCGTGCCGCTCGGCCACCGCTCCCAGGCGCGTGTCGTCGACGTCGGCGAGGGTGAGCTTGGCGCCCTCGGCGTCGAGGTGGGCGGCGAGCGCGGCACCCACCTTGCCCACGCCCGAGATCACCACGTGGCGGCCGGCGAGCGACCCCGAGCCCCACAGCCGCTCGGCCACGGCCCGCATGGCCCAGAGCACGCCGAGGGCGGTGGCGGGGGAGGGGTCGCCCGACCCGCCGAGCGCCTCGCTCACACCGGTCACGTGGCGGGTCTCGCGGCGCACGACGTCCATGTCGGCCTGGCTCGTGCCGACGTCCTCGGCCGTGAGGTAGCGGCCGCCGAGGCCCTCGACGAAGCGCCCGTAGGCCCGCAGCAGGGCCTCGCTCCTGTCGGTGCCCGGGTCGCCGATGATGACGGCCTTGCCGCCGCCGAGGTCGTTGCCGCAGACGGCGTGCTTGTAGGTCATGCCCTTGGCGAGGCGGCACACGTCGACGAGCGCGTCCTGCTCGTCGGCGTAGGGGTAGAAGCGGGTGCCGCCCAGGGCCGGGCCCAGCGCCGTGGAGTGGATGGCGATGATGGCCCGGAGCCCGGTGGAGCGGTCGTGGCAGAACGCCACTTGCTCGAATCCGTCGGCCGAGAGGATGTCGAACACGCCGGGCACGCACCCGAGGGTACAGAGCGAATGCCGGTGGCATGTAGCGCCGACGGTCGCGGCAAAGGTGCAAGTGAATTGTGCACGCTATGGACGAAGTCTTGTTGCCAACACCACCGTTCGCGCGACTACGGTCGCCCGTTCGTGGCTACCCCGACCGCTGCGTACTCGATCCGTTTGCGGGTCAGGCTCGACAACCGACCCGGCACCCTCGGCCGACTCACCACCGCCATCGGTGACGCCGGGGGCAACATCACGGCGATCGGGGGCTTCGACGTACGGGGCCCCGCCCTGGTCGAGGACGTCGTCGTCAACTGCCGGGACACCCACCACATCGAGCAGGTGACCGCCGCCGCCGAGGGCAGCCATGGCACCGAGGTGCTCGAGGTCCTCGACCGCACGTTCCTCATGCACGACGGCGGCAAGATCGAGGTCCTGGCCCGCATGCCGGTGGCCGACCGCGACGACCTGTCGATGGCCTACACGCCGGGCGTGGCCCGCGTGTGCAACGCCATCGCCGCGGACAAGCGCCGGGCGCACGATCTCACGATCAAGAAGAACACCGTGGCCATCGTCAGCGACGGCACCGCCGTGCTGGGCCTCGGCGACATCGGCCCCGAGGCCGCCATGCCCGTCATGGAGGGCAAGGCGCTTCTGTTCAAGCACTTCGCCGGCGTCGACGGCTTCCCGATCTGCCTCGACGTGTCGTCGGCCGACGAGATCGTCGAGACCGTCCAGCGCATCGCGCCTGTCTTCGGCGGCATCAACCTCGAGGACATCGCCGCTCCCGAGTGCTTCGAGGTCGAGGAGCGCCTGAAGGATCTGCTCGACATCCCGGTCTTCCACGACGACCAGCACGGCACCGCGGTGGTCACGCTCGCCGCCCTCGAGAACGCGCTGAAGATCGTCGGCAAGAAGATGGCGGACCTCCGCGTCGTCATCGCCGGCGTCGGCGCCGCCGGCGTCGCGATCTCGAAGATCCTCATGCAGGCCGGCGTGGCAGACATCGTCGGCGTCGACCGCAAGGGCGCCATCTGGGCGGGCCGCGACGACCTCAACGTCGCCAAGCTCTGGTTCGCGGAGCACACGAACCCCGAACGCCGCGAGGGCACGCTGCGCGAGGTCCTGCCGGGCGCGGACGTGTTCATCGGCGTGTCGGGCCCCGGACTGATCACGTCCGCCGAACTGCGGACCATGGCCGACGACCCGATCGTCTTCGCCATGGCCAACCCCGACCCCGAGATCACGCCCGAGGATGCGGACGGCATCGCCCGGGTCATCGCCACGGGCCGCAGCGACTACCCGAACCAGATCAACAACGTGCTCGCCTTCCCCGGCATCTTCCGGGGTGCGCTCGACGTGGCCGCGACCACGATCACCGAGGGCATGAAGCTCGCGGCGGCCGAGGCCATCGCGCAATGCGTGACCGACGAGCAGCTGGCGGCCGACCACATCATCCCGTCGGTGTTCGACCCGGCGGTGGCGCCGGCCGTGGCCGAGGCCGTGGCCGCCGCCGCCATCGAGGAAGGCGTCGTCAGGCTCCACAGGCCGCCGCAGCCCTGAGCGACGGACGCCGGCGTGGGGCGGGTCGCACCGCTGGCGTCCGCGTCGAGAGGCGGCGCGTGTCGCGGTGGTCCCGGCCGTTCCGACCTGTCGATCCGGTGACGGGCGTTGTTACCGTGTGTGCCCACGGCGAGTCGGCCCGCCGCCCCCTGCGGCGCGGCGCGGTGCTAGCGGCTGGGCGTTCGGAGACTTCATCCCCGCCCACGACGAGACGAGTGGAGCGGGACATGACCGACGACGACGCCGTGCAGCGGCAGCGTGAGCCTGACGGTAGCTGGGCCCCGCGGCTGGCGCCCCTCGGCGAGTGGTCGTCATTCGACGGTGGGCCACCGGCCGACGCCCGCCCGGCGCCCGACCGCCCCCCAGCCCCCGCTGCCGGCCCCGATCCCGGCGCGGCGGCCCTGCCCCGCCGGCCCGTGGGCGGTGGCCCCGCCGGCCGTGATCCCGGCGCGGCGGCCCTGCCCCGCCGCCGGCCCGTGGGCGGTGGCCCTGCGGGCTCGGACCCCGGCGCGGCGGCCCTGCCCCGCCGCCGGCCCGTGGGCGGTGGCCCTGCGGGCGCGGATCCCGGCGCGGCGGCCCTGCCCCGCCGGCCCGCGGGCGGTGGCCCCTCCGGCCCTGACTCCGCCGCCGGGCTCGAGCCGCCGCCGCTCGCCCCGCGCTGGCCGCCGGACGTGCCCGCGGACCCCTACGCCACGGCGGCGGGCGCGTCTCCCACCACCGGCTTCCCGCCGCGCCTGCCGGACACCCACTCCGGCCGTGGGGTCGGCGCGGGTGGTGCCGCGCCGGGCCCGACCCCCGCCCCCCGCCTGCCCGGCCGGGGGTTCGCCCCACCGCTGCGCGAGGCCGGGCCCCCCGGTAACGGCGGGACGGACGCCATGGACCTCGGCGGCATCGCCGCAGGCCGGCCCGGGGTCGGCCCACCCGGCGGTCACGCCGGTGCCCGGTTCGACGCACCCGACGGCGATCGCCTCCGGCCGCCAGGCGACGCACGGGCCCCCGGCCTCCACGACGAGGCCACCGAGGGACTCTACGGTGGTCCCCGGGCCACCGCGACCGAGGCCCACCGCGGCCGCTGGGGCTCCGACCGTGACGACGCCCGCGACCCGGCGGCCGTCGGCTTCCGCAACCGGCCGGGCATCGGGCTGGTCCTCGGCCTGGTCGGGCTCGTGGCGCTCGCGCTGTCCTTCACCGTGCTGCCGTGGGTCGTCACCGCCGGCGACGACGTCACCTTCGCCGACATCCGCGCCGCGGCCGCCGTCGCCGACGACGTCACCACGGTCAGCGTCCCCCCCGACGCAGCGACGACGACCACCGTCCCGGTGGGGCCCGTGGACCCTGGGGCCGCACCGGGCGCCACCGCACCGGCGGGGACGGCGTCGGCCACGGGACCCGCCGGCCCGGCCACGACCGTGCCCGGCACCGCCCCGGGCGCTGGTACGACGACGACCTCGGCAGCCGGCGACACCGCGACGACCGCCACGTTCGGCGGCATGGGCCTGTTCGGCTCGCCCCGCCAGGCGCCGGGCGATCCGTCGGCTACGTCCGTCCCGGCCGGCGGCACCGGCATCCCGGCGACGACCGCCCCCGCGGTCACCACCGGCTCCACCGCTCCGACCGTCGTCCCCGGGACGCCGGTGCCGACCACGCTGCCGTCCGCCGTGCCCGCCCCGAGCGGCCCGATGGGCAGCCTCGGCGGCGACTACATCGACGCGTTCGCCGAGTGGGGCTGGATCGCCGTCCTCGTCCTCACCGGCATCGCCGTGCTGTTCTCCACCCTGATCGTCCCGCGCAGCTTCGCCGGGCGCCTCGTCACCGGGTTCCTGACAGCGGCGGTGGTCGGCCTTCTCGTCAACGCCGCCGACCGCGAGGGCACCTCGGCCCCCCGGGTCACCGGCGCGCTCGTCACGATCCTGGCGGGCGCCGGGTTCGCCGGGGCGGTGTGGCAGCTCTTCGGCGAGGACACCGCGCCGAGCCCCGCGTGGGGTGTATGGGTCGGCGTGGGCGGGGCGACCGCCGCGATGCTCGGGTGCCTGCTCGGCACCCGGCGCCAGCCCGTCGAGGCGTGAGCGCCCGCCCGACGGGCGCCCCGTCAGGGACTTCCGTGACGCACGCCTTGTTGCGTTGGCAACGCGGGCGCAACAGTCGGCGAACCCCCGTGAAACGTGGGGCTGCGACGGTGAGCCCAGGTCGACGAACCGAAAGGACCTGGGCATGCCGCAAGTGAGGCTTCCCGACGTCGAGCGCAAGGCCGTCGAGGCGATCCCGCAGTCGTCGCTCGGGGCGCCGCGGCTCGGCGTCGCCCGCACGCGCCGGGCCGGCGTCCTCGGCGCCGCGCCGGGCACACCCGCCACGCCCGCCGCGCCCGCTGCGGTCGCCGCGCCCGCTGCCGTCACCGCGCCTGCCGTGGTCGCCGATCACCGGTCCGTCCCGGCCACCGCCGTTGCGGCGACGGCCGACGATGGGGTCGTGGACGCGAGCGGCGACCGCGCCGGGGCGGAGGACGTGCTCGCCACCATGGCCAGGGTTCGGCCGAAGGTCCGGTCCGGCGCGGCCGCGCTCCGCGGCTTCGTCGGCGGCCCGTTCGCGAACCTCGGGTCGGTCGGCCAGGGCTGCAGGCCGTCGCCCGGAGAGCGGGCGGCGACCCGGTCCGTCGAGCGAGCCTTCACGCGGGCGCCGCTGGCGAACCTGCGCCGCCGTGCCGGCACCGGCGGCACGGGCGGCACCAGCACCGACGGCGTTTGGAGCGGGAACGGGGGGCAGGCCGCCCGCAGCGAGGACTGAGCGTTACCGCGTTGGCCATCGGCGCCGTGGCGGCGCCGTGCGACCGCGACGTCGACTCGCCGGGGGCCATCCGCACGGTCCACCACATCGACCGCCTCACCACGCCCCAGCCGGCCCGCTGCCACGAGCGGGCGCTCCGGACGCCGTGTGCCCACGCGCGCTTCTCTGCGCAGGCATGACCGGCGCGGGTGCCGACGGGGCGGCGGCGCGGCATGCTGCCGCCCATGGCTGACGTGCAGCACCGCAGGCTCGGCGACTCGGGTCTGGTCGTCTCGACCATCGGACTCGGCGGCAACAACTTCGGCCGGCGCGTCGACCTCGACGGCACCCGCGCCGTGGTCGACGCCGCCCTGGACGCCGGCATCACGCTCATCGACACGTCCGACTCCTACGGCGACTCCGAGGCGCTGCTCGGGCAGGTGCTCGAGGGCCGGCGCGACCGGGTCGTGGTCGCCACGAAGTTCGGCTCGCCGCTCCCGGG
The DNA here is from genome assembly GCA_035296625.1 of Acidimicrobiales bacterium. Taxonomy (GTDB): domain Bacteria; phylum Actinomycetota; class Acidimicrobiia; order Acidimicrobiales; family VFJN01; genus DATCLS01. The sequence continues at coordinate 36,180 of DATHAO010000042.1, read as the reverse complement.
CGAGCCCAACGGGCCGGACTGGGGCGCCCGCGGGTCGCGGCGCTACATCCGCAGGGCGGTCGACCGGTCGCTGCGACGCCTGCGCACCGACTGGATCGATCTCTACCAGCTGCACTTCCCCGACCGGGCCACGCCGGTCGCCGAGACGCTGGCGGCGCTCGACGAGCTGGTCGCGGAGGGCAAGGTCCGCTACGTCGGGTCGTCGAACCTTGCCGCCTGGGAGGTGGCCGATGCCGAGTGGACGGCGCGCGACCGCGGCACCGAGCGCTTCATCAGCGCCCAGAACCGCTACAACCTGCTCGAGCGCGACGTCGAGGTCGAGCTCGTGCCGGCCTGCCTGCACTTCGGCGTGGGGCTACTGCCGTACTTCCCGCTGGCGAGCGGCCTGCTGACCGGCAAGTACCGCCGGGGCGAGGACCCGCCGGTCGGCAGCCGCTACGCCGCCTGGGGCATGGTCGGCGGGCTCACCGACGAGCGGTTCGACGTGGTGGAGCGGCTGGAGGCGTTCGCCGCCGAGCGGGGCGTCACGCTGCTCGACGTGGCCGTCGGGGGCCTCGCCGCCCAGCCGGGCGTGGCCTCGGTCATCGCGGGCGCCACGTCGCCCGAGCAGGTGCGGGCGAACGTCGAGGCGGCGTCGTGGGTGCCCAGCCCGGAGGACCTGGCGGCCTTGGACGAGATCACGCGGTCGCGCCGCTCACGCCCCCGCGGCTGACCGCAGCCGACCGTTCCCTGCACCGCTTCGGTCTGCGCACCGGTCGCCCGGTGAGGTGCCGGATCGGTGCGATGCACCGACGGCCGCCACGCCGTCCCAGTCACGGGCCGGAACGCCGGGCCGCCTTACGGGCCGTCGACGCGATACCCATGGCGACGCGGTCGTCGAAGACGACGACTCGCCGGTGCGTCATGCTCCAGGGGGTGGACGGGGTCCCCGATGCACCGACGCCCAGACGAGCGGGTCCACAGGACGCCGCAGCCGTGGCGGCGACCTGGTTGCGCTCGCGCCACGCGTCGGTGCCCGCCATCCCGCGCCCGGTCCACACCGACGACGAGGTGACCGAGTGGTTCGCGACGGTGGTCCTGCCCGAGAGGGAGACGTGGGTGATCGATTGCGACGGCGCCGTCGTCGCTCTGCTCGTGCTCGAGCCCGGATGGATCGACCAGCTCTACGTCGATCCCGACTGCACCGGTCGCGGACTGGGGTCGCGCCTGCTCGCCGTCGCCAAGGCCGCGTCCCCGGGTGGTCTCGACCTGTGGACGTTCCGGTCGAACGCCGGCGCCCGCCGGTTCTACGAGCGGCATGGCTTCGTCGCCGTCGCGACGACCGACGGCGACAACGAGGAGGGGGCACCCGACGTGCGCTACGCCTGGCCTGATCACGCCGACCTCGACGGCCCCTGGCGACGGTCATGAGCCCAGGGACTCGATGATCGGGCCCAGGAACTCGACGTCGTCCCAGTCCCGCTCGGGGTGAGCCTGGGCGACGCGCTGTGTGACGTTCGCGTGGTCACCAGGAGCGCGCTCGGATGCCCGCCGCAGCGCTCGGCTACGAGCCCAGCCACTGGGCGGCAAGAGTGCGCTCGGCCTCGGTCAGTTCGTCGGGCCCGTCCTCCAGCAACTGCCAGTGACTCGTCCTGCTATCGGAGCCGACGAGCATCCCAGCACCAACAGCTCGCCCGATACGTCGCCGCACGAGGGGTTCCACATCTGCTCCTGCGACGAACACCACCCGTAGCTCGAGCCCATCCTCGTCGGCCCTGGCCGCGTTGTGATGCGGCACGAGGCAGTCACCATCGTGGTCCCAGCTGCCGCAAAGCTCTCGCGTCACCGCCCCACCGGGGGCCCGGTCGTCGAAGCCGACGTCGGGGCGCAACAAAAGTCGGTGTACGTAGGCCTGCCTCACGTCCGGATCATAAGTCGGCCCGGCGACCACGTGGCCGGCACAGGCTCGTTGACGGGCCCTGACGGTTCTGGCAGCGCAGAGACGTGAGCGACGAACGGAGCGCTGCCAGAACGTCGTTTTTTGGGGGACGGTTACGCCCCGGAGGGCTACATCTGCCTGGTCACCGCCTGTTAGGGTCCGTCGCACCGGCGGCGCGACCGGGGTGCGTCGAGACAACGGTCTGGGGGAGAACCATGAGTCGGATCGTCACCGACGGCTCGCGCGCATCGATCTGGGCGTTGGGCGTCGTCGTGTCCCTCGTGCTGGTGGCCTGCGGGGCGCCGTCGGGGCCGCCCGACGGGCCAGGTCCGTCACATGGCCGACCCACGTCGACCACGACGCAGTCGACGACGACCACGACGCCGACGACCGTGGGCCCGTCCACGACGACCACCGACCCGTCCACGACGACCACCGACCCGTCCACGAGCACGACGACGGCACCCCCGCCGGCCGGGCTCGACGTGACGGTCCCGCTGCCAGGCTTCGCCGACATGCTCGTCGACGACGCGCACGGTCGCATCTACATCAGCGGAGGCCGCGGCACGAGCGACCTCGTCGTCACCGACCTCGTCGGCGGCAATCTGCAGACCATCGAGAACGTCGGGCCCGGGCCAGCCGGCATGACGTTGAATCCCGACGGCACGAAGCTCTACGTCGCTGCCAGCGAGAGCGACGGGATCACCGTCATCGACACCGCGACCCAGGCCATCACCTGGCACTGGGCCGGCAGGGGTGACGGCGAGCCGACGTGCCCCCGCGACGTCGCCTGGGCGTCCGGGCGGCTGTGGTTCTCGTGGGGCTGCGACACCTATGCCGGCATCGGCGGCATCGACCCAGCGACGGGGGCCTTCGACCTGCAGAGCGTGGGCAGGCTCGACATGACGTTCTGCGCACCGCCGATGCTGGAAGCGGTGCCGTCGCAGCCCGACATGGTGATCGCCGGTGACACGGGCTGCAGCGCCGGCCTCCTCGTGCGGTTCCGCGCCACCTCGCTGCTCGACCAGGAGGCGTTGGGCCTGGCGGGCGGTTTCGTCAGCGACATGGCGATCACACCCGATGGCAGCCAGGTGATCGTCCCCTCGGGAGCGCCGTACTTCCACCAGGCCTTCCGCACGTCCGATCTCACGGTCGCGCACCGGTACCCGACGGCGCCGTATCCCAACGCCGCCGCCATCTGGCCCGACGGCACCGTCGCAGCGGGCATCAGCGGCGCTTACGAAGAGGACGTGTACATCTTCGAGCCGGGCGGCACCACGCCGATCGCCACCTTCGAGTTCGGCCACCTGCCCGACCAGGAGACCTGGGCACACCTCCTCGCCAACGGCGGCCTCGCCGTGCACGGGGACCGGCTCTACGCCATCACCGAGGTGGGCTCCGAGCCCGACAACCTGACGCTGAGGGTCCGCACCGTGGGCTGACCACCGCCTGGCCAGGCGCCGTCCCGACGGAGGGGCGGCGCTCTCAGGCGTCCGTCAGAGTCGCCAGCGAGGGCCGAGGTACGGGGAAGGGCCTACGGCCGCTCGCCGTCCACCGGGACGGCGGAGAGCACACTGCGCAGTGCCTGGGCGGCGCCGAGCAGTCCAGCGCTCTCGAACGGGACGACGATCTTGGCATTGTCGCTGTCGGCGAACTTGGCGAGGGCGTCGAGTTGGAGAATCGCCACCAGGGTCGGATCGGGCTCGCCCTTCTTGATGGCGGCGTACACGGTGGTGATGGCCTGCGACCGCCCCTCGGCCTCGAGGATCGCGGCCCGGCGGTTGCCCTCTGCCCGCAGGATCGCGGCCTCCCGGTTGCCTTCGGCCTTGCGGACCGCCGCTTGTGCGTCGCCGTCGGCGACGTTGATCGCTGACTGCTGCTGGCCTTCCGACTGCAGGATCTTCGCCCGCTTCTCCTGATCCGCCTGCTTCTCGAGGGCGAGGGCTTCGAGGATCTTCGGCGGCGGAGCGATGGCGATGATCTCGATGCGGTTGATCCGGATGCCCCACTTGTCGGTGACTGCCTCCATCTGCTGCTGGACATCGGTGTTGATGCGCTCGCGCTCGGAAAGCGCCTGGTCGAGGGTCATCGTGCCGATCACCGAGCGCAGGGCCGTGCGAGCGAGTGCGTCGATGGCCACGTCGAAGTTCGCGATGCTGAACAGCGCCTGCCGGGCGTCGACGACCTGCGTGAAGATGGTGGCGTTGACGTTGACCACCACGTTGTCCTTGGTGATCACGTCCTGACGATCGCCCGGCCGGGGGATCTCGCGCATGTCGACGCGCTGGAGGGACTCGATGAAGGGCGCGATGATCACCAGTCCGGGCTCGTGGGTCATGCGGTACTCGCCGAGGTGCTTCACGACCCCGACCTCGCCCTGCTGGACGATGTTGACCATCTGGCGCAACGCCAGGATCAACACGACCACGACGAGGCCGACGACGACGAGGCCGATGACCCCCGCGGCGGTGATTTCTGCGATCACGGCTGTTGCCCCTCTCTCTCGTCCGGGTGGCGAGGTTCGCCCGCTTCGAGCTGCGAGCCGGGTGGCAGGTGCCCGCCGACGGCCCAGACGACGAGCGTCGTGCCCTGAACGGCTGTGACGAGGACCTTCGTGCCCGCGGGGATCGGTTCATCGCTGCCGCTGACCGCGCGCCAGCGCTCGCCGGCGAGCAGGACGTGACCGATACCGTCCAGCCCACCGACGCGGTCCACTGTCAGCACCTCCTGCCCGACCAGGCCCCCGTGCACGCCGGGGACATGGTCGCCCTCGTGGCGGTGGGTGAAGGCGGCGCTCACGCGGCCGCGGGCGAACATGATCCCAGCGGCGGCGACCACGACGGCGGTCACGACCTGCGCGGCGAGGGCGTCAGGGGCAACGGAGGCCACGGCGGCGCCCGCGAAGCAGCCCACGGCTGCGAACAGGGCGTAAAACGCAAGGTGGTGCAGCTCGACAGCGATCAGCACGACGCCAACGGCGATCCACACGATGGTCAACGCGACCTCACCTCTGTAGGGAAGTCTACGGTGCGATCGGCACTCACCTCAGGTCGAGTTGCAAATGGAGGACATCCGATTCGGTGTCGCTGAACCTGCGCCTCGCCGGGAAAGAGCCGCAGGCCATCCTGGCACCCGGTGCGGCGCAGATCGTGGAACGTGAAGTCCGTCATGCCGGTCTTCCTGCGGGCACGAGCGAACCCCCGGCGGACGGCGTCTCCCGCATCGGAGCACCCTGTGCGGCCCACGAAGGCCCCCTCGGGGCCGGCCCCACTCGGCCGTTTGCTGGTCGAGGATGGGCAGCAGTTGGGGCGGGATGTTGACCGATCGGCTGCCGGCGACCGACTTTGGCTTGCCGTCGAACCGTGTGGGGCTCTGCCGGGACGGCCGATGAGGCGTCCATGGGCGAGGAGATCGATCGCCGCAGCGCCTCGCGATCAGCGAGGATTCGGCGTGAGTACGCTTGCGCCGTGACCGCGCTGGAGCCGGCACCCCGAGGGTTCCGCGAGGCGCTGGTCCGGCTGGGGCAGGTGCAAAAGACCTCCAAGGGCGCCCCCGCCTACTCCCGCCTGGTCAACCGCAGGCTGGGCCGGCTTCTCGCCGCCGCCGCCTCCACGGCTGGGATGAAACCTGACCAGGTCACCGGGGTGAGCGCGACGTTGACGTTCGCCGGGATCGCGACGATCGCGGCGGTGTCGCCGGCACCCGCGAGCTCGGTCGCCGCGAGCGCGCTGCTCGTCGGCGGCTACGCCCTCGATGCGGCGGACGGCCAGCTCGCCCGCCTGCGTGGCGGCGGCTCGGTCGCCGGCGAGTGGCTGGATCATGTCGTCGACGCGATCAAGATCGCCACCGTGCACCTCGCCGTCCTCGTGAGCTGGTACCGCTTCAGCGACCGGTCGGATCTCCAGCTCCTCGTGCCGCTCACCTACCAGGCGACGGCCTCGGTGCTCTTCTTCGTCATCATCCTCAACGACAGGATCCGCCGCACGCAGCGGGGGTCGTCGGCGATGCTCGCGGAGGGGGAGGGCAGCTCGTCGCTGCTGTACTCGCTGGCGGTCGTCCCGACCGATTACGGGCTCCTGTGCCTGGCCTTGGCGCTGATGTTCTGGGAGTCGGGGTTCCTGTGGATCTACACCGCCTTGATGGCGTCGAACGTCGCATTCCTCGGGCTTGCACTGGTCAGGTGGTATCGAGAGATGCGCAGCTACGACCGCGCCCGTCAGCAGCCGATCACCGCTCGGCGTTCTTGAGGCGGCGCAGCGTGGCGCCCACCGTCCCGGCTGCGTGCCGTAGCTCGCGGCTCGCGCTCCGACGCGGTCGATCGACCGGGCCGGACCCCTCGGCCGGTTCTGTCTCGTCGTGCCAGTAGGCGGTGTACGACGGGCCCTGATGCGCGGGAGCGAAGTCGAGAACGGTGCCGAGCACCCGTGCCCCGACGGCCTCGAGGGAACGCATCGCCAGCTGGAGGTTGTGGCGGGTGGTCTTGCCGGCGCGCACGACCACTAGGACGCCGTCGGCATGGGCGGCCAGGACCGCCCCGTCGGTGACCGGCAGCAACGGCGGCGTGTCGATGATGACGCGGTCGAAGCGCTCGCGGAGGGTGCCGAGGAGCCGAACCATCGCGTCGCTGCCGACCAGCTCGGACGGGTTGGGCGGCCGGGGTCCGCTCGGGAGGACCATGAGCCCCTCGACCTCGGTCTTCTGCAGCCCGGCGTCGATCTCGTCCCGGCCGACGATCACGCCGGCCAGGCCGACGGCTCCGTCGACCCGGACGTGTCTGTCGAGCGTCGGTCGCCGCAGATCCGCCTCGACGACGAGCACCCGTTGGCTGGCGGCGACCAGTGCCGACGCCAGGTTGGTCGTCGTGGTCGTCTTTCCCTCGCCGGCGACCGACGACGTCACGACGAGGATCTGCACCGGGTGATCGACGTCGAGGAACTCGAGGTTGGTGCGGAGCTGACGGAACGACTCGGTGCCCGGGGAACTCGCGGTGAGGTGGCGGACCAGCGCCGGGCGCTGCAGGCGCCGGTCGAACGGGATCATGCCGAGCACGGGCGTCGCGTGCAGGGCCCGCAGTTGAGCCTCGGACCGTATCGTCTTGTCCCTCACCTCGAGCAGCCACGCGAGCCCGAGGCCGGCCAGGAGACCGAGGAACGCGGGGAGCCCGACGGTCAGCGCCCGGCGTGGGCGCAACTGCGACAGATCGGGCCCGGAGACCACCTCGAGATGCACCGACGCCGGCCCGCCAGGCGGGTTCTCGACCTCGTCGACAAGGTCGACGAACTCCGCGGTGACCCCGTCGGCGACCCGCCGCGTCAGGTCTCGCGACCCGGATGTCACGGTCGCCGTGAGCAGAACCGTCTCGACATCGCTGTCGGCACCGATCATGCGCGTGACCTCGCCGGGGGTGAGATCGAGGCCGGAGGCCTGGATCACCTTGGTGGCGAGGCGATCGGTGGTGAGCAGCTCCGCGTACGAGTTGACACGGCGTTGCGCGAACTCGTCCCCCCGCACCGCCGACGAACCGCCCACTTCGCTCGATGTCGCGACGAAGAAGGTGACCGACGCCCGATACTGAGGGTCGTGGCGCGCCGCGGCGTAGGCGCCGACCGCGAGGGCGAGCACGAGGGGGAGGACGACGGCCCACCAGTAGGTCCGCACCGCATGGAGGTACTGCTCGAGATCCATCACTCCGCCTGTCAGCGAGGCCGGCGATTCCGGGCCGACGGCTCGTGAAGGCCCTGGTTAATCTTGCACCATGGCCGGCGGGTCGACGGGCGGGTCGAGGTTTCGGCGGGTGGGAGATGAGCGAGCGTCCGCGATGCAGCGAGCGGAGCGGGGAGCGATGACCGCCGTCGTCCACGGGCGGGCGTGGAACCGCTCCGGCCCCATCTTCGGCAATTGGCTCCACGTCTGCGCCGCACTCGGCCTGGCACCGACTCCGAGCTCATGAGCCGGGAGACCTCGCTCGTTCCGGCGGCCGCGCCGCCGGACGCCACGGCCGAATCCGGCAGCAACGCGCCTGCGGGGGCCGGTGATGCCGCCGCTGTGTCGCCGTGGCGGAGCGTCGTTCGCAGCGCCGGCGCCCGGGCGCTCGTGATCCCGGTGAGCGCCCTGCTCGGGGTGATCAACACGCGGGTGATCATCGACAACTTCGGCGGGGCCGCGTACGCGCAGTACGGCTTGCTCGTCGCAGTCGCGGCGCTGCTGCCGTTCACCGATCTCGGCATGTCAGCCGCGATTATGAACGCCACCAGCGGCTCCGAGCGCCCGTCCCGGGACGAACATGTGCGCCGCGTGCTGATCACGAGCATCCGGGTGCTGGTGGGGTCAGGCGCCGTCCTGCTGGTCGCAGTGTTCCTGGTCAGCGGCCTCGGCCTGTGGCCCATGTTCATGGGGGACGGCCTGCTCCCCGGATCCGGGCCCCGGGCCGCGGCCTCGTGCCTCGCGGTGATCGCGCTCACGCTGCCGATCGCGTTCGGCCAGCGGGTGCTCACGGGTCTGGGCAAGAACCACGTCACGGTCCTGCTGAACGGGCTGCAGACCCCGATCGTCCTGCTGGTGGTCGTCCTGATGGTCCGGCTGGACCTCGGCGACGGCTCGTACGTCGCGGTGGTCGCGTACCTGGCGACGATGGCCCTGTCGCTCGCGGCCACGCTGGTCGCGGCCCGGTTGATCCGCCCCGCGATCGGGGCGGCCGTGCGAGCGGTTCCGAAGATCCGCACGGTGCCCGGGGCCAAGGTGCTCGACGTCGCCTGGCCGATGCTGATCCTCATGACGGTCCTGCCGATCGTGAACCAGTCGGACCGCCTCGTGCTCAGCCATGTATCCGACACGGCCAACCTCGCGACGTACAACCTCGCCGCCCAGATGTACGTCCCCGTGTGGGCGGTGACGACCGCCGGCGGCATCGCGCTGTGGCCGATCTTCGCCCGGGCACGGGCCCGAGGTCACCGCACCCGGCAGTCCCCGCTGGCGCTCGCGGCCGGCTTTGCCGCGGCCGCCGCCGCCGTCTGCCTCGGGATCTCCCTGCTGGCCCCGTGGCTGTCCCGGCTCGCGTCCGGGGGGCGGATAGACGTGCCGGTCAGCGTCCTCGCAGCGTTCTCGGCGCTGATGGTGTCGCAGGCGGCGAACTACCCTCTCGGGATGTACATGACCGACGCGGCGGGCCTGCGCTCGCAGGCGTTCAGGGTGGTCGCCATGATGCCGGTGAGCCTGGGCCTATCGCTGATGCTCGGTGCCCGGTATGGCGCCGTCGGGCCGGTCATCGGCTCCGCCACCGGCGTGTTCTTCTTCGAGGTGGTCGGCAACTGGATCTACGTGCGGCGGCGACTGGCGCCGGGCGTGTGAGCGCCGCGACGCCCGTGTCCGAGGCCCGGATCTACACCCACCTCCGCACCGCTGACCTCGAGCGGTTCCGTCAGATGACACCGGCACGCGTCCTGTTCACGCGCACGCGCTACGACTTCGACGAGAGCCTGGTCGACCCCGCCAACGCTCCCGTGCGGCTGACGCGTCTGGGGGTCGTCCGTGAGCTCCTGCGCCGGGAGCACGCGGTGGTGGAGATGAACGAGCCGGCCATAGGCGACCTCTTCCCGTTCCTGCTCGCCCAGGTGGCGGCCATCCGCCTACGTGGGCTGATCTCCCGCCGGCGCGCGACCATCGCCGCTTACTGCATTCAGAACGCCGATCCCGCGCTCGAGCTCGCCCGCCGCTGGCGGCTGCCGCGACCGCTCGCACGCGTCATCACCACGGCCGCAGTGAGGATTCTCGTCCGTTCGACCGATCGCTTGGCCTTCGGCACCGCGGGGTCGTTCGCGTTGTACCGGCGCTACGTGGGCGACCGCCTGCTTGGCGAGCGGGCGCGGCTCATCGAGGAGGTGCCGTCGCCCTGCGAGTGCCTGGCCCGGTCGACCGAGGAGCGCATCCCGACGCAGCTGGCCTTCGTCGGCGTGTTCTCGGAACGCAAGGGGATCCGTCAGGCCATGGCCGCCTGGGACGCGCACCGGGCGGACGACACCGAGGCGACGTTTCGGATCATCGGCATGGGGGGCCTGCAGAGCGAGGTCGTCGCCTGGGCGGCCGATCGACTGGAGGTGTCGGTCGAGATCGATCCCCCGCGCGCGACGATCCACCGGGTCCTGCGGCAGAGCGGCGCCCTGATCCTGCTGTCGCAGCCGGTCGGCTCCTTCCGCGAGCAGGTCGGCTTCCCGATCACCGAAGGGCTGGCCCACGGCTGCGAGATCATCGCGTCCTCGGAGACGGGCGTGGCCGGGTGGCTCGCCGAGCACGGGCACAGTGTCGTCGCGCCCGGAGCGCCGGCCTCGCGGGTGGCCGACGAGATCGGGGCCGCCTTCGACCGGGCTCGGCGGCGTCCGGGCTCCTTGCCTGAGCTGCCGGCCGTGGACCAGCGCATCGTCGCCGACCGCTGGATGTTCACGGGCGCCGTCCCGTGACCCCGCTCGCTCGCGCCGCGGTCTGCCGTGGCCGCCGCTCGCGGTCGGCCCCAGGTCCGCCCGCCTGACCGCCAGCGGGACGGCGCCGACTGCGACGCTCGCTGCGGTCCGGCGCGGTGTCGAGCGCCGATCCCGGGCGAACGCGTCCGGATCACGCTTCGCACCCGGCCTCCCAGGCGCTGCCCGCCTAGTTGCTCTGGGCCTGCGTCGTCCTCGGTGCTCGCCTCGGGCGCCGCTGGCGCGCGATCTCGACCGCCCGCACGAAGGCGGCAGCGTGCTGTGACCCGATCACATCCCACTCTCGCCGCGACAGGTCGGGCGACCGCCGACCTGGCGCGTGACGCGCCTCCTCGAGCGCCCTGGAGATCTCCTCGGCTTCGAGGGCGCCTTGGTAGGTGAGCACCCAGCCCGGCCCGATCTCGGCGGCGAGCTCCTCGGTGATCGGCGTCGACGGCAGGAGCACCGGGCGGTCGAGCGACAACGCCAGGATGAGGGAGCTCGAGTTCGTGACCCGGTCGAAGGGCAGGACGACCAGCTCGCTCTCGGTGATCTCCCGGACGAGTTGGTCGTCGGGTACGTACGCGGTGACCGCCGAGATTCGACGGTCGCCGCGGCAGGCCTGCTCTATCGCGGCCGCGGTCTCGCCGTCCTGCGGGTAGCCGACGATGTGGAGCGTCATCTGATCATCGGTCACCCTTGTGAACGCGGCCAGCAGCGCGTCGATCCCCTTGTACCGGCGGAGGAGCCCGAAGTGCACGAGGCGCCCCGGCCGCGACTCGGCCCGCACCGTGCCGGCGAACCAGTCCCGGTAGTGGCCGATGGGAACCATGACGATGGGCCCGGGGCGGGGCGGCGGGGTGGCATCGGCCAGCGTGATCCAGAGGGTCGTCCACCGATCCAACAGGCAGATCGACAGGCGCTGGATCGCCGCCAGTGGCTCGTAAGGCGCAACGTCGTGCAGGGTGCGCACCACTGCCTTGCGCTGCACTCGGATGCGCAGGAGCACGAGGAGGAAAAGCGTGCACCGCACGGCTGTCCGCACCCGTGTCCGGCCCTGGAGCACCACCTCCGGCCAGTGGACGTGGAACACGTCGAACCGGCCTGTCAGGGCCCGCTTCCAAGAGAAGTACAGCATCCGGACCGAAGCCGGCATCGAGCCCACAAGCTGCATCCGATAAGGGTTGGAACGAGCGCGCGGCGGACCGAAGGATTGCAGGACGACCGTGTCGGTGCCCGGTGGGTGGGACACCCTGCCGTCGAGCGGCACCGCGCCCGTTGTCTCGCGGGCCGCCGCTCGGTCCGCCATCGGCTCACGCTAGCTCAGCGCTGCCATTAGCTTGGCCGTCATGGCAGGCGGGACCTGGCATCCCACGTCGGGCCGATGAGCGTCGCCATCCAGGCTCCGTGGCCGGCCGGTGCTCTCGCGGACGCCGAGGCTGGCGCACCGCCGAGGCGCGACGTGTACGCCCAGGCGACTCGCTTCATCGCCTCGGCCGCGGTCGTCGTCGTGGGCGCCGACGAGCGGGTCGGCTACGGGGCAACCGCCGCGCTTCCCCTGGCGATCGTGCTGTTCCCGCTGTGGCTGCCGGCCCTGCGACGCTACGCACTCGCGACGCTGATCACCGGTCTGGCCGCGCTGTCGGCGGTGTCCGGCGTCGTCCTGAGCGTGCTGTCGTCGGCCGACCACGTGGTCAGCGGAGTCAATCGCAGCCAGTCGATCGGACTGCTGGCGTCGGGCATCGCGGCGTTCGGCCTTCTCCTCTGGGCCGGATCGCAGCTGCCACTGCACCGGATCGCCATGCTCTACGGCGCCGGCGCGTTGGGGAGCGCGATCGCCAACGGCGAGCTGAGCTGGAAGTTCAATCTCGCCGTCCCGACGACGTTCGTGGTGCTCGGTGCGCTGGAGCGACGCCGGCGGGGTGTCCTCCCGGCGGCGGCCGTCCTCACACTGGGAGTGATCGGGGTCGCGGATGAGGCGCGGAGTTACTTTGGGGTCTGCCTGCTGGCGGCCACCCTCACCATCTGGCAGCTCCGCCCGACACGGCACGCCCGCCAGGCAACGGTTCCGTATCGCTGGTTCCCCGTCGCTCTGCTTGCCGGCCTCTGCATCGCGGTCTACTTCCTCACCTCCGCCCTGGCGACTGGAGGCACGCTGGGCGGGACCCTCCAGGAGCGGTCCACTGCACAGATCTCCCGCAGCGGCTCGCTGATCGCCGGCGGGCGGCCCGAGTGGGCCGCGACAAGGGAGCTCTTCGAGCTCAACCCCGCCGGCTACGGGGCGGGGGTGGTGCCCAACTTGGCTGACCGCATGGCCGGCAAGTCGGGGCTGGCCTCGCTCAACGTCGATGCCGGCGGCTACGCCGACCACTACATGTTCGGCCCGACATTCGAACTCCACTCGGTGGCCGCCGACCTGTGGGTGGGCTTCGGATGGGTCGGCGTCGCGCTGGCGGCGACCATCCTCGTGGTGATCGTCAGGAGCCTGAGCGTCCTGCTCAGCGCCCGCCACGCTCCCACCTACTTGATCTTCGCCTGCACGCTGGCGCTCTGGTACGTGCTGTTCGGGCCGATGTACAGCAACTGGCTCGATGTGTGCCTGGCCCTGGGCGTGGCCGCCACGGGGGTCGGCCTGCGCTCGACGGCTGCCGCCTCCAAGAGAGCGGTCCCGTGACGCCGCGCGTGCTCGTCCTCCTCGCAACCCATGCCTGGCCTGCGCCGGGGACGGGGGCGCCTCGGCCCGCTCAGCGACCTGCCGCGAACCGATCAGTGGGTCACCGCGGACCGTTGGCTGATGACCGGCGTCGTGAACCCGTGACCCGGCGTACCCCGTCAGTTGCAAGCGACCGCAGCACCGTCGCGGCACCGGCAGCCGTCCCCATCGCAGCGGCGGCCACCAGCGACGGACGCCGCAGGACTGCGGCCCGGCCGTCGCTCAGCAAGATCCTGCGGGCGTAGTGGGGTCCGCGGAAGAGCCAGCGGAGCCTCTCACGCGGAGACACGTGCGTGGCGGCGAACAGCAGGCGGTTCCGGCACATGTACCGGCAGTAGGTCGTCGACATGCCGCCGGGGCGTTGTGTGCCGCGGACGCTGTGCACGGCGACCACGTCGTCGAGCACCCGAAGGTCGCCACCTCGCTCCAGGACGCGCTGGGTCAGATCGACGTCCTCCCAGTAGAGGAAGTACCGATCGTCGAACCCTCCGATCAGCTCCCAGCAGGCTCGTGTGATCAGCAGGCATGCCCCGCTCAACCAGCGGTCTCGCGCGCCAGGCGGTCCGTCGGGCCGGTACCGCGTCAGCCCGGTGCGTCGATCGAGGCGGGCGCCGGCGAACCACGGCGACCCGTCGGGAAGGGTCAGCCGGGGCGACAGGACGGTCGTCGGATGAGCGACCGATGCCCGGACCAGAGCGGCGATCGCGGTGGCGTCGATCGTGACGTCCGGGTTGAGCAGCAGGAACGCCGTGCAGCCGGCGTCGATCGCTCGTCTCACACCCCGGTTCATCCCAACGCCGAAGCCGACGTTGGTGTCCGGGGTGTCGGCGAGCCACCCGTGTCGGCGTGCGAGCGCGAGCAGGGCGCGCCGCTCGGACGCCGTCGAGCGGCTGTCGACCACCACGACGATCGGCTCCTGAAGCGCGCGTCGGTCGATGGCGGCCAGATTCTCCTGCAGCAGCCTCGACGACCCATAGTTGACGACCACGATGCCGAGGCGAGGCGCCGGGGCGCCGCTCATGCTCACACCTCGGCCCGCGGGCGCCGGTACTCGGCGTAGACGTAACCCCACGCGCCGGTGGTCATTCCCAAACCCCGAGCCAGCGTGCGAGCGCCCCGGGCCCGGTGGCCGACCGATCGGGTGGCGACCCCAACCAGCATCCGCGCCGTGCCGCCGGCCACCCGGATCAGGCCCCGTCCCGTGAGCAGGAGCCGCTGTCCCAGCATGGCCAGCAGCCGGTCGTCAAGCCTCAGGGCCACGACGCTCCACGAGTTGCCCATCCGGAACGCCTTCTGCAGGACCCAGCGGCGGTTCAGGCGTGCCATGGGCACGACGTCGACGACCCGGGCCTCGTCGCACCACACCATCCGGCCGCCACGACGGTGGATCCGCCGGGTGAGCATCGTGTCTTCCGCCCCGGACATGCCGAGGGCCGGATCGAAGCGGAGCCCGAGGGCCCGGAGTTGGCGCATGTCGAGCAACAGGTTGTTGGTCGCCGCAACTGTCACCTCCGTGCCGGTCGGGAGCCGGCGGCGCTCGAAGAAGCCGCCCTCGGCGATCCACGGCTCCGGCTCCTGCGGGAACGTCGAGATGACAGGCCCGACGACCGCGGTGGCGCCGTTCCGCACCCACGCGGCAACGAGCTCGCGCAGCCAACCGGGCTGCGGACGCTCGTCGTCGTCGATGAACACCAGCGCGTCGGCATCGCCGCTCTCGTCGAGGGCGCGGTTGCGCCCGGCGGCGATCCCAGGCTCTGGCTCGTGCACGAACCGGACCCGTGCGGGATCGTGGTGAGCCGCCATGGGCATGGCCGAGGCCTCGGGATCGTTGTCGACGACCAGGAGCCATGCGTCGGCATCGATGTCATCGAGTTGCGCCTCGACCGCGCACACAGCCGCGGGCAGGTCGTCGGGACGCCGGTACGTGAGCATGGCGACAAGGACCGTCGGGCGCACGGGGCTACTCCGGTGCTGTGCCGTCGGTCACCTGGACCTGCCGACTTGCCGGCCCGGCCTCGCCGTCGTCCAGATCGTCTTGCGACCCTCGCGCCCTACCGGACGCGACGCGGTGTTGCGCGCCGCCTGGTACAGGGACGGCACGCGCCCCTTGAGTTCGGCCTCCACGACCGCCGAGCTCGGCGCAGGCACTGCCCGATCCTACCGATGGCCCCCGGCCGGCGGCCCCACAGTCCAGGTGGGCGGGTGGAGGGCAGCGAGCACAAGACGTTCGAGACGGTCACCATAGAATGCCGGTGCGTGCCGCTCGGCGGCGACGGCGGCGTCGGCGGCAGCCGCGGCGCGGTAGCTCGGCCAGTTCGCGACCACCTTCTCGACGGCGTCGGCCACGGCGGTGGCCTCGGGAGGGACGACCTGCGCCGACGCGTAGCCCTTGACGGCCTCCTGCAGGCCGCGGGCGTCGCTCGTGATCACCGGACGAGCGGCGAGCACGGCCTCGACGGCCGTGTTGCCGAACGACTCATCGGCTACGGACGGCACGAGGACGACGTCGGCGGCGGCGATCACCGGCCAGATGTCGGCCCGGAACCCCAAGAAGGCCACCCGCTCGGTTTGCCGCCGATCGGCCACGCTCGCCCGCAGCTCGTCCGCGAACCACTCGTAGCCCGGGAAGATGGATCCCAGCAGCTCGAGGCGAACGTCGAGTCCTCGGGTTCGGAGCTCGTCGACGGCGGCGATCGCCACCTGGGGGCCCTTACGCGGCGACAACCGACCGATGTACAGCGCTCGTAGGACGCCCGTCAGGTCCTTCCGGCCGACGGTGACGTGCGACGGCGCCGGGATGGGATTGGCCAACACCTGCGATCGGGCCCGCAGGCCGGGGACCGCGGACACGAGGACGTCGCGGCTGAACTCGCTGTTGGTGACGATCGAGCGGCACACCAGCAGGGGCAGGGCGAGCGCTCGCCCCACGAGCGCCGGCACGCGCGACTCGGCCTCGTGCACGTGGCACATGGAGGGACGACCCGCGAGACGCGCCAGCACGAGCCAGAGCGGCAGGGTGAGCGTGGAGACGTAGACAAGCTCGGGGTCGCACGACCGCAGCAGGCGGAGGCCCGGCACGACGCTACGCATGGTGGTGGCGAGGAGGCTCCCCATGCCGCTCGGGCGCAACGCGCTCTTGCGGAGAACCGGTGACCGGCAGAGCGCGACCTCGGCGCCCGCGGCCTCGACCAGCGGGACCAGCGGCCCGGCGTGCGGCAGGGTGACGACCACCCGGTGACCGTGGCGCACGAGCGCCTCCACCGTGCCGAGCACCACCCGGTCCGAGCCGTAGAGGTCCGGGCTGGGATGGGCGACGAGCACGCTCCGGCGCGTCACGTCCGCCCGGCTTCTCAGCGCCCGCTGGCCGCGTAGTGGTTGGCGACCTGGGGGTCTGCCAGGACCTTGTGGTAGATCGCGACCTCGTCGATCTGGCCGACGAAGGTGTCGCTGGTGGGGCGGTCCGGCCAACTCGCCAAGGTGTCGCTGCCCACCTTCCAGTAGCCGTGGAGGGCGTCGCCCACCGTCGTGTCGCCTCGGGAGGCGACCCGGACGCCGTCGACGAAGAGCTGCATGCCGTCGGGACCGAGCGTGCCGACCACCTGGTGCCACTGATTGTTGTTGAGACCGGCCTGGCTGGCGACCGTGCGAGCCTCGGTCGGCAACCCCGGGCCGGTGCCTTCCACGGGAGTCCACGTGCCGAAGACGACCCGCCCGTCGTTCGTCACATACAGGTGCCGGTCGTACCTCGTCGATGTGCTCGTCGTGTTGTCGGCGAAGCCCACGAGCCGCCCGCCTTGGGTGCTGGAGGTGCGGAACCAGGCCTCGACGCTCAGCGTGTCGTCGCCCCACGTGCGGTTCGTGCTGTAGAGCCGCGAGGTCGACGAACCGGTGAACGACGCCGCGGTGGCGCTCTCGTTCAGCAGGGCGCCAGGCGCCCCGAGGGCCACGCCCTTGTCGACGGTGGCGTTGTCGAACCCCAGCTCGTCCTGTGAGGTCGACGACCCGGCGGGCTCGTTCAGCCGCCAGTGGATCAGGGCCCCGTCGGCCATCACGGTGTCCGCGTAGCGGCTCGGCGAGCCGCTCGTGGCGACCGTGACGGTCCTGGGATCGCTGAGGGCCGTGTTGCCGTCGTCGTCGGTGACGCGGACGCGGTACGTGTGCGTCTGCCCCGGCGCCAGCCCCGTGTCGGTGAACGCCACGATCGGGCGTTCCCAGAAGGTCGACGCCGCCCGCGTCGTGTGAACCTCCACACCGTCGCGGGTGATGCGGTAGTTCAGCGTCCGGTCGTCTCGGTCGTAGTTGGCCCGGAACGAGATGCGGGCCTGGCCGGGAGCCGTCGATCGTACGTTGATCGGTAAGACGGCACCACTCAGTCGGGGCCCGCTGGTTCTCGGCGCGATCGGCCTCACCGCGAACCGCACCAGACCCTGCTGCGGCACGTTGTTGACCCGCAGGAACTCGCCGCCGTACACGACGTACTGGCCGTTGCCGGCGACGCTCCACACGGCCTGGTTCTGACCGGTGTAGGTGCCGACCTGCCACTCGGGGAACCAGTGCACCAGCGAGGGGCCACGTCTGCCCTCCCAGTTGTAGTAACCCAACGGGTCTCGCCGCAGGGTGCCCGTCCCACTCGCCGTGAACGACAGGGCGTGGCGCTGGTTCGCGGACCGCGGGTCGGACTGGGGGAAACCCCCGACGTTGCCGCAGTAGTGCGCATGGCTGGCCGTGTAGAGGTATCCGTTGACGGGAGCGACGCTGTACGTGTCGCCGTGACAGTCCTCGATCCAGTGGATCTCGCCGGTGTTGGGATCGGCCGAGAACGCTCCCTCGAGGTTGCCGCCGCCACCGAAGTGGTAGCCGCTGCCGTAGATCGACGTCCCGTCGCTGGCGAGCGACAGGATCGCCGCGTCGCTCCCGGCGTCGCGGACGACGTTGTTGGCCGCCCACGGGACGAGGGCGCCGTTCGCCGCGTCGATGGCGGCCAGCCCGTAGGCGTCGGACCCGTTGATCGCGGTGAAGCTGCCGCCCACGAACAGCCTCGACCCGTCGGGCGAGAGGACGGCCGCGCGCACTTCGGCGTTGGCACTGGGCGCCCAGGTGAGCAGCGCGCCGTTGGTCGCCGAGAAGGCGGCGAGGCGGGGCCGCGCCACTGCGGCGCCCGGGCCCGCGAAGCCGAACGCGCCCGCGGCGTACACCGTCGTGGCGGTGGCCACGAGCGCGTTGACCGTGTAGTCGACCACGGCGTTGAAGCCGGTGATCAGCGCACCGGTCGTCGGGTCGAGGGCCGCGATCCGGTAACGGCTCACGCCGTTGACGCTTGTGAACTGGCCGCCGATGTAGACGCGGGACCCGTCGGGTGAGGCGGTGACGGTCTTGATCTGGCGGTTCACGGTCGGGGCGAACGACGTGATGAGCGCGCCGGTCCGGATGTCGTAGGCCAGGATGTTCGAGCGGGGCGTCTCGCTCACGCCGGGTGCGGCGCCCGCCGGGCGTGCGGACGTGAACTCGCCGGCGGCGAAGACGGTGTTGCCGACGATCTCCTGATCCCACACGACGCCGTTGACCTGGACCGTCGGCAGCGGGTCCGCGGTAACGTGATCGTCGCCGGACTCGGCCGGAGGCGGGAGTTCGCATGCCCCGAGCACGACGACAGCCGCCAGCACGCCGCGGAGCCACCGGCGCGCCGGGCGTCGGGCTGGTGGGGTGTGGGTGCGCATCACGTCGCCCCCTGGGGTGCGATGCGTCGGTCGGTCGTCGCATGCCGGCGGGTAGTCTCAGTCATCGGCGATGCTCCCCTTGAAGACGACCGTGGCGGTGTTCGCCGAGTACTTGACGCGGATCTGCACGTCGGTGTGGTCCCCGGGGGCGAGGGTGAAGACGTACTCGCCGGACGCGGTCTCGCCGGCCGCGAGGTCTCCGGCGAGCGGTGGGCGATCGGGGACCACGACGCCGTAGGCCGAGACCCCGTCGGCGGTCGTCAGGTCGACCGTCACGATGTCGAGGTCGATGGGGCGGGACGACCGGTTCGTGACCTGGACCGAGACGGCCACCGCAGGACCGCTCCGCTCACCGGGAAGGTGGCCTTCCGCCTCGATGGACTCGATGTCGGCGAGCCGCGCCCGCACACCATTGCCGAACTCGGCGACGTCGCCGATGCCCACCGGCGGCGCCACGACCCCCGGCTCCGGATCCACCGTCTCGTGGATGCTTCCCGGGCCGGCCGGCTCGGCAGCGTCGTCACTCGCGGGAGGGGACGGCTGCGCCGTGGTGGTCGTCTGCGTGCCGTCCCCGTGCTCGTCACCCGAGGGAGCGGCGGGCTCCTCCCGGCGCCCGCCGGCTGCGGTGGTCTCGGGCGCCGCCGAGGTCGCGGTCTGCGACGACGTCTCCCTCGCCGCGCTGGACCGCCCCGAACATGCGACGAGCAGGATGACGACGACGCCGAGGCCGACGAGCACGACGCCTCTCGCCCGTTGCCCGCCACCGACACCCCGCCGCATCATCCCGCACACGGTATGCACGGGTCCCTGCGACCACCCCAGTTGCTTCACAGGTTCCCCCTGCGCGGTGCGACCGCTCCCGATCGTACGCACCGCTTTCGCCCGCCGCTAGTGTTCCCCCGCATCGCCCATCCGCGGGCGGCTGCGGAACAGCGCGCCGGCCTCTCGAACGCAGAAGGGGAACCCATTGGGCGGACGAAGACTGGGGTACGCACCTGGCGTCTACGACCTCTTCCACGTCGGCCATCTCAACGTGCTGCGGAACGCCAGGCAGTTCTGCGACCACCTCATCGCCGGCGTGCTCACCGATGAGCTGGCCTACCGGGCGAAGGGCGCCTGGCCCGTCGTCCCGCTCGCCGAGCGCTTGGACGTCGTGAGCAGTATTCGCTTCGTCGACGAGGCGGTCGCCGAGGACCTTGCCCACAAGCTCCAGATGTGGGAACGGCTGCGGTTCGACGTCGTGATCAAGGGCGACGACTGGAAGGACACGCCTCGTGGGGCCCGGCTCGAGGCCGACCTCGGCAGCGTCGGCGTGGAGGTCGCGTACGTCCCCTACACGATCCGGACGTCGAGCACGCTGCTGCGGCAGGCGCTCGAACGTTCCAGATCGAGGATATGAGGGCCGGCGGCCCTGGTTGCCCCGGCCCGTCGACGTGACCCGCTCAACTTGGGGAAAGCGGTTCGTGACACACGGGAAGCACAGGGTCATACCGTTGCTACCTTGCGTCCGCTTGGATACGTTTGGGTACGAGAGGGTAGCTGGGACCAGGAAGAGACACAGGGCACGGGGTCTGCGCACGAACGGGTGGGCGACGATGCACATCTGGTCCGAGAGCCACGATGGAGCGGGCGGAGAACTCCTTCGTCGCTGCGGCGCATCTCGATCACTTAGCCGCTACGGCTGGTGTGAGCAACCGTGGGGATAGTGAACGACCGAGGCTCTTCCCACGGCGGTCGTGTGCGCGGTCCTCGCCCCGCGACGCGGACTGCCCCGCAGGCGGGGACGGCCGGCGTACGGTCGAACGGCCGGCTCCGGATCGCCGTGATCGGGACACGCGGCGTGCCGGCCCGCTACGGGGGCTTCGAGACCGCCGTCGAAGAGATCGGCCGGCGGCTCGTCCGGCTCGGCCACGAGGTCACGGTCTACTGCCGGCAATGTCGCCCGACCGCTGAGGCGCCGAGCGAGCATCTCGGCATGCGCCTGGTGACCCTGCCGGCGCTCCGGGTGCGGTCGGCGGAGACGCTGAGCCATTCCGCACTGTCCTCGCTCCATGTCCTGCTGACCCGCGGGCACGACGTCGCGTTCGTGTTCAACTCCGCCAACGCGGTGTTCCTTCCGCTGCTCCACGCCTCCCAGCTGCCGGTCGCGGTCCACGTGGACGGGCTCGAGTGGCGCCGTTCCAAGTGGGCGGGCGTCGGCAGGCGCTATTACCGCACGGCGGAGGCGCTCGCCGTGCGGTGGGCCGACGCGCTCATCGCCGACGCACCGGCGATCGCCGACTACTTCTGGAAGGACTTCCACGCCAGCACCGAGCTCCTCGCCTATGGCGCCCCCGTGCTCCGCGCCGTGCCCGACGACCGGCTGACCGAGCTCGACGTCGTCGCGAAGAAGTTCCACCTGGTGGTCGCCCGACTCGAACCCGAGAACCAAGTCGACGTCATCGCCCGGGGCTACCGCTCGAGCGGCGCGACGCTTCCCCTCGTCGTCGTCGGCGGCGCGCCCTACAGCAACGACTTCGCGGCGGCGGTCCGCGCCATCGCCGAGTCCGATTCGAGGATCAAGCTCGTCGGCCCGATGTGGGACCAGGGCCAGCTCAACCAGCTGTACGGGCACGCCCTGCTCTACCTGCACGGGCACTCGGTCGGCGGAACCAACCCCTCCCTGCTCCGCGCGATGGGGGCGGGTGCCGCGGTGGCGGCCTACGACGTCGAGTTCAACCGCGAGGTGGTCGGCGACGACAGCTGGCTCTTCTCCGACGAAGCTGGCGTGGCGCGGGTCGTCGAAGCCGCGGAGCGCGATACCGAACGCTGCCAGACCTACGGTTCGTCGCTGCAGGCGCGTGCCGCACGCCGATACCGCTGGGACGACGTCGCGCGGGGCTACGAGTCGCTCGCGTTTCGGCTGGCCGAGGGCTTCAGCCGTCGAGGCGAGGCCACCGGCCGCCGCTGTGGGGTGCGGTCGCCCCTCCCCGCCGCTGACGCCTCGGCGGCCCGGCGCTCGGGCGCGACTTGAACGACCACCGACCCGCCCCCTGCCAGGGCGTCGGGGGCGGGGAGGTTCACGCGGGGTGGTGCGACCGGTACGCCGTGGAGGGTGTCGGGCCAGCCGCCTGCCTCATCGTGGCGGTGCTCGCGGCGAGTGGGTGTAGCGGCACACCGGGAGGCATCGGCGGCGCGCCCACCTCGTCCGGGTGCCGATGGACTTGCGTCGATACGGAGTCCCGCCCCGCTTACAGAAGGTCCGCGCCGACAGGACGCCCGACGAGGTGTTGGCTGCTGGCCACTCGATCGGCGCCGAAACGGCGGATGACCAGGCCTCAGGCCTGGCCATCTGAGTGGTCGGGACCGGCGTCGATCCGGTGACCTTCCGCTTTTCAGGCGGACGCTCTGCCAACTGAGCTACCCGACCGTTCGCAACCCCGCCGTACCCGGGGCAGGAGCGAGGTTGGGCGGTCCCGACGGGATTTGAACCCGCGACCTCCGGCTTGACAGGCCGGCGTGCACTCCAAACTGCACCACGGGACCACGTAACACTGTGTGCGCACCCCCAACGGGATTCGAACCCGTGTTACCGCCTTGAAAGGGCGGCGTCCTAGGCCACTGGACGATGGGGGCTCGGACTCCGCTGGTGAAGCGCCGGGTCACAGTAGCAGCCCCTCCAGAAGCTCCAAACCGCCGCCGGCCGCTCCCGGACGGCCGCCGTCGCGGCCGTCGAAGGGCATCGCGGACCGCCACGCGCCTACGCTCTCGACCCGATGGGGAGGACCGCGATCGCCGCCGCCGTGCTCGCCGCCGCCGCTGCGTCCGTCGGGTGCAGCTCCGGCGGGGACAGGACCGTGGCCAGCAACAGCGTGCCCCCGGCCGACATCCCCGCCTGCAGCGACATCTACACCGAGGGCCAGAAGGTCACGAGCGGCGACTTCGGACAGGCCTGCCTCGCTGCCTCGGGAGACCTGCTCACGCCGTTGCCGATCCGCATCGACTGCGAGGACGACCGCAACCTCCTCTGGAACGACCTCGCTTGGGGCTACCTCGACGGACCGATGACGCTGACGCCCGAGGACCAGGCGACGAAGATCCCGCAGGAGGAGCTGGCCGAATGCCTGGGCGGGGACCCCGAGGCCGCCGGCCGCCCGCCCACCTCGACCACGGCCGGCTGAGCCGCCGACCGGCCACGCCCGGCCGCTGTGGTCGCGAGGGCCGCGCCCCGAGGCCCGAGCCGCCGGCGGAGCGCCGCTACGCCTTCGTCTCGGCCGTGGGCGGTGGCAGGTCACCGCTGAGCGCGTCGACCACCTGCGACAGCACCCAGCCCAAGTACTCGTAGACGGCGTAGGCCGGCGCCAGCGAGTCGGTCTCGTCGAGCTCGGGTGGTTCCTCGTCGACGTCGAGGCGGGTGCCGAGCACGAGCCGCAGCGAGTTGAGCGTGCCCAGCCACGCCGTCATCTCGGTGTCGTCGAGGTCGCTGCCACCGTCGAGCGTGCGCTCCACCACATCGAGGGCCGCCAACCGCTGCTCGAGCAGCTCGTCGCGGGTCAGCACCTGGTAACCCGCGTCGCGCTCGGCGTCGTCGGGGTACGCCGGCGGGAACAAGCGGCGGACCGACGGGTCGTCGGTCGACGCCAGCAGCTGCTCGCGCAGCTGCTCCACCAGGCCGGCGAGCAGCACCCGCTCGTTGGGGCGCAGCCGGATCTGGTAGCGGCCCCTGGCCTTCCGGCGGACGCGGTCGCGGGAGAACATCACGAACCTCGACTCAGTGGTCAGTCCTGCTGCATGGTGGCCCAGAGGCCGTGCTCGTGGAGGCGGAACACGTCGAGCTCGGCCTTCTCGCGGGGCCCGTTCGAGACGACCGCCCGACCCTCGTAGTGCACCTGGAGCATCAGCTTCTCGGCCACCTCGAGCGGGTACCCGAACAGCTTCTGGAGCACGAACGTGACGTAGCTCATGAGGTTGATGGGGTCGTTCCACACGATGACCACCCACGGCCGGTCGGGGTCGACGTGGACCTCGTCGACCGGCTGGTCGACCTCGGCGGGCGCCACGAGTGGACCGGGAGCTGGCATCGCCTCCATTCTCGCATGGCGATCGGGAATCTTCGACGGGTGGCGCAGATTCCTACCGGATCGCCTCAGGCCGGCGCCGCGGAGCGCCTGTCCGACGGAACCGCGACGGCACCCACACGCGCCTCGCCGGCCGGGGCGGTGGCGGGCCCGACGGCGGGCTCGCGCAGGCCCAGGGACACACGGACGACGGCGACCCACACGAGTGCCGCCCCCAGCACGTGGACGCCCACCAGGAGGGCGGGGACGCCCGTGAAGTACTGCGTGTAGCCGACCGCCGCCTGCGCCACGAGCACGACGAGGAGCTCCCGCAGCCGGCGGTCGACGGACGGGGCCGCGTCGCCGCGCCGGACCATCCACAGCACGGCCAGCGTGAGAGCCAGGAACAGCATCACCGCTACGCCGTGCAGGCGGGCCACGTCGCCGACCACGAAGTCGAGCCGGTCGGCCCGCTCGTCCCCGGCGTGGGGGCCGCTGCCCGTGACCACCGTGCCGGAGACGATCACCAGCACCGAGGCCACCAGCAGCAGCCGGCACGCGGTGACGACGGTTGGCGTGGCGAGCGGCCGCCGGGCGCCGCCGGGAGCCGCCGGCTCGCCGGCCCGCTGGTGCAGCACCACGGCGTTCCACACCGCGCCGAGCGACACGAGGAAGTGGCCGATCACCGACAGCGGCGCCAGGTGCATGATCACGACGAGGCCGCCGACGACGGCGTTGCCGAGCACCCACACGGGAAGGCCGAGCGACCAGCGGTAGAGGTCCGGCCGCTCGTGCCGCCGGGCCCGGGCGCCCACCACGGCGACGACCGTGAAGAGCATGACCACGCCGGTGATCAGGCGGTTCACGAACTCGACCATGCCGTTGAGGTCGGATGCGGAGTGCGGCGTGAGGCTGTCGGGCTCGCACGACGGCCACGTCGAGCAGCCGAGGCCCGAGTCGGTCAGCCGCACGGCGGCGCCGGTAACCATGATGAGGACGAGCGAGGCCAGCGTGACCAGCGTGATGCGCCGGTAGGGGACCCGCACCACGACCCGGTGGAGCGCGGCGACGAGGTGGGCGAGGGCACGTAACCGCACCACGTCAGGCTACGGACGGTGGCGCCGACCGGGCGAATGCAGGTGGCCCCGCGGCCCTTTGGCCGTTCTCCGGGGCCCGGTCCTAGGCTGCGCCGCGGTGTTGGAGACCGAGCAGCGTTCGACTCGCGCAACGATCGGTGCCTACGTGGCCCTGACCAAGCCGCGCATCATCGAGTTGCTGCTCGTGACGACCGTGCCGACGATGATCGTGGCCGAGCGCGGCCTCCCGTCCGTGTGGCTCATGGCGGCGACCGTGATCGGCGGCACGCTGGCCGCCGGCGGTGCGAACGCCATCAACATGTACGTCGACCGCGACATCGACAAGGTGATGGACCGCACGAAGGGGCGGCCGATCGCCAGCGGCCGGGTCACGCCGCGGGACGCGCTGACCTTCGCCGTCGCCATCGAGGTGGCGGCCTTCCTCTTCCTGTGGGCGACGGTCAACCTGCTGTCCGCCTCGCTGGCAGTGGCGGCGTGCCTGTTCTACGTGTTCGTCTACACGCTGTGGCTGAAGCGCACGTCGAGCCGCAACATCGTCATCGGGGGCGCCGCCGGCGCCGTTCCGGTGCTGATCGGCTGGTCGGCCGTGACGAACAGCCTGGACTGGCCACCGCTCGTGCTCTTCGCCATCATCTTCTACTGGACGCCACCGCACTTCTGGGCGCTGGCCATCCGCTACCGCGAGGACTACGCCAAGGTCGACGTGCCGATGCTGCCGGTGGTGGCCAGCCTGCGTACGACGGCCACGCGCATCCTCCTGTACACGCTCCTGCTGTGGGCGCTCACCGTGGCCTTCGCCCCGGTCGCCGGCATGGGCGTCCTCTACCTGGCGGCCGCCGTGCTGCTGGGCGCAGTGTTCACGTACTACGCCACACGGCTGCTGCACGACTCCTCGCCCGAGGTGGCGATGCGGGTGTTCACATGGTCCATCTCGTACATCACGCTGCTGTTCGGCGCCATGGCGTTGGACCAGCTCATCCGTTCCGGACTGTGATGCCGCTCCTTGCGTCCGACCAGCTTTTTCGTGGCTCCGAGCCGCATGTGACTAGATTCCCGAGCCGTACTCGTCGCCAGCCCAGGGTGCGTACATGACCGTGACCGAAGCCCCTCGCGCCGTCGCCCCGGCGACCGCCGATCCGACGCCAGCGGCGCGGCCCTCCGGGGTCGCGGCGGTCGTCGGGTCGGGGAACCCCCGGACGATCGGCCAACTGTTCATCGGCACGTCGCTGATCTTCCTGCTCGTCTCCGGCGTGGTCGGGGTGCTGGTGGGACTCGAGCGCATCGACACGTCCTCCGCCGACGTGTTCGGCGACGACCTCGGCCGGGCGTACACCTTGCACACGATCACCGGGCTGTTCCTGGTGGTGCTGCCGCTGCTGCTCGGCCTCGCCACGGCGATCGTGCCGCTGCAGGTCGGCGCCGCCACGACGGCGTTCCCCCGGGTCAGCGCCGCCGCCTACTGGACCTACCTCATCTCCGGCGCCCTGATGGTCGCATCGTTCGCATTCGACGGCGGGCCGTTCGGCTCCGACGCCGAGGGCGTGGACCTGTTCGTCGTGTCCTTGGCCGCCGTCCTCGTCGCACACACCGTCGCCGCCATCTCGGTGGTCACCACGGTGATCACGCTGCGGGCCCCGGGTCTGACCCTGCGCCGGACCCCCCTGTTCGCCTGGTCGTCGCTGGTCGCCGGCGTCGTGTGGGTGCTCACGCTGCCCGTGCTCGCCGCCATGCTGGTGCTCGCGTACGTCGACCTGCGCCACGGCGGCCAGCTCGTCGGCCGGTCCGACCGCCTCTACGACCACATCGCCTGGGTGTTCTGGCAGCCGACCGTCTACGCGTTCGCCGTGCCCGCCCTCGGCATCGTCGGCGACATCGTGCCGACCTTCGGCCGGCGCCGGCTGTTCAAGCACAACGCGGCGCTCCTGCTCATCGGCCTGTTCGGGGCC
This sequence comes from Acidimicrobiales bacterium, assembly GCA_035296625.1. Classification (GTDB taxonomy): domain Bacteria; phylum Actinomycetota; class Acidimicrobiia; order Acidimicrobiales; family VFJN01; genus DATCLS01. Next base: position 9,303 of record DATHAO010000042.1, on the reverse strand, counting down.
CTCGCGTTCGGCGCCTGGGCCCAGCTCGGCGTCACCAACGACGGCGGGGTCGACACGCCGTGGCTGTTCGGTGGGCCGTGGGTCACCACCGGCGTCGTCGCCGCGCTGCCGGTCCTCGGCCTCGTCGGACTTCTCGCCACGACGCTGCGCAAGGGCGCGCCCCGGCTCGGCGCCCCCCTCCTGCTCGGCCTCGCCGGCGCCGTGCTGGTGCTGGCCGGCGTGGCCGCGGGCGTCGCGACCGTCATCAAGCCGCTCGACCTCGACGGCACCACGTGGATGACCGGTCAGGCCAACCTGGTCCTCCTCGGGGCCATCGCCGCCGGGTTCGCCGGCGTGGCGTTCTGGTCGCCCAAGCTCGCCGGCAAGCTCCTCCCCGAGCCGCTGCTCGGCCTCTCGGCGCTGCTGCTGCTGGGCGGGACCCTCATCTACGCCGTCCCCGACCTGGTCACCGGGGTCATGGGGCAGCTGCGCCTGGTGGCCGGCGGGGCCGAGGGCGTGGACGACATCGACACCGTCGAGGCGTTGAATCTCGTGTCCCTGATCGGCGGCGTGATCGTCGTGCTCGGCATCCTCGCCTTCCTGCTGGCGATGGCCAAGCCCCGGGGCGCCGGCCAGGTGGCCGACGACCCGTGGGAGGGCCACACCCTCGAGTGGGCGACGGCCTCGCCGCCCGCGGTCGGCAACTTCGGGACGCTGCCCGAGATCGCCTCCGAGGCGCCGGTCTACGACGCCCGCCACGCTTCGAGCACCGCATCGACGGAGGCAGCGCCGTGAGCGCAGCGACGGCCATCGGCACCGAGGCAGCGACGGCCACCGGCACCGAGATCGAGGTCCTGTCCGACGCCCCGCCCGCGGAGCCGTCCCGCCCCCGGGTGCTGCTGGTGGGCACGGCGCTCGCCACCGGGGCCGCCGCCATGCTGGTGCTGACGCTGATCGGCCTCTACCTGCGCCTGCGGAGCGACGTGGTGGCCGGCGGCGACGCCTGGCTGCCGGAGGAGACGAACCTCCAGCTCACCCCCGTCACGATGGGCCTCGTCACGCTGCTCATGTCCGCCGACACGGTGCTGTGGGCAGCCTGGGCGCTGCGCCGTAACGACCGGGGCCACGCCCTGTTCGCCATGGGCGTCACCCTGCTGCTCGGGGTCGCGTTCATCCTCGGGGCCGTCTACAACCTGCAGCAGATCGGCATCGGGGTCGGCGACTCAACCCCCGCCCTGCTCATCTTCACGATCGCCGGCCTGCACATCGCCATGGTCGGTGTCGGGCTGCTGTTCCTGCTGGTCATGGGCTTCCGGGCCCTGGGCGGCCAGCTCACGGGCCGGGCGGCCGAGGGGGTCTCCGCCGCCTCGCTCTACTGGTTCGTGACCATCGCCGTCTACGCCGTGATCTGGTACGGCATCTACGTCACGAAGTGAGGACGCAGCAGTGATCACGACCGGCTCCAAGTGGTTCTTCGGCCTGGGCGTCGTCACCCTCGCTCTGGCCTGGGCCTACGGCTGGACGACCGGCGGCAACGGCCTCGGGCCGATCACCGCCGGCTACAAGGGCGGCGTCGGCGACCACTTCGGCTACGCCGTGCTGCTCACCGCGTCCCTGATCAGCTTCTTCCTGGGGCTCGTAGCGCTCGCCGTGCGCGATGCCGAGGCCGACGCCCTCCGCCAGGTCGCCGGCACCGAGGGCGTCCCGACCGTCATGCCCGCCGGCCCGAGCTACTGGCCGGTCGTCGCCGCCTTCGGCGTGGCGCTGGTGCTCGTCGGCCTGGTGGCGGAGACGGTGCTGCTCGTCTTCGGGTTCATCACGCTCGGCGCGGTGCTCGTCGAGTGGACGGTGCAGGCCTGGGCCGACCGGGCCACCGGCGACCCGGCCGCCAACCGCGAGATCCGCAATCGGTTCATGAACCCGATCGAGTTCCCGGCCGCCGGCCTGCTTGCCATCGCGGTGCTGGTCGTCGCGTTCTCGCGGGTCTTCCTGGCGCTGTCGTCCGAGTCGGCGGTGTGGGTGGCGACCGCCTTCGCCGCGCTGGTCCTCGGCCTCGGTGTGTTCGCCGCCTCCCGCCCCCGGCTCGGGGCCAACGCCATCGTCGGCGGCCTGCTCCTCGTGGCGATCGCCGTGATCGCGCTGGGCGTGGGCGCTGCCGTGGTCGGCGAGCGCGAGGTCGACGAGCACGAGGACGAGGGCGAAGAGCAAGCGCCCGAGGACAACGTCGGCGGGGGTGCGACCGAGCAGTCCGCCCCCACCCTCGCCGGGAGCATGGCGGCGGTGGTGTTGCGATGACCCGCCCGAGCTCGCCCCCCGAAGGAGATCGCATGCCCCGCATGCCCCGTCGCCGGCGCGGCGCGCTGGCGTTGGCGCTGCCGCTGTTCCTGCTGCTGGGGGCGTGCGCGTCCGACGCCCCGCAGGACACGCTCGATCCGAAGGGCCCGATCGCCCGTCAGATCGACGATCTGGTCAACCCGGTCTTCCTCGTGGCCGCCGTCGTCTTCGTGATCGTCGAGTTCGGCACGCTGGCGATGGTCCTCAAGTTCCGCAAGCGCCGCGGCGAGGACGACGACGACCTGCCGGCGCAGACCCACGGCAACACCAAGCTCGAGATCGGTTGGACGGTCCTGCCGGCCGCCATCCTCGCCGTGGTCGCCGTCGGTACGATCGGCACGCTCATCAACATCAACAGTCGCGACGACGCCGCCATGACCGTCCGGGTCGAGGGCCAGCAGTGGTGGTGGCGCTACTCCTACGACGTCGACGGTGACGGCCGGTTCGAGGACGAGGAGCCCAGCACGGGCACCGACCTCGTGATCCCGGCCGGCGTCGACGTCGAGCTCGAGATCCATTCGAACGACGTCATCCACTCGTTCTGGATCCCGTCCCTGAACGGCAAGAAGGACGCGGTGCCCGGCCGCACCCACACCCTCACGCTGAACGCCGACGAGCCGGGCACCTACGTCGGCCAGTGCACCGAGTTCTGCGGGTTGTCGCACGCCTACATGCGCCAGCGGGCGGTCGCCCTGCCCCAGGACGAGTTCGACGACTGGCTCGCCAACCAGGCCACCGAGGCCGAGGAGCCCGAGGAAGGTACCGAGGCCGCCCTCGGCGCCGAGCTGTTCACCACGCAGTGCTCGCGCTGCCACGTGGCCAGGGGCATCAACGACGAGGAGTGGGCCGACGAGGGTGACAAGACACTCGTGGCCGGCGAGGCCCCCGAGCTCACCCACTTCGCCACCCGTGGAGCGTTCGCCGGGGGCACCTACAACCTCTGGGAAGATCTCGACGGCGACGACATCGTCGAGTACGACGAGATCGGTGGCGAGCTCAACCGCATCGACCTCGAGGCCTGGCTGCGCAACCCGCCGGGCCAGAAACCCATGGCCCCCGAGGCGAGGGGCATGCCGAACCTGCAACTCCAGGAGGAGCAGATCGACCAGCTGGTCGCCTTCCTCCAGACGCTCGACTAGGACCTGAGGCTGAACACATGGCGATCGTCGAACGCCCGACAGCGCCGCTGGAGCTGACGTCCGGCCGGGAGGTCAGCACCCGCCCGATGGGCGGTTTCACCCGCCCCCAGTCCACAACGGGCTGGACGAGCTGGCTGACCACCGTCGACCACAAGCGCATCGGCATCATGTACGGCGCGGCCGCGCTGTTCTTCCTCGCGATCGGCGGGGTGGAGGCGCTGCTCATCCGTGCGCAGCTGGCGGCGCCCGAGCAGAAGCTCTACTCGTCCGACCTCTACAACCAGCTGTTCACCATGCACGGCGTGACGATGATCTTCCTCGTCGTCATCCCGCTCGGCGCGGCGTTCATGAACTACCTGATGCCGCTGCAGATCGGCGCCCGTGACGTCGCCTTCCCGCGGCTGAACGCGTTCAGCTTCTGGGTGTTCCTGTTCGGCGGCCTCTTCCTCAACAGCTCGTGGCTCCTGGGGGGCGGCCCGGACGGCGGCTGGTTCAACTACGCGCCGAACTCCGGCGTCACGTTCTCGCCCAGCCACGGCATCGACTTCTACGCCCTGGGCCTGCAGATGACCGGCATCGCCTCGCTGGTCGGTGCCGTCAACCTGATCGTCACCGTGCTCAACATGCGGGCACCGGGCATGACGCTCATGAAGATGCCGGTGTTCACCTGGATGGGCTTCGTCACCCAGATGCTGCTGGTGTTCGCGCTCCCGGTCATCTCGGTGGCGCTGTTCCTGCTCACGTTCGACCGGCTGTTCAACGCCAACTTCTTCGACGTGGGTGAGGGCGCGGACCCGCTCTTGTGGGAGCACCTGTTCTGGATCTTCGGCCACCCGGAGGTCTACATCCTGATCTTGCCCGCGTTCGGGATCGTGTCCGAGATCATCCCGGTGTTCTCCCGCAAGCCGATCTTCGGCTACCCGTTCATGGTGTTCTCGGGCATCGCCATCGGCTTCATGGGCTGGGGCGTGTGGGCCCATCACATGTTCGCCTCCGGCATCGGGCCGATCTCGGTGGCGGCCTTCTCGCTGTCGACGATGTTCATCGCGGTGCCGACCGGCGTGAAGATCCTCAACTGGATGGCCACGATGTGGGGCGGGAAGATCACCTTCTCGACGCCCATGCTGTTCTCGATCGGCCTGGTCACGATGTTCACCATCGGCGGCCTGTCGGGCGTGACCCACGCCGTGTCGCCCGCCGACACCCAGCAGACCGACACCTACTACATCGTCGCCCACTTCCACTATGTGATCTTCGGCGGCGCCCTGTTCGCCTTCTTGGGCGGCTTCTACTTCTGGTGGCCGAAGGTGTTCGGCTACACGCTCAGCGACAAGCTCGGAAAGTTGCACTTCTGGTCGCTGCTCGTCGGGTTCAACCTGACGTTCGGCCCCATGCACATCCTCGGCCTGCAGGGCATGCCCCGCCGCATGCACACCTACATCGCCGACTACGGGTTCGAGTTCTGGAACCTCGTGGCGACGATCGGCGCGTTCACGATCGCCGCCTCGATGCTCGTGTTCGGGTGGAACGTGCTGGCCAGCACTCGGGCGCATCGGCGCAACCCCGTGAACGCCGGCCCCGACCCGTGGGATGCCCGCAGCCTCGAGTGGTCGACCCCCTCCCCGGTGCCGGCGCACAACTTCGACGAGGTGCCGACGGTGTCGCGGCTCGACGAGTTCTGGCACCAGAAGTACCAGGAGGACGAGAACGGGAAGGTGCGGCGCGTGGCCACCGGCGCCGAGGCGGCCCAGAAGGGCGACGCCACCGACGTGCATCTGCCCTCGCCGTCGTACTGGCCGATCGTCATGGCGCTCGGCCTGCCGCTGATCGGCTACGGCCTGATCTTCAACCTGGGCATCGCCGCAGCCGGCGGGCTTGTCACCGTGCTCGCCGGGTTCGCCTGGGGGTTCGAGCCGGCGGACGACCCCGAGGCCCACCACGGGGCGCACGGCCACGACGTTCACGGCCCATCGGGCGACGGCAACGGCAGCGGGGACGGCGACCGCCACGCCGCCGAGGGCGAGGAGGCCACCGTGGGCTCCCCCAGCGCCAAGGAGGCCAGCACCGATGACTGAGACCGTCGTCCACGGGTCGATCGCCGCCGAGACCGAACACGGCGTCCCGTCGCACCAGACCAGCACCGGCATCTCCAACGAGAAGCTGGCGATGTGGGTCTTCCTCGGGTCCGACTGCCTGCTCTTCGGCGGGCTGATCTCGACCTACCTGCTGCTGCGCCACCGCAGCGTCTCGGGGCCCACCCCCCAGGACATGTTCGACATCCCCTTCACGTCGGTGTCGAGCTTCGTGCTGCTGATGAGCTCGATGACGATGGCGCTCGCCGTCGGCGCCATCCACCGGGGCGACGTGCGCCGGTGCGTGACCTTCCTCGCCACCACGGCGTCGCTCGGCGGCATCTTCATCGCCGGCCAGGTCTACGAGTTCACGACCTTCGTGAAGGAGGGCCTCGGCTACACCACGAACATCTTCGGGTCGGCGTTCTACACGCTGACCGGCTTCCACGGCGTGCACGTGAGCATCGGCATCATCTTCCTGATGTCGCTGGTGATCATGGCCCTGCGGGGAAAGCTCACGCAGGCGAACGCCGAGACCGTCGAGATCTTCGGCCTCTACTGGCACTTCGTGGACATCGTCTGGATCCTGATCTTCACCGTCGTCTACCTCATCCCGTGACCGCGAGGCACACGTCATGAGCACGCGCACCGTCGAACCCGTCGACCCGGTCGAGCCCGGCGACACCATGCCGCGCGACCACGTCGAGGCGCACGGCCACCAGCACCCGAGCGACCGCCAGTACGTGGTGATCGCGCTGATCCTCGCCGTGATCACCGCCGCCGAGGTGAGCACCTACTTCCTCGAGGACGCCAGCACGACGTTCCTCGTGATCGCGCTGATCCCGATGATGACCATCAAGTTCGGCATCGTGTGCGCGTACTTCATGCACCTCAGGTTCGACAATCCGCTGTTCCGGCGGGTGTTCGTGTTCGGGTTGCTCCTGGCGGTGGCCGTCTATGTCGCCATCATGCTGACGGCCATGGAGTTCTGGTCGTCCGCCTACGGCCGGCTGGGCGGGGGCTGACGTGGTGCTGCTGGCGACCGGGGGGACCGACTTCTGGCGCTGGCAGCCGCACCCGGAGGTGTGGGTGCTGGTGGGGGGCGTCACGGCGCTTGCCGTCTACGCCCTGCGCGTGATCGGGCCCAAGGCCGTCGGGCCGGGCACGCCGGTCATCCGGCGCAGCCAGCTCGCGTTCCTGGTGGCCGGCATCGCCCTCCTCTGGGTGGCGTCCGACTGGCCGATGCACGACGTGGCCGAGGAGTACCTGTTCTGGGTCCACATGACCCAGCACATGCTGCTGACCTACGGCGTGCCGATCCTGTTCCTCAAGGCCACGCCCGAGTGGCTGGCCCGCCTCGTGCTGGGCCACGGCCGCGCCAAGCGGGCGTTCTTCGCCCTGGCCCGCCCGATCCCGGCCACCGTGCTGTTCAACGGGCTGATCCTGTTCACCCACTGGCAGAACGTGGTGAACGGCTCGGTGCAGAGCGCCCCGCTGCACTACGGCATCCACACCGCGCTCGTGGCGAGCGCCTTCGTGCTGTGGACCCCGGTGTGCGGCCCACTGCCGGAGCTGCGCATCTCGTACCCCTCTCAGATGCTCTACCTGTTCGTCACGTCGATCATCCCCACCGTGCCGGCGGCGTGGATGACCTTCGCCGACGGAGCTCTCTACTCGGTCTACGACATCCCCGAGCGGATGGGCGGCATCAGCGTGGCCACCGACCAGCAGATCGCCGGGCTCATCATGAAGCTCGTTGCCGGTGGCTTCCTCTGGGGCATCATCACCGTGCGGTTCTTCCAGTGGTCCTCGCACTTCAGCGACACCGACAAGGCGCAGGATCAGGCTGGTCCCGTCCACGACCTCACGTGGGACGACGTCGAGCGCGAGTTCGAGCGCCACCCCGCCCCCCCGGAGCCCTCGGGCCCCACGCCCTAGGGACGAACGGGCCGGCGGGCGCCGCCTCAGCCGGCCGAGTCGGCCCGGGCGGCGTTCCAGGCGTAGGTGACGCCGGTGAGCTCGGCCGACACGTCCCACAGGCGTCGGGCGGCCGCCTCGTCGCGCGCCGGCTTCGACGACCCGACCCGGCGCGGGAAGCCGCGGGTCTCACCGGGACCGTCGGGCCCGAAGTAGTCGCCCGACGCCACGTCCGGCATGGTCGCCGCGTACAGCTGGGGCAGGGCGCCCATCTCCGCGCTCTGGGCCGTCAGGCGGGTGGCGGTCCGCATGACCGGCCCGCCGACGCGGGTGCCGCTGGCGTCGGTGGTCGTCACGACCAGGTGGGTGGACGAGTAGCCCGGGTGAGCGGCGGCCGAGGTGAGCGCCGTGCCCGCTGCGGCGGCCCGGCGGGCCAGCTCGTACATGAACTGCAGATTCGCCAGCTTGCTGCGCCCGTACGCAGGCCACCGCCGGTAGCGGGATCTGTGGCTGTTCGGGTCGCCCCACCGGCTGCGCCCGAAGCGGTGCATGAGCGACGACACGCTCACGACCCGCGGGGCCTGCGCCCGCAGCAGGATCGGCAGCACGAGGCCCGTCAACGCGTAGTGCCCCAGGTGGTTCGTGGCGAACTGCGCCTCGAAGCCCTCGGGCGTCCGGGCGAGCGGCACGGCCATGACGCCGGCGTTGTTCAGCAGCATGTCGAGGCGTGGCACCGTCGAGGTGAGCGTGTCGGCCGCAGCCCGCACCGACGACAGGTCGGTCAGGTCGAGCCGCACGAGGGCGGGCGCCGGACCGGTGGCGACGGCGGACACGGCCTCGCTGGCCCGCTCGCCCTTCTCGAGGTTGCGGCACCCCAGCAGCACGGCGGCGCCCTTGGCGGCGAGGGCGCAGGCGCTCCGCAGGCCGAGCCCGTCGCTGGCCCCCGTGACGAGCACGGTACGGCCGCTCTGGTCGGGGATGTCGTCGGCGGTCCAGGGAGCCATCGCCGGACAGCCTGCCAGGTCGGCCGTCGGGAACCCGTCCGCCTCTCCGCGCCCGTCGGCGGGCGCGGACCCCCCGGGCACCGCGCGGCCGGCGCCACCGGTGGCGGGCAGCCCGGATCACTCCGACGGCTCCCATCGGAACAGGGCCACGGCGAGGCCGGCCCCCGCCACCGCCCACACACCGAGGACCGGCCACACCCGTCCCGGCACCGCCACGCCCTCGGTCAAGGCCCCGCGCACGGCCTCGGCCAGCGCCGTGGACGGCAGGCCACGGACAACGGTCCGCAGGCCGGCGGGAAGCTCGTCGAGCGGGAACACCATGCCGGAGAGCAGGAGAGCGGCGACGAAAAGGGCGTTCGCTGCCGCCAGTGCCACGAGCGCCCGCAGGCGCCCGGCCACGACGAGGGCCAGTCCGGTGAAGGCCACGACCGCGAGCACGAGCGCCGCAGCGAGCGGGACCGGCTCGACCGCGGGTCGCCAGCCGAGGGCGGCGGCCGCCGCGGCGATGACCGCCGCCTGAACGGCCAGCACGGCGACCACGGTGAGGACCTTGGCCGCGAGCAGGCGGGGGCGGCCGAGCGGGGTGATGCCCAGGCGCTTGAGCACGCCGTAGGAGCGCTCGAACGCTGTGGCGATGGCCAGATTGGCGAATGCCGTGGCGAGCGTGGCGAGCGCCAGCGTGCCGGGGGCGAGGAAGTCGACCGCGTCGCCGTCCACGGGCAGCACGTCGACGAGGGAGAAGAACACGAGCACGGAGACCGGGATGCCGAGCGTGAGCAGCAGCGACTCACCCCGGCGCAGCGACAGCGTGGTCTCGACCCGCGCCTGGGCGATCAGGGCGTTCACGTCGCCTCCTCC